>JAVHYA010000090.1:0-4095 GCA_031119395.1 Pseudomonadota bacterium
TCAATACTTCTTGGCGAAGTTCGCCGCGATGCGCTGCTTGAGGTAGTCGCCCGCCGTGATCGACGGGTACTTGCCGGAGGGCGATTCGATCAGCGTGTCGCGGTTCGCCTGGCAGAAGAAGGCGATGCTGTAGCGCGGCCCCATGTACTCGCCCGGCTGCGGGTTGCGCACCCGGTGGAAGTTGCTGGGCAGCACATCGTCGCTCCAGCGCATCAGCATGTCGCCGATGTTGCAGGTGATCAGGTCTTCCTCGGGCGGGATCGAGGTCCATTCCTGCGCCTCGAACTCCTTGCCCGGGCACACCTGCAGCCCGCCCTGGCCCTGGCGCTGGTACAGCAGCGTCAGGCAGTCGAAGTCCGTGTGCGCGCCGGCACGCCACAGGTCGAGCTTGTCCTGCACCTCGGCCGGAATCGCGTAGTAGTGCAGCAGCCGCAGCGTGCTCTGGTACTCGGGGCTGGACTTGTCGTGCGCACGGGTGAAGAAGGACTCGTCGAAGCCCATCTTCAGCGCGAAGCACGACAGCACCTTCATGCCGATCTCCCAGCTCTTCTGCTCGAAGGCCAGCATCGCCGCCTTGAAGCCGGGCAATTCCTCTTCGGTCGGAAAGAGGTTACCCATCAGCGGCAGCGTGATCTGGTAGCTCTCCTTCTGGTCGGCCGTGCCGGTGGAAGGCCGCACCTGCGCCTTGCTCTCCCAGCCGGCGTTGTTGGCCAGCGGGTACTGCGCCTTCACCGAGTCGGGCAGCGCGAAGAAGCGCTCGGCCTCGGCAAAGGCCGCGCGGATGTCGGCCAGCGGCACGCCATGGTCGGCCAGCTGGAAGAAGCCGACGTCGATGGCCGCGTCCCAGAGCTGGTCGGCGATCTCGGCCTTGCGGCGGTCGAAGTCGGCCAGGCTGATGCGGCGGACTTCGCGTGCGTTCGTTTCCGAGCCCATCGCGCCCATGCGCGATTCCTTGCTCAGTTCGTGGAGGGCGTAGGTGGCCTCGGTCATGTGTGGGTGCTCCTGAAAGTCGTGTGGGAAAGAAAGACCTCAAGAGCAATTCCCGGCCATTGACGCATCGCGCCGTGGCGATGCATGCAGCGGTTGAACGCTTCTACTCTTGCGTGCATTTTCACCTTGTCGCCTCCGCCCCCGCCAGCTTTTCGCGAAGCCCGATGGCAGCGCGGGGGCATCCGCCCCGGCATGGAACGCGCCGCACCGCGACGGCGCAGGCAGGCACAACGCCGGTGCCGCCGAAGTGGCGCCGGCGCCCTCGCCATTGGCACGGAAGCTGCACGCCTTCGCCCACGGAGTAGAAGCGTTCAGCGGCCCCAGGGCTGCCCGGAAATTGCTCTTGGACGCGCCGACGCGTCCGCCAGCGGCGCCGCACGGTGCGTGCCCGTTGTCGCAGTGCGCCAGCTCGGAGATCTCGAAACATGACGAAAGTGATGGATTCGGCCCGAGGGCAAGGCGCAAACCGCAGCGATAGCCAAAGCTATCGCGAGGATTTGCAACGCCGCCATCGGGTCGAAGACGCGCTTTCGTGTTTCGAGATCTCCGAGCTGACGCACTAAGTCTGCCCACCCGGAGAGCTTTCGCCATGTCCCGTTCCGCCCTTCCCCGCCGCGCCTTCCTGCGCGCCACCGGCGCCGCCACCCTGCTGGCCGCCACCCCCTTCGTCCGCGCGCAGGGCAGCCTGCAGAAGTTCAAGTTCAACCTCGGCTGGAAGGTCGAGGCCACCGCCGCCGGCTTCCTCCTCGCGCAGCAGCGCGGCTACTACAAGGACGCCGGGCTCGACGTCACCATCGACACCGGCAACGGCTCGGCCGCGGCCATCAGCCTGGTGGGCAGCGGCGCCTACGACTGCGCCTCGGCCGACCTCGCGACCATGATCGAGTTCAACGTCAACAACCCGCAGGCGAAGCTGGCGGCCGTCGCGATCCAGTACGACCTCAACCCCAACTCGATCCTGGTGCGCAAGGACGGGCCGATCAAGAAGCCGACCGACCTCGCCGGCAAGACCATCCTCGGCCAGCCCTTCAACGCCTCGCGCAAGCTCTTCCCCGCCTTCGCCAAGGCGCAGGGCTTCGACCCCTCGGGCGTCAAGTGGGAGAACGTGGCGCCGGACATCGGCGACACGCGCTTCGTCAAGGGCGACTTCGACGCCTCGGCCTACTTCTATTTCACCGGCCTGCTCAACCTCAAGGCCCGCGGCATGGGGCCGGAGCAGATCACGATGTTCCGCTTCTCCGACTACGGCATGAAGTCGTACGGCAACGGCCTGGTGGCCAACGCGAAGAGCATGGAGCAGGCCGAGGCGATGAAGGGCTTCGTCAAGGCCACCACGCGCGGCTGGATCGACGCCATCGCCGACCCGAAGGCCGGCGCTGCGGCCGTCAAGGCGCGCGAGCCACTGGCCAACGAGGAGATCGAGTTCGAGCGCCTGAAGCTCATCGTCGACGGCAGCATGAAGACCGCCGGCACGCGCAGCCACGGCTGGGGCGCGGCCACGCCCGAGCGCCTGCAGGCCACCATCGCCGAGACGGTCGATGCCTTCGGCCTGAAGAGCACGCCCGCCGTGGCCGACATCTGGACCGACCGCTTCCTGCCCGCGGCGGCCGACCGCAAGCTCAAGGCCTGAACGGCGGACGGACGACGATGTCCATCCCCGTCATCGACCTGCGCGACGCGCTCGCGCCCGGCGGCGCGCGCCGCGCCGAAGTCGCCGCGCAGCTGCGCGAGGCGGCCATGGCCTCGGGCTTCTTCTACGCCGCCCACCATGGCGTGCCGCCCGAGCAGGTGGCACAGCAGTTCGCGCTCGCGCGCCGCCTGCTCGACCTGCCGCCCGAGACCCGGCAGGCCCTGGACATGCGCCGCTCGCCCACGATGCGCGGCTTCGAGAACCTGGGCGCGCAGACCCTCGACGCGGACGCCCGGCCCGACCTCAAGGAAAGCTTCTACTGCGGCATGGCCTGGCCCGAGGACCACCCCTACGTCGTCGCCGGCTACCAGACCTACGGCCACAACCAGTGGCCCGCCGAGCTGCCCGAGGCGCCCGCGCAGTGCGAGGCCTACATCCGCACCCTGCTCACGCTCTCGCGCCAGTTGATGCAGCTGCTGGCACTGTCGCTGAACCTGCCCGAAGACCACTTCGACGCCACCAGCGACAACCCCATGGTCACGCTGCGCATGGTGCGCTACCCGGCCCATCCCGAAGGCGCCGACGAGCGCACCTTCGGCGCCGGCGCCCACACGGACTGGGGCGCGCTCACCCTGCTCGCGCAGGACGCGCACGGCGGCCTGGAGGTGCAGATGCCCGACGGCAGCTGGGTGGCGGCCACGCCGATGCCCGACTGCTTCGTGGTCAACCTCGGCGACATGATCCCGCGCTGGACCAACGGCCTGTACCACTCCAACCCGCACCGCGTGCGCAACCTGCATTCGGGCGGCGCGCCGCGCTACTCGATCCCCTTCTTCTACGAGCCCGACTACTTCGCGCGCATCGAGGCCGTGCCCGGCACGGTGCCGCCCGGCGAGGCGCCGCGCTTCGCACCGTGCACCGCCGGCGAGCACCTGCAGGAGATGTACCGCAGGACCTATGGCCTGCCCAAGAAGGCGGCGACGGCATGAAGCTCTGGTTCAACCTGCTGTGCCGCGACGTGCCGGCGCAGTTCGGCTTCTACCGCGCCGTGCTCGGCCTGCCCGAGGCCGAGGCCAGCCGCTCGCCCATCTACCGTGCGCTGGAGACGCCCGACTTCCAGTTCGGCTTCAACGCCGCGCCCGCCTACGGCCTGCTGGGCCTGGCCGACCGGCAACCCACGGACGGCGAGCGCGTGCCCGTCGTCGCCTACGCCACGCTGATGCTCGACGGCCCGGACGCGGTGGATGCGGCGGTGCAGGCCGCGCAGGATGCCGGCGGCCGCATCGTGAAGCCGCCCTACGCCACCTACTACGGCCAGTGGCAGGCCGTGCTGGCCGACCCGGAGGACAACGTCTTCCGCCTCTCGGCGATCGGCCTGCCGGCCGGCGTGCAGGCCCCCGCGCTGCCGCAGTCCTGAGCCTGCGGGTTGCGCCGCTTGCGCCGGCGCCCGCGCCTCGCCCACACTCGCGGCATGC
>JAVHYA010000090.1:4195-16896 GCA_031119395.1 Pseudomonadota bacterium
CTCGCCCACACTCGCGGCATGCCCGCCGCCACCGCCGCCCACGCCGCCCCGCCGCCCGTGCGCCGCTGGTCGACCGATGCGGCAGCGCCCGCGCAGCGCCTGGACTACTGGGTCGGCGCCATCTGCGAAGGCTTCCTCGAGATGGCGGCCACCAGCGGCTGCGGCACCGGCTTCCATGCCTCGCTCGAATCGGTGCCCTGGGGCCCGGTGGCCGTGAACCGCGTGCGCGGCAGCGCACAGGACGTGTTCCGCACGGGCGCCGCCATCGCGCGCAGCCGCGAGAACTTCTACTACCTGCTGTGCAAGGCCGACAGCGCCTGGAGCGCGGCGCAGGAGCAGCAGGGCGCCCGCCTGCTGCCCGGCGACCTGGTGCTGGTCGACTCGCGGCGGCGCTACGAATTCCACTTCACGCACAGTGCCGACACCGTCTCGCTGCAGCTGCATCCGGCCTGGGTCGAGGGCTGGCTGGCCGATGCGCAGGCGGCGCTGGGGCGCCGCATCGACGGGCAATCCGGCTGGGGTGCGGCGTTGTCGGCCTTCGCGCGCCAGCTCACGCCCGAACTCGCCGCGGCGCCGCCGCTGCCGGCGCGCCTGCTCACCGACCAGCTGGGCGCGCTGATGGCACTGGCCTTCGAGCAGGGCACGGCCGCGCCCTCTGGCGCCGCGTCGCTGCGCGAGCGCATTGAGTCGACGCTGCGCGAACGGCATGCCGAGGCCGGCCTCACGGCCTCGGACGTGGCGGCCGGCCTCGGCGTGTCGGAGCGCACGCTGCACCGTGCCCTGGCCGGCAGCGGCCGCACCTTCGCGCAGCAACTCATGGCCTGCCGCATGGACAGCGCCGCGCGTCTGCTGGCCGACCCGCGCTTCGACCGCCTGACGGTGGCCGAGATCGGGCGCCGCGTGGGCCTGGCGGATGCCTCGCACTTCGTGCGCAGCTGCCGCGCCCGGTTGGGCAGCACGCCGGCCGAGCTGCGGCGGCGCCGCTGAGGCGGCTGTCGGGCCGCGGCCATGCGGCCGGCGCGCAGCGGCCATCCGTGCGGCCGCGGCGTCCCTAGAGTGCGGTCGTCCCATCGACAGGAGCTCACCGCATGTCCGACACCTACGTCCTCGTCCATGGCGCCTGGCACACCGGCGCCGAACTCGAAGCCACGGCCGCACACCTGCGCGCGGCCGGCCACACCGTGCACTGCCCCACCCTGGCCGGCAACCGCCCGGGCGACGACCGCAGCGGCGTCGGCCTCACGGACGCCATCGACTCGCTGGTCGGCTTCCTCGAGGCGCAGTCGCTCACCGACGTGCGCCTCGTGGGCCACAGCTACGGCGGCATGGTCATCTCGGGGGCTGCCGATCGCGCGGCCTCGCGCATCCGCCGCCTCGTGTACGTCAACGCCTTCGTGCCGCTGGACGGGCAGTGCCTCAACGACCTCGTGCCGCCGCATTACGTGACCCTGTTCGACGCCGTGGCGGCGGCCTCCGACCAGGCCGTGGTCCTGCCCTTCGAGGTCTGGCGCGAGGCCTTCATCAACGACGCCGACATCGCGCTGGCGCGCAGCAGCTACGAGCAGCTCAACCCGCACCCGTACCGCACCTTCACCGAGCCGATCCGGCTGCAGCGCCCGCTGGCGGAGCTCCAGATCGGCAAGTCCTACGTGAACTGCCGGCAGGACACGGCCATGCCGCACGGCCTGCCCTGGCACCCGCGGCTGTCGGAGCGGCTCGGCCTGTTCCGCCTCGTCGAATGCGACGGCAGCCACGAGATGTGGTTCAGCAACCCGGCGGTGCTGGCGCGCGCCATCGAGGCGGCCGGGCGCGACTAGGCGGCGTCCCTACCCGGCCCAGCCGGTCTCGATCTCGGTCTTCACCTCGGTCATGAGCTTGTGCACCGGGCACTTGCCGGCCACGCGCAGCAGCTCGTCGCGCTGCGCGTCGCTGAGCGCGCCGCCCACCTGCAGCTTCGCCGACAGGCGGTAGGTGCCCTGCCGCTCCTGGCTCGCGTCGCGGTCGACGTCGACCTGGATGTCCTCGACCGGGATGCCGCGCCGCTGGGCGTACAGCAGCATCGTGATCGCCTTGCAGGCAGCCAGCGCGGCGTCGTAGAGGTCGTGCGGCTCGGGGCCGGCGTCGGTGCCGCCGCCGGCGATCGAGGCGTCGACGGTGATGGCATGGCCGCGGATCTGCAGCGTGTGGGCGGTGCCGGTGGTGCCGTTGCGGCGGACGGTGACGGTCATTCGGGTCTCCTGACGAGGGGCCAAAAAAAAACAGGGGAAGAAGTTCAACCGCCGTAGCGCTCGGTGCGGATGGCCGGCGCCGGCACGCCGGCGGCGAGCAGCGCCTGCGCCACCGTCTCGACGAAGGGGTTGGCGCCGCAGACGAAGGCGTGGCGGGGCGGCATGCCCCAGCGCTGCAGTTCGGCGCCGATGCGCGTCGCGTCCCAGCGCTGGCCGATGTCCTGCGCGCGCTCGGGCTGCGCGCGCGTGATGGCGGCGACGAAGCGCAAGCGCCCGGCGTGGCGCGCCTCCAGCGCCGCCAGTTCGTCCGCCCACGGCACGTCGCTCCAGGTGCGGGCGGACGCCAGCATCAGCACCGGCACCTCGGGCGCCGTCGCCCAGGCCCGGGCCATGGCCACCAGCGGCGCCAGCCCCGAGCCCCCACCGACCAGGAGCAGCGGCCCGCCGTCGCCCGGCTGCCAGACGAAATGCCCGCCCAGCGGGCCGCGCAGCTCGATGGTGTCGCCCACCGCGGCCACGTCGTGGAAGAAGGGCGAGACCTCGCCGTCCTCGATGCGGTCGATCAGCAGCTGCAGCCCGGCGCCGGGCGCGGAACTGATCGAATAGCTGCGCTGCGCCTGGTAGCCGTCGGGCGCGGTGAGGCGCACGTCCACGTGCTGGCCGGCGCGGTGCGGCGCCATGCGCGGCGCGTCGAATCCGAAGGCCCGCATGTGCGGCGTGACGCGGTCGATGCGCACGATGGCCGCCTCCTGCCAGGCCGTGGGCGCCAGCGTGTGGGGCGGCGCGCTCACGGATCGTCCGAGTAGCGCTGCTGCCGCCAGGGGTCGCCGTACATGTGGTAGCCGCGCAGCTCCCAGAAGCCGGCCTCGTCGCGCTCGGTGAAGCGCAGGCCGCGCAGCCACTTGGCGCTCTTCCACAGGTACAGGTGCGGCACCAGCAGGCGCGCCGGGCCGCCGTGCTCGGGCGCGAGCGGCGCGCCGCCGAAATGCGTGGCGACCATGGCGCGGCCGCCCAGCAGGTCGGGCACCGGCACGTTGGTGTCGTAGTCGTCGTACGAGAGCGCGAGCGCGAAGCCGGTCGGCGGCGTGAGCCCGGCGGCGGCCAGCAGGTCGTCGATCCACACGCCCTGCCACTCGGTGTCGAACTTGCTCCACTGCGTCACGCAATGGATGTCGCCGGCCCATCGGCTGTGCGGCAGGGCCTGCAATTCCTCCCAGCTCCAGCGCGCCAGCGGCCGCGGCCCGTGGCTGATCGTGAAGCTCCAGTGCGCCAGGTCGATCGTCGGCGCCGGCCCCTTGCTGAGCACCGGGAAGTCGTGCGTGAGGTACTGCCCCGGGGGCAGGCGCCGGGCGCTCTCGGTGCCGATGCGCCGGCCGGTGAAGCCGCGTGTGGTGGCCATGTCGTCGCTCCTGTGAAGCGGGCCGATGGTAGCGCCGCGGGCCCCGGCGCGGGGGTCGCCGGCGATGCCCCACCTTCGTTCTCACATGGCCTGAAGGGGTGTTACAGCTCCCTCATGCCACGCTCAGCTTCGATCTGCACAATGGCCCGCACGCGACCGGAGAGCCCCATGTCACTCGACTACCTCGCCCGCATCGAAAAGGC
Organism: Pseudomonadota bacterium; assembly: GCA_031119395.1. Lineage (GTDB taxonomy): Bacteria > Pseudomonadota > Gammaproteobacteria > Burkholderiales > Burkholderiaceae_C > Xenophilus. The sequence goes on from JAVHYA010000090.1 coordinate 8,026, forward strand.
CCGCTTCCCGCTGGTGGTGAGACATTCGCACGAGGTGGACAGCGTGAGGTTGCTCAAGGCGGCGGAGCTCATCACCGCCTCGGTGCCGCGCGGCACCCTCAACCTGGCCTTCAGCACCGAAGGCGAGGCCGTGGTGTTCGGCCTGACCGAACTGGGCGAGCGGGTGCTGCGCCAGTCGCGCCTGCCGCCCGAGGCGCCCCTGCGCCGGGGTCGGGCCCCGCTGGACGACGACTGACGCGCCGCCGGGTGCCGAAGGCCCGCGTGCGCTCGGCGCGCCGTCTGGCATGCGTCGTGCATCGCATGGCACCATCCTGCGCCCCCGTCGCTTCTTTTCGGTCGCCGCCCCCGGGCGGTGCACGCGCACCATGCCTTTCACGCTCTCCCTTCCCCCCGAAACCACGCTCGACGAGCGCGACGGCCGCTACCTGCGCAAGGCCATCGCCTGGTCGCATGCCGGCCGCCGACGCGGCAACCGCCCCTTCGGCGCCGTGATCGTGTCGGCCGACGGCCAGGTGCTGGCCGAGGACTACTGCAACAGCACCGAGACCGGCGACGTCACCGGCCACGCCGAGACCAACGCCGTGCGCAAGCTCGCCGGCCGCGGCTTCACGCGCGAGCAGCTGGCCGAGGCGACGATCTACTCCTCGGCCGAGCCGTGCGTGATGTGCGCCGGCGCCATCTTCTGGGCCAACATCGGCCGGGTGGTCTTCGGCATCGACGCCCAGCGGCTGCGCGCCTTCCGCGGCGAACGCGGCGACCAGCGCGACGCCGAGCTGTCCTGCCGCGACGTGTTCCGCGCCTCGCCGCATCCGATCGAATGCATCGGCCCGGCCCTGCTGGGCGAAGCCGGCGCCGCGCACGACGGCGCCTGGAAGGCCTGAGGCGGATTTCAGGCTAAAAGTGCCCGCAGCGCCCGCCCAGTGGGCGCAGACAGCTATCGATTCGATAGCATCCGCGTCGCCGCGCCCGCGGCGTCTCGATGCTCAGTGGGCGGCCGCCCCCAGGCCCAGCGGCGCCGGCACCTGGTTGACGATCTGCGTGAAGAGCGCCTGGTACGCGGTGTCGGGCACCTGGCCCGACGGCGCGGGCTCGGCGAAGGCGGCGTCGAGGTCGGCCCAGTCCTCGGCCGTCAGCACGCGCTCGGCCAGGGGCAGGATGTCGCACTCCTCCATCGCCATGTGCTGCAGGTAGAAGTCGACGTAGCGCTCCACCGCCTGCTCGAAGCCCTGGCGGCGCGGCTCGCCCAGCATCTCGAAGGCGGTCAGCTCGTGCTGCACCTGGCGGATCATCCGCTCGCCGCGGCCATGTTCGCTGTCGAGCCGGTCGAGCTGGTCGCGCCACAGCGGCGTGCGCTTGCGCAGCCGGGTGAACAGCAGCTCCGTCTCCTTGCGATGGTGCTCGCGGGCCGGAAACTCGTCGGCGTAGAACAGCATCGCGCGCAGTGCGTCGAAGCGCGGCAGCGTCCCCTCGCGCCGGTGTTGTGCGAGCAGCAGCAGCACGGTGCGGAGCATGGCCGCGATGGCGGCATGCTCTTCGCGGATGACCTGGGCGGCGCGGTGTGTCATGGCGATCTCCGGAGTGGCTGCCGACTGTCCCACCCGCGCGGCCGGCCGGCCTTGCGCCCGGTCAAACCGCGTGCGCCGCGCACTTAGACTCCCGCGATGCCCTGGCACGCCCGACTCGACATCGCCTACCACCACGACCACGGCCGCAGCCTGGCGCGCTTTCGCCACGAAGGGCCGCTGCGCATCCTGCAAAGCCTCTACCCCGAGGGCGACGCCATCTGCCACAACGTGCTGGTGCATCCGCCCGGCGGCCTGGTGGGGGGCGACACGCTCGACATCGCGGTCGACGCGGCCGACGGCAGCCACGGCCTGATCACCACGCCGGGCGCCTCGCGCTTCTACCGCTCCGACGGCGAACTCGCCCTGCAGCGCACACGCCTGAACGTGGCCGCCGGCGCGCGGCTGGAGTGGCTGCCGCTGGAGGCGCTGTGCTACAGCGGCTGCCGCGCCGAGAACCGGCTGCAGATGCAGGTGGCGCCCGGCGGCGAGCTGATCGGCTGGGACATCACGGCACTGGGCCTGCCGCTGGCCGGCCAGCCCTTCCGGGCCGGGCGCTACCAGCAGCACATCGAGGTGCCCGGGACCTGGCTGGAGCGTGGGCGCATCGATGCCGACGACACGCGCCTGCTGCACTCGCCGCTGGGCCTGGCGGGCCACCAGTGCCTGGCCTCGCTCTTCCACGTCGTCGGCGAGCCGATGCCGCGTGCGCGCCGCGAGCGCCTGCTGGAGATCGCGCGCGCCGCCACGGACGGCCACGCGCTGGCCGCGAGCGCGGGCGCCACCGCACCCAACGCGCAGGTGGTGGTGGTGCGCGTGCTGGCGCCCCTGGTCGAACCGGCCGTGCAGCTGCTGCGCACGGTGTGGGCGGGCTGGCGGCGGGAGCTCTGGGGCCTCTCGGCCACGCCGCCGCGCATCTGGTCGACCTGAGCTCGCGCGGCGCCGCCCGCCGACGTTCAGCTCACCGGGAACTGCTGCGGCAGCGGCTCGGGCGGCGGCGACGGCGGCACCGGCGGTGCGGGCTCGGTGCCCGGTGGCGGCTCGGGCGCGGGCGGCCCGGCAGCGGGACGCGGAAGGGGCACGGATCGGGGCGCCATGCTCAGTCCTGCGCCTGCTGCTGGCGCCGCTCGCGGCCCAGCTGGTCCATCAGGCGTTCGCCCTCGGTGTCGCGGCGGTCGACCGGCACCGACTCCTCCTGCGTGATCTCGGGCTCGTCCGGCGGATGCGGTGCCGGGGCCGGGGTGGGCTTGCGCTGCGTTTCGGGCTTGTCGGTGCTCATGGATGGGACCTCTGTCATTCGTCGATGGGCTACCTTCGCGCCCGCTTCGCGCCCGGGGCCTCGGCAGAGGGGCACAGCAGGTGTCGGCCCAGACCGACGGCAGCGCAGCGCGCGTCGGCCTAAGGTCGTGCCTTCGCAACGGCCGCATGGCGCCCGACCGCGACGCCCTGCCCCCGCATGACCACCGCCTCCCCCCACGATCCGACCGAGCTTCGCACCGACATCCCCGCCCGCCTGGACCGCCTGCCGTGGTCGCGCTGGCACTGGCGGGTGGTGATCGCGCTGGGCATCGCCTGGGTGCTCGACGGCCTGGAGGTGACGCTGGTCGGCTCCATCGGCGGCGTGCTGGAGCGCGGCGACACGCTGGCGCTCACGGCCACCCAGGTGGGCCTCGCCGGCTCGCTGTACGTGGCCGGCGCCGTGGTGGGCGCGCTGGTCTTCGGACGCATGACCGACCGGCTGGGGCGCAAGAAGCTGTTCCTCGTCACGCTGGCGGTGTACGCCGCGGCCACCTTCGCCACCGCCTTCTCGCCCACCTTCGCCTTCTTCGCGGTGTGCCGCTTCGTCACCGGCCTGGGCATCGGGGGCGAATACGCGGCCATCAACTCGGCCATCGACGAGCTGATCCCGGCGCGCGTGCGCGGCCGCGTCAACCTGGCGATCAACGGCAGCTTCTGGCTCGGCGCGGCGCTGGGCGCGGGGCTGAGCCTGGTGCTGCTCGACCCGCGCGTGCTCGGCCCGGTGTGGGGCTGGCGCGGCGGCTTCGCGCTCGGCGCGCTGCTGGCGGTGGCCATCCTGCTCATCCGCCGCCATGTGCCCGAGAGCCCGCGCTGGCTGATCTCGCACGGCCGCGCCGACGAAGCCGAGCGCATCGTGCGCGAGATCGAGGACGAGGTGCGCGACCAGCACGGCGCCCTGCCGCCGGCGGTGGGCGAACTGCGCTTCGCGCGCCGGGCCAGCCCGTCGATGCGCGAGGTGGCCCGGGTGCTGTTCGCCCGGTACCGCTCGCGCAGCGGCGTGGCCCTGGCGCTGATGCTGTCGCAGGCCTTCTTCTACAACGCGATCTTCTTCACCTACGCGCTGGTGCTCACGCGCTACTACGGCGTGCCCGAAGGCCGCGTCGCGCTGTACATCTTCCCTTTCGCGCTGGGCAACGTGCTGGGGCCGCTGTTGCTCGGGCCGCTGTTCGACCGCGTGGGGCGGCGGCGCATGATCGCGCTGACCTACGTGGGTGCCGGCATCGGCCTGGCGCTCACCGGCTGGGCCTTCATGGCCGGGTGGCTGGACGCGCGCACGCAGGCGCTGGCCTGGTCGGCCGTGTTCTTCCTCGCCTCGGCCGCCGCCAGCTCGGCGTACCTCACCGTGAGCGAGGTGTTCCCGCTGGAGATGCGCGCGCTGGCCATCTCGCTCTTCTACGCGGTGGGCACCGGCGCCGGCGGCTTCGTCGCGCCCTGGCTCTTCGGCCACCTGATCGAGACCGGCAGCCGCGGCGCCGTGACGGTGGGCTACGCGATCGGCGCCACGCTCGTGATCGTGGCCGGGCTGCTGGCGCTGCGCTTCGCGGTCAATGCCGAGCGGCGCTCGCTCGAGGACATCGCGCCGCCGCTGGGCAGCGAGGCCGTCGCCGGCGATTCGTCACGACCGTGACGAATTCGGCTCGAACGCCCGCCGGACGGGCGCTGCAGGCCGATTGCACTTCGGCTTGCAGGACCGTCGAGCGTCGCGCGCATGCCGCCACCCCCTCGCGCGGCCCGCGTGTAGGTGCAGGCGCGCCCGCGCGCAAGGGGCGCGCCGACCGCATCCGCCGCGCGGCCGTCGCACAGTTGCCACCCAGGGTGGCGTCGATGCCGCGCCATGCCCGACCCTTTCCCGCCCGAGCCACCCATGACCCGCCGCGCAGAACGCATCGCCGCCATCCAGTCGCTGTCCGCAGCGGAACGCCGCTGGCAGCCCACGCCCGCCGACTTCCTGCAGATGGTGCAGGGCGGCGAGCCGCAGCCGACACCCACCTTCCGCGCGCTGGGCGCCGCCGTCGAGTGGGACGGCCGCTTCTTCGTATGGGTGCTGCTGGAGGACCGCGGCGGCGCGGGCGGCTATGCCGAACTGGCGCGCGCCGCGCAGGGCGACCCGACCTACGCCGACGCGCTGCGCCACGGCTGGCAGGCCCTGCACGTGATGCTGGGCGAACGCCTGCATGCGCCGCCGGGCAGGCCGCAGGGCGCCTGAACTGCGTGGGATACTGCGCCGCGGCAATCGTGCGCGACCGGCCTGGGGGCTGCGCCGCAACCTCATGAAAGACAGCGGCATGCACAAGAACGTCGGCGCGATGGCGCCCCGCGACCCGCATTTCCTGCCCGACGGAACCCTGACGGCGACGCACCTCGCGGCCCACGACTGGGCCGCCTCGGCGCTCGGCGCTCCGGCCACCTGGCCGCCCCCCCTGCGATCGGCGGTGTCGGCCATGCTGGACTCGCCGGTGCCTGCCTGGCTGGCCTGGGGCGACGCGCTGACCCTGATCTACAACGAGGCCTACATCGCCCTGCTGGGCGGCAAGCACCCGCGCGCGCTCGGCGCGCCGCTGCGGCAGGTGTGGGCGGAGGTCTGGCCCGACGTGGACGCGCTGGTCGCCACCACGCTCGGCGGCCGGTCGATCTACCGGGAGGACCTGCCGCTGGTCGTCGACCGCGACGGCACCGACGCGCAGGCCTGGTTCACCTTCGCGTACGTGCCCGTGCGCGACGGCTCGGGCGCGGTGCACGGGCTGGCCTGCACCGTGTGGGAGACCACCGGCAAGGTCCGCGCCCAGCAGGCGCTGGAGGAGGCCAACCGCGCGCTCGAGCGGCGCGTGGCCGAGGTCGAACTGCGCGAGGCGCAGAGGCGCGAGACCGAGGAGCGCTACCGCCTCGCGGTGCTGGCCACCAACGATGCCGTGTGGGACTGGCGGCTGGCCGACGGCCACGTGGTGTGGAACCGGGCGTTGGGCGCCCTCTTCGGCCACGCGGAGGCCGACACCGACGCCGGCTGGTGGCTCGAGCACATCCACCCCGAGGACCGCGGCCGCATCGAGCGCGGCATCCATGCCGTGATCGACGGCGGCGGCACCGGCTGGTCCGACGGCTACCGCTTCCGCCGGGCCGACGGCAGCTATGCCGAGGTGTTCGACCGCGGCACGGTGCTGCGCGACGAGGCCGGCCAGCCGCTGCGCATGATCGGCGCCATGCTCGACCTGAGCGAGCGCCAGCGCGCCGAGGCCGCGCTGCGCGAGAGCGAACGCCAGTTCCGCACCCTGTTCGAGATCATCGACGAGGGCTTCTGCGTCATCGAGTTCCTCGACGGCCCGCACGGGCCGCTGAGCGACTACGTGCACGTGGCCGCCAACCCCGCCTACACGGCCAACGCCGGCATCCCCGACGTGGTCGGCCAGCGGGTGCGCGACATGGTGCCGCAGGAAGCCGACGGCTGGGTCGAGATCTACCGCCGCGTGCTGCTCACCGGCGAGCCGGTGCGATTCGAGCGCGAGTTGGTGCGCACCGGCCGCTACCTGGAGCTGGCCGCCTTCCGCATCGAGCCGCCCGAGCGCCGCCAGGTGGCGGTGCTGTTCCAGGACGTGACCCAGCGCCACCGCGCCGAGCAGGCGCTGCGCGAACTCAACGAGACGCTGGAGCGGCGCGTGGCCGACGAGGTCGCCGAACGCAGCCGCACCGAGGACGCGCTGCGCCAGGCGCAGAAGATGGAAGCGGTGGGCCAGCTCACGGGCGGCATCGCGCACGACTTCAACAACATGCTGGCCGTGGTGATCGGCTCGCTCGACCTGCTGGCACGCCGCTTCGCCGACAGCGAGCCGCGCGCCGCGCGCTACATCGAGTCGGCCCGCGACGGCGCCCGGCGGGCCGCGCAGCTGACGCAGCGGCTGCTCGCCTTCTCGCGCCAGCAGCCGCTCAAGCCCGAGGCGGTGGACGCCAACCGCCTGGTGGCGGGCATGTCCGACCTGCTGCGCCATTCGCTGGGCGCCTCGGTGCGGCTGGAGACGGTGCAGGCCGGCGGCCTGTGGCGCAGCCACGCCGACCCGAACCAGCTGGAGAACGTGATCCTGAACCTGGCCGTCAACGCGCGCGACGCCATGCCCGACGGCGGCCGGCTGACCATCGAGACCGCGAACTGCCACCTGGACGAGAACTACGTCGCCGCGCACATCGGCCTGGCGCCGGGCCAGTACGTGATGATCGCCGTCACCGACACCGGCGCCGGCATGACGCCCGAGGTGCTGGCCAAGGCCTTCGACCCCTTCTTCACCACCAAGGAAGTGGGCCGCGGCACCGGGCTCGGGCTCAGCCAGGTGTACGGCTTCGTGAAGCAGTCGGGCGGGCACGTCAAGATCTATTCGGAGCGTGGCCAGGGCACCACCGTCAAGGTCTACCTGCCCCGGCTCACCGGCCATGCCGATACGCCCGCGCCGGCCCAGGCCGCGGGCAGCCTGCCGCTGGGCGACGCGCAGGAGCTGGTGCTGGTGGTCGAGGACGAGGCCGCGGTGCGGCAGTTCTCGGTCGAGGCGCTGACCGAACTGGGCTACCGCGTGCTGGAGGCCGACGGCGCCGCGGCCGCGCTCGAGCTCATCGACGCCCACCCCGAGATCACCCTGCTCTTCACCGACGTGGTGATGCCCGAGGTCAACGGCCGCAAGCTGGCCGACGAGGCGCGCCGGCGCCGGCCCGGGCTGAAGGTGCTGTTCACCACCGGCTACACGCGCAATGCCGTGGTCCACAACGGCGTGCTCGACGCGGGCGTGCAACTCATCGGCAAGCCCTTCACCGTCGAGGCGCTGGCCGCGCGGGTGCGCGAGGTGCTCGACAGCGACGGCTGAGGGCGCTCAGGCCGCGGCGGCCGGCGCCGGTCGGCCGCGCCGCGCATCCGCCAGCGCCCACGCGAAGATGCCCATCCCGGCCACGGCCAGCAGCGCACCGACCCAGCCGGTCGAGGTCCAGCCCAGGCCGGCGCTGATGGCCACGCCGCCGAGCCAGGCACCCAGCGCATTCGCCATGTTGAAGGCCGAGTGGTTGAGCGCCGCCGCCAGCGCCTGCGCGTCGCCCGCCACGTCCATCAGCCGGATCTGCAGCGCCGGGCCGATGGCGACGATGGTGCCCACCAGCAGCACGTTGAGCGAGGCGAGCAGCCAGTGGTGCGCCGTGAAGGTGAAGGCCAGCAGCACGACGGCCGCATAGGCCATCACCCCGCCGATGGTGCGCATCAGCGCCTTGTCGGCCAGGCGCGAGCCGACGATGTTGCCCGCCACCATGCCCACGCCGAACAGCGCCAGCACGAAGGGCACGTGCTCCACCCGCAGGCCCGCCACCTCGGTCAGCGTCGGCTTGACGTAGCTGAACACCGAGAACATGCCGCCGAAGCCGATCGCCGCGATGCCCAGCGTGAGCCACACCTGCTTGCGCTTGAGCGCGCCCAGCTCGCGCAGCGGGCTGGCGCCGGCCGCGGGGCGCAGGTCGGGCACGTCGCGGCGGATCAGCACCACCGCCAGCAGCGCGATCGCGCCGACGAAGACGAAGGCCGCGCGCCAGCCGAAATGCTGGCCCAGCCAGGCCGCGATGGGCACGCCCACCAGCGTCGCACCCGTGAGCCCCAGCATCACCAGCCCCACGGCGCGCGCCCGCCGCCCCGGCGGCGCCAGCGCCGCGGCCACCAGGGCCGCCACGCCGAAGTACGTGCCGTGCGGCAGGCCCGAGGCGAAGCGCAGCAGGTTGAGCGACAGATAGCCCGGCGCCGCCGCACTGGCGAAGTTGCCGGCCGCGAACACCGCCATCAGCGCCATCAGCAGCGCCCGCCGCCCCCAGTTGGCCGACAGCACGGCCAGCACCGGCGCGCCGATCACCACGCCCAGCGCATAGGCGCTGATCACGTGGCCGGCCTGCGGGATGCTCACCCCGATGTCCGTCGCCACCTCGGGCAGCAGGCCCATGATGACGAACTCGCCGGTGCCGATGGCGAAGCCGCCGACGCCGAGGGCCAGGATGGCGCGCA
>JAVHYA010000091.1:0-15402 GCA_031119395.1 Pseudomonadota bacterium
CCCGGCTTGGGCTTGTCGTCGCAGGCGGCGAGCAGGCAGGCGATGCCGGCCAGGAGTGCGGTGAGGGTTTTCATGCGGCCCATCCTACGCCCGGCACCGTGCAGGCACAACGCGGCGGCCAGCGCTGCCCCGGCGGGTCGTACCGGGGGTTTCAGGCCGGCTTAAGGCAAGTCATCGGTGCGCCGCTAGGATCGGGCCAGCCGCCCGTGCCCCGCGGGCGGGCGCGTTCCCTGCATTCCCCCATTCCACGATGAGCACCGCCACGACGCACCCTCCCAAACCGTCCCTGGGCACCACGTTGAAGCGCGTCGGCGCGCTGACGGCGCCCTACTTCCGCTCCGACCAGAAATGGAAGGCCCGCGGCCTGCTGCTGGCCATCGTGCTGCTGAACCTCGGCGCGGTGTACATGCTGGTGCAGATCAACGAGTGGTACCGCGTGTTCTACGACGCGCTGCAGAACAAGGACCAGGCGGTGTTCTGGCAGCAGATCGTGCGCTTCTGCTGGCTGGCGCTGATCTACATCGTGATCGCCGTCTACAAGTTCTACCTCACGCAGATGCTGCAGCTGCGCTGGCGCGTGTGGATGACGGAGCACTACCTGGACCGCTGGCTCGCGCACAAGGCCTTCTACCGGCTGGAGCTCGCGCGCTACACCCGCGATGGCGAGCAGGTGCCGGACAACCCCGACCAGCGCATCCAGGAAGACCTCAACCTGTTCACCACGTACTCGGTGACGCTGTCGATGGGCATCCTGAACGCGGCGGTCACGCTGTTCAGTTTCGTCGGCATCCTGTGGACGCTGAGCGGTTCGCTGGACTTCACGGCCCCGGCCTTCCTGGGCGGCGGCCAGTGGCACATCGCGGGCTACATGGTGTGGGCGGCGGTGCTGTACTGCGTGGTCGGCAGCGCGATCGCGCACTGGATCGGCAAGCCGCAGGTGGGCCTCAATTTCCAGCAGCAGATGCTGGAGGCGAACTTCCGGCATCACATGGTGCGGGTGCGCGAGTACAGCGAGGCCATCGCGCTCGACGGCGGCGAGCGCGTGGAGCGGCGCCAGCTGGACCTGCGCTTCACCGACGTCATGGCCAACTACCTGCGCCTGATCAGGAACCAGAAGAACCTCACCTGGTTCAGCAGCTTCTTCGCGCAGGCCGCGATCATCTTCCCGCTGATCGTGGCCGCGCCGCGCTACTTCAGCGGCGCGATCCAGCTCGGGCAGCTCATGCAGATCAACTCGGCCTTCGGCCGCGTGCAGGATTCGCTGTCGTGGCTGGTCGACAACTACATGACACTGGCCAGCTGGAAGGCGACCACGGACCGTCTTTCGGGCTTCGAGGCCAGCCTGTCGGACTGGTCGAAGAAGAACGATGCGCTGCAGGCCGTGCAGGCGCCCGCGGGCGTCGACGCCGACGACTTGAGCATCGCGCTGCCGAACGGCCGCGAACTGCTGGCCCATGCCGACCTGCATGTCGCGCCCGGCGACACGGTGCTGGTCCATGGCCCCTCGGGCAGCGGCAAGTCCAGCCTCTTCCGCACGCTGGCGGGCATCTGGCCGCATGCACGCGGACGCGTGACGCTGCCGGCCGACACCATGTTCATCCCGCAGCAGCCCTACTTCCCCGACGGCCGGCTGCGCGATGCGCTGGCCTACCCCGAAGCGGCCGAGCGCTACAGCGACGACGCGCTGCGCGAGGCGCTGAGCGACGCGCTGCTGCCGCAACTGGCCGACCAGCTCGACCGCGAGGACGCCTGGAGCCAGAAGCTCTCGGGCGGCGAGCGCCAGCGCCTGGCGATCGCGCGGGTGCTGCTCAAGAAGCCCGCCTGGGTGCTGGCCGACGAGGCCACGAGCGCGCTGGACGAAGACGCCGAGGCGACCATCTACCGCCGGCTGGTCGACCAGGTCACGCGGGCGCGCGGCGCGATCGTGTCGATCGCGCACCGCTCCACGCTGGGCGAGCACCACCGCCGCCGCTGGACGCTCAAGGCCAACGGCACCGACGAGAGCGGCCCGGCCTACAGGCTGGACGATTCGCCCGCGGCGCCCGCGGCGCCTGCTTCCGCATAGCGCTGCCAGCCGGCGGCGCGCAGCCCGCAGGCCGGGCAGCGCCCGCAGCCCCAGCCCCAGGCATGGCGGTGGGTGCGGTCGCCCTCGTAGCAGGTGTGGGTTTCCTCGACGATCAGGTCGACCAGCGCCGGGCCGCCCAGCGATCCGGCCAGGCGCCAGGTGGCGGCCTTGTCGATCCACATGAGCGGCGTCTCGATGACGAGCCGGCGGTCCAGGCCCAGCGAGAGCGCGAGCTGCATCGCCTTCATGGTGTCGTCGCGGCAGTCGGGGTAGCCGGAGTAGTCGGTCTCGCACACCCCGGTCACGACGACCTGCAGGCCGCGCCGATACGCCAGTGCGCCGGCCAGCGTGAGGAAGAGCAGGTTGCGCCCCGGCACGAAGGTGTTGGGCAGGCCGTCGGCCTGCATGGCGAAGGCGATGTCCTCGGTCAATGACGACCCGCCCAGCTGCGCCAGGACGTCGAGCGTGAGCAGGTGGTCCTCGCCCAGGCGTGGCGCCCAGGCCGGGAAGCGCGCACGCACGGCGTCGAGCACGCGCGGGCGCACGTCCAGCTCGATGCGGTGGCGCTGGCCGTAGTCGAAGCCGAGCGTCTCCACCCGCTCGTAGCGCGCGAGCGCATGGGCCAGGCAGGTGGTCGAGTCCTGGCCGCCGGAGAAGAGGACGAGCGCGGTGGTGTGCATGGAGATCTCAAGCAAAAAGTGCCTGCAGCGCGCGCCCCGCTTGTGCGGGCAGCTATCTTTTCGATAGCAATCGTTCGCGCTGCGCCGGTGCGTGCAGGCTGTCGGACAAGCCCGCGATTTTCGTGCCGGGCCGAAGGGTCGCCGATAGCATCGTTGCACAGCCTCCTTCATTCGCCACCATGAGCAGCAAACACCTCATCGCCTGGGCCGCCACCTTCATCGTGATGCTCGTCATCGACCTGCTCTGGCTCGGCGTGATCGCCCGGGGCATCTACCAGCAGGGCATGGGTGCGCTGATGGCGCCGCAGCCGCGGCTGCCGGCGGCAGCGGCCTTCTACCTCCTGTACCCGGTGGGGCTGGTGGTGTTCGCGGTGCTGCCGGGCGCGGATGCCGGCAGCGTCATGCGCGCCGCGCTCACGGGCGCGCTCTTCGGTCTGTTCTGCTACGGCACCTACGACCTCACGAACATGGCCGTGGTGCGCGGATGGCCCGTCGGCCTGTCGCTGCTGGACATGGCCTGGGGCACGCTGGTCAGCGGCGTGGCCTCGGCCGCCGGCGCCGCTGCCCTGCTGGCCTGGCTGAAACGCTAGCCAGCGTCAGAGGAAGCGCTCGAGCAGCTTGCGCGAGGCGCGATCCAGCGCCTTCGGGTCGGGCACGCGGAACTGCACGCCGTGGGCACTGGCGATCAGCAGTGCGCCGCCCTCCAGCCGGCGGATGTCCTCCTCGGCCTTGAGCACGAAGCGGGTGTCGCCGCGGTCGGTGCGCACGTCCCAGGTGCTGGGAACGCCGAAGCTCGAGACCTTGTGCAACTGCAGCAGCACCGGCGCGAAGTCGCGCGGTGCGAGCGCCTCGGCCAACAGGGTGCGCGCTTGCAGGGGCAGTTCGGCCAGGTCGTCGATCCACGCCCGTTCGCGGCCGTCGGGACCCACCAGCGAGATGCCGCGGTCGGGGTCGGTGAGCGGGAAGGCGCGCACCGGCGTCACCGGCTCGGGGGTGCCGTCGGCGCCCGTCCAGAGCAGGCGGCCGTGCGCGTCGCGTTCGAGGGGCCAGGCCATCAGGCGTCTCCCGCGGGGTGGGCCGCATGCGTGGGCGCGGTCTCGCGCAGGGTTTCTTCCTCGTCGACCTGGCGCGCCTGGGCCTGGTAGAGCCGCCAGTAGGCGCCCTGCCGGGCCATCAGGTCGTCGTGCGGCCCGACCTCGACCACCTGGCCGCGGTCCATGACCACCAGGCGGTCGGCCTTGCGCAGGGTCGACAGGCGGTGCGCGATGGCGATGGTGGTGCGGCCCTGCACGAGGTTGTCCAGCGCCTTCTGGATCTCCTTCTCGGTCTCGGTGTCCACGGCCGAGGTGGCCTCGTCGAGGATCAGGATGCGCGGGTCGATCAGCAGCGCGCGCGCGATGCTGATGCGCTGGCGCTCGCCGCCCGACAGGCCCTGGCCGCGTTCGCCCACCAGCGAGTCGTAGCCGTGCGGCAGGCGCAGGATGAAGTCGTGCGCATGGGCGGCGCGGGCGGCGGCGACGATCTCCTCGCGCGTGGCGTCGGGCTTGCCGTAGGCGATGTTCTGCGCGATGGTGCCGAAGAAGAGGAAGGGCTCCTGCAGCACCAGGCCCACGTGGCGCCGGTAGTCGGCCACCGCGAAGCGGCGGATGTCGGTGCCGTCGACCAGGATGGCGCCGTCGGTCACGTCGTAGAAGCGGCAGATCAGGTTGACCAGCGTGCTCTTGCCCGAGCCGGAATGGCCCACCAGGCCGATCATCTCGCCGGGGCGGATGACGAGGTCGAGGTCGCGGATCACCGCGCGCGAGCCGTAGCGGAAACCCACGTCGCGCATCTCGATGCGGCCCTCCACCCTGTCCACACGCACCGGGTTGGCCGGCTCGGGCACGTTGCTCACGTGGTCGAGGATGTCGAAGATGCGCTTGGCGCCGGCCGCCGCCTTCTGCGTGACCGAGACGATGCGGCTCATCGAGTCGAGCCGGGTGTAGAAGCGGCCGATGTAGGCGATGAAGGCCGTGAGCACGCCCACGGTGATGCGCCCGCGCGCCACCTGCCAGATGCCGAAGCCCCACACCACCAGCAGGCCGATCTCGGTCAGCAGCGAGACGCTGGGCGTGAACAGCGACCAGGTGCGGTTGAGGCGGTCGTTGACCTGCAGGTTGTACCGGTTGGCCTCGCGGAAGCGGTCGGCCTCGCGCTTCTCCTGGGCGAAGGCCTTGACCACGCGGATGCCGGGGATGGTGTCGGCCAGCACGTTGGTGACCTCGCTCCACACGCGGTCGATCTTCTCGAAGCCGGTGCGCAGCTTGTCGCGCACGACATGGATCATCCAGGCGATGAAGGGCAGCGGCACCAGCGTGACCACGGCCAGCAGCGGGTTGATCGACACCAGGATCACCGCCGTCATGGCGATCATGATCACGTCGGTCAGGAAATCCAGCGCGTGCAGCGAGAGGAAGACGTTGATGCGGTCGGTCTCCGAGCCGATGCGCGCCATCAGGTCGCCGGTGCGCTTGCCGCCGAAGTAGTCGAGCGGCAGCGTGAGCAGGTGCTCGTAGGTGGTGGTGCGCAGGTCGGCGCCCATGCGCTCGGACACCAGCGCGAGCAGGTAGGTGCGCGCCCAGCCCAGGCCCCAGCCCAGCAGCGCCGCGGCCAGCAGTCCGCCCAGGTACATCACGACCAGCATCGGATCGATGGCCTTCCCGTTCTGGAAGGGGATCAGGATGTCGTCCATCAGCGGGATGGTCAGGTAGGGCGGCACCAGCGTGGCCGCGGTCGACAGCAGCGTCAGCACGAAGCCCGCGATGAGCTGCGCACGGTAGGGCCGGGCGAAGCGGCCCAGGCGCAGCAGCACCCAGGTCGAGGGCGGCGTCTGCAGTTCGGCGTCGACCAGGTCCTCGCCGTCGGCGCCCTCGCCGGCCGCTTGCGCGATGCCGGCGCGCTGCTGGTCGAAGAGCTTCACGAGCCGCAGCGCCGCGGCCTGCCCGGCCAGGGTGTAACGCCAGCGCGCCAGCCGGCCCTCGGGCCCGTGCAGGTCAAGCGTTCCGACGCCGGCGTGGTCGGCCAGATGCAGGGAAAGTCCGGAGCTTGTGAGCGTCCACTCCTGCGTTTCACCGCCTGGGGCGGTGGACCTGAGACGGCGGTCGGTCAGCACGACCTGGCCGTCGGCAAAGCGCAACTGGTCGTCGAGGTCAACCGTCAGGGTAGCGAGAACGTTCTCCGAAGCCGGCAGACGGGCCTCATGGGCAGCGGGTGCCGAACCCGATTCGCCCCCTGGGGTGCCGACTGGATCGTGATGTTGCATTGTGTTTCGTTGTCCCGGGCCTCCTGGAGGCCGTTCCCGCGCGCCGGTCGGGCGCCGATTCTCACCGAACACCATGGGCGCTTCTCTTCCTCTGCAGGCCGTTGAACGCAGCGCAACCGGCGACTCCTCCACCCGCACAGACCGCTCTACGAACGTTTCCATGACCCGTTTCGACGACATCCGCCTGCTTCGCACCCGCTACCTGCGCGGGCCGAACATCTGGACCTACCGGCCGGTGCTCGAGGTCTGGCTCGACCTCGGCCAGCTCGAGGACTACCCGTCGAACCGGGTGCCGGGTTTTCCCGAACGGCTGACCAACCTGCTGCCGGCCCTGATCGAGCACCACTGCGGCGTCGGCGAACGGGGCGGCTTCATCCAGCGGCTGCAGGAGGGCACCTGGGCGGGCCATGTGCTGGAGCATGTGGTCATCGAGCTGCTCAACCTCGCCGGCATGCCCACCGGCTTCGGCCAGACCCGCAGCACCTCGAAGCACGGCGTCTACCGCATGGTGTTCCGTGCGCGCGACGAGGAAGTCGCCCGCTCGGCGCTGGCCGAGGGCCACCGCCTGCTGATGGCCGCCATCAACAACGAGACCTTCGACGCCACCGACGTCCAGCGCGCGGTCGACGCCGTGAAGGCCAAGGTGGAGGACTGCTACCTCGGCCCGAGCACCGCCGCCATCGTCGGCGCGGCCGGCGACCGCGGCATCCCCTTCATGCGGCTGAACAGCGGCAACCTGGTCCAGCTCGGCTACGGCGCGAAGCAGCAGCGCATCTGGACCGCCGAGAGCGACTACACCAGCGCCATCGGCGAATCGATCGCCAGCGACAAGGAGCTGACCAAGTCGCTGCTGGCGAGCTGCGGCGTGCCGGTGCCCGAGGGCCAGGTGGTCGCCAGTGCCGAAGAGGCCTGGGAAGCGGCCGAGGACATCGGCCTGCCGGTGGCCGTGAAGCCGTCGGACGCCAACCACGGGCGCGGCGTGTCGCTCGACCTGACGAGCCGCGAGGAGGTGCTGGCCGCCTTCGCCGTCGCCGAGCCCGAGGGCAGCGACGTGATGGTGGAGCGCTTCGTGCGCGGCGCCGAGCACCGCCTGCTGGTGGTGGGCGGCGAAGTGGTGGCGGCCGCGCGCGGCGAGGTCATCACCGTCACGGGCGACGGCCGCCAGACGGTCGCGCAGCTGATCGACAGCCAGCTCAACTCCGACCCACGCCGCGGCGCCGAGGAGGAATACCCGCTGGACCTGATCGTGCTGGCCACCGACGCCAAGCTGCAGCTGGAGCTGCAGCGCCAGAAGCTCACCGGCGAGTCGGTGCCGGCGGCCGGCCGCGTGGTGATCATCCAGCGCAACGGCAACCTGGGCGTGGACTGCACCGACCAGGTGCACCCCGAAGTCGCCTACGCGGCCACGCTCGCGGCCCGCGTCGTGGGGCTGGACATCGCGGGCATCGACCTGGTGTGCGAGGACATCGGCAAGCCCCTGCAGGCGCAGGGCGGCGCCATCGTCGAGGTGAACGCCGGCCCCGGTCTGCTGATGCACCTGAAGCCCGCCGTGGGCTCGCCGCGCCCGGTGGGCCGCGCGATCTGCGATCACCTGTTCCCCGAAGCCGATTCCGACGGCGACCTGCCCGGCCGCATCCCGGTCGTCGGTGTGGCGGGCACCCAGGACACCGCCGTGCTGGCGCGCCTCGTGGCCTGGCTGGTGGGCCTGTCGGGCCGACATGTCGGGCTGGCCTGCCGCGACGGCCTGTTTCTCGAGCGCCGCCGCGTCGACGCGCGCGACAGCGCCCACTGGGAGGCCGGCCACCGCCTGCTGGTGAACCGCCAGGTCGAGGCGGTGGTGATCGAGAACGGTGCCGAGACCATCCTCGCCGACGGCCTGCCCTACGACCGCTGCGACATCGGCATCGTGACCGACCTCGGCGGCGCCGAGCAGCTCGCCGCGTACGACATCACCGAGAGCGACCAGATGGTGAAGGTGCTGCGCACGCAGGTCGACGTCGTGCTGCCGCACGGCACGGCGGTGCTCAACGCCGCCGACCCGCGCGTGGCGGGCATGGCACCGCTGTGCGACGGCGAGGTGATCCTCTACGCCGCCGACCCGCAGGCCGCGCCGCTGGCCGCACACCAGAACGCCGGCGGCAAGGCCGTGCTCGTGCGGCAGGACCGCGTGGTGCTGGCCAACGGCACCAGCGAATCCTTCCTGCCCGGGCTGGGCCGGCTCACGGTGTGGCGCGCCACGCATGCGGGCGTCAGCCTCGACAGCCTGCTGGCCGCCGTCGCGACCGGCTGGGCCATGGGCATCCCGCTCAACCTCATCGGCGCGGGCGCCGAGGTGTTCGAGGCCGACCTGCAGGCCGCGCTCGCCTCGCTGCAACTGTCGCAACAGACCCTCCCCGTCGCCGAAGCCCAGCTCGCCTGAGGCGCCGCACCGGCCCCCGAGAAGCCCCTCCCACCATGGAAATCACCCGCATCCGGGCCCTGCGCGGCCCCAATCTCTGGAGCCGCCACACGGCGATCGAGGCGATCGTCGCCTGCCGGGGCCCCGAGAACGCCATCGAGCAGCTGCCGGGCTTCGAGTCGCGCCTGCGCGCCCTCTTCCCGACCATCGGCGAGCTGCACCCCATCGTGCTGGGCCAGCCGCTGGCGCTGGCCCACGTGCTGGAGAACGCCGCGCTCGCGCTGCAGGCGCAGGCCGGCTGCCAGGTCGCCTTCGGCCACACCACCCGCACCACCGAAGAGGGCGTGTACCAGGTGGCCGTGCAGTACACCGAGGAAGCCGTGGGCCGCCGCGCCGTGAAGCTGGCCGAGCAGCTCATCGCCGCCGCGCTCGGCGAGCACGGCGGCTTCGATGCGCAGGCCGCCATCACCGAGCTGCGCGAGCTCGACGAGGACGAACGCCTGGGCCCGAGCACGGGCTCGATCGTCGAGGCCGCCGTGGCGCGCGGCATTCCCTACCGCCGGCTCACGAGCGGCAGCCTGGTGCAGTTCGGCTGGGGCGCCAAGCAGCGCCGCATCCAGGCCGCCGAGGTCGACAGCACCAGCGGCGTGGCCGAATCGATCGCGCAGGACAAGGAACTCACCAAGCAGCTGCTCAATGCCGCCGGCGTGCCGGTGCCGCTGGGCCGCCCGGTGAGCGACCTGGAGGACGGCTGGGCCGCCGCGCTGGAGATCGGCCTGCCCGTCGTGACCAAGCCGCAGGACGGCAACCAGGGCAAGGGCGTGACGGTGAACATCACCTCGCGCGAGCAGTTCGACGCCGCCTACGCCTCGGCCGCGCATTACGGCGAGGTGATGGTCGAGAAGTTCCTGCCCGGCTTCGACTTCCGCCTGCTGGTGGTCGGCGACAGGCTGGTGGCTGCCGCGCGGCGCGATCCGCCGCAGGTGATCGGCGACGGCACGAGCACGGTGCGCCAGCTGGTCGACGTGGTCAACCAGGATCCGCGCCGCGGCGAGGGCCACGCGACCTCGCTGACCAAGATCCGCTTGGACGACATCGCCGTCGGCCGGCTCGAGGCGCAGGGCCTGACGCCCGACAGCGTGCCCGAACGGGGCCAGCGCGTGGTGCTGCGCAACAACGCGAACCTCTCGACCGGCGGCACCGCCACCGACGTGACCGACACGGTGCACCCCGAGATCGCGGCACGTGCCGTGGATGCGGCACAGATGGTCGGCCTGCACATCTGCGGCGTCGACATGGTGTGCGAGAACGTCATCCGCCCTCTGGAGGAACAGCACGGCGGCATCGTGGAGGTGAATGCCGCGCCCGGGCTGCGCATGCACATCAGCCCCTCGTTCGGCCGTGGCCGCGCGGTGGGCGAGGCGGTGATGGACCAGCTCTTCGCCGACGGCGACGACGGCCGCATTCCCGTGGTCGCGGTGACGGGCACCAACGGCAAGACCACCACCGCCCGCCTGGTCAATCACCTGTTCATGTCCAGCGGCATGGTGACCGGCATGACCAACACCGACGGCGTGTACGTCGATGGCCGCCAGACCGACAGCGGCGACTGCTCCGGCCCCAAGAGCGCGCGCAACGTGCTGCTGCATCCCGACGTGGAAGCGGCCGTGTTCGAGGTGGCGCGCGGCGGCATCCTGCGCGAGGGCCTGGGCTTCGACCGCTGCACCGTGGCCGTGGTGACCAACATCGGCAGCGGCGACCACCTGGGCCTGAACTACATCAACTCGGTCGAAGAGCTCGCCGTGCTCAAGCGCGTCATCGTGCGCAACGTGGCGCCCAGCGGCTATGCGGTGCTCAATGCCGCCGACCCGAACGTCGCGGCCATGGCGGTGTCCTGCCCCGGCAGCGTCATCTATTTCGCGGCCGACCGCCAGCACCCGGTGATGGCGACGCACCGTGCCCAAGGCCGGCGCACCGTCTACGTCGACCGCGACACCATCGTTGCGGCGGAAGGCAGCTGGCGCGAGCGCGTGCCGCTGCGCGACGTGCCCTTCACCCGCGGCGGGACGCTGCCCTTCCAGGTCGAGAACGCCATGGCGGCGGTGGCTGCCGCCTGGGCCGTGGGCCTGGACTGGGACACGATCCGCAGCGGCATGGCCAGCTTCAAGAACGACGCCGCCGGCGTGCCGGGCCGCTTCAACATGATGGAGTTCCGCGGCGCCACGGTGATCGCGGACTACGGCCACAACACCGACGCCATGAAGGCGCTGGTGGCCGCCGTCGACACGCTGCCTGCCCGACGCCGATCGGTGGTGATCAGCGGCGCGGGCGACCGGCGCGACAGCGACATCCGCGACCAGACCGGCATCCTCGGCGCAGCCTTCGACGAGGTCATCCTCTACCAGGACGCCGCCCAGCGCGGCCGCGCGGACGGCGAGGTGATCGCCCTGCTGCGCCAGGGCCTGGAAGGCGCGAGCCGCACCCAGCGCGTGGACGAGATCCGGGGTGAGTTCGTGGCCATCGACGAGGCGCTCGACCGCCTGCAGCCGGGCGACCTGTCGCTCATCCTCGTCGACCAGGTCGAGGAAGCGCTGGCGCACCTGGCCCGGCGCATCGCGGCGGGCTGAGCCCGGCGGCGCCTCTCCTGCGCCGTTTCTTTGATGCCTGGATCGGCTGCCAGCGCCCATGGGGCGGGCGCCGGCAGCTATCTTTTCCATAGCATCCCGGCGGCGTGACGGAGATGTCCGACACGGATCGACGCCCGCGGCCTGTGCGGCCCGGGCCGCCTTGTCCCACACCCCGCGGCGCCGTGGACGGCGCACACTGCAGCACCGCCTCTCAAGGCCATGCGAGCGAGCGACTTCCGCTGCCCATGCCGAGGCATCGAGGAGAAACTGCCGATGACCGCCACCCGTGCATCCACCCCACGCCCAACCACACCGCGGCTGCTGGCCGCGATCGTCCTGGGGGCGGCGGCGACCCTCGCCAGCGCGCAGGGCAGCGTTGCTGCCGACAAGGCCAGGTGCGACGGCGTCCAGCAGGACAAGGCCGCCTGCCAGCGCGAGGCCGGCGCCGCCCGGCAGGAGGCGCAGCGCGGCGGGCTCACCAGCGCCAGCGGCGCCACCTACGACCAGAATGCCCTGGCCCGTTGCCAGGCGCAGCCCGCTGCGGACCGTGCCGACTGCGAAGCGCGCGTGCGCGGCAGCGGCGCGAGTTCGACGCAGGGCAGCGTCATGGGCGGGGGCGTGATCCGCGAGACGGTCACGCCGATTCCCGCCAAGTGAGGCAGGCGCGTTGCCGAGAACCTCGGTACCGCAGCCTGCTCCAAGCCTTTCCCATCCCACAGAGCAAGGAGTTCCCATGAAGCATCTGCTTTCCCGTACGGCCGCCGCGCTTTGCCTGGGCGCCGGCATGAGCGCTGCCGCCCTGGCGGCTCCGCCGCGCGGCCTCGACAGCACCTACCAGCAGGAGCGCGCCGTCTGCGACCACATCCAGCAGGACCGCGCGGCCTGCCTGCGCGAAGCCGGTGCGGCCCGCCAGGCCGCCCGCCAGGGCACGCTGACCACCGCGCCCGACTACCGTGCCAACGCGCTGGCCCGCTGCAGCCTGCATCCCCCGGCCGAGCGCGCCGAATGCGAAGCGCGCATCCTGGGCACCGGCCAGACGACCATCGACGGCAGCGTGCTCGGCGGCGGCCTGATCCGCGAGACCGTGACCACGGTCCCGGTGGCGCCTCGCCCGATGCCGCGCTGAGCGGCGCAGCTGCGGCTTGCCAACGCGCCCAGGCCGACGCACCATGGCACGGATGGAGATTCACGATCTCGATGGTGCCCTCCTGGATGCATGGGTCGCGCGCGCGCAGGGGCTGTGCGATATCCGCGTGACGAATGCGGGCCGGGAGTCCGTGTGCGTCGCGCGATGGATCGACCGGTCGGCGTCGAAGCCGTACAGCCCCAGCACCGATTGGGCCCTGGCGCGCCTGATCATCGATCGCGAACACATCGCGCTGCGCGACCTGTGGATCCACGGGCGCCCGCCGGCCTTCGAGGCCATGCTCCGGCGCAATGACGTGACCTGGTTCGCGCGCGGCGAGTTGCCGCTGGTGGCGGCGATGCGCGTCTACATCCGCAGCCGTTTCACCGAAGAAGAAGTGCGGCTGCGCTCCTTCGACGCCTGAAGCCGCGCGATCAGCGCGGCTGGCGCGCCCGCAGGCGCGCCATCACCAGCAGTGCCTGCGTCATGGCCCGCGCGCGGCGCTGCAGGGCATGCCGCACCACGGGCCGAGGGTCCTGCCCCGGCTTGAGCGAACTCCGGTCACGACCGCCCGTGGCCATGAAGTCCATCAGGGCCGCGTACTCGGAGGTGTCGGGGGACGGGAAATCCATGCCCCGATGTTAGTCCGTACGCTCCTGTCCACTTGTAAGCATTCCGCCCGGCCGGCCCCCATGCGTGACATTTTTGCGCCATGTCCGAACGACCGGGCCGGGCCGGGCCCGCCCGGTCAGATGCTGCGCAGGTTGACCCGTTGGGACAGCGCCTCGGCGCTCTCGCGCCGCTCGCTGTAGCGATCCACCAGGTAGCCGGCGCAGTCGCGCGTCAGCAGCGTGAACTTCACCAGTTCTTCCATCACGTCCACCACGCGTTCGTAGTACGGCGAGGGTTTCATGCGGCCGTCTTCCTCGAATTCGGCGAAGGCCTTGGCCACCGACGACTGGTTGGGGATCGTGAGCATGCGCATCCAGCGGCCCAGGACGCGCAACTGGTTCACCGCGTTGAAGGACTGCGAGCCGCCCGACACCTCCATGACGGCCAGCGTCTTGCCCTGCGTCGGCCGCACCGATCCGACCGACAGCGGGATCCAGTCGATCTGCGACTTCATGATGCCGGTCATGGCACCGTGCCGCTCCGGCGAGCACCACACCATGCCCTCGGCCCACTGCGCCAGGTCGCGCAGCTCCTGCACCTTGGGGTGATCGTCGGGCGCGCCATCGGGCTGCGGCAGGCCGCGCGGGTCGAAGATGCGCGGCTCGGCGCCCAGGGCGCGCAGCAGCCGGGCCGCCTCCTCGGTCAGCAGCCGGCTGTAGGAGCGCTCGCGCACCGACCCGTAGAGCAGCAGGATGCGCGGCGGATGGGCGGCGCGCTCGGCGGGCAGCAGCCGCGCCAGGTCGGGCCGGCGAAAGCTGTCGGCATCGACGTTCGGCAGTTCAGGGCTTGGCAATGCGTGCTCCCTTCGCGTCGATGACGGCCTCGCCGTCTTCCTTGGTGAAGGCGCCTTGCTGCGGGCTGGGCAGCAGGTCCAGAACCGCTTCCGAAGGACGGCACAGCCGCGTGCCCAGCGGCGTGACGACGATGGGCCGGTTGATGAGGATGGGTTGCTGCACCATGAAGTCGATCAGCTGCGCGTCGGTCCAGGCGGCGCTGTCCAGGCCCAGCGCTTCGTAGGGCGTGCCCTTCTTGCGCAGCAGCTCGCGCGGCGAGATGCCCATGGCCGCGATCAGCCGTTCCAGCGTGGCTCGGTCGGGCGGCGTCTTCAGGTACTCGATGACCCGCGGTTCGTCGCCGCTGTTGCGGATCATCGCCAGCACGTTGCGCGACGTGCCGCAGGCGGGGTTGTGGTAGATCGTGATGTCGTTCATGGCAGGTTCCTTGTCGGAGGGCGGACGCGTTCAGGCCACGCTGAGACGCAGGGCCAGGGCCGCCAGCGTGACCAGCAGCACGGGCAGCGTGAGCACGATGCCCACGCGGAAGTAGTAGCCCCAGCGGATGGCGGTCCCCTTCTTCTCGAGCACGTGCAGCCACAGCAGCGTGGCCAGGCTGCCGATGGGCGTGATCTTCGGCCCCAGGTCGCAGCCGATCACGTTGGCGTAGACCATGGCCTCCTTCACCAGGCCGCTGGCCTGCGACGCGTCGATGGACAGCGCACCGATGAGCACGGTGGGCATGTTGTTCATGACCGAGGACAGCAGCGCCGTGAGCACGCCGGTGCCCAGCGCCGCACCCCAGATGCCGCCCTGCGCGAACACGTCCAGCAGCGCGGCGATGCGGTCGGTCAGGCCGGCATTGCGCAGCCCGTAGACCACCAGGTACATGCCCAGCGAGAACACCACGATCTGCCAGGGCGCGCCGCGCAGCACCTTGCGCGTGCTGATGACGTGGCCCCTCGCCGCGACCGCCAGCAGCACCACGGCGGCGACGGCCGCGACCACGCTGACCGGCACGCCCAGCGGCTCGAGGCCGAAGAAGCCCACCAGCAGCAGCATCAGCACCACCCACCCGGCACGGAAGGTGGCCGGGTCGCGGATGGCCTGCGCCGGAGCCTTGAGCTGGGCCAGGTCGTAGCGCGCCGGCACGCCCCGGCCGAAATACAGCAGCAGGACCCCGAGGCTGGCCAGCACGGCGGCGATGTCGACCGGCACCATCACGGCCGCGTACCGGTTGAAGCCGATGCCGAAGAAGTCGGCCGACACGATGTTGACCAGGTTGGACACGACCAGCGGCAGGCTGGCCGTGTCGGCGATGAAGCCGGCCGCCATCACGAAGGCCAGGGTCGCGGCCGGCGAGACACCCAGCGCGACCAGCATCGCCATGACGATGGGCGTGAGGATCAGTGCGGCGCCGTCGTTGGCGAACAGGGCCGACACGCAGGCGCCCAGCAGCACGATGAAGGCGAACAGCCGGCGGCCGTTGCCGCCGCCCCAGCGCGCCACGTGCAGCGCGGCCCATTCGAAGAACCCGGCTTCGTCCAGCAGCAGGCTGACGATGATGACGGCCACGAAGGTGGCGGTCGCGTTCCAGACGATGCCCCACACCACGGCAATGTCGGCCAGATGCACCACGCCGAAGACCAGGGCCAGCACGGCACCCAGCGACGCGCTCCAGCCGATGCCCAGGCCTCGCGGTTGCCAGATGACCAGGACGAGGGTGAACAGAAAGATCAGGATGGCCGCGAGCATGGCGG
>JAVHYA010000091.1:15502-16703 GCA_031119395.1 Pseudomonadota bacterium
GGACAGGGACAACCGGTCAGCAGCGGCAGGACGCTGCCGCATCGGTGGCCGGGCACGCTGCGCCTTCGCAGCAGTTCTCCGTGAGGTAGTCCAGCAAGTCGTTCATCGCGGCGAACGAGGCGCGGTAGACCAGGTTGCGGCCCTGCCGCTCCTGCGTGACCAGGCCGGCGCGCGTCAGCTCCTTGAAGTGGAACGACAGCGTGTTGCCCGCCACCTCCAACTGCTCGGCCAGCGCGCCCGGCGTCAGCCCCTCGGGGCCGGCGACGACGAGTGCGCGAAACAGGCGAAGGCGCAAGGCCTGCGCCAGGGCGGCCAGGGATCGGACGGCATCGGCTTCCTGCATGAATCAACTATACAACGATTATTGAAATATTAGACCTGCCCGTGCCCTGGCGCCTCGCGTGATCGCGAGGCCGATGCATCGTCTGCGCGTGCGCGAGCGCGGCACGAGGCCGCACCCGCGCGTGTCGGCTCACTCGACCGTCACGCTCTTGGCCAGATTGCGCGGCTTGTCCACGTCCGTGCCGCGCGCGACGGCCGTGTGGTAGGCCAGCAGCTGCAGCGGCACGACGTGCAGCAGCGGCGACAGCTGGCCGTAGTGCTCGGGCATGCGGATGACGTGCAGGCCCTCGCCGCGCTCGATGCGGGTGTCGGCGTCGGCCAGCACGTAGAGCACGCCGCCGCGGGCGCGCACCTCCTGCAGGTTGCTCTTGAGCTTTTCCAGCAGCGCGTCGTTGGGCGCCACGGTGACCACCGGCATCTCGCTCGTGACCAGCGCCAGCGGGCCGTGCTTGAGCTCGCCCGCCGGGTAGGCCTCGGCGTGGATGTAGCTGATCTCCTTGAGCTTGAGCGCGCCTTCCAGCGCGATCGGGTAGTGCAGCCCGCGGCCGAGGAACAGGGCATTCTCCTTGCGCGCGAAATCCTCCGCCCAGCCGATGATCTGCGGCTCCAGCGCCAGCACCGACTGCAGCGCCACGGGCAGATGCCGCATCTCCTTCAGGTACCGCGCCTCGTCGGCTTCGCCCAGGCGCCCCTTGGCCTGCGCCAGCGCGAGGGTGAGCAGGAACAGGCCTGCGAGCTGGGTGGTGAAGGCCTTGGTCGAGGCCACGCCGATCTCGACGCCCGCGCGCGTGATGTAGGCCAGCCTGCACTCGCGCACCATGGCGCTGGTGGCCACGTTGCAGATGGTCAGCGTCTGCTC
>JAVHYA010000092.1 GCA_031119395.1 Pseudomonadota bacterium
CCCAGTGCCCCGTGCCCCGTGTTGAACAGCAGGTTGCGCGGCGCGCCGGGCAGGGCGCCGACCAGCGGCGTGCCCCTGGGCGTGGCGGGGCGCATGCCGGTCCAGGGTTCGGGCGCGTCGAAGTCGCGCGCGGCGCGCGGGAAGACGGCCTTGGTTGCGGCGATGAGCGTGTCGATGCGGTCCTGCGGGATGCGTGCATCGTCACCCACCAGCTCGGCCATGCCGGCCACTCGCAGCCGGTCGCCCAGGCGCGCGAACACGGTCTTGCGGGCGCTGTCGGTCACGCTCACGCGCGGTGCCGCACCCGGCGCGGGATCGACCGGCACGGTGATGCTGTAGCCCTTGAGCGGGTAGACCGGCACATGCGCGCCGAGCTGGCGGCCGAAACGCGCAGAGGCCGTGCCCAGCGCCATCACGAACGCGTCGGCCGCGATGGGGCCAGCCTCGGTCTGCACGGCGGCGATCTCGGCTCCCCTGCGGTCGAAGGCCTGCACCGCGTGGCCGAGCACGAAGCGCACGCCGCGGACCGACAGGGCCGCGGCCAGCGCCTGGCAGACCTTCAGGCAGTCGGCCGCGCATTCGCTCGGGGTGTGCACGCCGCCGGCAATCTGGCGGTGGTAGCCGGCGAGGGCCGGCTCCAGCGCGGCGCATTCCTCGGGCGTGACGATCGCCTGCGGCGCGGCGCCGAGCGTGCGCTGCAGCTCGACCTGGCGGCGTGCGGCATCGACGCCGGCGGCGGTGCGGTAGAGCACCAGCTTGCCGGTGGCCGAGAAGTCGCACTCGGGCGCCAGCTCGATGCGCATCGCCTCGAAGCCTTCGCGGCTGCGCGCGGCCAGCGCGAGCAGGCGCTGCGTGGTCGCAGCGGCGGTGCCCGCGTTGCAGG
Organism: Pseudomonadota bacterium; assembly: GCA_031119395.1. Lineage (GTDB taxonomy): Bacteria > Pseudomonadota > Gammaproteobacteria > Burkholderiales > Burkholderiaceae_C > Xenophilus. The sequence goes on from JAVHYA010000092.1 coordinate 884, forward strand.
CGGCGAGGAACTCCAGGCCCCAGCGCCACTGCTGCGGGTCGAGCTTGGGCCGCAGCTTCAGCGGGGAATCCGCGGCCAGCAGCAGGTGCGGCAGCTGCCCCCAGATCGAGCCGTCGGCCAGCGGCGCGACGTAGGAGTAGCTCAGCTGCGCGCCGTTGCCGCCGCTGGTGCCACCGCCCGGCAGGGCGCGGTCGACCACCGTGACCGCGTGGCCCTGGCGCTGCAGTTCCCAGGCGGTGGCCAGGCCCACGATGCCGGCGCCGAGCACGCAGATGTGCATGATGAAGAAGAAGAAGCTGCGAAAGGGAAGGGCGTTGCGGGATCGATCAGGTGGACGTGTCGCCGCGACCCGAGCATCCGCGCACTCTACGGGCGGCGGAGCGTTCTGGAAAATGCCGATACCAGCCGCACCCATGCCGCGAGGTAATGGGCCGCCCCGCGGCGGCGATGCGCGGCGCTGCGCTCCATAAGCTTTGGGCATGGCCGCCGGGCAAAAAGGAATGCCGCCGACGCGGCCGGCGCTGCCACACTGGCCGGCGCCTTGCTAGAGAGGCTGCCTCTTCCACTTCGCTCCATTCCCAGAAAGGTGCCCATGAAGCTCTCCGTTCTTTCCTCCGCCGTTCTGCTGGCCGCGCTGGCCGCCACCGGGGCCCAGGCGGCCGACACGCTGGCCAAGGTCGCCGAGGCGAACAAGATCACGCTGGCGTACCGCGAATCCTCGGTGCCCTTCAGCTACCTCGAGGCACCGGGCAAGCCGATCGGCTTCGCGGTGGACATCGCCAACGCCGTGGTGGCCGCGGTGAAGAAGCAGACGGGCAAGCCCAACCTCGAGGTCGGCTGGATGGCCGTCACTTCGCAGAACCGCATCCCGCTGCTGTCCAACGGCACGATCGACCTGGAGTGCGGCTCCACCACCAACAACACCACGCGCGGCAAGGAAGTCGACTTCGCCATCAACCACTTCTACACCGGCACGCGGCTGCTGGTGAAGAAGAGTTCGGGCATCAGGAACTGGGCCGACCTCAAGGGCAAGAAGGTGGCCATCACCACCGGCACCACCAACATGCTGGTCGTGCGCAAGTACAACGACGAGAAGAAGCTCGACCTCGAGGTGATCGGCACCAAGGACCATGCCGACGCGCTGCTGCTGGTGGAGACCGACCGCGCCTCGGCCTTCCCGATGGACGACATCCTGCTCTTCGGCCTCAAGGCCAACGCGAAGGATCCCGCTGCGCTCGACGTGGTGGGTGACGCGCTGCAGGTCGAGCCCTACGCCTGCATGCTGCGCAAGGACGATCCCAAGTTCAAGGCGCTGGTCGACGGCGTGATCACCGGCATGATGAAATCCGGCGAGTTCGAGAAGCTCTACAACAAGTGGTTCATGGGCCCGATCCCGCCCAAGAACCAGGCCATCGGCCTGCCGATGAACCAGGAGCTCAAGGACAACATCCAGACGCCGAGCGACAAGCCGGCCGTGTGAACCGGTGGTGCCCTGCGGGTGCCGCCACCCGCAGGAGACCTTCACCGATGACCTTCCGACTTTTCTTGCGCACCCTGAACCCTGGCGTGGCCGCGATGGCGCTTGCGGCGGCCGGCCTGGCGCAGGCGCAGGCGACCAACGCCAACAACCCACCGCCCACGCGGCCTGCGAACACGCTCAAGAAGCCGCACAACAAGGCGACCTCGGGCGTGCAGCGCGGCACCGATGCCGCCGGCCGTGGCATCGAGCGCGCGGACGACGCGGCCCGGCGTGGCATCGAGCGCGGCTCCGAGGCCGCCAGCCGGCCGGTGCGCAACGTGGGCGAAGCCTTCGGACGCAAGCTCGCGCCGGGCTCCAGCGGTCGTGCGGCGCCGCCGCCCGTGGGGCCGCAGGGCAACGCGCCCTGACTGCGCGCTTTCAAGCAAAAACAGCCTGCAGCGCCCGTGGGACGCGCGCAGGCAGCTATCGAAATCGTAGCAACCACGGTGCGAGCGCACCCTGACGCCATGGCCCGACGCCTCATCAGTTCCGGTTCCACCTTCGAGCAGGAGATCGGCTATTCCCGGGCCGTGGTCGACGGCGACTGGGTCTTCGTCTCCGGCACCACCGGCTTCGACTACGCCACGATGACCATCGCCGATGGTGTGGTGGCGCAGGCCGAGCAATGCCTGAAGAACATCGATGCGGCGCTGCGCGAGGCGGGCGCCTCGATGGCCGACGTGGTGCGCGTGACCTACGTGCTGCCCGACGCGGCCGAATTTCCGGCCTGCTGGCCGGTGCTGCGCCGCTGGTTCGGCGAGGTGCGGCCGGCGGCGATGATGATCTCGGCCGGCCTGGCGGATCCGCGCATGCGCATCGAGATCGAGGCAACGGCCCGTCTGCGCCCGCGCGGTTGAGCCGCACACCGCCTGTGGGTGACATTTGTTCACCAGCACGGCGCAGTGAATGCCAACTATTTCACGCTTCTGAAGCCGCCGCCGTGCCACAGTGGGGCCGTCACGCATCGACGCTTCAAGGGGAAGCGCCGCCAGACCAGAACGATCCGGCGCAACGTCTCTTCGCGAACCGCATGGTTCTTGGGCCCGCTCCACGCGGGCCTTTTTCTGGGTGCCGACGATGGCCCGCGCCGCCCTCGGCGTTCTGACAGGCGCTTACATCCTTCATCCGCGGCTCATCCCGGCCGGACGGCTGCGACACATGCGCCCTTCAGCATTGGGGCCATGGTTTCACACACAGAAGGAGTCGCCATGAAGCACACCACCACCACCCCGTCCACCCGCACCCGCCGCGGCGTGCGCGTCATCGCGGCGACGCTGGCCCTCACCCTGGCCGGCGGCGCGATGGCCCAGGGTTTCCCGGGTCGTGGCGACGGCCCCGGCCCGCGCTGGGAGCAAGGCCAGCGCTACGAGCGCGACCATGACCGGCGCGACCGCGCCGAGCGCTGGGACCGCCACGAGCGTTGGGACCGTGACGATCGCCGCGACTTCCGGCCCGGCCCGCCGCGCCCCCACGCGCAATGGCACCGCGGCGGCTACGTCCCCGCCAGCTACCGTGCGCCGCAGTACGTCGTCACCGACTGGCGTGCGCGCCACTTGCAGGCGCCGCCCTCGGGCTACCAGTGGATGCAGATCAACGGCGACTTCGTGCTGGGCGCGATCGCCGGTGGCCTGATCGCCGCCATCGTGGCGGGCCAGTGAGCGACGTCCCGGCTCAGCGCCGCCGACTGCCGGGCGTGGCCTGCGGGCCGCGTCCTTTCCAGAAGCCGAATTCGTCCTCGTGGCAGTCGATGTCGAGCTCCTGCACCCGCGCCAGCATGCGCTCCTGGGCGTCGGCCACCGCGGCGTTGTAGATGCTGGGCCCGATCTCCTGCAGGAAGAAGTTCAGCAGCGCGCCGGCCTGGATGTTGCCGATGCGCTGCTGCAGCTCCTCGTCGAAGTAGCGCTCGATGGACTGGATGGCCGCGGTGCGGGCCTCCTTGGGCAGTTCGATGGGCATGCGGTTCCGTGCGGCAGGGGATGGGTGGCATGGTAGAGCGCTGCGCCCACGCGACAGCATCGGCCCGGGCCGCCCGGCTATCCTGCGGCGCCGTTGCTGCCCCGACTTCACGCCCATGGACATCGAAAAGGACGCCCACCCCCTGCTCCACGCGATCGGCTTCGACCGCCTGCTCGCCAGCGACCCGGCCGGCATCGCGCGCGTCCGCTTCGCGCCGCGGCCCGAATTCGCGCACACGAACGGCACCATCGTGCAGGGCGGCTTCATCACGGCCTGGCTCGACAACGCGATGGCCTTCGCCGTCGCGGCGCGCGAGCCCGGCACCGGCCTGGCCACGCTGGAGCTGAAGGTGAGCTTTCTCGACCGCGTGGGCGTGGCGCCCGTCGAGGGGGAGGCGCGCGTGCTGCGCTGGGGCGGCAGCGTGGTGTTCCTCGAAGCGGATCTGCTTGCCGCGGACGGCCGCACGCTGGCGCGGGCGTCGTCCACCGGCAAGCTGCTGCGGCCGCGCTGAGGCCCCTCGGGCCCCGGCGCCAGCGCTTGCGCCGGCCGCCTGCGGGCCGCCCGCCTATTTCTTGCCCGTGCCGCCCTGCTGCAGCAACTGGGTCACCTGCTCCACGTTGTCGCTCACGCGCTTGCGCACGATCTCGAAGGCCTCGGCCTGCGACTTGGCGGCCACGTCGGCCAGCTCGCGGATGTCGTTCAGCGCCTGCTGGAAGGCCGCCTTGCCCATCTCGTCGAGCTTGGCGAGGTTGGCGCTCATGTCCTGGCCCTGCATCCCCTGCATGGCGCCCTGCCACTCGGTGATCGAGTTGCGCAGCATCTCGGTCTGGCGCTGCACCACCGTCTGCAGGCCCTGGTAGGAGCGCTTGTTGGCCTCCACCAGGGCCTCGATGTCCTTGCGGCCGCTCTCCAGCAGCGTCGCGGCGCTGCCCGTGAGGTTGAGGTTCTGCATGCGGTCGGTGATGCCCTTGAAGGACTGTGCGAACGCCTCCTGGATGGCTGCCGGGTCGGGCAGTCCGGTGCTCGTGTCGGCGCCGCTCGTCTTGCGTGTGGCCATGGGCAATGTCTCCTGGTGGTGGATGAAGAGGATGTCGCGCCCGTGCCGGCCCCGGGGCCGGCGGCGCCCGTGCACGATACGCCGCAAGGCGTGCCGCTCAAAGCCTCTTGCCATTTCGCACGATCGTGCGGAAAATGCCGGCCATGGACGCCAAGACGCAGAAAAGCGAGCTCACCCGCGCCGCCATCGTCGGCGCCGCGGTCGACCTCGCGGCGGCCGAGGGGCTGGAGGCGATCACCCTGCAGCGCGTGGCCGACCGGCTCGAGCTGTCCAAGAGCGGCGTGTTCTCGCGCGTCGGCTCGCGCGAGGCGCTGCAGAAGGCGGTGATCGAGGAGTACGGCAGGCGCTTCCTCGCCGACGTGTTCGTGCCCGCGATGCAGCAGCCCAAGGGCCTGGCCCGGCTCGAGGACATCGTGCGCCGCTGGATCGCCCGCATGCGCGACGTCGAGGTCCATACCGGCTGCATCTACGTCGCCGGCGCCTTCGAGCTCGACGACCGCGACGGGGAGCTGCGCCAATTGCTGCTCGACGAGGTCGTGCGCTGGCGCGCGGCCTTGCGCCGCACCGTGCTCCAGGCCGTGGAGACGGGCGAGCTGCGCGCCGACACCGACGCGGCCCAGGTCGTCAGCGAGATCAACGGCCTGGCCATGACCCTGCTGCACGACGCACGCTTCCTGCGCGACCCCAGGGCCGCCGAGCGTGCCGCCGCCACCTGGCAGCGCCTGCTCGACAGCTACCGCGCCTGAGCGCGCGGCCGCACGTCCTCCGACCATGCCAACGCCACCACGCCGCCCACCGGCGCATCAATTTCGCACAGTCGTGCGATAAAAAGGAGCCCGCCATGCCGATCCTTCTCGCCTTCCTCGCCGGTCTGCTCGCCGCAGCGGCCATCGGCGCCGTCCGCCTCGCCGGCCGGCGCACCTTGCGCCAGCTGCCCGGCAGCAACCAGGACTGGGTCTGGTACTGAGGGTGGAGTGCGCACGATGAGCACCACGACCACCGTCCCCCACGCCGCCGCGTCCGGCTTCTACGGCGCCCATCCGCTGGTGCGCGCGCTGCGCCTGGGGCTCGGCGCCTCGCAGCGGCTGTGGCCGGCGCTGGGCGTGCGCATTGCGGCGCGGGTCTTCGGCACGCCGCTGCCGCCCGCCTGGCTGCAGCGCCGGCACACGCCCGGCCCGGCCTGGCAGCACCGGTTGCAGGCCTTCGAGCAGGGCCGCCTGGGCGTCTACCGCCCGGCCACCGACGCGCTGCCCGCCAACGCGCCCGTCGTGCTGCTGGTGCACGGCTGGGGCGGCCATGCCGGCCAGATGCTGCCGCTGGCCGCGGCGCTGATGGCGCGGGGCCTGCGCCCGGTGCTGCTGGAGATGCCGGCCCACGGCCGCAGCGGCGGCGGCACCAGCAACCTGGCGCAGTTCGCGCGCGCCATCGGGTACGTGGCGGCGCGCCATCGACACGACACGGGGGCCGCATTCCACGCGGTGGTGGCGCATTCGCTGGGTGCCAATGCGCTGGCTCAGGCCGCCAGCCAAGGGCTGCATGCGCGGCGCATCGTGCTGCTGGCGCCGCCGGCCTCGCCCGTGGACTACACCCGCTATTTCGCGCAGGTCTTCGGGCTGCGCGAGCGCACGTGCGCCGCCATGCAGCGCCTCATCGAATCGCGCGAGGGCATCGTGATGCCGCAGTTCGAGCCCGCAGCGGTGGGTGCGCGCATCGCGCAGCCCACGCTGGTGGTGCACGACCGCGACGACCGGGTCAACGCCTTCGCCGACGGCGAGGCCTTTCGCGACGCCATCCCCGGCGCGCGCCTGGTGGCGACCGAGGGCTGCGGCCACCGCCGCATCCTCAAGGAGCCGGCGGTGCTGGAGGCGGTGGCCGGCTTCGTCGCGGATGCCTGAGCGGCGGCGCGGCGGGGGCGCGCCGTACCGAAGCTTCCAAAGCCGAAAAGGCCTGCAGCGCCCGTCCGGTGGGCGCTGTCAGCTATCGAAAAAGGAGCAAAGGTCAGCGCGCGGGCGCCGCTTCGGGCAGCTCGATCTTGACCTCGAGCACTTCCAGGTCGTCCTGGCGTTCGAGGTTGACCTTGATGTCCTGGGGCTGGATCGACACGTACTTCGAGATCACCGCCACCAGCTCGCGCTGCAGGTCGGCCAGGTAGTCCGGGCGCTTGGCCGAGAGGCTGGTGCGCTCGTGCGCCAGGATGATCTGCAGCCGCTCCTTGGCCACGCTGGCCGTCTTCTTCTTCTCGCCGAGCAGAAAGGAGAGAAAGGACATGCGGCTCACCTCCCGCCGAACAGGCGCTTGAAGAAGCCGGGCTTCTCGGCCTCGATGAAGCGCATCGGCCGGTCCTCGCCGAGGAAGCGCGCCACCACGTCCTGGTAGGCCTGGGCGACTTCGGTGTCCTTGTCGTGGATGGCCGGCACGCCCTGGTTGGACGCCTGCAGCACCGACTCGGACTCGGGGATCACGCCGATCAGCTTGATGCGCAGGATGTCCTGGATGTCCTCCAGCGACAGCATCTGCCCGTCGGCCACGCGGTTGGGGTTGTAGCGCGTGATGAGCAGGTGCTCCTTGATCGGCTCGCCGCCGTCCTTCGCCCGCTTCGTCTTGCTGCTGAGCATGCCCAGGATGCGGTCGGAGTCGCGCACCGAGGACACCTCGGGGTTGGTCACCACCAGCGCCTCGTCGGCGAAGTGCATCGCCATCAGCGCCCCGGTCTCGATGCCGGCGGGCGAGTCGCAGACGATGTAGTCGAAGTCCATCTCCTGCAGGTCCTTGAGGACCTTCTCGACGCCTTCCTGCGTCAGCGCTTCCTTGTCGCGCGTCTGCGAGGCGGCCAGCACGAAGAGGTTGTCGCACTGCTTGTCCTTGATCAGCGCCTGCTTGAGGTTGGCCTCGCCCTGGATCACGTTGATCAGGTCGTACACCACGCGGCGCTCGCAGCCCATGATGAGGTCCAGGTTGCGCAGGCCGACGTCGAAGTCGATCACCGCCGTCTTCTTGCCGGCCAGCGCGAGCCCGGACGAAAAGCTCGCGCTGGTGGTCGTCTTGCCGACGCCGCCCTTGCCCGAGGTCACCACCACGATTTTGGCCATTGCCTGAATCCTTCTGTCGTCTACGTTCGAATCGAATGTCGAGGTCGCCGCCGCCGGGGTCAGCCGGCGATCGGCTCCATCACGAGTTTGTCGTCCTGCAGCCGGATCTGCGCCGCCTTGCCCGCCACCCGCTCGGGCAGCGCGACCTCGGCCGTGCGGTAGATGCCGGCGATCGCCACCAGCTGCGCTTCCAGGCAGGTGGTGAAGATGCGCGCCTCGGCGTTGCCGCGCGCGCCCGCGATCGCCTTGCCGCGCAGCGGCGCATACACGTGCACGTGGCCGTCGGCGATCACCTCGGCGCCGAAGTTCACCACCTCGGTCACGATCACGTCGCCGCCGCGCGCGTACACCTGCTGGCCCGAGCGCAGCGGCCGGTCGATCAGCAGCGTGCCGCCCTGCGGCACCGGCACCTCGCGCACGATCTGCGGCGCGGGGCTCGGTGCCTCGGCCGGTGCGGGCGGCCGCGCCGGCGGCGAGACGGGCATGGCGGCGATCGCGAGGCCCGCCGCGCGGGCGGCCGCCGACTGGCCCTCGGTCGCGCCGCGCACGGCCACGGGCTGCGTCTGGTGCCGCGCGAGGATGGCGCGCAGCTTCACGAAATCGATGGCCTCGCCCGAGCCGTCCGCCGGCAGCTGCGACAGGTCGATGACCACCGGCTCCTGCTCGAAGAAGTCGGGCGAGTCGGCCAACTGGGCGTCGAGCGCCTCGGTCAGCACGGCCAGGTCGGCCGTCTTCAGGATCACCGCGATCAGCGGCAGCGTCGCGCTCTTGAATTCGAACACCGCCTGGGTGCGCGCGGCGGAAGCATCGGTCATCGAGGAAGGGAAGAGGGGAAAGGGGGAACGGGCAGAAACGCCGGCGGCGTGCAGCGCCCGAGTCTAACGGCGCCCCCGCAGGTTCCGCGCCGCCATCGCCGCTGCCCGCGGCCGGGCCACATCTTTTGCATGGCGTTGCATTTCGAGGTTTCCGCCCGTTGTGCCACGCCAGCGCGAAATGGGCGCAGACTCCGCCCCAGGCGGCCGGGCGGTGTCCACGTCCCGGGCCGCAGGCGCCACCGGCCACGGCGGCGCGAAAAAAACAATGGACAGACAGGGAGCAAAAAGAAATGGACCCCATCCTGGACATCCGGCCGGTGCGGCCGGGTCTTTTCACGTACAGCCTGCGCGCGCCCGGGCAACCCCCCCGACCCAGCAACGAGTGCTTCGATTCGCTCGACCAGTGCATGTCCGACGCCGCGCGGGCGCTGCTGAACTACTTCGAGCGGGTGCAGGTGTACATGCAGGGTCTGCCCATCGGCACCTATTCGCCGGTGCGGCTGCTCGACGAGCCGCTGCGCATCGCCCGGGAACTGCAGGAGCGCTTCCGCCGGGTCCACGGCGAACCTTGAGCAGGGGCGAACGAACCCGACGTGGCCGTTCGTTGCGTCGACCCACCCCCCTTCGTCGCTGCAGCGCTCGCCATCGCCCGCGCCGGGGCTGCGCTTCGCGCCTCGATCGGGCGCATGGCGGCGGCCTGCTCGGCCACGCCGGCTCCGGTCACACCGTCCGAGGCGCAGCCCTGCGCGTCCGGGACCGGCTTGCCTCGCGTCTCGGCGTTTCCCAGGGGGTGGGGCGGCTGCGCGCCGCTGTACAAAGCGCATTGGCTGCGGCCGAGGGGGCGCGCGCCGAGGGGCGCCGCCGCCATCCCCCAAAGAAACACATCCCAAGAACGGAGGCATCGCGTGAAGCACCTGAGCGGCCTGGACGCCACATTCCTGCATTTCGAGACCCCGGAGATGCCCATGCACGTCGGTTCGCTGAACGTGCTGGAGCTGCCCAAGGGCTACAAGGGCGACTTCTACGAGGACGCCAAGGCCTTCATGGCCAGCCGCATCCACCTGGCCGATGTGTTCACGCGCAAGCTGGCATTGATGCCCTTCGACCTGTCCAACCCGGTCTGGGTGGACGACGACGACATCGACATCGACTACCACGTGCGCCACATCACGCTGCCCAAGCCCGGCACCAACCGGCAGCTGCAGCAGTACGTGGCCCGGCTGCATTCGTCGCTGATCGACCGCAGCCGGCCGATGTGGGAGTTCTACATCATCGACGGGCTGCAGAGCGGCGACGTGGCGCTCTACACCAAGGTCCACCATGCGGGCATCGACGGGCAGGCCGGCGTCGAGGTCGGCAAGGCCATCTTCGACCTCGAGCCCACGGGCCGCGTCGTCAAGCCGCCGCGCGACAAGCCGCGCCGCAGCGGCTACCAGCTCGGCATGGCCGAACTGGCGACCGCCGCGCTGCGCAACACCGCCGCGCAGTACGTCAAGCTCTACAAGATGCTGCCGGCGCTGGGCAAGGCGCTGAGTTCGCTGGCCAGCCCATCCGCCGAATCGACGCCGGCCGATGCGAAGGCGCTGGCCAAGCGCTTCGACCTCACGGCGCCGCGCACGCCCTTCAACGTCTCGATCACCAACCAGCGCAGCTTCGCCGGCCGCACCATCCCGCTGGCCGAGACCAAGGCGATCGCCAAGCACTTCGGCGTCACGCTCAACGACGTGGTCATGGCCACCGTCTCGGGCGCGCTGCGCAGCTACCTCAAGGACAGCAACGAGCTGCCCGACAAGTCGCTCGTGGCCGGCGTGCCGGTGAGCCTGCGCGAGGCCGGCGACGACACCGCCAACAACCAGGCCAGCATGATCCTCGTGAGCCTGGCCAGCGACATCAAGGACCCGCTGGAGCGCCTGAAGGCCATCAACAGGTCGTCGACGCAGTCGAAGTCGACGATGAACAAGTTCAAGGCCGTCGTGCTCGACGACTTCCCCATGTTCGGCGCGCCCTGGCTGATGTCGGGCGTGGCGTCGATGGTGGGGCGCTCGGGCCTGGTCAACGTGCTGCCGCCCATGGCCAACGTCGCCATCTCCAACGTGGCCGGCGCGCCCTTCCCGATGTACTTCGCCGGTGCGCTGGTCACCTGCTACTACCCCGTGTCGATCGCCAGCCAGGGCATGGCGCTCAACGTCACCGTGCAGAGCTACAACGGCCGCATGGACTACGGCCTCATCGCCTGCCGCCGTGCCGTGCCCGACATCACCGAGATCGGCGACTACATGCTGGCCGAGCACAAGAAGCTGATGGACCTGATGCACAAGGTGCCGGCCGTGGCGGGCGCCGCCAAGCCGGTGGCCGAGACCCCGACCGCGACGGCACCTGCGGCCGAAACCCCGGCCGCCCCGGCCCGCAAGGCCGCCGCCCCGCGCAAGGCACCGGCCGCGAAGAAGGCCAAGGCCCCGGCCGCCGCCGCGCGCAAGGCCGCGGCCCCGGCGGCGGCCAAGGCCCCCGCCCGCAAGGCGGCGCCGCCCAGGAAGACCGCGGCCAAGACGTCGCGGGCGCGCAAGGCGGCCACCGCGGGCTGATCCGCGTCGAATCCGTCACGCAGGCGCCCCGCCCACCGGCGGGGCGCCTGTTTTCATGGGGCGGGTGCGGGCGGCGTCGTCGACCGCGGGCATGCTCGCCATCGGCTCGACCGACACGCCGAGTGCAATGCAGAGGCGAGGTGCGCGCCCGGCCGCAGGGCGCACCGACACCGCATCCAAAGAAAAAAAGCCCGCCAGCGCCATGCGGGCGGGCGTGAGCAGCTATCGAAAAGATAGCATTCAGGTCGGCGTCGTCAGCGGACCCCATGCGCGCAGCAGTTCCACCTGCCGGCGCAACCAGGTCGCGGGCAACGCCTGCGTCCCCCACGCGGGCGCACGCCCGGCGAACTCCCCCATGAACCAGAAGTGCCGTACCGAGACGAAGGCCGCAATGGCGTCGAAGTCCGGTTCCGGCAGCGCGCGCACGCTGCGGTAGCCGCGCAGGAAGGCCTGCCACTTCTCGGTGCCGTCGTTGTCCAGCGTCGCGGACGACAGGCGCAGCAAGCGGTTCCACAGAAAGACGGCGAGGTCATAGGCCAGATAGCCCGGTCCCGCGTCGTCGAAGTCGAAGAACACGGCACGCCGACGGCCGTCCGGACCGTCGTCCATGAAGTTGTTGCCGCCGTGGCAATCGCCGTGGACATGCGCCTGCGACAGCAGCGGCATGGCACGGATGCGCGCACCGAGCTCGCCGGCCAGCGCGGTGAAATCGGCGTGCAATGCAGCGTCCACGGTGCGTGTCGACAGCAGCCACTGCAGCGGCCTGTCCAGCAGGTGGGCGAGGTCCAGCGTGTAGAGGCTGGGCGGTCCTGCATACCCCTGGGCGCCTTGGTGCAGATGGGCCAGGCCCGCGCCCGTGCGTTCGATGTCGGCCGTCACCTCGCCCGGCGGATCGCCGGACAAGTGCTCGAACACGGCCAGTGCACGCGGCCCCTCGGCGGCACGCAGCGTGATGCAGTCGCCCCCGGCAACAGGCCGTCGCGGTGCCGCCACCGGGCCGCCCTGTGCGTGCAGGTGTGCCAGCAGCGCCAGTTCGTAGGCGTTGTTGTGCGGCCCGCGCAGCCGCACCGCGCTCAGCCGCGCGACCAGTCGTCGCCCATCTTCCAGCGCGACGCCGTAGACGTCGTTGAAGCCGCGCCGGATCAGGTGGCAATCGACGACGCGCCCGACGGCGTAGGCGGTCTCCACCGCTGCGCCGATCGAGGCAGCCGTGGGGACCGAGTGAACGACGGGCAGCACCCCGGTCGCCGTGCCGCCGTTCACGCGTTCTTCGACCGCCCCAGCAGCGCCCACAGGATGATCGCCCCGAAGGTCGCGGTGCCGATGCCGCCGAGCGCGAACTGGCCGAACTTGAGCGTGAAGTCGCCGGTGCCGAGGATGAGCGTGATGGCCGCCACGATGAGGTTGCGGTTCTGCGAGAAGTCGACTTTGTTGTCGACCCAGATCTTGGCGCCCGCCACCGCGATGAGGCCGAACACCACGATGCTCACCCCGCCCATCACCGGCAGCGGAATGGCCTGGATCAGCGCGCCGAACTTGGGGCTGAAGCCCAGCAGCAGCGCGATCAGTGCCGCCACCACGAACACCGCCGTCGAGTAGATGCGCGTCGCGGCCATCACGCCGATGTTCTCGGCGTACGTGGTCACGCCCGTGCCGCCGGCCGAGCCGCTCACCACCGTGGCGATGCCGTCGCCGATGAAGGCGCGGCCGATCAGCGGGTCGAGGTTGCGGCCGGTCATGGCCGTGACGGCCTTGAGGTGGCCCAGGTTCTCGGCCACCAGGATGACGGCCACCGGCGCGATCAGCAGCATCGCGCTGCCGTCGAACACCGGCGTGGTGAAGGTGGGTGCGCCGAACCAGGCGGCGGCCGCGATGCCCGAGAAGTCCATCGGCTTGCCCAGGCCCAGCCCGTTGGTCAGCACCGCGTAGACGATGCTCGCCAGGATCAGCCCGATGAGGATCAGCAGGCGCTGCACCATGCCGCGCGTGAACACCGCCACGATGCCCACGCACAGGAAGGTCACGGCCTGCATCCACGCATCGAAATTCGTCGGTGCCATGTTCTTGATCGGCACCTGCGCGAGGTTCAGCCCGATGACCGCCACCACCGCGCCCGTCACCACCGGCGGCATGAAGCGCTCGATCCAGCCGGTGCCGATGGCCTGCACGATGGCGCCGATGAGGATGTAGACGACGCCGCAGGCCACGATGCCGCCCAGCGCCACCGCGAGGTTGCCGTTCGGCCCCTTGCCCGCATAGCCGCTGGCCGCGATCACCACGCCGATGAAGGCGAAGCTCGAGCCCAGGTAGCTCGGCACGCGCCCGCCGGTGACGAGGAAGAAGATGAGCGTGCCGATGCCGCTCATCAGGATCGCGATGTTGGGGTTGAAGCCCATCAGGATCGGCGCCAGCACCGTGGCGCCGAACATCGCGATGACGTGCTGCACGCCCATCGCCGCGGTCTGCGGCCACGGCAGCCGCTCGTCGGGCGCCACGACGGCGCCGGGGGTCATGGCGACTTCGCGCCAGCTGAACATGCTCATGGATGTCTCCTGTTGTTGTGTTCGGAATCGAGGGCGCGGACAGCCGGACGCGATGGACGCGAAGATTTCGCGAAAGGCGCGAAAGAAGTCAGGAGGAAATATCCAATGCTTTTCTTTCGCGTCCTTCGCGCAACTTTTGCGTCCTTCGCGTCCGGCTGCCCGTATTCGATCAGCCCTGCAGCACCGCCATCGTGATGCGCGACACGCAGGTCAGCTGGCCGGCGTCGTTGGTCATGTCGATCTGCCAGACCTGCGTGGTGCGGCCGATGTGCACGGCGCGGGCGGTGCCGGTCACCCAGCCGCTGCTGGCCGAGCGGATGTGGTTGGCGTTGATGTCCAGGCCGACGGCGCGGTGGCCTTCGGGTGCGGAGTAGTGCGCGCCGCAGGAGCCCAGCGTCTCGGCCAGCACCACCGAGACGCCGCCATGCAGGATGCGGAAGGGCTGCACCGTGCGCTCGTCCACCGGCACGCGGGCGCGGATGAAGTCGTCGCCGACCTCCAGGAACTCGATGCCGAGCCGGTCGACCGCGGTCTTCGCGTGGCTGCGGGTGAGTTCGTCGACGGACACGTCTTTCTTCCAGATGCGCATGCAGGTCTCCAAGGGGGGATGTCCGGCGTGGCGCCGGCGGCCCGGAACTATAGCGACGGCGACTGACAGGCGGGCGTCGCGCCAGCGTCTAAGCTGCGGCGCATGGATGCACCCGCCGCGCCCCCGCCGGCCCGCAGACGCCGCCCCGCCCGCTGGCTGGCCTGGGGCGGCCTGGGCGTGCTCGGCGCCCTGGTGCTGGCGGTGTTGGCGCTGATGGCCTGGCTGCCCGACGACGACGAGGTGGCGCAGCGCACGGCGCAGGAGTTCGAGCGGCGCTTCGGCGTCGCGCTGACCATCGGCAACGCCCGTTGGGCGCTGCGTCCGGTGCCCGTCATCGAGTTCCGCGATGTGGCCACGCAGCAGGACCAGCCGATCGCGCTGCGCCGGCTGGCGGTGTACCCGCAGTGGCGCTCGCTGCTGCAGCGCCGCATCGAGATCTCGCGCCTGGAGGTCGAGGGCCTGGTGCTGCCGCGCGCGTCGGTGCGGGCCTTCCGCGGGCGCGAGAAGCGGGCCGACGATCCGCCCGCCTCGTCGACCTGGACGCTGGCCGACATTCCCGTGCACACGGTGCGCTTCAGCGACGTGTCGTGGATCGACCGCCGCGGCATCGGCCTGGCCTACGACGGCGAGATCGAGTTCGGCAGCCGCTGGCGCCCGCGCGAGGTGCAGGTCGAGCGGCCCGGCGTGTCGCCGCCGGCGCGCGCGCGCATCACGCGCGACGGCGAGGTGATCGACGACAGCGCCGGCCAGGGGGACGTGGGCACGGAGCGCTGGCGCGTCGCCGTGGAGGTCGGTGGCGGCAGCTGGGATGGCGACGCCACCTTGGCGACCGAGCCCGACGGCCGGATGCGCCTCACGGCCCGGCTGGCGCCCAAGGAGATCGACCTGGAGGCACTCACCGGCGCCTTCGGCCGCCACTCGGCCGTGGCGGGCCGCATGTCGGGCGAGACCACGCTGGAGGCCCATGGCGAGCACGTGGGCGAACTGGTGCGCAGCCTGCACACGCGCACGCGCTTCAAGGTGCATCCGGCGACGCTGCGGCGCTTCGACCTGGCCCGCACGGTGACCACGGCCGGCACGCAGCGCGAGGGCCAGACGGTGTTGGACGAGCTCACCGGGACGCTGGACACGCAAAACACGGGGGACGGCATCGCGCTGCACTACATCGACTTGCGCGCACGCTCGGGGGTGCTGACGGCGAGCGGCGACGTGCGCGTGCTCAACCGCCGGCTGCAGGGGGACGTGGCGGTCGATCTGGTCGACGGCGTGGTGGGTTTCCCGCTCAAGCTCGGCGGTACGCTGGACAAGCCGGAGCTGTCGCTGACCGGCGGCGCGCTGGCGGGTGCGGCGGCCGGCAGTGCGGTGCTGCCGGGCGTGGGCACGGCCATCGGCGCGCGCATCGGGCAGAAGCTGGAGCGCCTCTTCGGCAGCGAGGACGCACCGGCGAAGAAGGCGGCGCGGCGCAACAGGTCGAACTCGCGCTGAGCGGGT
>JAVHYA010000150.1 GCA_031119395.1 Pseudomonadota bacterium
CCCCATGCCGTCGCGCCGCGCGCCGCATCGGGCGACGCGCCGGCGGCCGCCCCGGCGACGCCGGCCTTCGCCGACGACCGCGACCTGCCGCGCGGCGACCGCCGGCGCGTGCTGGTGATCGAGGACGAGCCGCAGTTCGCCCGCATCCTGTTCGACCTGGCGCACGAGTACGGCTGGCACTGCGCCGTGGCCCACGCCGCGCAGGACGGCTTCGCGCTCGCGCTCGAACTGCAGCCGCACGCCATCCTGCTGGACATGCGGCTGCCCGACAGCCCGGGCCTGTCGGTGCTGCAGCAGCTCAAGGACGATCCGCGCACCCGCCACATCCCGGTGCACGTGGTGTCGGCACAGGACCAGAGCGCCGCCGCGCTGCACCTGGGCGCCGTCGGCTACGCGCTCAAGCCCACCACGCGCGAGCAGCTGCAGGCCGTGTTCGCGCGGCTCGACGCCAAGCTGTCGCAACAGCTCAAGGAAGTGCTGCTGGTCGAGGACGACGACGTGCAGCGCGAGAGCGTGGTGCACCTGATCGGCGACGAGGACGTGCGCATCACCGCGGTGGCGACCGGCGAGGAGGCGCTGGCGCTGCTGCGCGAGCGCGTGTTCGACTGCATGATCACCGACCTGCGCCTGCCCGACATGCAGGGCGGCGAGCTGCTCAAGCGCATGTCGACCGAGGAGATCTGCTCCTTCCCGCCGGTGATCGTCTACACCGGCCGCAACCTCACGCGCGACGAGGAGGCCGAGCTGCTGCGCTACTCGCGCTCCATCATCATCAAGGGCGCGCGTTCGCCGGAACGCCTGCTCGACGAGGTGACGCTGTTCCTGCACAAGGTGGAGTCGCAGCTGTCGACCGAGCGCCAGACCATGCTGCGCAGCGCGCGCGGGCGCGACCGCGTCTTCGAGGGCCGGCGCATCCTGATCGTGGACGACGACGTGCGCAACATCTTCGCGCTCACCAGTGCGCTGGAGCAGCGCGGCGCGGTGATCGAGGTGGCGCGCAACGGGCGCGAGGCGCTGGAGAAGCTCGACGCCGTGCCCGACATCGACCTGGTGCTGATGGACGTGATGATGCCGGAGATGGACGGCCTGGAAGCCACGCGCCGCCTGCGCCAGGACAAGCGCTTCGCCAAGCTGCCCGTCATCACCGTCACGGCCAAGGCCATGAAGGACGACCAGGAGCAGTGCCTGGCCGCGGGCGCCAGCGACTACCTGGCCAAGCCGATCGAGCTGGACCGCCTGTTCTCCCTGCTGCGGGTGTGGATGCCGCACATGGAGCGGCTGTGAGCGACGCCGCACGCGAGGCGCCCGCCTCGCCCACGGGCAGCGCGGCGCCGCCGCCGAGCGCTGGCGACATCGAGCTGCGCCTGCTCATGGAGGCGATCTACCTGCGCTACAACCACGACTTCCGGGACTACACCGGCGCCTCGCAGAAGCGGCGCGTGGCCTACGCGCTGGAGCAGATGCAGTTCCGCAGCATCTCGGCCCTGCAGGAACAGGTGCTGCGCGACCCCGAGGTGTTCGCGCGGCTGCTGCAGTTCCTCACCATCCCGGTGAGCGAGATGTTCCGCGACCCCTCGTACTTCCTGGCGCTGCGCGAGCACGTGGTGCCCGTGCTGCACACCTACCCGTCGATCAAGGTCTGGATCGCGGGCTGCAGCACCGGCGAGGAGGTGTACTCGATGGCCATCCTGCTCAAGGAGGAAGGCCTGCTCGAGCGTGCGTTGATCTACGCGACCGACATCAATCCGCAGTCGCTCGAGAAGGCG
Organism: Pseudomonadota bacterium; assembly: GCA_031119395.1. Taxonomy (GTDB): domain Bacteria; phylum Pseudomonadota; class Gammaproteobacteria; order Burkholderiales; family Burkholderiaceae_C; genus Xenophilus. Next base: position 1,767 of record JAVHYA010000150.1, read on the forward strand.
CGGCAGGGCATCTTCCCGGCCGAGGCGGTGCGCGACTACACCGCCAACTACCAGCGCAGCGGCGGGCGGCGGGCGTTTTCCGACTACTACACGGCGGCCTACGGCGGCGCCCGCTTCGACCCCGCGCTGCGCGCCAACGTGATCTTCGCGGACCACAGCCTGGCCACCGACAGCGTGTTCGCCGAGACGCAGCTCGTGTCGTGCCGCAACGTGCTGATCTACTTCAACCGCCGCCTGCAGGACCGCGCGCTGGGCCTGTTCCACGGCTCGCTGTGCCACCGCGGCTTCCTCGGGCTGGGCAGCAAGGAGAGCATCGACTTCTCGGCCTACGGCGAGCGCTTCGACACCGTGAGCCGGCCCGACCGCATCTACCGGAGGGCGACGTGAAGGCCGCCTCGCTGCCCGAGGTGGACCTGGTCGCCGTGGGCGCCTCGGCCGGCGGCATCGATGCCCTGATGCGCCTGTTCCATGCGCTGCCCCAGCCGTGGCACCTGCCGATGGTGGCGGTGCTGCACCTGCCCGAAGGCCGCGAGAGCCGCCTGGTGGAGATCTTCGCGCGGCGGCTTCGCATGCCGGTGTGCGAGGCGCAGGACAAGGCCGACATCGCCCCCGGCACGCTGCACTTCGCGCCGCCGGGGTATCACCTCTTCGTCGAGCGCGATCGCCGCTTCTCGCTGAGCTGCGAGCCGCCCGTGCTCTACTCCCGCCCTTCGATCGACCTGATGATGAGTTCCGCGGCCGATGCCTACGGGCCGCGCCTGGCCGGCATCGTGCTGACCGGGGCCAACGAGGACGGCGCGCGCGGCCTGGCCGACATCGGTGCGGCCGGCGGCCTGACCGCCGTGCAGGCTCCGCAGGAGGCCGCGACGCCGATGATGCCGCAGGCCGCGATCGCTGCCCGCACCCCTGACCATGTGCTGCCCCTGAACGACCTTCGCGAACTGCTGATGCAACTGGACGCCCTGCATGCCGCCACCCACTGACATCGAGAGCAAGCTCCTGCTGGTCGATGACCTGAAGGAGAACCTCGTCGCCCTCGACGCGCTGGTGCGCGGGCCCGGCCGGCGCGTGTTCCAGGCCCGCTCGGGCGACGAGGCGCTGGCGCTGATGCTCGAGCACGAGTTCGCACTGGCGCTGGTGGACGTGCAGATGCCCGCGATGAACGGCTTCGAGCTGGCCGAGCTGATGCGCGGCACCGAGCGCACGCGGCACATCCCGATCATCTTCGTGAGCGCGGCGGGGTCGGAGCTGAACTACGCCTTCAAGGGCTATGAGAGCGGCGCGGTCGACTTCCTGCAAAAGCCGCTGGACGCGCAGGTGGTGCGCAGCAAGGTGAACGTGTTCGTCGACCTGTTCGCCAGCCGCAAGGCGCTGAAGCAGGAGATGGAGGCGCAGCAGGCGTTGGTGACGGAGCTGCAGGCCGCGCGGCGCGACCTGGAGCGCGCGGTGCGCATGCGCGACGATTTCATGTCGATGGTGTCGCACGAGCTGCGCACGCCGCTGAACACGCTGTTCCTGGAGACGCAGGTGCGCAAGCTGCACCTGGCGCGCGGCAACACGCAGTCCTTCACGCCGGAGAAGCTCAAGGAAATGACCGAGCGCGACCAGCGGCAGATCCAGAGCATGGTGCGCCTGATCGACGACATGCTGGACGTGACGCGCATGCGCAGCGGCCGGCTGTCGATGAAGCCCCAGGCCTTCGACCTGGCGGTGCTGGCGCGGCGCGTGGTGGAGGGCCTGACGCAGCAGGCCGAGGCCGCGGGTGCGAGCTTCCGCCTGGAGGCGGGGCAGGCGGTGGACGGGGTGTGGGACGAGTTCCGCATCGAGCAGGTGTTGACGAACCTGTTGACCAACGCCCTGCGCTACGGGGGCGGGCAGCCGGTCGACGTGCGGGTGGCCAACTCCGGCGAGGAGGCGGTGCTGAGCGTGCGCGACCATGGCATCGGCATCGCGCCGGCCGACCAGGCGAGGATCTTCGAGCAGTTCGAGCGCACCGATTCGGGCCGCAGGCAGGCGGCCGGCGGCCTGGGGCTGGGGCTGTTCATCACGCGCCAGATCGTGGAGTCGCATGGGGGCCGCATCGCCGTATGCAGTGCGCCGGGCGAGGGGTCGACCTTCACGGTGACCTTGCCGCGAGAGCCGGCCGGAGCGTGAGTCTGGAGGGCTGCGGGAGATCGTCACGTT
>JAVHYA010000151.1 GCA_031119395.1 Pseudomonadota bacterium
CTCCAGCTCCTCAACGTCGAGAGCGCCTACGGTCCCATCAAGGCCATCCGCGGCGTGAGCCTGAAAGTGCGGCAGGGCGAGATCGCCACCGTGCTGGGGAGCAACGGCGCGGGCAAGACGACGATCCTCAAGACCATCTCCGGCATCATCGACCCGCGCAAGGGGTCGATCCACTTCAAGGGCCTGGACATCACCGCCAAGGACCCGGCCTTCATCGTGCAGCAGGGCCTGTCGCATGTGCCCGAGGGACGCGAGGTATTCCCGCTGCTGTCGGTCAAGGACAACCTGCTCATGGGTGCCTACACCCGCGGCGACCGCGACGGCGTCGCGCGCGACATCGAGACGGTGTTCGGCTACTTTCCCATCCTGCGCGAGCGCGCTGCACAGGACGCCGGGCTGCTCTCGGGCGGGCAGCAGCAGATGCTCGCCATCTCGCGCGCCATCATGGCCGCGCCGCAGCTCATCCTGCTCGACGAACCTTCGCTCGGCCTCTCGCCCAAGCTCACCAAGGAGATTTTCGAGATCGTCGTGCGCATCAACCGCGAGCGCGGCACCACCATCCTGCTGGTCGAGCAGAACGCCAACATGGCGCTCAACGCCGCCGACTACGGCTACGTGCTCGAGAACGGCCGCATCGTCATGGAAGACACCTGCGAGCGCCTGCGCGAGAAGGACGACATCAAGGAGTTCTACCTCGGCCTGCAGGACGAGGGCGTTCGCGGCGAGCGCCGCTGGAAAAAGAAGAAGACCTGGCGATGAGCGCATCCACCTCCGCCCCCCTGCACACCCCCGCGGGCCTGTGGGACCTGGGCCACCTGCGGCCGCGCACGGACATCGCCGTGCCGGGCGACACCATCCCCGCCGTGTTCTGGAACGCGGTGGAACGGCGCAACGATGCCGTGTGGATGCGCCAGAAGGAGCTGGGCATCTGGCGCACCTGGACCTGGCGTCAGACCGCGGAGGCGGTGCAGGAGATCGCCGCCGGCCTGCTGGCGCTGGGCTTCGCGCGGGGCGAGTGCGCGTCGATCCTGTCGAACACGGTGGTCGAATGGGTGCTGTGCGACCTGGCCGTGCTCAGCTGCAACGGCGTGGCCAACGGCATCTACCCCACCGACGCCGCCTCGCAGGTGCACTACCTGTGCGAGGACTCCCGGACCACGCTGCTCTTCGTGGAGGACGACGAGCAACTCGACAAGGCGCTGGAGGTGCGCGAACGCCTGCCGCTGCTGCGCAGGATCGTCGTGTTCGACATGGAAGGCCTGCGCGATCTGGACGACCCGGGCGTCATGAGTCTCGACGCCCTGCGCGCGCTCGGCCGTGGGCACCTGCAGGCCCACCCGCAGGCCGTGCGCGAGCGCGTCGACGGCTGCCGGCCGGAAGACCTGGCCATCCTCATCTACACCTCGGGCACCACGGGCAAGCCCAAGGGCGCCATGCACTCGCACCATGGCCTCGTCTACACCATGCGTGGCTACAACACCCTGGTGGCGCAGGACGAGCGCGACGAGCGCATGTGCTTCCTGCCGTTGTGCCACGTGGCCGAGCGCATGGGGGGCGAGTACTTCGCGATGTACACCGGCTCGGTGCTGAACTTCGTGGAGAACCCAGAGACGGTGCCCGAGAACGTGCGCGAGATCGCGCCCACGGTCTTCACCGCCGTGCCGCGCGTGTGGGAGAAGTTCTACTCCGGCGTGATGATCGCGCTCAAGGAGGCCAGCGGCGTGCAGCAGGCCGCCTACGCCTGGGCCATCGGCGTCGGGCGGCAGATCGCCGACAAGGTGCTGGCGGGCGAGCCGGTCGACGCCGGGCTGAAGTTCCGCTTCCGGCTCGCGCGCTGGCTGGTGCTGGACAACGTGCGCAAGCTCATCGGCATCCACCGCGCGCGCTTTCTCGTCACCGGCGCGGCGCCGATCTCGCCCGAACTGGTCAGGTGGTACCTCTCGCTGGGCGTGCCCATGCTGGAGGTGTGGGGCATGACCGAGAGCTGCGGCGCCTCCACCGGCGTGCCGGCGGCACGCATCAAGCCCGGCTCCATCGGCCCGGCCGCCGGCTACAACGAGGTGCGCATCGATCCGGCCAGCGGCGAGATCCTGGTGCGCGGCCCGAACGTGTTCATGGGGTACCTGAACCAGCCCGAGAAGACCGCGGAGACCATCGACGCCGAGGGCTGGCTGCACACCGGCGACGTCGGCCAGATGGAGGAGGACGGGTATTTCCGCATCACCGACCGGATGAAGGACATCATCATCACGGCGGGCGGCAAGAACATCACGCCCAGCGAGTGGGAGAACGAGCTGAAGTTCAGCCCCTACGTGACCGATGCGGTGGTGATCGGCGATGCGAAGCCCTACCTGACGGTGATCATCATGATCGACCAGGAGAACGTCGAGAAATTCGCGCAGGACCACGACGTGCCCTTCAGCAACTACGCCAGCCTCACGCGCGCGCAGGCGGTGCAGGACCTGATCCAGGGCGAGATCGACCGCGTGAACGCGAGGTTCGCGCGCGTCGAGCAGATCAAGAGGTTCTTCCTGCTCGACACGCAGCTGTCGGCCGAGGACGAGGAGCTGACGCCGACGATGAAGCTCAAGCGCAAGCTGGTTCAGACGAAGTACGCCGCGCAGATCGAGGCCATGTACCGAAGCTAGACAGACCGGTTCCCATCAACGAGAGGAGACAGCCGCCATGAAGACCTTCCGCTTTGCCGCCGTCGCGATCGCCGTCCTCGCGCTCGGCACGCCGTTCGCCCATGCCCAGCAGGGCGTGAGCAAGGACGAGATCCGCATCGGCACCATCCAGGACCTGTCGGGTCCGCTCGCCGGCTTCGGCAAGCAGTCGCGCAACGGCATGCAGCTGCGCGTGGACGAGATCAACGAGCAGGGCGGCATCAACGGCCGCAAGCTCAAGCTCTACGTGGAGGATTCGGGCTACGACCCGAAGAAGGCGGTGCTGGCGGCGCAGAAGCTGGTCAACCAGGACAAGATCTTCATCATGGCCGGCCACATCGGCACGGCGCAGAACATGGCGGCGATGCCGGTGCAGTTCGACAAGAACGTCATCAACTTCCTGCCGATCACCGCCGCGCGCGAGATGTACGAGCCGCTGAACCGCCTCAAGTACTCCTTTGCCGCCACCTACTACGACCAGATCCGCCTGGCGCTGCCCAAGATGGTCAAGGACAAGGGCGCCAAGAAGGTCTGCACCATCTACCAGGACGACGAGTTCGGCCTGGAGGTGCAGCGCGGGGCCGAAGCGGGCCTCAAGGCCGCGGGCATGGAGCTGGCCGAGAAGACCTCGTTCAAGCGCGGCGCCACCGACTTCAGCTCCCAGGTCGCGAAGATGAAGGCCGCCGGCTGCGACCTGGTGGTGCTGGGCACCATCATCCGCGAGACCATCGGCACCATCGGCGAAGCGCGCAAGACCGGCTTCAACCCGACCTTCCTCGGCTCCAGCGCGGCCTACACCGACCTCATCCACAAGCTGGGCGGCAAGGCCATGGACGGCATGTACGCGACCATGACGGTGCAGAACCCGTACACCGACGAGGCGGACCCGAAGATCCGCTTCTGGGCCAACAAGTACAAGACCAAGTTCAACGAGGACCCGACGGTGTTCTCGGTCTACGGCTACATGATCATCGACACCTTCGCACAGGTGGCGCAGAAGGCCGGCGCCAACCTGAGCACCGACTCCTTCATCAAGATCATGGACGCGAGCACCTTCCCGCCCGACATGTTCGGCGCGCCGAAGATGACCTACAGCGCCACCAAGCGGCTGGGCAACGACCAGTCGCGCCTGTCGCAGATCGTGGATGGGAAGTGGAAGGTGGTGTCGGACTACGTGGCGCAGTAGAGCCTGGGCGGCGGGTCTGAAGCGGGGCGCTGTTTCGCCCGCAGTCGGGGCGGGGGGCGCGCGCCGGC
>JAVHYA010000152.1 GCA_031119395.1 Pseudomonadota bacterium
ATGGGTGAATTCGACCTCATCGCGCGCTACTTCGCGCGCCCCGCACGGCCCGGCACCGGCCTGGCGCTGGGCGTGGGCGACGACTGCGCGCTGCTCGCGCCGGCGCCCGGCATGCAACTGGCCGTGTCGACCGACATGCTCGTCGAGGGACGGCACTTCCTCTCGACCGTGGACCCGGCGCGGCTCGGCCACAAGGCGCTGGCGGTGAACCTCAGCGACCTCGCGGCCGCGGGGGCGAAGCCGCTGGCCTTCACGCTCGCGCTGTCGCTGCCCTCGGTCGACGAGGCGTGGCTGGCCGGCTTCGCGCGCGGCCTGTTCGCGCTGGCCGACGCGCACGGCTGCCAGCTCGCGGGCGGCGACACGACCCGCGGGCCGCTGAACATCTGCATCACCGTCTTCGGCGAGGTGCCGTCGGGCGCCGCCCTGCTGCGCTCGGGCGCGCGGCCGGGCGACGACGTGTGGGTCAGCGGCACGCTCGGCGATGCGCGGCTGGCGCTGGAAGTCTTCCGCGGCACGCGCGACGCGCCGGCCGAGGTCTTCGCCGCCGCGCGCGCGCGCATGGAGCAGCCGACGCCGCGCGTGGCGCTGGGCCAGGCGCTGCGCGGCGTGGCGACCAGCGCGGTCGACATCAGCGACGGGCTGGTCGGCGACCTCGGCCACATCCTGCGCGCCAGCGGCGTCGGGGCCACGCTGGATGCCGATGCTGCTACGGATTTGATAGCTGCCCGCGCAGGCGGGACGGGCGCTGCAGCCCTTTTCGATCTGCAAACCTGGCGCACGCTGGCGCTGGCCGGCGGCGATGACTACGAGCTGGCCTTCACCGCGCCTGCCGAGCGCCGCGCGGCGGTCGAGGCCGCGGGCCGCGCCAGCGCCACGCCGGTGGCCCGCATCGGCCGCATCGAGGCCGGGGCGGCACTGCGCGTCGTCGACGGCGCCGGCCGGCCGGTGGACCAGCGCTTCGCCAGCTTCGACCACTTCGGCTGAGCAGGCGCGCGGGCGGCCGCGGCGCGATGGAGCCGATACCATCGCACGACGGCGCGTCGCACTGCGATGCCTTCGACGCCCTTCCCCCCGTTTCCCCGCATGACCGACCCCGCGCCGACCGCGCTGCCCCCCTCTTCCGCCTCCTCGTCGAGCGCTGCGCCGCGCCGGCCCGACTGGCGCTTCTGCTGGTCGCATCCCGCGCACGCGATCGCACTGGGCTTCGGCTCGGGCCTGTCGCGCATCGCGCCGGGCACCGTGGGCACGCTGTGGGCCTGGGTGGCCTTCCTGGTGCTGCAGCGCTGGCTGCCCGCGTCGGCCATCGGCTGGCTGATCCTCGTGTCGCTGCCCGTGGGCTGGTGGGCCTGCACGCGCGCCGCGCGCGACCTGGGCGTGGCCGACCCCGGCGCCGTGGTGTGGGACGAGGTGGTCGCCTTCTGGATCGTGCTGTGGCTGGTCACGCCCGCGGGCCTGTGGCTGCAGGTCGTCGCCTTCGTGCTGTTCCGCGTGTTCGATGCGGCCAAGCCGGGCCCCGTGGGCTGGGCCGACCGGCTCTACAAGGCCGTGCCGGGCAGCGCGCCGCACTGGCCGAAGGCCGGCTTCGGCATCCTTTTCGACGACCTGGTCGCGGCCTTCTGCACCCTGATCGTCATGGCCCTCCTGCGTGCCTGGTGAGACCGATGAACGACGACGACTTCGACATCCCCGCGCTGGTGGCGCAACTGGCAGCGCTGCTGATCGCGCAGCGCCGCCAGCTGGCCACGGCCGAGAGCTGCACCGGCGGCCTGATCGCCGGTGCCTGCACCGAGCTGGCGGGCTCCAGCGCCTGGTTCGAGCGCGGCTTCGTCACCTACTCCAACGAGGCCAAGGCCGAGTCGCTGGGCGTGGACGCGCAGCTGATCGCCGCGCACGGCGCCGTGAGCGAACCCGTCGCACGGGCCATGGCCGAAGGCGCGATCGCGCGTTCGCGGGCGAACGTGGCGGTGGCCGTCACCGGCGTGGCCGGGCCCACCGGCGGCTCGCCCGAGAAGCCCGTGGGCACGGTGTGGTTCGGCTGGTCGGTCGACGGCGTGACGCGCACCGAGCGCCGCCGCTTCGATGGCGACCGGCGCACCGTGCGCCTGGCGACGGTGCGGCATGCGCTGCAGACGCTCGTCGGGCGCCTGCAGTCGCCGCGCTGACGCAGGGCCGCGGACTATCATCGCGCCGCCCCAAGGAGCCCCCATGCCCGCCGACCACGCCCTGACGATCCGCCGCTTCTACGACGCCTTCGCAGCACTCGATGGCGACACCATGGCCGCCTGCTATGCCGAGGACGCCGCCTTCGACGACGAGGCCTTCTCGCTGCGCGGCCGGCGCGAGGTCGGCAGCATGTGGAGGATGCTGTGCGGCGCCACGCGCGAGAAGGGCGCCGACGTGTGGAAGCTCACGTACCGCGACGTGCAGGCCGACGCCACGCGGGGCAGCGCCCACTGGGATGCGCACTACCGCTTCAGCAGCACCGGCCGCATCGTCGACAACCACATCGACGCCGCCTTCACCTTCACGCCCGAGGGCCTGATCGCCACGCACCGCGACCGCTTCGATTTCTGGGCCTGGTCGCGCCAGGCCCTGGGCACGCCCGGCCTGCTGCTGGGCTGGACGCCGATGCTGCGCAACAAGGTGCGCGCCACCGCCGCCGGCAACCTGGCACGCTGGATGAAGAGCAACGCCTGACACGCACCACGGAGCCCCTGGCCATGACGACCGCACCCGATCTGCGCTTCACGCGCGACACCGAACGCAACCGCTTCGAGGCCTGGCAGGGCGACCAGCTTGCCGCCTACGTCGAGTACAGCCCGCTGGCCAACGGCATCCTCTTCTCGCACACCGAGGTCATCCCGGCCTTCGAGGGAAAGGGCGTCGGCTCGGCCATCGCGCGCCATGTGCTCGACACCGCGCGCGCCGAGGGGCAGCAGGTGATCCCCGTGTGCCAGTTCATCGCCGGCTACCTGCGCCGCCACCACGAGTACCTGGACCTGGTGTCCGAGGCCTCGCGGCGCGCGTTCAAGATCTGACCGGCTTCTAGCCCGATCGGCCCGCAGCGCCCGGATGGCGGGCGCGGGCAGCTATCGAATCGATAGCAATACCGGTCAGAGGACGGACGGAAACTTCGCCCCGTCCATCGCGATCACCGCGCCCGTGATGTAGCTCGCGCGCGCCGAGGCGAGGAAGAGCACCGCGTCGGCGATCTCGCGCGGCTCGGCGATGCGGCCCAGGGGCTGCTGCCGGTTGGCGCGGGCCAGTGCCTCGTCGGCCGAGATGCCCAGCAGCTGCGCCTCGGCCTTGGCGCCTTCGTGCAGGCGCTCGGTGGCGACGGGCCCGGGATTCACCACGTTCACCCGCACGCCGCGCGCCGCATAGGCGTTGGCCAACCCGCTGCTGGCCAGCATCAGCGCCGCGTTGGCCGCGCCGCCGGCCAGGTGCGTCGGGCTGGCGACCTTGCCGCCCGCGCCCACCACGTTGACGATGGCGCCCGCGCCGCGCGCGGCCATGCGCTTGACCAGCGGGTCCATGATGTGGACGTAGGTGAAGTACTTCGCCTCCATCGCCGCGTGCCACTTGGCGGCGTCGAGTTCGTCGGGCGGCGTGCGCCGCGCGGCGCCGGCGGAGTTGACCAGCACGTCAACGGGCCCGTGCGCCTGCTCGATGCGCTCGGCCAGCGCCAGCGTGGCCTGCGCGTCGGTCAGGTCGGCGGCGAAGGTGGCGATGCGCCGCTCGGCGTCGGCATGCGCATCGGCCAGGCCCAGCGCCGCCTGTGCCAGCGTGTCGGCATTGCGCGCGACGAGGCTGACGCGCGCACCCTCCTGCAGGAAGGCGCGCGCGCAGGCCAGGCCGATGCCCTTGCTGCCGCCGGTGATGAGAACGTGCTTGCCTGCGAGTTCGAGGTCCATG
>JAVHYA010000153.1 GCA_031119395.1 Pseudomonadota bacterium
AAAAAAACCAGAAGCGCAATCGCCCGCCAACGCAAGCCAGCCAGGCGCTGCGCCCAAACTCGTCACCACCGTGACGATCGTCCGTTCAAGCCGTTCAAGACTCCGCCGGCGCGATCGGCACCCGCCGCTCCCGCACCGTGAGCCAGGCCCCCGCCGCACCGCACACTGCGATCAGCCCGATGCCCGCCAGCGACACCGCGTCGGGCGTCTGCCCGAACACCAGCTGCCCGCCCACGATCGCAAAGGCGATCTGCGAATAGAGGTACGGGGTGAGCGTCGAGGCCGGCGCCCGCTGGTACGCCAGGATCAGCATGAAGTGCCCCACCGTCCCCATCAGCCCCATGAGGCACAGCAGCGCCCACCATTGCCAACCCGGCAGCGCCTGCCAGAAGAAGGGCAGGGCGCAGGCCGCGATCAAGGCGCCCACCCAGCCGGTGTAGAAGTGCATCGTCAGCGGGTTCTCGGTCTGCGCCAGCTTGCTCGTCAGCACCTGGAACCACGCATTGCTGATCACCAGCCCGAGCGGCAACAGCATCACCCACCCGAAGGCCTCGCCACCGGGGCGCAGGATGATCAGCGTGCCCACGAAGCCGCCGGCCACCAGCGACCAGCGCAGCACCGACACCCGCTCCTTCAAGGCCAGCGAGGCGATCAGCGTGACCGCCAGCGGCGTCACCATCACCGTCGCCGTGAACTCGGCCATCGGCATGTAGCGCAGGCTCAGAAAGGAGAACACGCTGCTCGACAGCAGCAGCGCCCCGCGCAGCACGTGGTAGCGCGGGTGTCGCGTGCGCAGCAGCTGGGTGCCGTACACCGGCAACAGCAGCGCCGAGGTGGCCACCGCCTGGAAGGCATAGCGGAACCAGATGCCCATCACCACCGGCACCACGGCCGTCGACACCTTGGTGGCGGTGTCCAGCACCGCGAAGAACGCGGTCGCCAGGATGGTCAGGCCGATGCCCGCCAGGATGCGCTCGGCCTGCCGGTCGCGCACGGGCGCGCCGGGCGGCTTCGAGGGATCGGGCGAGCGCTGGGACTGCGCGGCGGCGGCCGGGCCGCTCACTGCGCGGGCGCCACGTGCTGGATGCGGTCGGCCAGCAGCTCCCACACCGGCGTCAGCCGGCCCGGCAGCACGGGCAGCTTGCCCAGGTCGCAGTGGCTTTCGTCGGGGCTGTGGAAATCGCTGCCGCGCGAGGCGGCCAGGTCGAACTCCAGCGCCTTGTCGGCGTACTCGACGTACTCCGCCGGCGTGTGGCTGCCGGTCACCACCTCCACCGCCCGGCCGCCGTGGGCCTTGAACTCGGTGAAGAGCGCGTACTCCTCGTTCGCGGTGAACTTGTAGCGCCCCGGGTGCGCGATCACGGCCATGCCGCCGGCATCGTTGATCCAGCGGATCGCGTCCTTCAGGTTGGCCCAGCGGTGCGGCACGTAGCCGGGCTTGCCTTCGGTGAGGAACTTGCGGAACACCTCCGAGGTGTCCTTGCAATGCCCTTGCTCGACCAGGAAGCGCGCGAAGTGCGTGCGCGAGATCAGCTCGGGGTTGCCGACGAACCTCAGCGCCCCCTCATAGGCACCGCGGATGCCCACCTGCGCCAGCTGCTCGGCCATCTCCTGCGCCCGCTTGCCGCGGCCGCCGCGGGTGTCGTACAGGCCCTGCGTCATCTCGGCGTTGTCGGCGTCGAAGCCCAGGCCCACGATGTGGACCGTCTCGTTGCAGAAGGTGACCGAGATCTCGGTGCCCGTCAGGTACGCCATGCCGGCGGCGCGGGCCGCGGCAGCGGCGCGGTGCTGGCCGCCGACTTCGTCGTGGTCGGTGAGGGCCCACAGTTCGACGCCGTTGGCCTGGGCGCGGACGGCGAGTTCCTCCGGGGTCAGCGTGCCGTCCGACACCACGGAGTGGCAGTGCAGGTCGGCGTTGAGGAAGGCAGTCACCCGCCGATTTTAAGGACGATGCGATGGCCCTGCTGGCATCCCCGACGGCCCGGGGTCTGCTATGCAATCGATAGCAACCCCGCGTCCGACTCGGCGTTGTCACACTTTTTCGGGGGGCGGCCCGCAAGAATCCTGTAGCCCAAAGACTACGTCGGCCTGCGTGCCGACACGAAAGAGAAGCCGAAAGTGAATGCCATCAAGGAAGCGCGCCGCTTCATCGAGCGCCAGCCCGACCACCCCACCGCACGCGTCCTGTCGCGCCTGGTGCTGGCGCTGGAATCCAGCCACAGCTTCGAACTGGTGACCCTCTACGAACTCGATTACGACGGCTTCCAGCTCGCGCTGGACATCCTGCGCGAATGGCGCCTGGACCGCTACTACGCCGGCAAGGCCAAGCTCTTCGACCTGTCGATGCAGGTGAACGAGCTGGCCCAGGCCCCCGCCGAGGGGCCCAGCCCGCCCGCGCCCTGAGCGCCGGACGTCACGTCTTCTTGCGAAAGGCCAGCCACGCGGCGGCCGCGGTGAAGCTGGCGACGATCGCCACCACGATCCAGAAGCCGTGGCGGCTTTCGGCCAGCGGGATGCCGCCCACGTTCATGCCGAACAGGCCGGCGAGGATGTTGATCGGCAGCGCCAGCACGGTCACCACCGTCAGCACGAAGAGGCTGCGGTTGTTGTCCTCCTGCACGTTGGCGGCGATCTCCTCCTGCAGCAGCTTGATGCGCTCCTGCAGGCCGCCCATGTCGCGCAGCACCACCGAGAACTCCTCCGACGCATCGCGCAGGCCCTGCGCATCGGCCTCGGCCATCCAGCCGGGTGGCTTCTGCAGCAGGCGAAACAGGGCGGCCGGCTCCGGCGCCAGCAGGCGCTGCAGCCGCACCAGCACCCGCCGCAGCTCGCCCAGGCGCGTGCGCTGCTGATCGATCCTCCCGGCCAGCAGGTCGTCCTCCACCGCATCGATGCGGGTCGTGACGCTGCGCACGATGTGGACCAGCACGTCGGCCTGCGCCCGCATCAGGTGCTCGAGCAGCTCGGTGCTGGACGTCGGCGCGTCGCCCGCGCGCACCGCGGTGCGCAGCGCGTCGACCGAGCGCAGCGGCTTCGCCCGCGCCGTGACCACCAGCCGCGGGCCCACGGCGATCCACAGCGTGGAGATGTCCGAGGGCTCGAAGCTGAAGTCGAAGTGCACGTCGTTGATCACCGCCACCAGCACGTCGTCCGCGCGCTCGACGCGGGTGGAGTGCAGGCCGTCGCGCAGCGCCTCGTAGAAGCTGTCGGGCAGGCCGGCGTGCCGCTCCAGCCAGCGCTGCGCCGGCGCGTGGCTCAGGTTGAAATGCAGCCAGGCGAACTCCCCCGGCGCGGGTGCGGCCGCCAGCCAGGCCTCGGCCTCCTCGGTGCTCAGCGCGCGGGCGCCGCCACCGCCCTGCGCGAACAGGTAGCCGCAGATCAGCCCCGTCGCGTCGCCGCCGTAGGCCGGGTGGGGGGAGAAGGAAGTCAGGGGGGTGGACACGGCAGCCGCCGATCATGTGTCGGCTCCGTGTCGGTGGCGTGACAGCGGCGCCGTCTGTCACGCGCATGTCATTGCAGCCCATGACCATGGCCCGTTCCATCACGCCAAGCCTTGCCATGACGCTGACCCGCGGCCTCCAGGACTCCTTCCAGAACCATGACCAGGACGAGCTGATGCAGCGCATCGCGCGCGACCTCGTCGACAGCTACGACGAGGAGATCGAACTCGAGCTCGAGGACCGCAACCTCGACGAGCTCGAGGGCCGGCAACCCGAGGGCAAGGCGGCGCGGCAGGCCTACTTCCAGACGCTGTTTCGCCTGCAGGGCGAACTGGTCAAGCTGCAGGACTGGGTGCAGCACACCGGGCAGAAGGTGGTGATCCTCTTCGAAGGGCGCGACGCGGCCGGCAAGGGCGGCGTGATCAAGCGCATCACCCAGCGCCTGAACCCGCGTGTGGCCCGCGTGGCCGC
>JAVHYA010000001.1:0-144395 GCA_031119395.1 Pseudomonadota bacterium
CCTGCGCAAATGTGACCCTTTATTGCAGCCCCAGCGAGCGTGTCACCCCATCGCGCCTTGCGGTGGGACCGGGCCCCACCACGCATACTTCCCCCATGCAAGACCCGAAGAAAAGCTGGATGTGGGGCCGTGCGTTCCGCACCTATCCGCTGTCGATGTTCCCGCCCGCGCTGCGGCTGACGGTCGGCGCCGAACTCACCGGCGATGGCCCGGCGACCGAGGACGCGCAGTGCGCACTGCGCCTCGCGGACGGCACGCAGGTCGGCCGCGTGAACCGCGACACGGGCGAGGTGCTGGTCGGGCGCCGGCTGAAGGAAGGCGACCTGCCCGGCAAGCCCCGCGCCTGAGGCCGCCCCGCCCGGCGGCGCGGGCTTGACGGCCCAGCCCGTCACCGAGGCGGTGCCTGTGGCAGCATCGGCGCCCGAGCCCGAGGCGCGGACGCTGAAGGACCGGCGCACAGCGCGCCGCATCCGCCAGCGCCGCCTGCGAGACGACGGCGCCCCCCGGTGCCGTCACTCGCCGCCGCCCCTTCCCCACCCGCATGCCCGCCGATCGCGCTTCCACGTCACCGCCCGTCGCTTCGGCGACCCCCGACCGCCACCGGCTGTTCCTGCTCGGCGTGGCCATCGTGCTCATCGCCTTCAGCATGCGGCCGGTGTTCTCCAGCCTCTCCGTCGTCCTGCCCGACATCGTGGCGAGCACGGGCATGTCGACCGCGACGGCGAGCGCGCTCACCACGCTGCCGGTGATCTGCCTGGGCGCCTTCGCGATGGTCGCGCCCTGGCTGGGCCAGCGGCTGGGCATCGAGCGCACGCTGCTGGCCTGCATGGCCCTGGTCACCCTGGGCAGCGCACTGCGCGGCACGGCGCAGGTGCCGGTGCTGTTCCTGGCGTCGGCGCTGGCGGGCGTGGGCATCGCGGTGGCCAACGTGCTGCTGTCGGCCCTGGTCAAGCGCGATTTCGACCGCCGCCCGGCCTTGATGATGGGCCTGTACACCATGGCCGTGTGCGGCGGCGCGGCCAGCGGTGCCGGGGTCACCGTGCCGCTGCAGCATGCGCTGGGCACCGACTGGGCCGGCGCCTTGGCGATGTGGGCGGTGCCGGCGGCCGTGGCGCTGCTGCTGTGGGCGCCGTTCGCCCTGCCCGCTCGCCCGCATCCCGGCGATGCCGACTACCGCGTGCGCGGCATGTGGACCGATCCGCTGGCCTGGCAGGTGACCTTCTTCATGGGCCTGCAGTCGGCGCTGGCGTACTCGGTGATGGGCTGGCTCGCGCCCATCCTGCGCGAGCGCGGGCTGGCGGCAGCGACGGCGGGCTTCGTCGTTTCGGTGTCGGTGCTGGTGCAGGTGCCCGTTTCCCTCTTCACGCCGGCGCTTGCACAGCGCCAGCGCAACCAGGTGGCGCTGGCCGTCGGGCTGGCGGCGCTCACGGTCGCCGCGCTGCTGGGGGCGATGTTCGCGCCGCTGCCGACCGTGTGGCTGTGGGCGGTGCTGCTCGGCGTGGCGCAGGGCGGCACCTTCGCGCTGGCGCTCACCCTGATCGTGATGCGTTCGCCCGATGCGCGCGTCGCGGCGCAGCTGTCGGGCATGGCGCAGGGCGTCGGCTACCTCGTGGCGGCCGCCGGGCCGATGCTGGTCGGCCTCATGCGCGCCTGGACCGGGAGCTTCGGCGCCAGCGCCCTGCTCTTCGTCGCCATCGGCATCGTGCTCGCCATGGCGGGTGCCGGTGCCGGGCGCGCCCGGGTGGTGGGCGCGACGGCCGTGCCGCGCTGAAGTCGCACGGGGCGCACGTTCAACGCTGCGCCTTGTCCTTCTGGTTCTGCGCCTCGATGCGCTCGCGTGCCGCCATCCAGTCGGCGTCGCTCCACTGGCGCAGCTCGTAGAAGTTGCCGCCGGTGGCCAGCGCCTGGCCGCCGTCCATCATGATGCTCTGGCCGGTGAGCCAGTCGCACTGGCCGGGCGCCATGAGGAAGGTGGCGAGGTTCTGCAGCTCGCGCATCTCGCCCACGCGGCCCTGCGGGTTGAGCTTCTTCGTCTGCGCGCCGGGCTCCTCGCCGGGGTTCAGGCGCTTGCTCATGCCCTCGGTCGGGATCTCGCCGGGGCCGATGCAGTTCAGCCGCACGCCCCAGCGCGCCCACTCCACCGCCAGCGACTTGGTCATGACCTCGATGCCGGCCTTGCTCATGGCCGAGGGCACGACGTAGGGACCGCCGTTGTCGACCCAGGTGACGATGATGCTCATCACGCTGCGCATCGGATCGCCGGCCTTCCACTTGCCGGCGCGGGTGTCGGCGATCCAGCGCTTGCCCACCGCCTGCGTGACGTAGAAGGTGCCGTGGAAGACGATGTTGGCGATGGCGTCGAAGCCGCGCGAGGACAGTGCCTCGGTCGGCGAGACGAAGTTGCCCGCCGCGTTGTTGATGAGGCCGGTGAGGCCGCCGCTGTGCCACAGCGACTCGACCATCTCCTCCACCGACTGCGCGATGCGGATGTCGACGCCGAAGGTGTCGATGCGCCGCCCGGGGAACTGCGTGCGCCACTGCGCGGCGGTCTCCTCGCACACCGACTGGCGGCGCCCGCAGATGGCGATGTCGGCGCCCAGCCCGAGCAGCCGCTCGGCCATGGCCTTGCCCAGGCCGGTGCCGCCGCCGGTGACGAGGATGCGCTGCCCGCGCATGAGTTGGGGATCGAACATGGTGTCTCCTTTGGATCGTGAACGAACGGTGCGCGGGCCATGCTAGCGGGCGCGGTGCCGCGGCGCTTGTCAAATCCGGCTCATCGGCCACCGCGCCGCCCTGGCGACAATCGCTCGGACGACTTCAAGCCGAATCGGCCCGCAGCGCCCGCCCCGCCTGCGCCGGCAGCGACCGATTTCATAGCATCCCGAGGAGACGCCCCGCATGTCCGACGCCCCGCCCCCGTCCTTCCAGCCGCTGGCCGGCGTGCGCGTGCTGAGCCTCGCGCTCAACCTGCCCGGCCCGGCGGCGCTGATGCGCTGCCGCGCGCTGGGCGCCGAGTGCCTCAAGTTCGAGCCGCCGGCCGGCGACCCCATGCGCCACTACAACGCCACGGCGTATGCCGCGCTGCACGCCGGCGTGGAGGTGCGCACGGTCGACCTCAAGCAGCCCGACGGCCAGGCCGCGCTGCACCAGGCGCTGGCGCGCACCGACGTGCTGCTGACCTCCTTCCGGCCCTCGGCCCTGGACAAGCTCGGCCTCGACCCCGCCGGCCTGCAGCAGCGCCACCCGCGGCTGTCGCAGGTGGCCATCGTGGGCGCGGGAGGCGCACGCGCCGAGGAGCCGGGCCACGACCTCACCTACCTGGCCGACGCCGGCCTGGTCACCGGCACCGCGCTGCCGCCCACGCTCTACGCCGACATGGGCGGCGCCCTCCTGGCGAGCGAGGCCGTGCTGCAGGCCGTGATCCAGGCGCGCGCCGGCGGCCGCGGCGTGCACCACGAGGTGGCCCTGAGCGATGCCGCGCAGTGGCTGGCGCTGCCGCGCACCTGGGGCCTGACGGTGCCCGCCGGTGCCGTCGGCGGTGCGCATGCAGGCTACCGCGTCTACCCCTGCGCCGACGGCCGCGTGGCCGTGGCGGCGCTGGAGCCGCACTTCGCCGCGCGGCTGTGCGAAGCCGCGGGCCTGCCGCCGGCCGACATGGCCGACCCCGCCACGCACCGCGCCATCGCGACGTGGCTCGCAGGACAGACGCGCGCCGCGCTCGATGCGCTGGCCCACGCGCGCGACATCCCCCTGCACACCCTCGCGCCCGACGCCGCATGAGGTCCACCGGCACCGTGCGCCAGTGGGACGCCGCACGCGGCTTCGGCTTCATCCGCACGCCCGACAGCCAGGACGTGTTCTTCCATGTCCGCGACTGGCGCGCCGGGGTCGAGCCGCAGGTCGGCACCAGCGTGCAGTTCGAGCGCATCGAGGTCGGCGGCAAGGGGCCGCGCGCCATGGCCGTGCAGCCCGTGGGCGCCGCCGCCCGCAGCGCGGGCCGCCCGGCCGCCGTCCCGACGCGCAATGCCCGCCGCGGTGTCGATGGCCGCCCTGCGGTGGCCCGGCGGCGTGCCGGCTCGCGCGTGCCCTCGAGCCTCGGTGCCGCGTGGTGGGCGGCCCTGCTGGTGGGGGCGGCCCTGCTGGCCTTCGGCCTGGCCACGCATCGACTGCCCGCCTGGCTCGTGGCTGCGCTCGCGGTGCTGAACCTCGCCACCTTCATCGCCTACTGGATCGACAAGCGCGCGGCCGAGGCCGGCCGCCAGCGCACGCCCGAGAACACGCTGCACCTCTTCGCCCTGCTGGGCGGCTGGCCGGCGGCGCGCGTCGCGCAGCAGCGCCTGCGGCACAAGTCCAGCAAGGCCGAATTCCTGCGCGTGTATGCCGCGACGGTGGTCGCGCACCTGGCTCTGCTCGCGGCGTGGGCGGCCGGCTGGCTCGACCGCTTCGTGCGTTGACCGCACCCCATCCCCCGGCCGCTGCGGGGTGATTGGAACGGGGCGCCGCTGGCGCTCGGCAGAATCGCGGCCCTCATGGTCACTCTCCCCACCGCCGCCGGCCCGGCGGCCGTCCCGGGCCGCTTCTGGCCCTCGCTCGGCGCGCTCGCCGCCCTGCTGGCGAGCGTGATCGTGCTGGGCCACGACGGGCGGCGGGTCGCGCAATTGCTCCTGCTGGCCCTGCCGCTGCTGGCCTGGCTGTGCTGGCCCGTGCGAAGCGCCGGCGTGCACCGCCTGCGCCAGGCGGCCGTCACGCTGTGGGTGCTGGCCTTCGCGCTCGACGGCGTGGTGCGTGCCTACCTGCTCGACACCTACCAGTCCGCGCCCGACGGCGCGATGGTGCTCGGCGCCGCCGCCAACACCAACCCGCGCGAGAGCGCGGAGTACCTGTCGATGCACTGGCGCACCGCGCTGCTGTGGCTGCTGGCCGTGCTGGCTGCGGCGGGCTGCGCCTGGCGGCTGGCGGCGCGCGGGCGGCGCGGCCCGTCGGCGCGGCTGTCGCGCTGGGTCGCGGCCGGCGTGGCGGCGGTGCTGCTGCTGTCGGGCGTGGCCTACGCCAGCAAGCCGTGGCGCCGGCTGCACCCGGTGCTGTTCTGGAGCGGCTGGCAGTCGCAGCTCGAGACCCTGCGCGCCGGCTGGGCCGACCAGCAGCGCGTGCGCGATGCCGCATTGGCCCGTGCCCGCGCGGCGGCGCCGGTGATCGCGCGCGAGGGGCCGTCGACGGTGGTGCTGGTCATCACCGACAGCATCAACCGCGACAACCTCGGCCTGTACGGCTACCGGCGCGCCACCACGCCGCGGCTGCAGGCGCAGCAGCGGCAGCTGGGCGAGCAGCTCACGGTGCTGCGCAACGCCTGGTCGGTCGATGCGAGCACCCTGCCCGCGCTGCGCAACCTGTTCGCCTTCGGCGAGCCCGACCGCGCCGACCCGCAGCACCTGCTGGCGATGGCCCGCGCCGCCGGCTACAAGACCTGGTGGATGAGCAACCACGACGACGTCGCCATCGAGCAGCAGCACGCGCGCCTGGCCGACGTGGTCGACATCGTCAACCGCACGCCGGGCCGCGCCAGCGCGTCGCTCGACAGCGAGCTGCTCGACTGCGTGCAGGAGGCGCTGGAAGACCCGGCCGAGCGCAAGCTGATCGTGGTGCACCTGCTGGGCGCGCACCCGCACTACACCCTGCGCTTTCCGCCGGGCCAGAACCCCTTCGACGACGAGGTCGACGCCGTGGAGTCCGAGATGGCCAGGAGCGGCCGCTCCGCCTGGGTGCGACGCTTCCGGCAGGAGTACGACGCCGCGCTGCTGTACCACGACTTCGTGGTCGCCGAGATGCTGCAGCTCACCCGCACCGTGGGCCGCACCGACGGCTACCGCGCCTGGATGTACCTGTCGGACCATGGCCAGGAGGTGGGCCATGGCAGCGACCGCGCGGGCCACAGCCCCAGCACGGAATCGGGCTATCGCATCCCCGCGCTGGTGTGGCGCAACCAGCCGCCGCCGGCCGATGCCGCAACGCCCGCCGACGCGGCCCTGCGGCCCTTCCGGGCGGACTGGGCCGGCTGGACGCTGGCCGACCTGCTCGCGCTGCGCTGGAGCGGCCTGCGCACCGAGCGCGACGTGCTGGCCGCCGGCTACCGCTGGGAAGCGCCGACGCTGCCGCTGGCGGTGCGCTCGTTCACCGACTGAAGCACGCGCCGGCCGGACTCTTTGCTATCTTTTCGATAGCTGCCCTTGCCCGCTGCACGGGCGCTGCAGGCCGATTCATCTTCGAACCATCATGCCGGTTCGCGGCGCTGCGCATCGAGCGCCGCCAGCCGCGCCAGCAGGATCTCCACCTGCGCCGGCTTGGCGAAGTGGTCGTCGAAGCCCGCGTCCAGTGCCTTGCGGCGGTCGGCCTCGCGGCCATAGCCGGTCAGCGCGATCAGCGCCATGGCCTGCGTGGCCGGCTGGCCGCGCAGTCGCGTGGCCAGGTCGTGGCCGCTCATGCCGGGCAGTCCGATGTCGACCACCGCGCCGTCGGCCGGTGCCTCGTCCAGCGCCGCGAGCGCCTCCTCGGCCGAGTAGGCGGTGCGCACCCGGTGCCCCTCGAGCTCGAGCCAGCTCGCCAGCGCATCGGCCGCATCGCGGTTGTCGTCGACCACCAGCAGCGTGAGCGCGCGGGTCGGTGCGGCGTCGGGGGCCGCGGCGTCCACCGCCGCTGCGGCGCCGGCCTGCAGCGGCAGGCGCAGCTCGAAGGTGCTGCCCTGGCCCACGCCGTCGCTGCGCACGCCGATCGCACCGCCGTGCAGGCGCGCCAGGCTCTGTGCGATCGCCAGTCCCAGGCCCAGCCCGCCGGCCGCGCGCTGCAGCGGCTGCTGGCCCTGCACGAAACGCTCGAAGACCTGCGGCAGCAGCTCCGGCGCGATGCCGATGCCCTCGTCGATCACCTGCAGCACGGCCTGCGGTTCCCGCGCAATTCCCTCGACCGCCAGCACCACGCGGATCGCGCGGCCCGCTTCGGTGAACTTGGCGGCGTTGTTGAGCAGGTTGCCCACGATCTGCGCCAGCCGCAGCAGGTCGCCGTGCACCAGCACCGGCTCGGCCGGCAGCTTCACCTCGGGCATCTCGCCGCGCTGCTGGAGGGCCGGCAGGGTGAGCTCCAGCGCGCGCGCCACCACGTCGCGCAGGTCCACCGTCTCGGGCCGCAGCACGATCTTGCCGGAGACGATGCGCGAGACGTCCAGCAGGTCGTCGACCATGCGCGAGAGGTGCCGCACCTGGCGGTCGATGATCTGCCGCTCGCGCGGGAAGGCCTGGGCATCGCGCCGCTGCATCAGCTGCAGCGCCAGCGCCATCGGCGCCAGCGGGTTGCGCAGCTCGTGGCCCAGCATGGCGAGGAACTCGTCCTTGGCCTGGTTGGCATCCTCGGCCGCCTTCTGGGCGGCGCGGGCCTGCGCGAGCAGGCGCACGTTGTCCAGCGCCAGCGCCGCGCGCTGCGCCACCTCCTGCATGAGCGTGCCGTCGTCGGCCGAGAAGCGCCGTCCGGACTCGGCCTGCAGCACGGCCATGGCGCCGATGGTGCGCCCGCGCGCCACCAGCGGCACGATGCAGCCGGCCGTGATGCCCAGCGCCCGCACGAACTCGCGCAACTGCGGGTCGAGCGCCGCCGGCAGGTCGGCGTCGTCGATGTTGCGCAGGAAGGTCTGACCGGTGGCGATGGCCCAGGGAAAGGACCCCGGCGCATCGGACGGCGCCTGGCGCATCGTCACCATGTGGGCGATGGCGGCCGTGCGTGCGGGGTCGAAGTGGTGGGTCAGCTTGCGCTGCAGCACGCCATGTTCGTCGAGCAGGTCGATGCGGCAGAGGTCGCCCACGTCGGGCACGATCACCTGCGCGATGGCCGCCAGCGTCGACTCCTCCTCCAGCGACTGCGACAGCGCCGCGCTGGCGCTCACCAGCCGTGCCAGGCGCTGCTCGGCGGCCTGCGCCGTGCCGCGCGCCTGCTGCTCCGCCTGCAGCAGCTGCTCGCGCTCGGCCTCGCTGCGCTGGCGCTGCGCGGCAGCGGCGCCCAGGGCCTCGGCCACCGCGTCGACTTCGGGCACGCCCGAAGGCTCGACCGCCAGCGCCTGCCCGCGGCCCAGCGCGCCGGCCTGCTGGCCCAGGCGGGCGATGGGGCGGGTCACGCCGCGCGCGATCCACCAGGCCGCCAACCCGCCCAGCAGCAGCGAGAACAGCAGACCGCCGCCATAGGCCAGCATGCCGCGGCGGAAGGCCGCCTCGGCCAGCGACAGCGGCACGCCGATCACCACGAACCAGGGCGTCGATTCCATGCGCGCCACCGCCGTCTGGGAGCGCACGCCCGCGACGCTGACCGATCGCCCGACCGCGTCGCGGCGCTCGCCCATCTCGTCGAGGATCGCCTTGAGGCTGTCGCTCGGCGGGCTGCCGCGCAGGCGCGCCTCGTCGACGTTGCGCGCCACGCGCCGCTCGCGCGAGTCGAACACCGAGACGGTCCAGCCGTCGGGAATGCGCTGGCGCTGCAGCACGCCGGTGATCGCATCCGGCAGCACGACGGCCGTGAGCACGTGGCGCGTGGTGCCGTCGCGCTTCACCGGCACCCGCACGGCGAAGGCCATGCGGCCCGCGTAAGGCCCCGGCGCCATCGCGCCGACGGCAGGCTGGCCGGTGCGCAGCACCTGCTCCAGGCTGTCGCGGTCCACCACGCGGTCCACCGCCTGGCCCGCATCGCGCTCGGTGTTGAAGAGCACGCGCCCATCGGGTGCCGCGAGCAGCAGCGCGGCCCACTCGGGATGCGAGCGGCGCACCGCCGCCGCCAGGTTGCGGGCCGTCTCCAGGCCCTCGGGCGTGGCCGCACCCAGCGGTTCGGTCAGCGCGAGTGCGTCGAGCGTGGCGATGGTCAGGCGCAACTCGCTGTCGACCGCGGTGGCGACGGCCCGCGCCACGCCCAGGGTGGACGCCTCGGTCTGCGCGTACTGCGACCGGAACAGCGCATCGAGGGCCGCACCGCACACCAGTGCCAGCGGCAGGATGGCCACCGATGCGATCAACATCAAACGACCCTGCATCGTGATGATGCGGCGCATGCGTCTCCTCGGGAGGGGGTTGGCGGGAGGCCGTCGGGATGCTCGCCAGGCAGGCGGACCCGGGGCCCTTGCCGGGCCATTGTGCAGCAGCGACGCAGGCGCCCCGGCACCCCGGGCGGCGCGCACTCGGCGCCTCGGCCTGCATGGGCGCCGGCACGCGCATGGCCCAATCCCGGCATGGACCTCGAACCCGCGCGCTTCTCCCGGCTCATCCTCCTGTGCACCGACTGCGAGAAGCGCGACAACGGCCCCAGAGCGCTCGCCGCCAAGCCGGCGATGCGCCAGCTCAAGCACCTGGTCGCCGACGGGCCGGGCAAGGTCAAGCTGCTGCGCACGCGCTGCATGGGCCTGTGCCCGCGCAAGGCCATGGCGGCCGTGGTCTGCGGCGACGGCCTCGCACCGGCGACCGCCGAGTTGGCGAAGGACGGCGACCTCGAGACGCTCGCCCGTTCGGCCGCCGCCCCGGCACGCTGACGCGCGCCCGCCGCGCCGGCCTGCGACGCCGCTGACATCAAGTTACGTTCTTCTCCGGCAAGCCCGGCCGCCGGGATGCCTTGGGATGGCGGCATGTCCACTTCCCCGCCTTCCCGCCTGCCGGCGCAGCGTGGCGCCGGGCGCTCAGCGTCCCCCGCACCGACGCGATGGAGCGGCACCGACACCGGGCCCCTTCCCGTGCCGGCGCTGCGGCCTTTGCAGCGCGCCGCCCTCAGCACCCTGCGCGCCGGCCGCCGGATCGCCAAGGGCGGACTGCGCGGCGTCGACGCGGCCGACGCGCAGCAGGTCGTCGCCTTTCCCACCCCCACCGTGCAGGCCCTGCTGCGCTACGGCTTCATCGAGGAAGAGGACGCGAGCGGCGTCTACCGCGCGACCGACCATGGCCTGCGCGCGCTCGCGGTGCTGTCCGCATCGTGATGCGGCGCTGCCCGTCCGCGCTGCTGGGGTGCATGCTGCTGCTCGGCGCGGCGGCCTGCACGCGCAGCGAGCCGCCGGCTGCGGCCACGGTGGAGATCGCCATGTGTCCCGAACCCTGGCAGCTGGAAGACTGCGGCAGCCGCGCGGGTGAAGGGCCGAGCTGTGCGTTCATTCCCGCCTCGGCCAACGGCACGGGGGGCCAGCCGCGGGCCTGGGCCTACGACGCGGACGGCGTGAAGCTGGTCGACTTCGCGTTGCCGCTGGTGCCGGGCGCCGACGGCGCGCCACGCCGTGTGCGGCTGGCGCTGGAGCACGCGGCGCGCCCGGTGCACCGCATCGTCGTGTGCTCGGTCGACCCGCATCTGCCGGTGGTGCGCGAGCGCATCACGCCGGTGGTCCAGCGCACCGGGATGCTATCGAATCCATAGCTGCCCGCGCACGCCTGGCGGGCGCTGCGGGCCGGTTCGGCTCGGGGTCCCGCCTCAGGCCGGCAGTTCGGGGATGCGCGCCACCTCGTCCATCCACACGCGCGCCTCGGCATCGCTGGGCGCGCGCCAGTCGCCGCGCGGCGAGAGCGAGCCGCCGGAGCCCACCTTGGGCGAGTTGGGCACGCAGCTGCGCTTGAACTGGCTGATCTGGAAGAAGCGCCAGACGAAGATGCCCAGCACCCGCTTGATCTCGGCCAGCGTGTACTGGTGGCGAGCGCCTTCCAGCGCGTCGGGCCAGGGCCCCGTCTCGCGGTCGTGCCAGGCGGCGTAGGCGAGGAAGGCGGTCTTCGACGGCCGGTAGCCGTAGCGCACCGTGTGGTACAGGTTGAAGTCCTGCAGTTCGTAGGGGCCGACCGTGTCCTCGGTGCGCTGGCCGGGCTGCTGGCCGTCGTCGCCCTCGCCCGCCGGCACGAGTTCGGGGCTCACCTCGGTCGCCAGGATGTCGCGCAGGACGCGGCTGCCCTCGCCCTCCTTGCCGCCGAGCAGGCCCTCCTCGGCCACCCAGTGCACCAGGTGCTTGATGAGCGTCTTGGGCACGCTGGCGTTCACGTTGTAGTGCGACATGTGGTCGCCCACGCCGTAGGTGCACCAGCCCAGCGCCAGCTCGCTCAGGTCGCCCGTGCCCGCCACGATCGCGCCGTGGTGGTTGGCCAGGCGGAACAGGTGGCTGGTGCGCTCGCCGGCCTGCACGTTCTCGAAGGTGATGTCGTAGACCGGCTCGCCGCGGGCGAAGGGGTGGTCGAGGTCGGCCAGCATCTGCCGGCAGCTCGGACGGATGTCGATCTCCTGCGCGTGGCAGCCCACCGCCTTCATCAGCCGGTGGGCCTGCTCCAGCGTGCGGCCGCTGGTCGCGAAGCCGGGCATGGTGTAGGCCAGGATGTGGCTGCGCGGGCGGCCCAGCCGGTCCATGGCCTGGGCCAGCACCAGCAGCGCATGGGTCGAGTCCAGGCCGCCGGAGATGCCGATCACCACCTTCTCGATGCGCGCCGCTTCCAGCCGCTGCACCAGCGACTGCACCTGGATGTTGAACACCTCGCGGCAGCGCTCGTCGCGCGACGCCGCATCGGCCGGCACGTAGGGAAAGCGCTCCACCACGCGGCGCAGCCCGCCCGGCACCACGGCCGGCGGCGGCAGGTCGAAGTCGACCGTGCGCCAGCCGGCCAGCGCCGCCTTGTGCCGGGCGGCCGAGGCGCCGAAGCTGTTCTGCCGCATGCGTTCGTGCGCCAGGCGCTCCAGGTCCACGTCGGCGTAGATGGCATGCGAGCTGTTGGAGAAGCGCTCGCTCTCGGCCAGGCACTCGCCCGCTTCGTAGATCAGCGCCTGGCCGTCCCACGCCAGGTCGGTGGTCGACTCGCCGATGCCCGCCGACGAATACAGGTAGGCCGCCTGGCAGCGCGCCGACTGCAGGTTGACCAGCTGGTGCCGGTAGGCCGACTTGCCGATCGTGATGTTGGAGGCCGAGAGGTTGACCAGCACCGTGGCGCCCGCCAGCGCCGCGTAGCTCGACGGCGGGATGGGCACCCACACGTCCTCGCAGATCTCGACGTGGATGGCCAGGAGCGGCTGCTGGCGCGCTCGGAAGACCAGGTCGGTGCCGAAGGGCACCTCGCGGCCGTTCACGTTCACCGTGGTCGACACGGCCGTGTCGGCCGCTGCGAACTGGCGCGCCTCGTAGAACTCGGCGTAGTTGGGCAGGTAGGTCTTGGGCTGGATGCCCAGCACCTCGCCGCCGGCGCACACCGCCGCGCAGTTGTACAGGCGGTGGTCCACGCGCAGCGGCAGGCCGACGACGGCGACCGTGCTCTGCCCCCGCGTCGCCTCGGCCACCTGCGCCAGCGCGGCCAGGCAGGCATCGAGCAGCGTGGACTGGTGGAACAGGTCGTCGCAGGTGTAGGCCGACAGGCCCAGCTCGGGAAAGGCCACCACGGCCGTGCCCTGCGCCGCCGCCTCGCGGTACATGCGCACGGTCTCGGCGGCGTTGAACACCGGGTCGGCCACGCGGTTGCGCGGCACGGCCACGGCCACGCGCGCGAAGCCGTGGCGGTAGGGATTGAGGAATGGCAGGTCGTTGCTCACGGGCGGAAATCCTTCATCGGCGGGCCGGCAGGCGGATGCGCGAGCCGGGCGTGGTCGCCACGCGGAACACCGTCTCGAACTGCTCCAGCACCATCGCCTGGCGCCTTGCGGTCTGCGTCGCGACGCAGTCGCGCGGCACCGTCACCTCCAGCGCATGCATCCGCGCGTCGGCCACGGTGGCCAGTATGCATTGGTCGCTGGCGACCCCGGTCACGATGATGCGCCCGGCCTGCAGGTGCTGCAGCAGCAGGGCCAAGGGCGTGCCCGAGAAGCCCGAGAGATGCGGCTTGAGCACGAAGTAGTCCTGCGGCTCGGGCATGAGCGCCTGCGTGATGGCCGCGCCCGCCCCGCCCTGGGCCACCGACATCTCGACCAGGGACGGGAAGTCGGAGCGCCAGCGGCCCCGGTTGTCGTTGGCGTAGATCACCGGCACGTGCACCGCCCGCGCCCGGCGGCACAGCGCGGCCAGCGGCCGGGTGACGGCCTGCGCGCCCGGCAGCAGCTTGTCGGCGTCGGGAAAGTCCCAGGCGCTGATCATGTCGACCACCAGCAGCGCCCAGCCGCCGGGCGCCGGCCGGTCGGCCAGGGCGCCGTTGCGGCGGGAGGGTGACTGGCGGCCCATGGCGTCCGTCAGCCGATGCCTTCGCGCGCCGCCACCGAACGCGCGTCGCGCGACCACAGCTGCAGCACGAAGTCGTCTTCCTCGTGGCGCACCAGCCGCCGCAGGCCCAGGCGTTCCAGCGCCTCGTGCACGGCCTGCGTGGACTGGCGGCGCTCGGCGAAGTCGGGCCGCCAGTCGCAGGCCACGAGGTCGCCGTCCGCCGCGAGGGACGCCAGGCAGGCCTGCGCCACCTCGGCCCAGGCAGCGGGTTCGATGAAGTAGCCGATCTCGCCCAGCACGATCAGGTCGAAGGGCCCGTCGGCGCGGGGCCAGTCCTGCGGCAGCGCATGGCGCTCGACGCGCACGTGCGGCAGCGCCGCCGTGCGGCGCCGGGCGACGTCCACCGCGTGGGCGTTGAAGTCGCTGGCCAGCACGCGCTGGCAGCGATTGGCCAGGGCCGCGGTGAGTTCCGCCGTGCCGCAACCGGGCTCGTAGGCGCTGCGGTAGCCAGGCCGCGTCAGGCTGGCCAGCAGCAGCGCGCGCTTGCGGGCCTCGTACCAGCGGCTGCGCACGCCGTACGGGTCCTCGGCCGCGCCATAGAGCGAGTCGAAGTACGCGGGAAGCGAGGAAGCCTGGGCGCTCACGCGAACATCAGCTCGAACGGGCGTGCGGCCCGCGCCACCGAGCCCGCGTCGAGGATCGGCGCCGCCCCGGTCGAGGGGTCGGGCCGCAACTGGCTCTCGAAGGCCTGCACCGCGGCGCACTTGCGCTGCACGGTCGCCTCGTCCAGCTCGAGCCGGCGGGCGCGGTGCCAGGGCAGGCGCGGGTCGTCGGGGCGCGCCCAGTGCCAGCCCCAGACCGGCACCTCGACGAGACGCGCGCCGGTGCGCGCCGCCGCCCAGGCGCAGGCATGGCCGACCGCCTCGTGGTCGGGATGGCCGTCCATGCGCCAGGTGGTGAAGACCACGTCGTCCTCGTCGAACACCTGCACCAGGCGCTCCGCGAGGTCGAGGTACAGGCGCTGCACGCCGCCGTCGGGCAGGCCCAGGCGGTGGATCTCGGCGTCCATCACGCCCAGCCGCGTCAGCGCCCTCGCCTGCTCGCGCGGCCGCTCCTGGCCCAGCCGGCCGGCGGGCCAGTGGCGCGAACCCGGATGGCTGGCCGTGCCGTCGGTCACGGCCACCAGGGCCAGCCGCCGGCCGGCGCGCGCCAGCTGCGACATCAGGCCGCCGACCGCCAGCACTTCATCGTCGGGGTGCGGCGCCACGATCACGGCGCGCGAACGCATCGGCACCAGCTGGGCGACGCTCGTGGGCGGCGCATCGCGCAGCGCGGCGCAGGCCATCCAGGCATCCTCCGGCGTGCCCCGGCCGGGGTGGATGGTGCGATCGATCACAGCTGCCATGCGAAGCTCTCCTCGTGGGGGTCGGCGTCCAGCGCCAGGGCGCCGAGCGCGGCGAGGTCGCGCTCGGCATGGCTCTGGCGGATGAAGACGGGAAGGTCGGCCATGGCGCGCGCGAATCGCGCGTCCCGGCACAGGGGTGCGGCGCCGAGGCCGCGCGCCGCATGGCGCGCCACGGCCTCGGCGGCCTCCTCGACGGCCAGGCGCACGCGCAGCGCCCAGGCCTGGGCGTTGGCCCCGGGATGCGCATCGATCCAGGCCGCGCACTCGCGCAGCAGGGCCGCGCTGGCAGCCAGCGCCGTGTCGATGCCGCCCACATGGGCCAGGCGGTGCGGGTCGCTGCGGCTGCCCGCCTTGTCGCGCACCATGGCCGCGATGCCCGCCGCCCCGCCCCACCAGCAGGCGGCGATGCCCGCCCCGCCCTGCCAGAAGCCGGGACGCCGCACGTAGTCGCCCGGCCGGCCGAGGGGCCGCGCGGGCGTGCCGTCGAAGCGCACGTCGACGCTCGCGCTCCCGGCCATGCCCACGGCCTGCCAGCCGGTGTCGGTGACGGTCACGCCCGGGGCGTCCATCGCCACCGTGGCCAGGCACGGCTCGCCATCCGCATTCCAGCCGCTGACCACCGCGTGCGTCACCTGGGCCGCACCGCTACACCACGCCTTGGTGCCCCGCAGCCGATAGCCGTCGCCCGCCGTCTCGAACATCAGGCGCGCATCCGGCGGCTCGGCGCACCAGGTCGCCCAACGGCTGCCCGACGGTGCCGGCGAGGCGCCCAACTCGGCGAGGATGGCCAGGGCATCGGTGTGCCCCTCGAAGAGCTTGACCAGGGAGAGATCGTGCGCCGCCACCTGGGCCAGGCGTTGCCAGCGCGCCAGGGTCTGGCCGCTGCCCGGCCGCGGCAGGCGGTCCAGTCCGGCCCCGACCAGATCGGCCAGCGACAGCGCGTGGCCGACCGCATCGCGCAGCGCCGCGACAGGGTCGGGTGAAGTAGAAGAAACCATGGCACCGATGGTGCGGTTCGAGGGCGCACCCGTCGGTCGGCCGGCAGGAACCGCGTGTGTAGGCGCCCGCCCGCCACCGGGCGGCCTGCGCAAAAGAAAGGGCGCCCACCCGGGCGCCCTCTCACGGCTGTCGATCATCCCCGGCGCGCTGCCGTGCGGGCATCGGTTTGCTGGCTTCGTGGCGGGCATCCCCTTCACGATGCACGGAATCCGCTGCCGCTCGTCGCATCGCTGGACCCCGGGACGTCTCTTCGACCGCAACGCCAATCTAGGGCTGTGCCGTGCGGCGCGTGTAGGAGGTGCGGCATCGCGGGCGTCCCTGGCTGCGCACGGCGCCTGCGCGCCGGCGCAATCGCACCGTAGGAAATCGCGCACACTGTCGGGCGTCGAACCACCGGCTTCGCCCGCACGATGTACATCCCTGCCCACTTCGCCGAGTCACGCCCCGACGCCCTGGCCCGCATCATGCGCGAGCATCCGCTGGGCATGCTGGTTCACCCGCACGACGGCCGCTTCGATGCCGACCACGTCCCCTTCGAGTACGAGCCCGGCGAGGGGCCGCACGGCACCCTGCACGCCCATGTCGCCCGCGCCAACCCGCTGTGGCAGCGCTGCCCGACCGGCACGCCGGTGATGGTGGTCTTCCGCGGGGCCCAGGCGTATGTCTCGCCGAGCTGGTACCCGAGCAAGCACGAGACGCATCGCCTGGTGCCGACCTGGAACTACGAGGTGGTGCACGCCCACGGCACGCTCGTCATCGACGACGACGAGCGCTCGGTGCGGCGCATCGTGGCCCGGCTGACGCGGCGCCACGAGGCGCAGGAGCCGCGGCCCTGGAAGATGGGCGACTCGGCGCCCGAGTTCATCGACGAGCTGCTGCGGCACATCGTGGCGATACGCGTCGAACTCACGGCCCTGGAGGGCAAGGTCAAGCTGAGCCAGAACCGCGAGGAGCGCGACCGGCTGGGCGCGGCCGACACGCTGGACGCCCGCGGCGACGCAGCGATGGCCCGCGCGATGCGCGACGCCGGTCCGAATTCCTGAAGACAGCGCGCGAGCCGGCGGCCCCTCGCTCGTCGGCCCATCGGCTGCAGGACGTCGCTTGCGTCCTGGACGTCGTGCACCGCGGTCTGAATCGTCGGACGGCGCCCGGTCGTCGAAGGCCGGCGGCATGCGGCAGCGCCCGGCAGGCCTGCCGGGATGCAAGCCGGCGAGACGGCAAGGCGCTCATCCTGCCGTCACGGCCACGAGCGCCAGTGGTCGTGGAGTCCTTGAATGTCTCCTGAGCAGAGCATGGGCATGGCGGCTTCGATGGCTGGCAGAGGCCAATCCCACCACTGCATCTCGAGCAGCATCTGCACCTGTTCAGGCGGGAATCGCCTGCGGATCTCCGTGGCAGGATTTCCCACCACGATGGCATAGGGCGCCACGTCCCGGGCGACAACGGCCCTGCTGCCAATGACAGCGCCATGTCCGACGGAAACCCCCGGCAGGATCATCGCCTCGGCACCGATCCACACGTCGCTTCCGATCACGGTATCGCCGGCCGGCATGAATGCATCGCGTGCGGCCGCGAAAGCAGGCTCGTGCCGCATGTAGAAGAACGGGTAGGAGGATGCCCAGTCGGCGCGGTGCCCCTGGTTTCCCGCCATGATGAAGGACGCCCCTGAGCCGATGGAGCAGAAGCTGCCGATGACGAGCCTGTCCACGTCGTGCCGGTCCGGCAGCAGATAGCGTGCGCAATCGTCAAAGCTGTGCCCGTGGTAGTAGCCCGAGTAGTAGCTGAAACGCCCGACGTCGATGTTGGGGTTCGTGACCTGCTCGCTCAGCAGCCTGCCCTTGAATGGACTCTCGAAGAAGTTGCTCATGCGCGCGAGTCTGCATCATCGCCAGGCGCGGCTGGACGACCATCGGTGGCCGCCATCGGTCGCAGGGCTTCGTGCGCGATCGGCCGCTTCGCGCACCACGCCCGGGCGCTCAGCCCGCCACGCTCTCGACCACCGACGGCCGGCGCCGCGCGGTCATGGCACAGCCCACCGACGCCCCCATCACCAGCGCGATGGCGAGCCACTGCGTGACGCTCAGCCGCTCGCCCAACAGGCCCAGCGCCAGCAGCGCCGCCACCGCCGGCTCCATGCTGATCATGATGCCGAAGGCCTCCCTGGGCAGCCGCTTCAGGGCCACCATCTCCAGCGAGATGGGGATGGCGCTGGAGATGGCCGCCACGCACAGGCCCACGGCGAGTACGCCGGGCGCCAGCAGCGCGGCGCCTGCGTGCCACGCGCCCACCGGCAGCACCACGAGCGCCGCCACACTCAGGCCCAGCGCCACCGAGTGGCCGGCATGGAGATGGCCGAGCCGCTTGCCGAACACGATGTACAGGCCCCACAGGACCGCAGCGGCCAGCGCCCAGAGCACCCCGAGCGGGTCGAGACGGCTGTCGCCGATGCCCAGCGGCAGCAGCAGGGCCAGGCCCGAGGCGGCGAGCGCCACCCAGATGAAGTCGATCGCGCGGCGCGACGACAGCACGGCCACGGTCAACGGCCCCGCGAACTCGATCGCCACCGCCAGCCCGAAGGGGATGGTGCGCAGCGCCATGTAGAAGCTCAGGTTCATGAGCCCCAGCGTGGCGCCGTAGAGCACGATGGCGCGCCAGTCGCCGGGCCGCAGGGGCCGGCGCCAGGGCCGCCAGATCAGCAGAAGCAGGAGGGCCGAGAAGCCGACACGCAGCGCCGTCGTGCCCTGGGCGCCGATGGCCGGGAACAGGGCGTGCTTGGCCCAGGAAGTGCCCAGCCCCAAGGCCGTGACAGCGCCCAGCACGGCCAGGAAGGGAACGAAGGCGGCCGGCGCGCGGCCCGCATGGGAAGGCATCGGGCGGAGTATCGCCCGCGCCCTCCCGTTGCCTTACAGCTTGGCGATCGACACCTCGGTCGACTTGACCAGGGCGACGACGTCGGAGCCGATCTTCAGCTGCAGCTCGTCCACCGAGCGCGTGGTGATGACGGAGGTGACGATGCCCCAGGGCGTCTCGACGTCGACCTCGGAGACGACGTCGCCGCGGATGATCTCGCGGACCTTGCCCTTGAACTGGTTGCGCACGTTGATGGCCTGGATGCTCATGATGGTTTCCTTGACAACAAATGGGTTTGCTATGGATTCGATAGCTGCTCGCGCAGGCAGGACGGGCGCTGCGGCCCGATTTCTTTTAGATTCGGCGACATCGCGGTGGCCCCGGCAGCGCATGCCGCGTGCTCATGTGGACGCCGCCTCCAACGCCTGGTCGAGGTCGGCGACCAGGTCGTCGATGTGCTCGATGCCGACCGACAGGCGCACCGTGTCTTCCGTGACGCCGGCCTTGGCAAGCTCTTCCGGCGAGAGCTGGCGGTGCGTGGTCGAGGCCGGGTGCGTGGCCAGCGAACGCACGTCGCCGATGTTCACCAGCCGCGTGAAGAGCTTCAGCGCGTCGAGGAACTGCGCGCCCCCTGCCCGGCCGCTGCCGATGCCGAAGGTGAGCACGCCGCTGGCCTTGCCGCCCAGGTACTTCTGCGCCAGCGCATGGTCGGGGTGGTCCTCCAGCGCGGCGTAGTTGACCCACTTCACGGCCGGGTGCCGCTGGAGGTGGCGCGCCACGGCCAGCGCGTTGTCGCTGATGCGGTCCACGCGCAGGGCCAGGGTCTCGATGCCCTGCAGGATCTGGAAGGCATTGAAGGGCGAGATCGCCGCGCCGGTGTTGCGCAGCGGCACGACGCGCGCGCGGCCGATGTAGGCGGCCGGGCCCAGCGCCTCGGTGTAGACCACGCCGTGGTAGCTCACGTCGGGTTCGTTCAGGCGCCTGAAGCGTTCCTTGTGCTGCGCCCAGGGGAACTTGCCCGAGTCCACGATGGCCCCGCCGATGCTGGTGCCGTGGCCGCCGAGGTACTTGGTGAGCGAGTGCACCACGATGTCGGCGCCGTGCTCGATGGGCCGGCTGAGGTACGGCGACGGCACCGTGTTGTCGACGATCAGCGGCACGCCGTGCTTGTGCGCCACGGCCGCCACCGCGGCGATGTCGGTGACGTTGCCGGCCGGATTGCCCAGCGACTCCACGAAGATCGCCTTGGTCTTCGCGTCGATCAGCGCTTCGAAGCTGGCCGGGTCGCGGTGGTCGGCGAAGCGCGTGGTGATGCCGAACTGCGGCAGCGTGTGCGCGAACAGGTTGTAGGTGCCGCCGTAGAGCGCCGTGCTGCTGACGATGTTGTCGCCCGCCTCGGCGATGGTCTGGATGGCGTAGGTCACCGCCGCCTGGCCGGAGGCCAGCGCCAGCGCGGCGATGCCGCCTTCCAGCGCCGCGACGCGCTGTTCCAGCACGTCCTGCGTCGGGTTGTTGATGCGGGTGTAGATGTTGCCCGGCACCTTGAGGTCGAACAGGTCGGCGCCGTGCTGCGCCGAGTCGAAGGCGTAGGCCACCGTCTGGTAGATGGGCGGCGCCACGGCGCGCGTGGTCGGGTCGGGGCTGTAGCCGGCGTGCACCGACAGGGTCTCGAATTTCCAGTCCTTGGACATGCGGCTTCCTTTCAGGGCTTGGGCAACACGCTCACACCGCCCAGCGCAGCGTGTGCGCGGGCGAGTCGGGCCAGTGCGAATCGTTGGCGGGTTCGGTCTCGTCGGCCGCGGGCTTCTGCAGCACCCGGTCGAGGATGCGCTTCTCGATGGCCGCGAAAGCCGCGTCGCCCTGCGAGCGCGGGCGGGCGAGCGCGATGCGCTCGTCCAGCGCGATGCGGCCGTCCTCGATCAGGATCACGCGGTCGGCCAGGGCCACGGCCTCCTGCACGTCGTGCGTGACCAGCAGCGCGGTGAAGCGGTGCTGCTGCCACAGCCCCTCGATCAGGCGGTGCATCTCGATGCGCGTCAGCGCGTCCAGCGCACCCAGGGGCTCGTCGAGCAGCAGCAGCCGCGGGTGGTGCACGAGTGCGCGTGCCAGGGCCACGCGCTGGCGCTGGCCGCCCGACAGGCGCGCCGGCCATTCGTTCTCGCGGTCGGCCAGGCCGACCTGTGCCAGCACCTCGCGCCCGCGCGCCCTCGCCTCGGGCGGCAGGCCCAGCGTGACGTTGTCGAGCACGCGCTTCCAGGGCAGCAGGCGCGCCTCCTGGAACATGATGCGCGTGTCGTCGTGCAGGCCGTTGACCGGCTTGCCGTCGGTGACGAGCTGGCCGCCGCTGGCGGGCTCCAGGCCGGCGATCAGGCGCAGCAGCGTGCTCTTGCCGCAGCCGCTGCGCCCGACGATGGCGATGAACTCGCCCGGCTCGATGGCCAGCTGCGTGTCGCGCAGCACCTCGCGTTCGCCGTAGCGCTTGACGAGGTGGCGGGCCTCCAGCTTCACGCCGCCGGGCTGCGGCAGCCCGGTCGGGCCGGACCGGAGGGGGGATTCGATGACAGCGCTCATGGTGTGCGGGCTCCGTGCGGCCTCCCGGTCCCAGGCCGAGTACTCGGTCAAGAGCGACAGGGCACGCAGGTGGCGGGTGGCGGGTTTCATGGCGATCAGGCCGATGGCTTGAACAGGTCGATGTCGAGCGCGTCCACCTTCTTCGGCAACAGCTTCTCGGCGAAGAAGGCATCGGCGATGCGCTGCTGCTCGCCGATCACCTCGCGGGTGGCGGGACGCACGGCGTAGCTGCGGCGGGCGTTGGCCTGCTCGACGATGGCTGCATCCAGGCCCCAGAAGGGCGCGAGCAGCGCGGCCGCGTCACGCGGGTTCTGCTTGACCCAGCGGCCCGTCTTCTCGAGCTCGGCGTACAGCACGCCCAGCACCTGCGGCTGCAGCCGCGCGAAACGGGTGCTCGCGAGGTAGTAGCGCTGGTAGGACGCGGGCCCGGTGCCGTCGGCCAGCACGCGGGCGCCCGACTGGCGCTCGGCGGCCGACAGGAAGGGGTCCCACACCACCCAGGCGTCGATGGCCCCGCGCTCGAAGGCGGCCCGGCCGTCGGCCGGCGTGAGGTAGGCCGGCTCGATGTCCTTGAAGGACAGGCCGGCCTTCTCCAGCGCGGCCAGCAGCAGGTAGTGCACGCCGGCGGCCTTGGCGAAGCCCACCTTGCGGCCCTTGAGGTCGGCCAGCGTCTTCAGCGGCGAGTCGGCCTTGACCAGGATGGCCTGCGCCGTGGGCGACGGCGCCTCCTGCGCGACGAAGGTCAGCGTGGCGCCCGCGGCCTGGGCGAACACCGGCACCGTGTCGGCCACGTCGGCGCTGACGTCCACGTTGTCGAGGTTGAGCGCCTCCAGCAGCGGCAGGCCGCTGGTGAACTCGTGCCAGCTCGGTTTGACGCCCAGCGGCGCGAACTGCTTCTCGAGCGTGCCCTGGATCTTGAGCACGGCGATCAGCGTCGAGGACTTCTGGTAGCCGATGCGCACCGTCTGCGCGGCGGCGCCCTGCCCCCAGGCGGCCGTTGCGGCCAGCGCCGCGGCCATGCCGAGCGCCTCGCGGCGGGTGGGTCGAAGCATGTTCTTCATCGCCGTGCCCTCACTTCGCCTGGTAGCCCGGATGCCAGCGCAGCCACCCGTGTTCCAGCGCGCGTGCGAACACGTCGGCCAGCTTGCCCAGCAGCGCGTACAGGAGGATGCCGACCAGCACCACGTCGGTCTGCAGGAACTCGCGGGCGTTCATCGTCAGGTAGCCGATGCCGGCCTGCGCCGAGATGGTCTCGGCCACGATCAGGATCACCCACATCAGCCCGAGCGAGAAGCGCAGGCCCACCAGGATGGAAGACAGCGCGCCGGGCAGGATCACGTCGCGATACAGCTGCCAGCGCGTGAGGCCGTAGGTGCGCCCCATCTCGATGAGCTGCGGGTCGACGTTGCGGATGCCGTGGAAGGTGTTGAGGTAGATCGGGAAGAACACCGACACGCTGATGAGGAAGAGCTTGGCCGTCTCGTCGATGCCGAACCACAGGATCACCAGCGGGATGAGCGCCAGCGCCGGGATGTTGCGCACCATCTGGATGGTGGAATCGAGCAGCGTCTCGAAGAACTTCACCGAGCCGGTGAGCAGCCCCAGCGCCAGGCCGGCGCCGCCGCCGATGGCCAGGCCCAGCAGCGCACGGCCGGCACTCACCTTGACGTGCGTCCACAGCTCGCCCGACACGGTGAGCGACCACGCGGCCTTGACCACGTCGACGGGCGCCGGGAGCACGCGGGTGGACAGCCAGCCGAGCGACGAGGCGATCTGCCACGCGACGATGAGCCCGATGGGCACGAGCCAGGGGACGAGGCGGTGGGCGACCTGGGCCGCAAAGGCCTTGGCGCCGCCGAGCGAAGGGGTGCTCAGGGGCACGGGTTGGACTTGTTCGGTCATGGTGTTGCGGTTTCAGCTCTGGGCGCGCAGGCGCGACGGCGCGTCGACGTTGGCGACGACTTCGCCGAAGGGGCCGGTGAGCGAACCCCCGACCGTGGCCCCCAGGCGCTGCTGCACGCGCCGCGGCAGGAGCGGGAACACCAGCTCGGCGAAGCGGTAGGCTTCCTCCAGGTGCGGGTAGCCCGAGAGGATGAAGGCGTCGATGCCCAGCGCGGCGTATTCCTCGATGCGGGCCGCGACCTGCTCGGGGCTGCCGACCAGGGCCGTGCCGGCGCCGCCGCGCACCAGGCCCACGCCGGCCCACAGGTTCGGGCTGATCTCCAGCGCCTCGCGGCTGCGGTTGGCGCCGCCGCGATGCAGGGCGGCCATGCGGCGCTGCCCCTCCGAGTCCATGTTGGCGAAGGCCGCCTGCGCGCGGATCACCGTGGCGTCGTCGACGCGGCTGATGAGCGAGTCGGCGGCCTGCCAGGCCTCCTGCTCGGTCTCGCGCACGATCACGTGCAGCCGGATGCCGAACTCCACGCGCCGGCCCTTGCCCTGCGCCCTCGCCCGCACGTCGGCGATCTTCTTGGCCACCTCGTCGGGCGTCTCGCCCCAGGTCAGGTAGCGGTCGACCTGCTCGGCCGCGAGATCGTGCGCGGCTTCGGACGAGCCGCCGAACCACACCGGCGGGTGCGGCTTCTGCACCGGCGGGAAGAGCAGCTTCGCACCCTTGACCTGCAGGTGCCGGCCGTCGTAGTCGAAGGTCTGGCCCTCGTGGCTGCGCGCGATGATCTCGCGCCAGATGCGGATGAACTCGGCGGACTGCTCGTAGCGCGCCGCATGGTCGAGGAACACGCCGTCGCCCTCCAGCTCCGCGCGGTCGCCGCCGGTGACGAGGTTGACCAGCAGCCGCCCGCCCGACAGCCGGTCGAAGCTCGCGGCCATGCGTGCGGCCAGCGCCGGCTGGTGCAGGCCGGGCCGCACCGCGACCAGGAACTTCAGCCGCTTCGTCGCACCGATCAGGCTGGACGCGACGACCCAC
This sequence comes from Pseudomonadota bacterium, assembly GCA_031119395.1. GTDB lineage: Bacteria > Pseudomonadota > Gammaproteobacteria > Burkholderiales > Burkholderiaceae_C > Xenophilus. The sequence continues at coordinate 23,905 of JAVHYA010000001.1, forward strand.
GGGTCTTCGCAGGAGCGGCCGGTGGGAATCAGCACGCCCTCGTAGCCGAGGGTGTCGGCCGCGCCCGCCACCTGCTGCAGGTAGGCCAGGTCGACCGGGCGTGCGCCGTCGGTGCTGCCGAGGTAGCGGCTGTCGCCGTGGGTGGGGAGGAACCAGAAGATCTGCATGGGGACAAGTCCTTTGCGCTTACCAGGAATGCGCCAGAAAACGCGTGGGGGATGCGACGACGCCCGCCGCGCCGAGCCGGCGCAGCGCTCGCACCGGCACATGGCCGTGCGGTGCGCGCCGGGCCACGGCATGGGCCGAGGGCAGCTTGATGCCCCAGGCGACCACGGTGACGCCCAGCACGCGCAGCGCCTGCTGGGCGGGCGAGGACGGAACGATGAAACGGGAGCTCATGCCGCGAATTCCTCAGGCCAGGCCTGGGGCTGCCGCCTCGAGCACGCTGATGCGCCGGGGGATCAGCTTGAGATCGAAGAAGGTGTCCGCGATCTGCTGCTGCTCGCCCAGGATCGCCCTGGTGATCGGGCCGGTGCCGAACTGCGAGCGCCCGATCGCCGCGTCGACCACCGGCCTGGGCAGGCCCCAGATCTGCGCCAGCTCGCCGGCGAGTTCGCCGCGGTGGTCCTTGCCCCACTGGTCGACCTTGTCGAGCTCCTCGATCAGCACCTTGATCACGTCGGCGTTCTTCGCTGCATAGTCGAGCGACGAGAAGTAGTAGGCGCGGTTGCCCACCACGCCCGTGGCGTCGGCCAGCACCCTGGCGTCGAGCGACTTCTCGGCCGCGGCGAGGAAGGGATCCCAGATGACCCAGGCGTCGATCGACCCTTTCTCGAAGGCGGCGCGCGCGTCGGCCGGCGGCAGGAACACGGCGTTCACGTCCGCGTACTGGAGCCCGTGCTTCTGCAGCAGCTTGACGAGGAAGTAATGGACGTTGCTGCCCTTGTTGAAGGCGACCTTCCTGCCCTTGAGGTCGGCCACGCTGCGGATGGCCGAGCCCTTGGGCACCAGCACGGCTTCGGACTGCGGGCGCGGCACCGTCGCGGCCACGTAGGCCAGCGGCGCGCCGGCGGCCTGCGCGAAGATGGGCGGCGCCTCGCCGACGTCGCCGAAGTCGATCGAACCGACATTCAGCGCTTCCAGCTGCACCGGGCCGGCGGTGAATTCGGTCCACTTGACCGACACCTTCAGCGGCGCGAGGCGCTGCTCGAGCGTGCCGCGGCCCTTGAGCAGGCTGAGGTAGCCCTTCTGGTGGCCGATGCGCAACTCGCGGGCTGCGCCCTGCGCGAAGGCCGGGGCGCCGGCCACGGCGGGCAGTGCGAATGCGGCGGCCCCCTTGAGCAGGCCGCGGCGGGACAGGGATGCGTGCAGGGTCATGGCGATCTCCCGGTCGCTGTGCGCTCAGGGCTGGCCGAGCAACACGGCGTCGCTGACCTTGATGGGCTTCGGAATGAGCTTGAGCTCGTGGAAGGTGTCGGCGATCTTCTGCTGGTCGGCCGCCACCTCGCGGGTGATGGGCTTGACGTTGAACTCGTAGCGGCGCAGCGCGAGCTCCACCACGTCCACCGGCAGGCCCTGCAGCGGCGCGATCAGTTCGGCCGCCTGGCGCAGGTTCTTCTTGAGCCAGATGCCCTGCGTCACCGAGTCGTCGAAGAGCGCCTGGATGACCTTCGGGTTCTTCTGCGCGTAGCCGCGCTCGGCGAGGTAGTACTGGTAGTTGTTGACCACGCCGGGCGTGCCGTCGGCGAGCACGCGCGCGCCGGTCGCCTTCTCGGCGGCGGCCTGGAACGGGTCCCAGATGACCCACGCGTCCACGGCCTTGCTTTCGAAGGCCGCCCGGCCGTCGGCCGGCGCGAGGTACACGGGCTGGATGTCGCCGAGCTTCAGGCCCGCCTTCTCCAGCTGCTTGACGAGCAGGAAGTGCACGTTGCTGCCCTTGTTGAGCGCGACCTTCTTCCCCTTGAGGTCGGCCACCGAGCGGATCGGCGAGTCCTTGGCGACCAGGATCGCCTCGGCGCGCGGTGCGGCCGGGTCGAAGCCGATGTAGACGAACCTGGCGCCCGCGGCCTGGGCGAAGATCGGCGGCGCCTCGCCCACGTAGCCGACGTCCACGGCGCCGACGTTCAGGCCCTCGAGCAGCTGCGGCCCGGCCGGGAACTCGACCCATTTCACGCCCACGCCCAGCGGTGCAAGCTGTTTCTCCAGGGTGCCCTGCGCCTTCTGCAGCACGAAGAGGCTGGCCGACTTCTGGTAGCCGATGCGCAGCTCCCTGGCGGCCTGCGCATGCGCCGAGGTGGCGACGAGGAAGGAGCTGACGAGCGCGATGGCCGCGACCAGCACCACGGCAACGAGGAAATCGATGAAGACCTGCACGCGCGATCGCGGCCGGGCGGCAGGGAAATGGTCGGTGAGGATGGGAGGCATGGTGGTCCGGTGTGTTTCTTCGGGCAAAGCCCGGCCCGCACCGCGCGGCAGGCCGCGCGGAAGGAATGTGCCAAGAGGTGGGGGGGGAAGCGGGAGGCGCGGGCAGCGGTGGGCCGCCCTCGCCTCAGACGCTACATCGCACCTGCGAGAAGTGCACCGGCTCGAAGGCGGCCGGGCGCGGGCCCAGCTTCAGACCCTCGGCCGCCAGCGTGTCGACGGCTTCGGCCAGCCGGTCGAACAGGTCGACCTGCAGCTGGTAGGCCCCTTCGGGCGTGAGCGTGACCTGCGCATCGCTCGCGTAGACGCCGGGCAGGATGTGGCGCGCGCCCAGCGCGTTGAGCACCGGCCGCAGCGCGTAGTCCAGCGCCAGCATGTGGTGCGGGCTGCCGCCCGTGGCCAGCGGCAGCACGGCCTTGCCGCGCAGCGCGGTCTGCGGCAGCAGGTCGAGGAAGACCTTGAGCAGTCCGCTGTAGGCCGCCTTGTAGACCGGCGTGGCCACCACGATGGCCTGCGCCTTCGCGATGCGGTCGACGGCCAGCTGCACGCTGTGGTGGCTGGTGTCGGCCGCCAGCAGCGCCGCGGCCGGCAGATCGCGCACGGCCAGGGCGTCGGTGGCGACGCCGCGGCGCGCCAGCCGGTCGGCCACGGCGTCGAGCAAGGCGGTGGACCGCGACGGCGAGGACGGGCTACCCGCCAGCAACAGCACAGACATCGGACGTTCTCGGGAAATTTTGAAGACGAAATCGACTCGCAGCGCCCGCCAGACGGGCGCCACCAGCCATGAAATCCATCGCAGAGGCCGCTCGGGCCCCTGCATGCCGCGACCTACTTCTGCTTGTTGGTGTAGATCTGGTCGAAGCTGCCGCCGTCGGCGAAGTGCGCCTTGTCGGCCTGCGTCCAGCCGCCGAAGGCCTCGTCGATGGTGAAGAGTGCCAGCTTGGGGAACTGGTTGGCGTACTTCGCCTTGGCCTTGTCGGCCGTCGGGCGGTAGTAGTTGCGGCCGGCGATGTCCTGGCCCTCGTCGGTGTACCAGTACTTGAGGTACTCCTCGGCCACGGCGCGGGTGCCGTGCTTGTCGGCGACCTTGTCGACCACCGTCACGGCCGGCTCGGCCAGGATGGAGATCGAGGGCACGACGATCTCGAACTTGTCGGGACCGAACTCCTTGAGCGCGAGGAAGGCCTCGTTCTCCCACGCCAGCAGCACGTCGCCCACATTGCGCTGCACGAAGGTGATCGTGCTGCCGCGCGCGCCGGTGTCGAGCACCGGCACGTTCTTGTACAGGTTGCCGACGAAGTCCTTGGCCTTGGCATCGCCGCCGTACTTGCGCTTGGCGAATTCCCACGCCGCCAGGTAGTTCCAGCGCGCGCCGCCCGAGGTCTTGGGGTTGGGGGTGATGACCTGCACGCCCGGCTTGACCAGGTCGTCCCAGTCCTTCAGGCCCTTGGGGTTGCCCTTCTTCACCAGGAACACGATGGTCGAGGTGTAGGGCGAGCTGTTGTGCGGCAGGCGCTTCTGCCAGTCGGCCTTCACGAGGCCGCCGTGGCTCACCAGCGCGTCGGTGTCGCCGGCCAGCGCCAGCGTGGCGACGTCGGCTTCGAGGCCGTCGATGATCGAGCGCGCCTGCTTGCCCGAGCCGCCGTGCGACTGCTTGACCACCACGTCCTGGCCGGTCTTGCCCTTCCAGTACTTGGCGAAGGCCTTGTTGTAGTCGACGTACAGCTCGCGCGTCGGGTCGTAGGAGACATTGAGCAGATTGACGGTATTGCCCTGGACCTGCGCCACCGCCGGCAACGACGCCGTCAGGGTCAGGCCCGAGGCCGCGGCGGCCACCAGGGAAAGCTTGATAAAGTCGCGGCGGAGGTTCATGTTTGTGCTCTGAAAAGGCATAACGTCGATGCCTTGCATTCTCAAGAACGCATAAAGAAACTGGAACGACCGAGTTTTCAGTTCTAAATAGCGAAATCAACTAAGCGGCCGGCCCCGCGCCCGCCGCGCACCCACACCGAAGAGGCACCGCAATGGCACGCATGGTCCACTGCATCAAGCTCGGCCGAGAGGCCGAAGGGCTCGATCTCCCCCCGTATCCGCCCCACACCGAGCTGGGCAAGCGCATCTGGGAGAACGTCAGCAAGGAAGCCTGGGCCGCCTGGCTCAAGCAGCAGACCATGCTGGTCAACGAGAACCGCCTGAACCTGGCCGACCAGCGCGCGCGCCAGTACCTGGCGCGCCAGATGGAGAAGCACTTCTTCGGCGAGGGCGCCGATGTGGCGCAGGGGTACGTGCCGCCGAGCGCCTGACGCCCCGAGCCGGCGCGCTGCAATGCGCCGGCGTCCTGACGGCCCGCGCCGCGAGCACCGCCGGCGCCTCGCCTCCTCCGCTTTCCCATGACAGAACCCGTCGAGTGGCACCCTGACGGCCGCCCGTTCAGCGCCCGCTTCCAGGAGGGCTACCACTCCGAAGCCGGCGCCGTCGCCCAGGCCCGCCATGTGTTCCTCGGCGGCTGCGGGCTGCCGGGTGCCTGGGCGCATGCGCCGCAGTGGCGGATTCTCGAAACCGGCTTCGGGCTCGGCCTCAATTTCCTGACAAGCTGGCAGGCCTGGCGCGACGACCCGGCGCGGCCGGGGCGGCTGCACTTCGTCTCCATCGAGGGCTACCCGGTGTCTGCCGCCGACCTGCTGCGCGCCGCCGCAGCGCAGGGCCCGGCGCTGGCCGCGCTGGGCGCCGAACTGGCCGCGCAGTGGCACGGCCTGCTGCCGGGCTGCCACCGGCTGGTGTTCGAGCAGGGCCGCGTGATGCTCACGCTGTGCGTGGGCGAGGTGCAGCCCATGCTGCGCGCGCTGCAGCCCTTCGACGCCGACAGCCTCTTCCTCGACGGCTTCAGCCCGCAGAAGAACCCGCAGATGTGGACACCGGAGGTGCTCAAGGCCGTCGCGCGGTTCGCCCGGCCGGGCACCGGCATCGCGACCTGGACCATTGCGCGCGCGGTGCGCGACGCGCTGGCACCGCTGGGCTTCGTGGTCGAGAAGGCACCGGGTCTTCCGCCCAAGCGCGACTGCCTGCGCGGCCGCTACGCCCCGGCCTGGCAGCCGCGCCGGCCGCCGCCCGATCCGCAGCGCGTGGCGGCGTCCGGCGCATGCGTGGTGGTCGGCGCCGGCCTCGCCGGTGCGGCCGTGGCGGCCAGCCTGGCGCGACGCGGCTGGCACGTGACCGTGCTCGACGCGGCCGGGGCACCGGCCGCCGGTGCGTCGGGCGCCCCGGCGGCCGTGCTGGCGCCGCATGCGTCGCCCGACGACGCCCTGCTCTCGCGCCTGACCCGCGCGGGCGCGCGGCTGAGCTGGCAGCAGGTGCAGTCGCTGCTGGCCGACGGCGCCGGCACCGACTGGCAGTGCGAGGGCGTGCTGGAACGCCGCGCGAACACCGCCGCCCTGCGCCTGCCGCCGGGCTGGCAGGCCGACGGCCCCAACGACTCGTGGACGGCCGATGCCGCCCAGTGCGCCCGCGCCGCCCTGCCCCCGGGCACGCCCGCCCTGTGGCACGCGCATGCCGGCTGGGTGCGCCCGGCCGCGCTGGTGGCGGCCTGGCTGGCCGTGCCGGGCGTGCGCTTCGTCGGCAACACGCAGGTCGCGCACGTGGCCTCGACCTCCGACGGCCGCTGGCAGGCCCTCGATGCCGCGGGCACGGTGCTGGCCGAGGCCGATCGCCTGGTGCTCGCGGGCGGCCACGGCACGCGCTCGCTGGTCGCCGGCGCGCTGCCCCTGCAGCCCGTGCGCGGCCAGCTGGTGCACGGGCCGATGCCGGCCGACGGCGAACGCGCCGGCCTGCCCGCCGTGCCGCTCAACGGCGACGGGCACCTGGTGCCCGGCGCCCCGCTGCCGGCTGGCCCGCGCTGGCTCAGCGGCTCGACCTTCGCGCCCGGCGACGAGGGCCGCGAACTGCGCCCGCAGGACACCGAATTCAACCTCGACCGCCTCGAGCGCCTGCATCCCGGCGTGGCTGCCCTCGCACGCCGCCAGGCTGCACGCGGCGAGCTGCAGGCCTGGGCCGGCGTGCGCTGCGCCTCGGCCGACCGGCGCCCGCTGGTCGGCCCGGTGCCTGGCGCCGCACCGGGCCTGTGGGTCAGCACCGCGATGGGCTCGCGCGGGCTGAGCTTCGCGGCCCTGTGCGCCGAGCTGCTGGCCGCGCGATGGCACGGCGAGCCGCTGCCCGTCGCGGCCAACCTGGCGCGCGCGCTCGACACCTCGCGCGTGCGCACCTGAAACCCACCGCCGCTTCGCGGCAGCGCGACGACAATCCCCGCCATGGCGACCCACTACGACATCCTGCACACCACCACCTACCGCTATCGGGAACCGGTGAGCTTCGGGCAGCACCGGGTGATGTTCCGCCCGCGTGACAGCCACGACCTGCGCGTGCTCGCCACCGACCTGCAGGTCAGCCCGCAGGCGCACGTGCGCATGATCCAGGACCCGCATTCCAACTCGGTCGCCCTGGTGCAGCCCCAGGGCCAGGCCACCGAGCTCACCATCGCCTGCTCGTTCACCATCGAACACGTGCCCTCGCCCGAGGACCAGCTGCAGCTCGACCCCGCCGCCGAGTTCCTGCCCTTCGCCTACTCGATGCAGGAGCGGCTGGACCTGGAGCACTACCTGCGTCCGCACCACGACGACCCCGACGGCACGCTGATCCGCTGGGCGCACCAGTTCCTGCACAGCGACCAGCCCAACAGCACGCGCGAGACGCTCACGCGCATGAACGCCCACATCAACCAGAGCCTGACCTACCAGGCGCGCGACGAGGAAGGCACGCAGACGCCGCTGGAGACGCTGGCCGTCGGCGGCGGCAGCTGCCGCGACTACGCGCTGCTGATGATGGAAGCCGCGCGCCGGCTGGGCATCGCCACGCGCTTCGTGTCGGGCTACCTCTACGACGCGATGCTCGACACCGGGGTGCAGGAACCCGGCGAGAGCATCGTCGGCGCCGGCGCCACCCATGCCTGGCTGCAGGCCTACCTGCCGGGCGCGGGCTGGGTCGCCTTCGACCCGACCAACAACCTCATGGGCAGCGGGCGGCTCATCCGCGTCGGCGTCGCGCGCGACCCGGCCTTCGCGCCCCCCATCAGCGGCAGCTGGTTCGGCGAGGCCGACGCGTACGAGGGCATGGACGTGGTGGTCAAGGTCACGCGCCGTCGCCGCAAGTGAGCGACGCTATGATTTTCATAGCTGCCCGCGCAGGCAGGACGGGCGTCGCAGCACTTTTTTGCTTGAAGATCGGCATGCGCCATGGCTGAGTCGCCACGCGCGCTGGCGGGCCGCTGCTGCTGCGGCGCCGTCCACTACGAAGTCGACGACGCCTTCGACTACGCGCTGAACTGCCACTGCGGCGACTGCCGCCGCGCCACCGGCGCCGCGTTCAAGCCCTTCGCCGGCATCGCGCGCGGGCGACTGCGCGTCACGCAGGGCGAGGATGCGATGCTGCGGCACGGTGGCGAAGCCAATTTCGACATGCACTGCGCGCGCTGCGGCTCGCTGCTGTACTCGGTCGTGCGGGACGGGGCCTTCGTGCACGTCACGCTCGGCACGCTGGTCGATGCCCCCGGCCTGCGCCCCAGCGCGCACATCTTCGTGGGCTCGAAGGCGCCGTGGTTCACCATCACCGACGACCTGCCCCAGTACGACGGCCACATCGGCGCAGGCTGAAACGCCCCGCACGCATGCGGCATCGCATCTCCAACGCATCATCCTCAAGGACACACCCATGACCATCCCCGCCGAAGACCGCCACCAGTTCGTCAACGATGTCGGCCACGAGGCCTTCGAGCTCATCGTCCGCCGCATGGAGGCGCTGGGCGAGCTCCCGCTGCGCGAGCTGCTGCCCTCGGTGGTCGGCGCCGTCAACGTGGCGCTGGCGAGCGCCTTGCGTCCCGCGATCGAGGGTGCGAGCGACCGCGCGGCCGCGGCAGACGGCCTGCTGAACGCGAGCCTGAAGCAGACGCGGCAACTGCTCGACCCGGTGGTGCACCCGCCCAAGGGCTGAGCGGACGCCGCGTGCACGCGTACGCGTGCCCCGCGGCCACCCCGCCGTCAGTCACGCACATGACTTCGGCGTCGCCTGCGCAGTCGCTCAATTGACTGCGGCTGCGCGCCGTGCGTATCGACACTGCCTGCGCTTCCCCCGACCTCTCATTCAAGGAATCGCTCGCATGTTCAAGAAGACGCTGTGCGCCGTGGCTCTCGCCGCCGCCTTTGCCGCGCACGCCCAGGAGACACTCAAGATCGCGATGATCGACCCGCTCAGCGGCCCCATGGCCGATGTCGGCAAGATCTTCGAGAACCACCTGCGCTTCGCCGCCGACCAGATCAACGCCAAGGGCGGGATCGACGGCATCCGCCTCGAAGTGCTGGCCTACGACAACAAGCTCTCGACGCAGGAAAGCCAGGCCGCGCTGCAGGCTGCCGTGGGAGCCGGCGTGAAGGCGGTCTTCGTGGGGGGAGGCTCGGCCACCGTGTCGGCCGTGGTGGCCGCCGCCAACCGCAACAACGAGCGCAACCCCGACAAGGCGGTGCTGGTCTTCAACTACGGCGGCTACGACCCCGACCTCGTGGGCAAGCAGTGCTCGTTCTGGCACTTCCTGACCGACGCGCAGGTGCCGATGCGCATGAAGGCCATGGGCGACCTCGTGAAGAGGACGCCGGACATCAGGAAGGTCTACTTCCTCAACCCCGACTACAGCTTCGGCCGCCAGTGGACCGCCTATGGCAAGACCATCCTGGCCGAGGCACGCCCCGACCTGCAGTTCGTGGGCGAGGACTTCTTCCCGACCGGCACCGTGAAGGACTTCGCGCCCTACATCGCCAAGATGCGCGCGGCCGGTGCCGACACCGTGGTCTCGGGCAACTGGGGCAACGACATGGCGCTGGTGATCCGTGCCGCGGGCGACGCGGGCTACAAGCTGCGCATCCTGACGCACTCGAGCGCCAACAAGTCGACCATGATCGCCCTGCAGGCGGCCAAGACCGTCAAGCTGAGCATGGTCGGCGACTGGTATCCGGGCTCGGACAACGCCGTGCTCGCAGCGCAGGCCGAGGCCTTCGAGGCCAGGTACAAGGAACCCTTCTACCTGGCGCGCCTGTCGGTGGCGACCGAGCTGCTGGCGCAGGGCGTGCGCAAGGCGAAATCGACCGATCCCACGAAGATCGCGCTGGCGCTGGAGGACATCGGCTACAAGTCGGTCGTCGGCGACGTCACCATGCGCAAGGCCGACCACCAGCTGCTTTCCTCGCAACTCGTCTACACGAACCAGACCGCCGACGGCACGAAGGTGAAGAAGGGCTTCGACGGCACCGACCAGGGCTTCGTGCAGGAGTCCGCCTCGCCCGCCCGGTCGCTCGTGGTGCCCAGCCAGTGCGACATGAAGCGGCCTGCCGGAGCCTGAGCGCATGACCGCCCGCCCCTGGCTGAAGAGCTACCCGCCCGGCACGAGCTGGGAGGCACCGCTGCGGCTGGCGCCCCTGGGCGCCCTGCTGGACGCCGCCGTGCAGCGCTGGCCCGCGAACACCGCGCTGCGCTACGACGGCCTGCAGCTGGACTACGCCCAGCTGGCCGGCCACATCGACCGCGTGGCCGGCGGCCTGCAGCGCCTGGGCGTGCGGCCCGGTGTGCACGTGGGGCTGTACCTGCCCAACGTGCCGCAGTACGTCGTGGCCTTCTTCGCCGTGCTGCGCGCCGGCGGCACGGTGGTGAACTACTCGCCGCTCGACGCCGGCCACACCCTGCGCCACAAGGTGGAGGACAGCCAGACCACGGTGATGGTGACCTTCGACCAGCCCGAGCTGCTGCAGAAGATGGAGGCCATCGCGGCGCAGCCACCGCTGCGCACCCTGGTCGTCGCCACGGCGGCGGACTTCGCTGCCGCCGCGTCGCCGGCCCCGTCCGATGCGCTGGCGCCGGGCGCGGCGCGCGTGCCCTTCGCAACGCTGCTGGCCGCGGCGCCGATCGCCGTGCCCCACGCGCCTGCCGACATCGCGCGCGAAGTGGCCGTGCTGCAGTACACCGGCGGCACCACCGGCCAGCCCAAGGGCGCGATGCTCACGCACGCCAACCTGAGCGCGGCCGTCTCGCAGGTGTGGCACACGCTGGTCGCATCGAAGACGCTGGACGAAGGCGAGGAACGCTTCCTCGCCGTGCTGCCGCTCTTCCACATCTATGCGCTGGTCGTGAACATGCTCTTCGGCCTGTCGATCGGGGCCGAGCTGTCGCTGCACCAGCGCTTCGACCTGGAGACGGTGCTGCGGGAGTTCGTCGAACGTCGGACCACGGTGTTCCTCGGCGTGCCGACGATGTACGTGGCCTTCACGGGGCATCCGGACATCGAGCGCATCGACCTGTCCTCGCTCAGGTTCTGCAACTCGGGAGGCGCGCCGATCGCGGCCGAGGTCTACCAGAACTTCGTGCGCATGGCGCAGTGCCGCCTGCAGGAGGGCTGGGGCATGACCGAGAGCTGCACCATGGCCACGGCCTCGCCCGGCTTCAGCCATTACCGCCCGGGCTCGTGCGGCATTCCGGTGCCCGGCGTCGACGTCAGGGTGATCGACCTGCAGGACCAGCGCGAGCTGCCACCCGGCGAGCGCGGGGAGCTGTGCATTCGCGGCCCCAACGTGATGGCCGGCTACTGGAACCGCCCCGACGCCACGGCCGAGGCCATGACGTCCGACGGCTTCCTGCGCACGGGCGACGTGGGCTACATGACCGACGACGGCTTCGTCTACATCGTCGACCGCACCAAGGACATGCTGATCTGCGGCGGCTTCAACGTCTATCCGCGCAACATCGAGGAAGCCATCTACCGCCATCCGGCCGTGGAAGAGGTGATCGTCATCGGCATCCCCGACGCCTACCGCGGACAGTCGCCCAAGGCCTTCATCAAGTTCAAGGACGGCGCCACGCCGCCCACGCTGGCCGAGCTGAAGGCCTTCCTGGCCGACTACCTGGGCAAGCACGAGATGGTGCAGGCCATGGAGGCCCGCACCGAGCTGCCCAAGACGGCGGTCGGCAAGCTGTCGAAGAAGGAACTGCAGGCCGAGGCGGCCGCCCGGGCCTGAAGCTTCAGCGCCTGCCGCGCCGCGCCGGCGCGGGGGCGGCCGGGGCCTCGACGACGCCGCCCGCACGCGCGGAGAGCATCAGGTTGCTTTCGCTCGTGCACACGCCGATCACGCGGGCCAGCTGCCGGCTCACCGTGACGTAGGCGTGGCCGATGCGGCTGTCGAAGTACAGCATGTCGCCGCGCGCGAGGCGCACCACCTCGCCATCCTCGAAGTGCACCTCGACCTCGCCGCCCAGCACGTACACGAACTCCTCGCCGTCGTGGCGCGCGTAGTCCTCCGGCCCGTGGATGCGCCGCGCGTGCACCGTGCCGACGATCGGGCTCATCTGCTTGCCGATCGCCTGCGTGCCCAGGAACTGGTAGGAGAAAGCCAGGCCGCGGTAGGTCACGCCCTGCCCCGCCCGCGTGACGATCGGGCGGTCGAGCCGGTGCGCCTGCGTCCCCGCCTGGGCGAACATGGCGCCCATGTCCATGCGCAGCGTCCGTCCGAGCGCCGAGAACTTCTCGTAGCTCAGCGCCAGCTGGCCGCGCTCCGCGCGCGAGATCGTGGTGATGGACACGCCCGACTGCTCGGCCACCTGCGCCAGCGTCCACCCGAACTGCTTTCTCGCCGCACGCAGGCGCTTGCCGAAGGCCACGCGGTCGAGCGTGTTGGCGTCGGACGGCTGGGCGCCTGCCGCAGCTTTGGATGAGGTGGTGCGGGGGCTTGTCATGGTCGGCGCGTTTGCGCGGATTCTGCCAGCGGAAGCAGCGCCGGCGCGCACCCGACGCGCCAGCCCTGGCCCGGACTTTGCATATCTGCAAATTGCGCAAACGCAAATGCACCAAAAGGAAGAGTGGAAACCCCGAGCGGGAGATTCTCGAAACTTTTGCGTATCTGCAAATTCATGAATAGACTGCGCGGCCAACGCCCGCACACGCACCGGTACCCAGCCACGCCAGCAACATGACCGAGAACGTCGATTTCCTGATCATCGGGGCCGGCATCGCCGGCGCCTCGGTCGCCTACTGGCTCGCGCCCCATGGCCGCGTCGTGCTGCTGGAGCGCGAGAGCCAGCCGGGCTACCACTCCACCGGACGCTCGGCGGCGCTCTTCATGGAAAGCTACGGCACCGCGCAGGTGCGCGCGCTCACGATGGCCAGCCGTGCCTTCCTGCAAGCCCCGCCCCAGGGCTTCAGCGAGCATCCCCTGCTCTCGCCGCGCGGCGCCGTGTTCGTCGGCACGCGCGGGCAGGAAGCCCTGCTGGAGCGGCACTGGGACGTGCTGCGCAGCGTGACGGACCGCGCGCAACGGCTGAGCCCGCAGCAGACGCACGCGATGCTTCCGGTGCTGCGGCCGGAGCCGCTCATCGGCGGCGTGTACGAGCCCGACGCGGCGGACATGGACGTGCATGCGATCCACCAGGGCTACCTGCGCGGCATGCGCCGCCACGGCGGGCGGCTGGTGTGCGACGCCGAGGTGCGCGCGATGGCGCGCACCAGCGGCGGATGGCGCGTCGAGGCGGGCGAAACGACCTACGAGGCACCGGTGGTGCTCAACGCCGCCGGCGCCTGGGTGGACGCCGTCGCCCGGCTCGCAGGCGCCGAGCCGCTGGGCATCGAGCCGCGCCGGCGCTCCGCCTTCGTCTTCGAGCCGCCGCGCGAGATCGATTCGGCCGGCTGGCCGATGGCCATCGGGGCGGACGAGGACTGGTACTTCAAGCCCGACGCCGGAATGATGCTCGGCTCGCCCGCCAACGCCGACCCCGTGCCGCCGCAGGACGTGCAGCCCGAGGAGCTCGACATCGCGATGGCGATCCACAAGCTCGAGGAAGTGAGCACGCTCGTCATCCGTCGCCCCACACGCACCTGGGCCGGCCTGCGCTCCTTCGTCGCCGATGGCGACCTGGTCGGCGGCTTCGACGACCGGCTGCCGGGCTTCTTCTGGGTCGCGGCCCAGGGCGGCTACGGCATCCAGACCTCCGCTGCCATGGGCGAGACCTGCGCCGCGCTGGCGCGTGGACTGCCCGTGCCCCCGCACAGCGCCGGCTTCGGCATCACGGCCGAGATGCTCTCGCCGGCGCGGCTGCGCGCACGGGCGGGCGCGGTGCCGGCCGATGCACAGCCCGCGCACTGACCCCCTTTCGACAGCCAGCCTCCCGCCCCCAATCGGAGAACCCACGATGCGCGTCTTCAGCGGATCCCTCGCCACCGAGACCAACACCTTCGGCCCGATGCCCACCGGCATCGCGTCGTTCCGCGACCGCGGCTACTTCGCGGCCGGCCAGCACCCGGACAAGATGACCTTCTTCTCCGGCCCGCTGTGGGCCGCACGCCTGCGCGGCAGGGAACACGGCTGGGACCTCGTCGAAGGCATGGTCGCCGGCGCGCAACCCAGCGGCACCACCACCCGCCACGCGTACGAGACGCTGCGCGACGAGCTGCTGGCCGACCTGCGCGCCGCGCTGCCGGTGGACATGGTCGTGCTCGGCCTGCACGGCGCCATGGTGGCCGATGGCTACGACGACTGCGAAGGCGACCTGCTCGAGCGCGTGCGCGGCATCGTGGGGCCCGACGTGGTCGTGGGCGCGGAGCTCGACCCGCACAGCCACCTCACCCCGCTGATGGTCGAGCAGGCCGACCTGCTGATCGCCTTCAAGGAGTACCCGCACACCGACGTGCTGGAGCGCGGGCTGGAGCTGGTGGACCTGTGCGCGGCGCAGGTCGAGAAGAAGGTCCGGCCGACAGTGGCGGTGGTCGACTGCGAGATGGTCGTGACCATGCACACCTCGCGTGCACCGGCACGCGGCTTCGTCGATCGCATCCAGTCGCTGGAGGGCAGGGACGGGGTGCTGTCGATCTCGATCGCCCACGGCTTCCCGTGGGGCGACGTGCCCGAGATGGGCACCAAGCTGCTGGTCTACACCGACGGCAACCAGGCGCAGGCCGATGCGCTGGCACGGCAGCTCGCCGACGAGCTCATCGCGATGCGCGAGGCGCTCACCGTGCGCTACCCGGACATCGATGCCTCGCTGGACGAGGCGCTGGCCTTCGACGGCGGGCCCGTGGTGCTGGCCGACGGGGCCGACAACCCCGGCGGCGGCGCGGCCAGCGACAGCACCTTCATCCTGCGCCGCATGGTCGAGCGCGGCATCCGCGACGCCGCCGTCGGCCCGCTGTGGGACCCCATTGCGGTGCGCATCGCCTTCGAGGCCGGCCAGGGCGCACGGCTGCCCATGCGCATCGGCGGCAAGATCAGCCCGTTGTCGGGCCAGCCGATGGACCTGGTGTGCCATGTGAAGGCACTGCACCCCGACATGGTGATGACAGGCCTGGCGAACACGCCCGTGCCGCTGGGCGACTGCGCCCTGGTGGAAGCCGACGGCATCGAGATCGTGCTGATCACGCTGCGCAACCAGGCGATGGGCACCGACCTGTTCACCCAGCTTGGCTGCGATCTTGCTAGCAGGAAGATCATCGTGGTCAAGTCGTCCCAGCACTTCTACGCCTCCTTCTCGAAGGTCGCCAGGCACGTCATCTACGCCGGCGCGCCGGGGGCGGTGACGCTGGACCTCAACACGCTGCCCTACCGCAAGGCACGCCTGCCCAAGTGGCCCATCGAGGCCACCGCGGGCGCCGCCGCCTGAACGCCTTCGCCTCGCACTTTTCGCCATCTGCCTTTTCGGAGAACCGACGATGACCCGACGCCTGCTCACCGCCCTCGCCCTGGGCGCCCTCGCCGTTTCGGCGGCCCACCTGCCCGCGGCGGCGCAGACCAAGACGCTGCGCGTCGTGGCGCATGCCGACGTGAAGATCCTCGACCCGACCTTCACGACCGCCTACATCTCGCGCAACTTCGGCTACATGGTCTACGACACGCTCTACGCGCAGGACGCGACGGGCAAGCCGCAGCCGCAGATGGTCGAGAAGCACACGACGTCCAAGGACGGCAAGCAGTGGACCTTCACGCTGCGCCCCGGCCTCAAGTTCTCCGACGGCAGCCCGGTCACTTCGGCCGACGCGGTGGCGTCGCTGCAGCGCTGGGCCGCGCGCGACAGCCTGGGCCGCGCCATGGCCGGTGTCGGTGCCGAATGGAAGGCCGTGGATGCGCGCACCTTCTCGCTGACGCTCAACGAGCCTTTCGGCATGGTGCTCGATGCGCTGGCCAAGCCCTCGGGCTTCCCGCCCGTGGTGCTGCCCGAGCGCCTGGCCAGGATGCCCGCGACCGCGCCGCTGCCAGAGGTGCTCGGCTCCGGCCCCTTCGTCTTCAAGCGCGACGAATGGGTGCCCGGCAACAAGGCGGTGTTCGTGCGCAACCCGAACTACGTGCCGCGCAGCGAACCGCCCAGCGGTCTGGCCGGCAGCAAGAAGAGCAACTTCGACCGCGTCGAATGGCTCTACCTGCCCGACTCCAACAGCGCGATCGCGGCGCTCAAGCGGGGCGAGGTCGACATCGTCGAGCAGCTCCCGCCGGACTACATCGCACCGCTGCGCGCCGACAGCAGCATCAAGGTGGGGTCGGGCGGCGCCTACCAGGGCTTCCTGGTGCTCAACCACCTCTTTCCGCCCTTCAACAACGCCAAGGCGCGCCAGGCCCTGGCCATGGCCACGAGCCAGGACAAGTTCACCGCCGGCATGGGCTATCCGCTGGACATGCGCGTGACCTACTGCGCCACCTACTTCATCTGCGGCGGGCCGAACGAGACCGCCGCGGGCGCCGAGCCCTACCGCAAGCCCGACATCGCCAAGGCCAAGGCGCTGCTGGCCGAATCGGGCTACAAGGGCGAGAAGGTGGTGCTGCTGGTGCCCACCGACGTGACCTACCTCAACGCCGAGGCGCTGGTGGCCGCGCAGACCATGCGCAGCATCGGCATGAACGTCGACATGCAGAACTCCGACTGGGCCTCCATCGGCGCGCGCCGCGCCAAGAAGGACCCGCCCGAATCCGGCGGCTGGAACATGTACGTCACCGTGGCCGGCGAGTTCGACGTCAACTCCCCCATCAGCAACGCCTACCTGAGCGCCGCCTGCGGCAACAGCCTGCCGGGCTGGCCCTGCGACAAGCAGCTCGACGAGTTGCGCACCGCATGGATCAAGGAAACCATTCCCGCCAAGCGCAAGGAACTCCTCGACGCCTTCCAGGCGCGGGCCTACGAGGCCATCCCCTACGTCAACGCCGGCCAGTACTCGGCCGCCTACGCCGCGCGTGCGAGCCTGAAGGGCCTGGACAAGCTGTGGGCGGGCATGCCGGTGGTCTGGGCGCTGGACAAGTAGCGCGCGCGCGGCCGGCCACGGGATTCACGACGCCATGGGTTATCTCCTGCGACGACTGGCGGCCACGCTGCCCGTGATGGCCGTGGTGGCCGTGGTCGTCTTCCTGCTCATCCACCTGTCGCCCGGCGATCCGGCCGCGCTCATCGCCGGCGACCTGGCGACGGGCGAGGACATCGCCAAGCTGCGCATCGCGCTGGGCCTGGACAAGCCGCTGTGGGAGCAGTTCGTGCTCTGGCTCGGGCGCCTGGCGACGGGCGACCTCGGCACCTCCATCTTCACGCAGGTGCCGGTGTCGCAGCTGCTCGGCCAGCGCCTGGAGCCCACGGTGTCCATCGCCGCGCTGACGATGCTGCTGACGCTGCTGGTGGCGGTGCCGCTGGGCACGCTCGCCGCCTACCGCGCGGGCACCTGGATCGACCGCCTGGTGATGCTCTTCGCGGTGCTCGCCTTCTCGATGCCCGTGTTCCTGGTCGGCTACCTGCTGGTCTATGCCTTCGCCATCCAGCTGCCCTGGTTCCCGGTGCAGGGCTACACCCGGTTCGCCGAAGGCCCCGGCGCCTGGCTGCGCGGCCTCGTGCTGCCCTGCGTGAACCTGGCGCTGGTGTACATCGCCCTCGTGACGCGCATGACCCGGGCCACGGTCCTCGAGGTGCTGAACGAGGACTACATCCGCACCGCGCGTGCCAAGGGCCTGGGCGTGCTGCCCGTGCTGGGCCACGCGCTGCGCAACGCCGCCATCCCCATCGCCACCACGGTCGGCGTCGGCGTCGCGCTGCTGATCGGCGGCGTGGTGGTCACCGAGACGGTGTTCGCCATTCCCGGCGTCGGCCGGCTGGTGATCGATTCGGTGCAGCGGCACGACTACCCCGTCATCCAGAGCGTGCTGCTGATCTCGGCCGGCGTCTACGTGCTCATCAACCTGCTGATCGACCTGAGCTACCGGCTCTTCGACCCCCGCATCCAGTACTGACCATGTCCGCCCTGCCCACGACGACGCCGGCGGCTGCGCCGCCGGACGACATCCCCTTCGTGCTGCCGCGCTTTCGCTGGGCGCGCAAGCACCCGACGCTGATCGCCGGCGCGCTGCTCCTGATCGCGGTGTCCGCCCTGTCCCTGCTCGCACCCTGGATCGCCACCCACGACCCGCAGGACATGGACGTGCTCGCCCGCATGCAGCCCGCCTCCGCCGAGCACTGGTTCGGGACCGACGCGCTGGGCCGCGACGTGTTCAGCCGCGCGGTGTGGGGCGGGCGCGTCTCGATGATCGTGGGCCTGTCCGTCGGCGCGCTCGCGACCGTGCTGGGCATCGTGCTGGGGCTGTTCGCGGGCTTCGTGCGCTGGGCCGACGCCTTCGTCATGCGCATCATGGACGGCCTCATGGCGATCCCCGGCATCCTGCTGGCCATCGCGCTGATGGCGGTCACCCAGGCCAGCCTGACCACGGTGATCGTGGCGATCACGGTGCCCGAGATTCCGCGCGTGACGCGGCTGGTGCGATCGCTGGCCCTCACCCTGCGCGAGCAGCTCTTCGTCGAGGCCGCGCACGCCGTCGGCACGCGGCTGCCGGTGATCCTCGTGCGGCACGTGCTGCCGAACATGGTCGCGCCGCTGATCGTGCAGGCCACCTTCGTCGCGGCGGCGGCCGTGCTCACCGAGGCCGCGCTGTCCTTCCTCGGCGTGGGCGTGCCGGCGCAGACGCCGAGCTGGGGCAACATGATGGCCGAGGGGCGCAACTTCGTCGCCGTGGCCTTCCACATCATCCTGTACCCGGGCATCCTGCTGGCGATCACCGTGCTGGCGATCAACATGCTCGGCGACGGCCTGCGCGACGCGCTCGACCCGCGCCTCGCGCGCCAACTCTGAACGCGGGAGCCCCACGATGAACACCCTGCCCCGCACCGCGCCGGCGCCCGGCGAGCCCCTGCTGGAGGTCGAGGACCTGCGCACGCACTTCGACACCCTCACCGGCCCCGCGCGCTCGGTGGACGGGGTGAGCTACACCGTGCGCGCCGGCCAGACGCTGGGCGTGGTGGGCGAGTCCGGCTGCGGCAAGAGCGTGACCGCGCTGTCGATCCTGCGGCTGCTGCCGTCGCCGCCCGCGCGCATCAGCGGCTCGGTCCGCCTGCGCGGCACGGAGTTGCTCGCCCTGAGCGAGCGCGACATGCGGCAGGTCCGCGGCAACCGGATCTCGATGATCTTCCAGGAGCCGATGACCTCGCTCAACCCCGTGCTGACCGTGGGCCGGCAGATCGCCGAGACGGTGCAGCTGCACCAGAAGCTCGGCCGTGCCGAGGCGCTGGCGCGCGCCACCGAGATGTTGCGCGTGGTGCAGATCCCCGAACCCGAACGGCGCGTGAACGAGTACCCGCACCAGTTGTCCGGCGGCATGCGCCAGCGCGTGATGATCGCGCTGGCCCTGGCCTGCAACCCCGAGGTGCTGATCGCCGACGAGCCCACGACCGCGCTGGACGTGACCATCCAGGCGCAGATCCTCGAGCTCATCCGCCGCCTGCAGGAGGAGCTCGGCATGGGCGTGGTGATGATCACGCACGACCTGGGCGTGGTGGCCGAGAGCTGCGACCGCGTGGTCGTGATGTATGCCGGCCGCAAGGTCGAGGAAGCCGGCGTGCTGGACCTGTTCGACCGGCCGCTGCACCCCTACACACGCGCCCTGATGGCCTCGATGCCGTCGATGAACACGCATGGCGCGCGCCTGGCGGAAATCCCGGGCCTGGTGCCGTCGCCCCAGGAGCCGCGCCGCGGCTGCGCCTTCGCGGCGCGCTGCGCCTACGCGAACGCTCGTTGCCGCAGCGAGATCCCCGAGCTCGTCGCGCACGGCGACGACCACGTGGCCGCCTGCTTCGCGGTCGAGGAAGGCCGGATCCCCGACACCCTCGCGGAGGTGATGGCATGACCACGATCCGGAGCGCGGCCCCGCCCGGCGCCGCCACCCTGCTCAAGGTGTCCCGGCTGCGCAAGCACTACACGGTGCCCAAGCGCTGGCTGGCACCGGCCAGGCCACCCGTCCAGGCGGTGGACGACGTGTCCTTCGAGGTCGCCCGCGGCGAGACCCTGTCCCTCGTGGGCGAGTCGGGTTGCGGCAAGACCACCACCGCCAAGTCGGTCATGCGCCTCATCGAGCCGACCTCGGGCTCGGTGCAGCTCGACGGCGAGGAGCTCACCGCACTGAGCGCCGAGCAGATGCGCCTGCGCCGCCGCGACGTGCAGATCATCTTCCAGGACCCGTACGCCTCGCTGAGCCCGCGCCTGCCGGCCGGCGAGATCGTGGCCGAGCCATTGAAGAACTTCGGCATGAGTTCGGCCCGCGAGCGGCGCGAGCGCGTCGACTGGCTCTTCGGCAAGGTCGGCCTGCGCCCCGAGGCGACCCGGAAGTACCCGCACGAGTTCTCGGGCGGGCAGCGCCAGCGCCTGGGCATCGCCCGCGCACTGGCCCTCAACCCGAAGCTGATCGTGTGCGACGAGCCGGTCTCGGCGCTGGACGTGTCGGTGCAGGCGCAGGTGGTGAACCTGCTGATGGACCTGCAGGCCGAGTTCGGCATCGCCTACCTCTTCGTCGCGCACGACCTGGCGGTGGTGCGGCACATCAGCCACCGGGTGGCGGTGATGTACCTGGGCCGCATCGTCGAGATCGCGGACCGCGACACGCTGTTCTCGGCGCCGCGCCATCCCTACACCGAGATCCTCCTGTCCGCCGTGCCGGTGCCCGACCCGCGCACGCCCTCGAAGCGGATGCTGCTGCAGGGCGACCCGCCGAGCCCCGCCAATCCGCCGAGCGGCTGCCGCTTCCACACGCGGTGCCCGCTGGCCCAGCCGGTGTGCAGGACCGAGGCGCCCGTCCTGTCGCCCCGGCCGTCCGATTCGTCCGCAGGCCACCACGTCGCCTGCCATTTCCGCTGAGCCCACGCCACCCGGCCGCCACGAAGGAAACCATGTCCGAGACCACCACGCCCCCCACCCACTACGACCTGCTGATCCGAGGCGGCACGGTCATCGACGGCAGCAAGGCGCCGCGCTTCGCCGCCGACGTCGGGATCATCGGCGATCGCATCGCCGCCATCGGCCAGCTCGCGGGCCACACGGCAGAGCGCACGCTCGACGCCACGGGCCGCATCGTCGCCCCCGGCTTCATCGATTCGCACACGCACGACGACCAGGCCGTGCTCTCGCAGGCGGCCATGCCCTTCAAGGTGTCGCAGGGCGTCACCACCGTCGTGGCGGGCAACTGCGGCATCAGCGCCGCGCCGCTGCGCCAGGACATGGACCTGCCCATGCCGCTGAGCCTCATCGACACCCCGGCCGAGGGCCGCTTCACCACCTTCCGCGCCTACCTCGATGCCCTGCGCGCCAGCCCGTCGTCGGTCAACGTCGCGGCCATGGTCGGCCACTCGACCTTGCGCGCCGTGACGATGCAGGACCTCGACCGCGTCGCGACCGACGAGGAGATCGCCGCCATGCAGGCGCTGGTCGAGGAAGCCATGCAGGCCGGAGCGATCGGCCTGTCCACCGGCACCTTCTACCCGCCGGCCGTCAAGGCCACGACCGAGGAGATCATCGAGGTGTGCCGCCCGCTCAGCGCGCGCAAGGCGCTGTACGTCACCCACATGCGCGACGAGGCCGAGAAGGTCATGGAGTCGCTCGAGGAGACTTTCCACATCGGCCGCGCCCTCGACGTGCCGGTGGTCGTGTCGCACCACAAGGTGCAGCGCGAGCCCAACTTCGGCAAGACCCGGATCACCCTGCCCTTCATCCGCGACGCGATGAAGCATCAGTGCATCGGCCTCGACTGCTACCCCTACACGGCCGGCTCGACCATGATCCGCACCGACCGCGGCATGCTCGACGGCCGGGTGCTGATCGCCGGCAGCGAGCCGCACCCCGAATGCGCCGGCCGCGACCTGGCCGACATCGCGCGCGAATGGGGTGTCGACAAGGAGGAGGCGGCAAGGCGCCTGCAGCCGGGCAGCGCCATCTACTTCCAGATGGACGAGGACGACGTGCAGCGCATCCTCGCCTTCGACGAGACCATGATCGGCTCCGACGGCATCCCGGTCGGCGAGAAGCCGCACCCGCGGCTGTGGGGCACCTTCCCGCGCGTGCTCGGCCACTACAGCCGCGACGTCGGGCTGTTCCCGCTGGAGACCGCGGTGTGGAAGATGACCGGGCTCACGGCGCGCAACTTCGGGCTGCACGAGCGCGGCACGCTGAAGGTCGGGCATCACGCGGACGTCGTGGTCTTCGACGCCGGCACGGTGCGCGACGCCGCCGACTACGCGGCGCCCACGCGCCCCGCCGAAGGCATCGACACCGTCATCGTCAACGGCACCGTGACCTGGGAGAACGGCGCCCACAGCGGTGCCCGCAACGGGCAGGTCATCACGCGCCGGAACGCCGCCGCGTGAGCCGGCGCTGACGGGACGCCGCCCGGCGCTCCGGCCGCCCGCTGGCGGCCTCAGGCCGCGGCCAGCCGCTGCCTGGCCAGCCGCGTGCCCTCGGCCAGGGCCTGCAGCTTGCGCCAGGCGACGTCGCGGCCCATGGGCGCCAGGCCGCAGTTGGTGCAGGGAAACAGCCGCTCCTTCGGCACGAACTGAAGCGCGCGGCCGATGGTGTCCGCCACTTCCTCGGGCGTCTCGACCACGTCGCTGGCCACGTCGATCACGCCGACCATCACGTCCTTGCCGGCCAGCAGCTTCATGAGGTCGGGCGGCACGTGGGAGTGGATGCACTCCAGGCTGACCTGGTCGATGCTGCTGCGTGCCAGGGCAGGAAACACCGCCTCGTACTGGCGCCATTCGTCGCCGAGCGTCTGCTTCCAGTCGGTGTTGGCCTTGATGCCGTAGCCGTAGCAGATGTGCACCGCGGTCGTGCAGGTCAGGCCCTGCGCGGCGCGTTCGAGCGCCTTCACGCCCCAGTCCGCGGCGTCCTTCATGTAGACATTGAAGGCGGGTTCGTCGAACTGGATGATGTCGACGCCGTCCGCCTGCAGTGCAAGCGCCTCCTGGTTGAGCAGTTCGGCGAACGCGAAGGCCATCTTCACCTTGTCGCCATAGAAGCGGTCGGCCACGGTGTCGACGATGGTCATGGGGCCGGGCAAGGTGAACTTCAGCTTCTTCTTGGTGTGCGCGCGGGCCAGCCGGGCCTCGAAGGCATGCACCCGGCCCTTCAGGCGAAGCGCCGCCACCACCTGCGGGACCATCGCGTCGTAGCGGTTGTCGCGGATGCCCATCTTCACCTTGTGCTCGAAGTCGATGCCCTCGACCTGCTCCAGGAATCCGTGCACGAAGTGCTGGCGCGACTGTTCGCCGTCGCCCACGATGTCCAGGCCCGCGTCTTCCTGGGCCTTGATCCACAGCAGCGTGGCGTCGGCCTTGGCCTGGAGAAGCGCGTCGCCCTCCGCGCGCCACTGCGGCCAGAGCTTGTTGGTTTCGGCCAGCCAGGCGGGTTTGGGCAGGCTGCCGGCGATGGAGGTTTCGAACATCGGGGAATTCCTTTCAAGGGACGATCGGTGGGACGAGCGGGAGTCGGCCCCTGCTGCCCGGGCAGCCAGGGGGTCGCGGGCCAGGCGGGTGGTCAGAGCGCGACGGTGGCCGCCCACCGCTCGAGCACGCTCCCGTACGGCTTGATGAAGTGATCCTCCGCGAATTTTCCCTGCTTCACGGCCAGCTGGCTGCGTTCTTCCCGGTCATAGACGATCTGCGTCGACGAGTAGTCCTGGTTCTTCAAGCTGGGCTGGAAGACGTCTCCCGCCGCGGAGTTTGCGTTGTAGATCTCGGGGCGATAGATCTTCTGGAAGGTCTCCATGGTGCTGAGGGTGCCGATGAGTTCGAGGTTCGAATAGTCGGCCAGCAGGTCACCGTCGAAGTAGAAGGCCAGCGGCGCAACGCCGTTGGGCGGCATGAAGAAGCGCACCTGCATGCCCATCTTGGCGAAGTATCGGTCGGTCGGCGACAGCCCGTTCTGCCGGTACTCGACGCCCAGCACGGGGTGATGGTTGCCGGTGCGGTGGTAGGTCCTGCTGGTCGACGCGCTGATGCAGATCACGGGTGCCTTGCCGAAGTGCGCCCTGTACGTGCCCGAGCCGACGAACTGCCTGAACAGCTTGCCATGCAGGTCGCCGAAATCCTCCGGCACGCCGAATTCCGAGCGATCCAGGTTGTAGCTCGGAAGCAGGACGCTGAAGTCGTAGTCGCGCACGTAGGAGGAGAAGTTGTTCCCCGCGATGCCGTCGATGCGCCTGTTGTCGCGCCGGTCGTGGATGCAGGTCTTCAGGATCTCGATCAGCGGGAATGCCTGGATGTCACGCGCGGCATCGATGCCCATCTCGACCGAGATGATCTCGAGCTCGACGGCGTAGCGGTCCCGCGTCGGGTTGTCCCAGTGCGCCAGCTCGTTGAAGCGGTTGTCGATCATCCTCAGGGTGTTGCGCAGGTTCTGCTGGCGGTTGTCGCCCCGGGCCAGGTTGGCGAAATTGGTGGTGATGCGCGTGCCATCCGACGGCTGATAGTTCTCGTCGAAGGGGATGCGCTTGAGGTTGAAGCTGAGTTCCTGGTTCATCGCCGTCGGGTGATCCGGTGGGTTGAGGGCAAGGGTTGGCCGTGTGGTCACGCCACGGCCGCTTCTTCGGCCAGCCGGGGCCTGGCGTGCCGCGACGGTTGCAGCAAGGGCAGTGCGCGTTCGACCGCCAGCGCCGCGCGCTGGGCCAGCGCCGCGTCGTGCAGGCGGTGGCCGGCGAAATCCTTGTCGGTCGCGTACACGCCCAACGGCAAGGTGCGGCACTGGAAGAAGCTGAAGAGCGGACGCAGTTGGTGCTCGATCACCAGCGCATGGCGCTCGCTGCCCCCGGTCGCCGCCAGCAGGATGGGCTTGTCGATCAATGCATCCTGATGGATGAAATCGAAGAAGTGCTTGAACAGTCCGGTGTACGAGCCCCGGTAGACCGGCGTGGCCACCACCAGGATGTCGGCCTGCTCCACCGCGGCGAGTTCCTTCTCCACCGCGTCGGGCAGCCCGGACCGCGAGACCGTGCCCGCCAGCCGGGGCGCGAGCCGGCCCAGTTCGACCCGATGCCGTTCGCACGGAACGGCATCGGCGATCAGGTCCATCAGGTGATCCGCGAGGAAGGCCGACTTGGAGGGGTGTTGCAGCCCGCCGGACACCGCGACCAGCCGCAGCGGGCGCCGCGGCCCGGCCTGCCGAACCGGGTCGCACGCAGGCGCTTCATCTCGACGTGACGGGGCAAGGGGGCGAAGGGTCATGGCGGTGTCGCTCTGCAAACAAGACCGCGGATGCTAAGGACGGCGAGCCATGAAGTAAAATGGTCTTCTCTCACGCATCCATGAGTTTTGTTCACGCATCATGCTGGAGCGCACGCACCTCGCCATCGTCCGCGAAGTCGAACGCCAGGGGTCGTTGACCGCCGCGGCCGGCGTTCTTCACGTCACCCAATCGGCGCTCAGTCACAGCATGCGCAAGCTGGAGCAGCAGCTGGGCACCGACATCTGGCTGCGCGAAGGCCGCAGCCTGCGGCTCACGCAGGCGGGGCAGTACCTGCTGGCGGTGGCCAACCGCGTGATCCCGCAGCTCGACCTGGCGCAGCAGCGGCTGCTGCAGTTCGCGCAGGGTGAACGCGGCGCGCTGCGCATCGGCATGGAGTGCCACCCCTGCTACCAATGGCTGCTGAAGGTGGTGGCGCCCTACCTCGCGGCGTGGCCCGACGTCGACGTCGACGTGAAGCAGAAATTCCAGTTCGGCGGCATCGGCGCGCTCTTCGGCTACGAGATCGACCTGCTGGTCACGCCCGACCCGCTCTTCAAGCCCGGTCTCGCGTTCGAGCCGGTGTTCGACTACGAGCAGGTGCTCGTGGTGGCGCGCGGCCACGCGCTGGCCCAGGCCGCCCACGTCAAGCCCAGGGACCTGGCCGGCGAGGTGCTGGTGACCTACCCGGTCGAGACCGACCGGCTCGACATCTACAGCCAGTTCCTCATCCCCGCCGGCATCACGCCCCGGCGCCACAAGACCATCGAGACCACGGACATCATGGTGCAGATGGTGGCCAGCGGCCGGGGCGTGGCCGCGCTGCCGCGCTGGCTGGTCGAGGAGTACGCAGGCCGGATGGACGTGGTGCCGGTGCGGCTCGGTCCCCGCGGCATCCACAAGCACATCTACCTGGGCGCCCGCGAGTCCGAGACGCACATCGACTACCTGAGGGCCTTCGTCGAGCTGGCGCGGCGCGGGCCGGCGCTGCCCCCACGAGGCGGCTCCGACGCCCCGGGACAAGGCGCGAAGACACCGTAGCGAGCGCGCCGAGCTCGCACCGGGGACCGGAGCCGTACTCTGTACGGTGAGAACCGCAGGTGCGAGATCGGGGCGCGCAGTCGGTCGATGGGTCCCTTGTCAGCTGTAGCGCTTCTCCAGCGCATCCCACTCCGGCTTGCCCACCAGCCGCTGCCGCTCGGCGAAGGGCGTGACCAGCCCGCTGGACTCCTGCACCTCCTGTTCGTCGCGCAGCACCGTCAGCGCCTTCTGCATGCCGGCCACCGCGCCCTGCAGGGCCGCATTGGCGTACAGCACGATGCCGTAGCCCAGCTCGGCCAGCTGCTTCGCATGGAAGATCGGCGTGCGCCCGCCGATGACCATGTTCATGAGCTGCGGCTTGGCCAGGCGCTGCGGCAGCGCGCGCACCTCGTCCTCCCGGGTGACCGCCTCGACGAAGAGGATGTCGGCACCGGCCTCTGCGAATTTCTGGGCGCGCTCGACGGCGGCCTCGAAGCCCTGCGTGGCGCAGGCATCGGTGCGGGCCAGGATGAGCAGGTCGGGGTCCTGGCGCGCGTCGACGGCTGCCTTGATCTTGCTCACCGCCTCGTCGGTCGGGATGACGTCCTTGCCCGAGAAATGGCCGCAGCGCTTGGGCGCGACCTGGTCCTCCAGCTGGATGCAGTCGGCTCCCGCGCGCTCCAGCGTGCGCACCGTGTGGCGCACGTTCAGCGCATTGCCGAAGCCCGTGTCGGCATCGACGATCAGTGGCAGGCCCACGGCGTCGCGGATGCGCGCCGTGTGATCGGCGATCTCGGCCAGGCCCATGAAGCCCTGGTCGGGCATGCCGAACCACATGTTGGTCACGCCGGCGCCGGTGACGTAGATGGCGGAGTAGCCCAGGTCTTCGATGACGCGGGCCGACAGGGCATTGAAGGCGCCCGGCACGATGACGCCGCGGCGCGCTTCGACGAGGGCCTTGAGTTGCTGGCGGGTGGACATGGTTCGTTGTGCGGAAGAAGAGGACAAAAAGGGGTTCTCAGAAACTGTCGCCGGGCACGCGCACGAAGCCTTCCATCAGCACGCGCGCGCTGCGGCTCATGAGGGCCTTGGTCACCGTCCACTGACCGCCGGCTTGCAGGGCCTGGGCCCCGACGCGCAGGGTGCCGGAAGGATGGCCGAAGCGCACCGCGGTGCGCTCGCCGCCGCCGGCCGCGAGGTTCACGAGGGTACCCGGTACGGCGGCCGCCACGCCGATCGCGACCGCGGCGGTGCCCATCATCGCGTGGTGCAGTTGCCCCATCGACAGCGCGCGCACCAGCAGGTCCACATCGGCCGCCTGCACCGGCTTGCCGCTGGACGCGACGTAGTCCCGCGGCGGCGCGACGAAGGCGATCTTGGGCGTGTGCTGGCGCGTCGCCGCCTCGGCCACCTCGCGGATGAGGCCCATCTTCACGGCGCCCCAGGCGCGGATGGCCTCGAAGCGCGCCAGGGCCGCCCGGTCGCCGTTGATGGCCGGCTGCAGCTCGGTGCCCATGTAGCCGAGTTCGGCGGCGTTCAGGAAGATGGTCGGAATGCCCGCGTTGATGAGCGTGGCCTGGAAGCTGCCGACGCCGGGCACGTCGAGCGTGTCGACCACCTTCCCTGTCGGGAACATGGCGCCGCCCGCCTCGCCTTCTTCCGCCGGGTCCATGAACTCCAAAGGCACCTCGGCCGCGGGGAAGGTCACGCCGTCGAGCTCGAAGTCGCCCGTCTCCTGCACCGCGCCGTTGGCGATCGGCACATGGGCCACGATGGTCTTGCCGATGTTGGCCTGCCAGATGCGCACGGTGCACAGGCCCTCGCGCGGGATGCGGTCCGCCGGCACCAGCCCGTTGGCGACGGCGAACGGACCGACGGCGGCCGAGAGGTTGCCGCAGTTGCCGGACCAGTCCACGAAGGCCTTGTCGATCGCGACCTGGCCGAAGAGGTAGTCCACGTCGTGGCCGGGCCGTTCGCTGGCCGAGAGGATGACCGCCTTGCTGGTGCTCGAGGTCGCTCCGCCCATGCCGTCGGTCTGCTTGCCGTAGGGGTCGGGGCTGCCGATCACGCGCAGCAGCAGCCGGTCGCGCGCCGCGCCGGGCCGGCGCGCGGCCTCGGGCAGGTCCTGCAGGCGGAAGAACACCCCCTTGCTGGTGCCGCCGCGCATGTACGTGGCGCGGATGCGGATCTGCGGGGCGAAGGTGGCGATGGTCATGTTGCTATCGATTTCATAGCTGCCTGCGCCCGTCAGACGGGCGCCGCAGCCCTTTTCGACTCGAGAAAATCCTGGGCGAAGCGCTGCAGCACGCCGCCCGCCTCGTACACCGACACCTCCTCGGCCGTGTCGAGGCGGCAGGTCACCGGGACGCGCAACACCGTGCCGCTGCGGCGATGCACGACCAGCACGAGCTCGGCGCCCGGTGTGCGTGCGCCCTCCACATCGTAGGTCTCGGTGCCATCCAGCTGCAGCGTGAGGCGATCGGTGCCGGGGCGGAACTCCAGGGGCAGCACGCCCATGCCGATGAGGTTGGTGCGGTGGATGCGCTCGAAGCCCTCGGCCACCACCGTTTCCACGCCGGCCAGGCGCACGCCCTTGGCGGCCCAGTCGCGGCTGGAGCCCTGGCCGTAGTCGGCGCCGGCGATGACGATCAGCGGCTGGCGCCGGTCCAGGTAGGTCTCGATGGCCTCCCACATGCGCACGACCCGGCCCTCGGGCTCGATGCGCGCCAGCGAACCCTTCTTCACCACGCCGTCCACCACCGCCATCTCGTTGACGAGCTGCGGGTTGGCGAAGGTCGCGCGCATGGCCGTGAGGTGGTCGCCGCGGTGCGTGGCGTAGGAGTTGAAGTCCTCCTCCGGCACGCCCATGCGATGCAGGTATTCGCCGGCGGCCGAGTCCATGAGGATCGCGTTCGACGGCGAGAGGTGATCGGTCGTGATGTTGTCCGGCAGGATCGCCAGCGGGCGCATGCCGCGCAGGGTGCGCGGCGTGGCGGCCAGCGCGCCCACGCCCTCGGTGTCCCAGTACGGCGGCCGGCGGATGTAGGTGGACCTGGGGCGCCAGTCGTACTGCGGGGCCACCGTCTCGCCATCGTCGGCGCGGATGGCGAACATCGGCTCGTACACGGCGCGGAACTGCGAGGGCCGCACGCTGGCCGCGACGATCGCATCGATCTCCTCGTCGCCGGGCCAGAGGTCCTTCAGGCGCACCGCGCGGCCGTCGTGGTCGATGCCCAGCACGTCCTGCTCGATGTCGAAGCGCACCGTGCCTGCGATGGCGTACGCCACCACCAGCGGCGGCGACGCGAGGAACGCCTGCTTCGCATCGGGGTGGATGCGCCCGTCGAAGTTGCGGTTGCCCGAGAGCACCGCCGTGGCATACAGGTCACGTTCGACGATCTCCTGCCGGATCGCCGGGTCGAGCGCGCCGCTCATGCCGTTGCAGGTGGTGCAGGCGAAGCCGACGATGCCGAAGCCCAGCTGCTCCAGCTCGCCCAGCAGCTTCGCTTCGCGCAGGTACAGCTCCACCGCGCGGGAGCCCGGCGCCAGCGAACTCTTGACCCAGGGCTTGCGCACCAGGCCGCGCGCGTTGGCATTGCGGGCCAGCAGCGCCGCCGCGATCACGTTGCGCGGGTTGCTGGTGTTGGTGCAGCTGGTGATGGCGGCGATGATCACCGCGCCGTCGGGCATGCGGCCCTGCGCCTCGTCGGCCCTGCCGGCAGCGAGCTTCGCGCTGTCGGCGATGCCGCGCTCGGCCAGCGCGCCGACCGGCAGGCGACGGTGCGGGTTCGAGGGGCCGGCCATGTTGCGCACCACGGTGGCGAGGTCGAAACGCAGCACGCGCTCGTACTGCGCCGTTCGCAGGTCGTCGGCCCAGAAGCCTGCCGCCTTCGCATAGGTCTCGACCAGCTGCACCTGCGCGTCGGCGCGGCCGGTGAGCCTCAGGTAGTCGAGGGTCTGCCCGTCGATGGCGAACAACGCCGCGGTGGCGCCGTACTCGGGGCACATGTTGGAGATGGTGGCGCGGTCCCCGATCGACAGGCTGCGCGCCCCCTCGCCGAAGAACTCGACATACGCGCCGACCACCTTCTGCTGGCGCAGGAACTCGGTGAGCGCGAGCACGATGTCGGTGGCGGTGATGCCCGGCTGGCGGCGGCCCGTGAGTTCCACCCCCACGATGTCGGGCAGGCGCATCCAGGACGCGCGGCCCAGCATCACGTTCTCGGCTTCCAGCCCGCCCACGCCCACGGCGATCACGCCCAGCGCGTCGACGTGCGGTGTGTGGCTGTCGGTGCCCACGCAGGTGTCGGGGAAGGCCACGCCCTCGCTCACGGCGACGACGGGCGACATCTTCTCCAGGTTGATCTGGTGCATGATCCCGTTGCCCGCGGGGATCACATCGACGTTCGCGAAGGCCTTCTTCGTCCACTCGATGAAGTGGAAGCGGTCCTCGTTGCGGCGGTCCTCGATCGCGCGGTTCTTCGCGAAGGCATCGGGGTCGAAGCCGCCGCACTCCACCGCCAGCGAATGGTCGACGATGAGCTGCACCGGCACCACCGGATTGACGGCCGCCGGGTCGCCGCCCTCCTTCGCGATCGCGTCGCGCAGGCCGGCCAGGTCGACCAGCGCGGTCTGGCCCAGGATGTCGTGGCACACCACGCGCACCGGGTACCAGGGAAAGTCCAGGTCGCGGCGGCGCTCGACGATCTGGCGCAGGTAGTCGTCCAGGTGCGCCGGGTCGGCGCGGCGCACGAGGTTCTCGGCATGCATGCGCGCCGTGTAGGGCAGGCCGGCCCACGCGCCGGGCTGCAGCGCCTCCACGGCGGCGCGGGCATCGAAGTAGTCCAGGCCGGTGCCTGGCAGGGGTTGGCGGTACGAACGGTTCATCACGGGGCGACGCCGCCCGCGCGGGCGGCGGCGTTCATTGGGTTTGGATCTGGTTGTCCTGCACGACCTTGGCGTAGCGCGGGATCTCGACGCGGATCAGCTGGCCGAACTGCTCGGGCGTGCCGCCCGCAGGCGAGACGCCGGTCGGCTCCAGCCTGGCCACCAGTTCCGGGGCCTTCAACCCGGTGTTGATCGCGGCGTTGATCTTCGCCAGCACCGGCGCCGGCAGGTCCTTCGGCGCGATCAGGCCATGCCAGGCCACGACCTCGTAGTCGGGGAGCCGGCCCGCCTCGGCCACGGTCGGGATGTCCGGGTACGCGGCCTGGCGCTGCGCCGTGGTCACCGCCAGTGCGCGCAGCTTGCCGGCCTTGACGTGCGGCATCAGGCCTTCGGTGCCGGCGACCAGCATGTCGACATTGCCGGCGATCAGGTCGGTGATGGCCGGCCCGGTGCCCTTGTAGGGAATGTGCGTGGCCTTGACCTTCGCCATGCCGAACATGTACTCGGTCGCGATGTGCAGGTGGCTGCCGTTGCCGGCGGAGGCGAAGCTCAGCCTGCCCGGGTTGTTGCGGCCGTACTCCAGCAGTTCGGCGAGGTTCTTCGCCTGCACCTTGGCCGGATTGACGCACACCACGTAGGCGCCCTTGGACAGCTGGATCACCGGCGTCATGTCCTTGGCCGAATCGAACTTGAGCTTGTACAGCGCCGGGTTGACCGTGTAGCTGCCCGCCACCAGCAGCAGCGTGTAGCCGTCGGCCGGCTGGTGCAGCGCATAGTCGCTGCCCAGCGTGCCTCCCGCACCGGGCCGGTTGTCCACGATCACCGATTGCCCGATGTTCTTGCCCAGCAGGTCGGCACCGACGCGGGCGATGAAGTCCGAGCCGCCGCCGGGCGCGAAGGGGCACACGATGCGGATGGGCTTGTTCGGGAAGCCGTCCTGCGCGGAGGCGATGAGCGGCAGCGGCAGGCCGAGCGCGGCCAGGGCGGCGGAAAAGGTGCGGCGGTCGAGGGGCATGGGAAGTCTCCGGTGTCGTGGTTGAAAGGCCGCCTCTGCGTGCGGCCTCGCGGCCCATCCTAGCCATGCCCACCAGCGGCACCTGACCATTCGTTCAGCTTTCCCACGCGGCCCGCCGCGACTCAGCGGCGCGCATCGATCGGCACGAAGGCCAGGTCCTGCGGCCCGGTGTAGTTGGCGCTCGGGCGGATGATCTTGTTGTCGATGCGCTGCTCGATCACGTGGGCCGCCCAGCCGCTGGTGCGCGCGATCACGAAGAGCGGCGTGAACATCGACGTCGGCACGCCCATCAGGTGGTAGCTCACGGCGCTGAACCAGTCCAGGTTGGGGAACATCCTCTTGGCGTCCCACATGACCGATTCCAGCCGCTCGGCGATGTCGAACATGCGCGTGGTGCCGGCCTCCTCGGACAGCCGCTTCGCCACGCCCTTGATCACCACGTTGCGGGGATCGCTCACGGTGTACACCGGGTGGCCGAAGCCGATCACCACTTCCTTGGCCTCGATGCGGCGGCGGATGTCGGCCTCGGCCTCGTCGGGGTGGTCGTAGCGCTTCTGGATCTCGAAGGCCACTTCGTTGGCACCACCGTGCTTGGGGCCGCGCAGTGCGCCGATGGCCCCTGCGATGGACGAGTACATGTCGCTGCCCGTGCCGGCGATCACGCGCGCGGTGAAGGTCGATGCGTTGAACTCGTGTTCGGCATAGAGGTTCAGCGAGGTGTGCATGGCGCCCACCCAGGCCTGCGAAGGCTTGCGTCCGTGCAGCAGGTGCAGGAAGTGGCCGCCGATGGAGTCGTCGTCGGTCTCGACCTCGATGCGCCGGCCGGCGCTGCTCCAGTGGTACCAGTACAGCAGCATCGAGCCGAGCGAGGCCATCAGCCGGTCGGCAATGTCGCGCGCACCGGCGATGTTGTGGTCGTCCTTCTCGGGCAGCACGCAGCCCAGGGCCGAGACGCCCGTGCGCATCACGTCCATCGGATGGGCGCTGGCCGGCAGGCTCTCCAGCGCGTCCTTCACGCTCGCCGGCAGGCCGCGCATGGACTTCAGCCGTGTCTTGTAGGTGCGCAGCTCGGCGCGCGTGGGCAGCTTGCCGTGCACCAGCAGGTGCGCGATCTCCTCGAATTCGCAGACCTCGGCGATGTCCAGGATGTCGTAGCCGCGGTAGTGCAGGTCGTTGCCCGTGCGCCCGACGGTGCACAGGGCGGTGTTGCCGGCCGTGACGCCGGACAGCGCCACGGATTTCTTGGGCTTGAAGGCGGCCGGCGCGGCGGCTTCGGCGGTGGTGGTGACGGTCATGCGGTTTCCTTGTCCAGATACGAACGGTCGATGGCGGCGGGGCGGCCCCTGGCATCCACCGCCACCATCTCGAAGACAGCCTTGAGGGCGTCCTCCGGGGCCACCCCGGGCGCACGCGCGGTGCCGGCCACGCACACCGTCATCGAACTGCGTCCCACGCGGCCGACCCAGGCGCGCAGCCGCAGCTCGCGCCCGACGGGAACCGGCGCCAGGAAGTCCACACCGGTGACGGCGGCCATCACGACCTCGCGCTGCGCCAGACCGCGGCCGGCCAGGAAGGCCGCCTTGGCCATCCATTGCAGGCCCTGCCCGGCGAACAGCGCGCCGTGGTGGTTGGCGTGCGCAGGCAGCACCAGTTCGCACAGTTCGGTCGTTCCGGCGGGTGTTGTCATGCTTCGCAATTTACGCAAAATGCCTGCATCTGCCCACGACTGAAAAGGCGAATCCTTGCAAATGGAAATCCACGAAATTGCGAATTCTGCGAATCTGCGCCTGGAACCGGTGGCATGAAGAAGACCTTCATGGGGGTGCGCCTGCGCAAGCTGCGCGCCGAACGGGGCATGACGCAGATCGCGCTGGCGCAGGCGCTGGGCCTGTCGCCGAGCTATCTCAACCAGCTGGAGCAGAACCAGCGCCCGCTCACCGTGCAGGTGCTGCTCAGGATCCACCGCACGCTGGGCATCGACATCCAGCAGTTCTCGGAGGACGAGGAGGCGCGGCTGGTCGCGGGCATGCGCGAGGCCCTGACCGACGCGCCCGAGGCGGTCGCCCTGCCGGAGCTGCAGGAGGCCGCCAGCCAGATGCCCGCGCTGGGCCGCGCCCTGGTCGCACTGCACCGGCGCAACCTCGCCCTGCAGGAACAGCTGGAGACCATGGCGCTGCGGCTGGGCGACGACCGCGCCGAGGTCGCGACGCCCCGCGCCATGCCCTTCGAGGTGGTGCGCGACTTCTTCTTCGCGCATCGCAACCATTTCGACGAGGTCGACCGGCAGGCCGAAGCGCTGGCCGCCGAAGCGGCGGTGGAAGGCCCCATGCTCGCCCACTGGCTGATCGAGCGCCTGCATCGCCGACACCGGGTGCGGGTCGAGACCACCTCCGAGCCGCAGGACGGCAAGCGCCGCTTCGATCCGGCGCACCGCACGCTGCAGCTGTCGGCGCGGCTCGGGCCTGCGCAGCAGGTCTTCCAGCTCGCCACGCAGCTGGCGCTTGTCGAGCACGCCGCGCTCATCGATGCGCTGGTGGCCGCGCCGCCGCTGCAGGACGACGCGGCCTCGCGCCGGCTCGCGCGCATCGGGCTGGCCAACTACTTCGCTGGCGCCCTGCTGCTGCCATACGGCCGCTTCCTGAAGGCTGCCGAAGACCTGCACTACGACATCGACCGGCTCGGCGAGCGCTTCGGCGTCGGCTTCGAGACGGTCTGCCATCGCCTGAGCACGCTGCAGCGGGCCGACGCGCCCGGCGTGCCCTTCTTCTTCGTGCGGGTGGACCGCGCCGGCAACATCTCCAAGCGCCAGTCGGCCACGCACTTCCACTTCAGCCGCACGGGCGGCACCTGCCCGCTGTGGAACGTGTACGAGGCCTTCGCGCAGCCGGGGCGCATCCTGCCGCAGCTGGCGCGCATGCCCGACGGGCGCTGCTATCTGTGGGTGGCGCGCACGGTGGCCAGCGGCCCGGCGGGCTACGGCGCACCCCAGCGCATGTTCTCCATCGGCCTGGGCTGCGACATCCGGCACGCCCCGCGCCTGGTCTACGCCAAGGGGCTCGACCTCGCCGACCCCGACGCGGCCACGCCGATCGGCATGGGCTGCAAGGTCTGCGAGCGCGCCGACTGCCCGCAGCGCGCCTTCCCGTTCGTCGGCCGGCCGCTGCAGGTCGACGAGCACCAGAGCCGCTTCACCCCCTACGGCGCGGCACGCTGAGGCGAGCGGCGGCGGCCTTCACCGCTTCGGCGAAGGCCAGCAGCACCGCAGGGCGTTCCATGCCGTCGCGCCGGAAGAACAGGCCGAAGGACGGCAGCGGCACCCGGGGAGCGATCGCGAGCCGCCGCACGCCGCCGCGCGCGATCTCGTCCATGGCGTGCTCCAGCCGCACGGCACACAGCAGCGACGCGTCCTGCCGCATCAGCGCCCCGATGGTGACGGACGAGATCGCTTCGATGACCGGCACCGGGGGCGTGGCGCCGTCGTTCAGGAAGGCCGTCATGAAGGCCTGCCGCACCAGCGTGTCCCGGGGCGGCAGCAGCCAGGGCGACGCGCCCAGGTCGCGCCAGCGCAGCCGCCTTGCGGGCTTGCCGGCCGCCTCGGGCGGCGCCGAGGCCAGCACGCACAGTTCGTCCTGCAGCATCGCCACGGGCTCCAGCAGCGGCGTGATGTCGGCGGTGAGCAGCTCCGGGGTCACCGCGCCGTAGACGCAATCGAGCTCGCCGGCCAGCAGCCGCTGGATCAGCTCCTGCACCCGTCCCTCGCGGATCTGGACCGCGGCGCCGGGCATGCGCGCGCGCAGCCGCACGATGGCCGCGGGCACCGTGGCCGTGACGGAAGGCGCGCCCACCCGCAGCACGGCTTGCGCGCCCTGCTGCATGGCGCCCACGTCCTCGGTGGCGCGCGCCAGCTGGTTCAGCACCGCCCGGGCATGGAACACCGCGCCGGCGCCCAGCGCGTTCGGGTGGATGCCCTGGTGGCTGCGCTCGAACAGGCGCGCACCGAAGCAGGCCTCGATCTCGCCCAGCATCTTGCTGATGGCCGGCTGGCTCAGGTGCAGCTGCGCCGACGCGCTGCGCATGGTGTCCGCCTCGGCCAGCACCGCCAGCAGTTCGAGGTGGCGCAGCCGCAGCTTGCGCACGAGGCGGGCGGTCGTGGTGTCCATGGGGCTCTCCGGGGTCGATATCCAATCGTGATCACTCCCTCACGATTATCGAATTTTCAAGAATCGCCGGACGGGCTATGGTCCTGTCCATGCGCTTTCAGAACGACGAGACAACGACGAAACCCGCCGCGCCCCTGGAGGGCGTGCGCGTGCTGGACCTGGGGCAATACATCGCGGGCCCCGGCGCGGCGATGGTGCTGGCCGAACTCGGCGCCCGGGTCATCAAGGTCGAGCCCCTGGCCGGCGACCAGGCCCGGCACATCGGCAGCTACGGCGAGTCGATGATCCGGGCCTACAGCCGCGGCAAGCAGTCCATCGCACTCGACCTCAAGAGCGAGGCCGGCCGCGCGATCGCCTGGCGCCTGATCGGCGAGAGCGACGTGCTGATCCAGAACCTGCGCCCGGGCGCCGTCGAGGCGCTCGGCTTCGGCCCGGAAGCGGTGCGCGAGCGCTTTCCCGCGCTCGTGTACCTCTCGATCTCGGGCTTCGGCCACCAGGGCCCGTCGAGCGGCCGGCCCGGCTACGACATCGCGGCGCAGGCCGAGAGCGGCCTGATGTCCGTCACCGGCGAGCCCGACCGGCTGCCGCAGAAGGTGGGCGTGCCCATCATCGACGCCGCCGCCGCGCACCTGGGCGCACAGGCCGTGCTGGCGGCGCTGTATGGCCGCACCCGCACCGGCCGCGGCGAGACGCTGCGCAGCTCGCTGCTCGAGGTGGCGGTGCACCTGCAGGCGACGACCTGGTGCGACTACCTGGGCGGCGCGCCCGAACCCACGCGCATCGGCGACGGCCAGCCCAACAACGCGCCGGCCGCCGAGGTGCTGCCCACGCGCGACGGCCACATCGTGCTCTCGGCCTACGCCGAGGAGCACTGGGCACGCCTGTGCCGCGTCGTCGGGCGCGAGGACCTGATCGCCGACCCGCGCTTTCGCACCAACGCGCTGCGCGTGCGGCATCGCGCCGAACTGCGCGCCGTGCTGCGCGACTGCCTGTCGACCATGAGCAGCGAGGAGTGCGTGGCGCTGCTCAGTCGCAACCAGATCGTCGTCGGCGCCGTGCGCAGCTACGCCCAGGTGCTGCAGAGCCCCGACGTGCAGGCCAGCGGCATGCTGGTCGACGCGATGGCCGGGGACGGCACCCGCCAGGCGGCGCTGGCGCTGCCCTACACCCTCGGCGATGCCCCGCGCGCCAGGCCGCCGGCGGCGCCGTCCTGCGGCGCCGACACCGACGCCGTGCTCGGCGCGCTCGGCTTCGCCGCCGACGAGATCGCCCGACTGCGCGAACAGCGCGCCGTGGCCTGACGCGCCCGCCCGTACCTGCCATCCAGATGACCCTCGACACCCTCCCCGACCACGCGACGACCGCCGCCGAAGCCGCCGTCATCCAGACGCTTCCCCTGTTCGAGATGATGCGCATGCGTGCCGCCACCACGGCGCGCCGCCATCCCGTGCTCGGCTTCGCCTCCGACCAGCCCGGCTCGTCCTGGCGCTGGGTCAACCAGTTCACCCACACCCACCGCCGCCTCGGCCCCGAGGACCGCGAGGTGGTGAGCCCGAACAACGACACGGTCTACAGCAACGCGTGGATCGACCTGTCCGAAGGCCCGGTGCTGATCGAGTCGCCGGACGTCGGCGATCGCTACTGGACGCTCGGCCTGCTCGACGCCTGGACCAACCCCTTCGCCTACGTCGGCCGGCGCACCACCGGCAACCGTCCGCAGCGCACGCTGGTGCACGGCCCGGGCTGGCGCGGCGAGGTGCCGTCCGACGTGACGCACACCATCGCGGCGCCCGGCCACGACGTGTGGCTCATCGGCCGCTTCCTGGTCGACGACGACGGGCCGGATGCCGAGCGCGTGCGCTCGCTGCAGCAG
Source organism: Pseudomonadota bacterium (assembly GCA_031119395.1). Taxonomy (GTDB): domain Bacteria; phylum Pseudomonadota; class Gammaproteobacteria; order Burkholderiales; family Burkholderiaceae_C; genus Xenophilus. Next base: position 61,911 of record JAVHYA010000001.1, read on the forward strand.
GCGCTTCGCATGCGGCGGCTGGACGGCCGCGACGCGGCGATGCGGGTGGACACGGCCCTCGACGGCCGCGACACGCGCATTCCCTCGGCGCAGCTGTACCGCGCGACGGTGGACGCAGCGCTGCGCCACAACCCGCCGCCCGCGGGCGAGTCGCTCGCCTGGCCGCCCGGCGACGACGCGCTGGCGGCAGCCTTGCCGGTGGTGTACGAGCGCCTGCGCCATGCCGGCCAGCCGCACGGGCTCGGCGGCGGCTGGGCCATCCCGGTGATGGTCCGCACGCACTGGGGCGACGACGTGCTCACGCGCGCCCGCATCGCGCGCAACTTCATCGGCGCACTGGGCGTGGACGAAGCCATGTACCCGACGGCCGAGGTCGACGTGCAGGGCCGGCCCCTGCACGGGTCGAAGGGCTACGAGCTGCGTTTTCCACCGGGCCTGGGGCCGCGGGTCGACGCCTTCTGGTCGCTCACCATGTACCGGCGCAGCGACTGCCTGTTCGTCGCCAACCCGATCGACCGCTACTCGATCGGCGACCGCACGCCCGGCCTGCGCACCGAGCCCGACGGCAGCCTGGTGATCCGGCTGCAGGCCGAGGACCCCGGGCCCGGCGTGAACTGGCTGCCCGCGCCGCCGGACGAGCTGTTCTACGTGGTGCTGCGGCTGTACCAGCCGCGCGCCGAGCACCTGGGGCTGCGCTTCGACTACCCACCGATCCGCCCGATCTGACGCACGATTTCTACAAGACGGAGACAAGAGCCATGCCCATGAACCGACGCCACCTCCTTGCCTCGGCCGCCGCCGGGCTCGCCCTGCCCTGGAGCCTGCCAAGCGCTGCACAGGCCTGGCCCGCACGGCCGATCCGCCTGGTGTCGCCCTACGGCGCCGGCGGCTCGAACGACATCCTCACGCGGGTGCTCGGCGATTTCCTCTCGCGCCGCCTGGGCCAGAGCGTGGTGGTGAAGAACAAGGCCGGCGCCGGCACCCGCATCGCCAACGACTACGTGGCCAAGGCCGCGCCCGACGGCTACACGCTGCTGCACGCGGCCGCGCCCATCGCCATCGGCGAGGCGCTGTACAAGGACCTGCCCTACGACGTGCACAAGAGCTTCGCGGCCATCGGCAGCACGGCCATCGCACCGCTGTTCCTGGTGGTCAATGCCCAGGCGCCCTACAAGACGCTGGCCGAGTTCATCCAGTACGCCAAGGCGAGTCCCAAGGGCGCCACCTTCGGCTCGCCCGGCGCCGGCTCGGCACCGCACCTCACGGCCGAGCTGCTGCTGCGCGCCGCCGGGGCCAAGGGCATCGTGGTGCAGTACCGTGGCGACGCGCCGGCCTACACCGAATTGCTCGCGGGCCGCATCGACGCCACGCTGACCGCGATCTCCACCGCCGTGCCGCACATCCAGGCCGGCAAGCTGCGCGTGCTGGGCGTGGCGAACGAGGAGCGCACGCCGCTGTACCCCGACGCACCCACGCTGCGCGAACAGGGTCTGACCACGGTGGTCGGCTACGGCTGGTACGGCATGCTGGCGCCGGCGGGTACGCCTGCCGAGGTGGTGAGCCGCCTGCACACCGAACTGAAGGCCGCACTGGCCGACGCCGAGGTGCGGCGCAAGGCCGAAGCCGCCGGCCTGCAGCTTCGCGGCGGAACGCCCGCCGAGTTCAGCGCCTTCATCTCCAGCGAGACGCGCAAGTGGGCGCAGATCATCCAGGCAGCGAACATCACGGCGGAATGATGGGCACGCTGCACCGCAGGGGCCGCGGCTGGCCCGCGCTTTCGGCGGCCCTGCTCGCGCTGTGTCTCTCGGGCTGCGCGGCGCCCGGCGCAGACGATGCCGCGATGCAGCGTCGGACCACCTGGGGCCCCGTGCTGGGCCACGACGACGCCGCCACCGGCACCTGGAGCTGGAAAGGGGTGCCCTACGCGCAGGCGCCGGTGGGCGAACTGCGCTGGCGCGCGCCGCGTGATCCGCAGCCCTGGACTGCGCCGCGCGCAGCCCGCGCCTTCGCGCCCGCCTGCGTGCAGACGCAGCGCCTCTACGGCCCGGGCCTGAACAACCGCTACGACGACACGGTGGGCAGCTCGCTGGGCCGCACCGTGGGCGACGAGGACTGCCTGTACCTCAACATCTGGACGCCCGCCTCGCGCCCCAGCGCGCCGCGCCCGGTGATCGTGTTCGTGCACGGCGGCAGCAACATCACGGGCTACACCGCCGACCCGGTGTACGACGGCGCGGCACTGGCGCGGCGCGAGGACGCGGTGGTGGTCACGGTGAACTACCGGCTCGGCATCTTCGGCTTCCTCGACGCGAAGGCGCTCAAGACCGGCCAGCGCGAGGAGGACTCGGGCAACTTCGCGCTGCTGGACATCGTGAAGGCGCTGGAGTTCGTCGCTGCCAACGCGCCCGCCTTCGGCGGCGATCCGCAGCGGGTGACGCTGATGGGCCAGTCGGCCGGGGCCGTGAACGTCTACGCGCTGCTCACCTCGCCGATGCTGGTGGCGCGCGGCCGGCCGCTCTTCCACCGCCTCGCGGCACTCAGCGGCGGCCTGTCCACCGCGGCCTCGCTGCCGCCAGGCGGCATCCCGGCCGTGCTGCCCGCGCCGGTATGGGCGGCGCGCGGCGAGGCGCTGGTGCACGAATCGCTGGTCGCAGGCCGGCAGGCTGCCGACGCCCCGCAGGCCCGGGAATGGGAAGCCGGCGCCGGGCCGCAGCGCACCGCGGCCTGGCTGCGAAGCCAGCCCGCCGACGCCCTGCTGCAGGTGGTGCGCACCCGGCTCGCGGCGCGCGGGATGGCGGCCAGCAACCCGATCCCCGACGGCTGGGTGCTGGCGCAGGACCCGATCGCCGCCGTGCGTGCCGGCCGCTACCTGCGCATGCCGGTGCTGGCCGGCCACACGCGCGACGAGACCAAGCTCTTCCCGCAGCTCTTCGCCCTCAGCCCGGCGCTGGGCGGCACCAGCGGCCGCCTGCTGGACGACGGCGCGGTGTTCTCGCTCGCCGCGCGCTACGACCCCGACGCGCCGCCGCAGACCACGCTCGCCCAATGGATCCCTCCGGCCTACCTGCCGGTCGACGCGCCCGGGACGGGCTTCGATGCGCGGGCCCGGCAACTCGACGCGCTGTGGTTCTCCGCCATCCGCGACGACATGCTCGACGCGCTGCGCACCCGGCAGGACGCCGTCTGGGCCTACGAGTTCGAATGGGACCGCCTGCCGCCGCCACTGGACCGCATCTTCGGCGCCGCCCACACCTTCGACCTGCCCTTCGTCTTCGGCAACTTCGGCCCCTCGCTGTATTCGCGCTTCATGGTCACGCGCGCCAACGCGCCCGGGCGGCTGGCGCTGTCCGAGGCCATGATGCGCAGCCTGGGCGCCTTCGCGCGGCGCGGCGACCCGAACGACGCCGCCCTGGGCACGGCCTGGCCCGCCTGGCCCACGCGGCTCGTCTTCGACGCCGGCCTGCAGCGCACGGCGATCGGCATGCGCTGAGGCGCCGACGCTCAGCCCGCGCGGCGCTGCGCGGCGAGGCGGGCCTCGAGCTCGGCGATCAGCGCCCTCGCCTCGTCGCCCTCGGGAATCGGGCGGCCGCTGTCGCGCCACTGCACCGCGCTCTTGAAGCCCTCGACCTCGGCGTGCCGGCGGAACCACAGGCCTTCGGGGTTGTGGCGGGTGATGCCGTCGAACACGGTGGCGAACATCTGCGTCTGTTCCAGGCCCATCGACAGCCACACCTGGTTGACCACCAGCTTGTGCATCGCGAGGTGGCTGCGCGGCACGCCGGCGATCCGCGCGGCCAGGCGCATCGTCTCGGCCTCCAGCGATTCGGCCGGCACGGCCGCATTGGCCAGGCCCCACTCGGCCGCCTGCCGCCCGTCGATCGTGTCGCCGGTGAACATGAGCTGCTTGGCACGCATCGCGCCCAGGCGATAGGTCCACATGGCCGTGGTCGGGCAGCCCCACACGCGCGTGGGCATGTAGCCGATGCGTGCGTCCTCGGCCATCACCAGCAGGTCGCAGCTCAGCGCGATGTCGCTGCCGCCGGCCACGGCGTAGCCGTGCACCTTGGCGATCGTCGGCTTGGGACAGCGCCACAGGGCCATGAAGTCCTCGGTGTTCTTCTTCATGGCGGCGTAGTCGAGCATCGGGTCCCAGGGCGTCTTCTCCTGCCGGCAGGGGTGCTCGCCGGCCTGGCCCTCGGCGTAGTCGGTCAGGTCGTAGCCGGCGCAGAAGGCGCGGCCGGCGCCCTCCACCACGATCACGTGCACCTCGTCCTCGGCCTGCGCCCATTCCACCGCGCGGCGGATCTCGCCGGGCGTCGATTCGGCGATCGCGTTCAGGCGCTCCGGGCGGTTGAGCACCAGGCGCGCGATGCGCGGCTGCGCCGGGTCCTGGGCGATGGTGACGGTGTCGAAGGCGGGCATGGGGGGTCTCCGGGTCTGTGGTGCGCGCCAGCATGGGGTGCAAGCGCAACCGCGACAACCCGGCGGATCACCGATTTGCTATCTTTTCGATAGCTGCCTGCGCCCGCCGCACGGGCGATACAGCCCGATTTCCTTCGAATCAGCGAGGCTGGCGCCGCAGCGCGTCCAACAGCCGCGCCCGCTGCGCCGGGTCGTCGAGCTGCTGCGCCAGGAGCTCGTGCAGGTGCTGCGGCGAGCGCGCCTGGGCCAAGGCCTTCTTGAGCATGATCCTGGCGATGGGGCCCAGCTCGCGCGACAGGGCCACGCGCGCATGCTCGACCACCTCCGCGCCGATGGGCGCCTGCACCGCCGCGCGGCCGACGGCTGCGCCGCCGGAGCCGAAGCCGGCGCTTCCGCCGGTGGGCGGCGCTGCGCTGCCGAAGCCGCTGCCGGCGGCGCCGATCAGGGTGATGAAGCGCGCCCGGTCGGCCGCGTCGGGGATGTGCTGGCTCAGCGCGTCCTGCAGCGCGCCCAGGTCGGTGGCGGTGCGTGCCGCCTCGCGCACCAGCACGCGGGCCATCGGGCCCATGAACCGCGTGAGCGCCGCTTCCATCGGCGCGAGGCTGGCCGCGTCCCAGCGCGACGGAGCGGCCGAACCCGGACGGCTCGCGGCTCCCGAGGGCGGATGGCCGTCGGGCCGCCGCAGCGGCAGGTGCAGCGAGGCGACCACCGTCGCGTCGTCGGCCGCCGTGCCGACGTGCAATGCGCTGCGTTCGGCCAGCGCATCGCGGAACTCCTGCGCGCTGGCGAAGCGGGCCTGCGGCGCCTTGGCGAGCGCGCGCGCCACGATCGGATCGAAGGACGCGGGCACGGCCAGGCCCGGCAGCTGAGACGGTGGCTCGGGGTCCCTGTTGAGCACCCGGTACATCACGGCCTCCGCCGACTCGGCCGCGAAGGGCGAACGGCCGGTGAGCATGCGGTAGAGCAGCACACCGGCCGCGAAGACGTCGACCCGGTGGTCGATGGCCTCGCCCAGGTACTGCTCCGGCGCCATGTAGCCCGGCGTGCCGATGGTGGCGGCCATCTGCGTGAGCGCAGCCGACTCGATGCGCGCGATGCCGAAATCCGTCACCTTGAGCAAGCCGTCGGTCGTCACGATGAGGTTGGCCGGCTTGATGTCGCGGTGCCACACGCCGGCGCGGTGCGCGCAGCTCAGTGCGTCCAGCAGCTGCTGCATGAAGCGGATGACGGTGCCCTCGGGCAGGCGCGGCGTGGCACCCAGCACCTGCGCCAGGTCGCGCCCCTGCACGTACTCCATGGCGATGAAGGCGGTGGTGTCGTCCTCGCCGTACTCGTAGATGGCAACGATGCCCGGATGCGACAGCCGCCCCACCGCCTTGGCCTCGTTGCGAAAGCGCGCCGCCAGGTCGGTGCCGCCGTCGGGCTGCATCAGCGCCTTGCGGATGGTCTTGATCGCCACCGGCCGGTCGATGCCGGGATCGTGGCCCTTGTAGACCACGCCCATGGCGCCCTCGCCCAGCACCTGGACGATGTCGTACTTGCCGAGCCTCCGGGGGTGCTCCATGGGCAAGGCCATTTCGATCTAGGCCAAGGCCGGCGTATCGCCGGCGCTGCACGCATGCGCACGATGCCGACGGCCGCGGAGCAGGCCATCCGGGAACGTCCGCGGAACCGGCTCGGCCGGGCCGCTGGATGTGCCCCCCTTCGCGCAGCGGAAGGGGGGAGCGGCGACGCCGCTTGGGGGGATGCTCCGAATCATGCGTCCAGGAGCTTCATGGCATGCACGAGGCTTTTGCGCATGCGCGCGAAGGAGTCCGACAGCACGCCGATCTCGTCCTTCGACCGGACGGAGAACTCCGGCGCGTCCAGCTCGCCCATGCTCACGCGGTCGGTCAGGGCCGACAGCCGCGTGACGGGCTGGATCACGAGCTTCCAGAGCATGAGGTTGAGCGTGAGGCCGATCAGCACGAACACGCCCGCCAGCGAGGCCATCACCACGCCGAAGGCCTTGTCGGCCCGTTCGAAGGGCACCGACATGGGCACCGAGACCACCTGCGCGCCCAGCACCTCGTTGAGCTTCCAGCCGAAGCCGTTGGACGGGCCGTACTTCTCGATCATCGGTGCCGGCGCGGCGCCCGGCGTGCTGTGGCAGCTCAGGCAGACCGGGTTGCTGATGCGGATCGGGCGGGCGATGTACAGGGCCGGGCCCGACGCGGTGTCGCGCCGGCCGACGAATTCCGCCAGTTCCGACTGCTGGGCGAACCGGGCGATCACGTCCTCCTCCCAGTCCTGCGCGCGGTCGCGCGGGTTGGTGGGGTTGAGCATGGCCGGCTTGTACGAATACTCGGGATGCTTGCTGCGCAGCGCGTTGATCATCTCGGTGGACGAGTAGGCCGGCACCGACTGCGGCAGGAAGGTGTACTTCATCTGCGTCTGCAGCAGCGGCTGGATCTGCGTGGCCGTGTAGGTGCTGACGGCGGCGGCGCTCTCCATGAGCAGGCGGGCGCGGTCGAGCACCTCGTCGTGCGCACCCTGCTGCAGCATGTTGCGGGCGAGGTAGCCCGCGCCCGCCAGCCCCAGCGCGAAGACCAGCAGGAAGACCAGGTTGAACTTGAGCAGCAGCTTCATCGGGAGGGCTCGATCTCAGTAGGTGGACGTCGCCGGCCGAGGCGCGCCCGGGGTCGGGGGCGGCCGCCTGGGCAGGTACTTCTCGGGAAAGACGATGCGGTCCCACTCCGGATGGCTGCGCATGTGGGCCACCAGCCCGGCGCGGAAGTCCGGCCGGCGGGCGAGCGCACGCCATCGGGCGGCGAATTGGGTGCGCAGCGCGGGTTCGGCCGAGAGCCAGGCCGCCACGTCCTCGTACGCCAGGTCGGCCGTGCGCTTGGGCACCACCTGGCGGTCCTTGAAGAGCGCGGCGCGCGAGGGCAGCGGGTCGAGGAAGCTGCGCGGCACGGACTGAACGAAGGCCGGCGCGGGCCGCGGCTTCAGGGCGGCCTTCTCGCTGCCCAGGCGCGAGAAGTATTCGCCGGCCTTGATCCGGATCGGCTCGGCCGGCCTGGCGATGCGCTCCTGCAAGGTGGCCGCGCCGGCTTCGCAGAAGAGCTGCAGGCCCGCCGCTTCGGTCGACACGACCTGCTGGCCGGCGGCTTCCGACAGCGCATGGCCGGGAGTGAGCACCGTCGCCCCGGGGGCCGCCTTGCCGCCCGCCGGCGTGATCAGCTTGAACCAGCCCTGCAGCACGTAGAGGTGGGGCGCCTGGGCCGCAGCGCCCTTGCCCGTCGGTCGCGGCGCCACCAGGGCGCGGGTCGCGGGGCCGAGGTCGACGATGGTGCCGTCGGCAAACTCCAGGCGCAGCAGCCGGGCCTGGGCGCCGGTTTCCACGATGTCGCCGCTGTCGAGGCGCACGCCCTCGGCCACGGCGAAACGGCCGCTCTCGCGCAGCAGCGTGGCCTCGCCGTCCAGGATGGACGCGAGCACGGGCACCTGCGCCGCATGGACGGCCAGGGCCCCGGCCAACCCGCACAGGGCGGCCAGGAACTGTGGGATGCACTTCACCGCCGGAAACACTCCAGATCGCCAGACCCGGATCGTGCGCCGTAACGAAGTGTGATGGCATCGGCCTCACGGCCTATGCAACGCGGCCGAGCGGCCGCCGGACCGGCCGGAACTCAGGCGTGCGCGGGACGCAGGCCGCCGGCGGCCGCGGCGGGCGCGCGGGCGTAGCGGTCCATCGCCAGGCCGTCGGTGCGGATCTCCGGGCGCTGGCCGGTGACCAGGTCCGACACCAGCTTGCCGCTGCCGCAGGCCATGGTCCAGCCCAGCGTGCCGTGGCCGGTGTTGAGGAACAGGTTGGCCAAGGGCGTCGCGCCGACGATGGGCGTGCTGTCCGGCGTCATGGGGCGCAGGCCGGTCCAGAAACTGGCGGCCGGCAGGTCGCCGCCCGGGAACAGCTCGCCCACCACCTTCTCCAGGGTGGCCCGGCGCGCCGGGTTCAGGCGCAGGTCGAAGCCGCCCAGTTCGGCCATGCCGCCGACGCGGATGCGGTCGTCGAATCGTGTGACAGCGATCTTGTAGCTTTCGTCCAGCACGGTGGACTGCGGCGCCAGCGAGGCATCGACCAGCGGCACGGTGAGCGAGTAGCCCTTGACCGGGTACACCGGGATGTCGAGGCCGATGGCGGCCAGCGCCGCGCGCGAATAGCTGCCGAAGGCCATCACGTAGCGGTCGGCGGTGAGCACCTCGCCCACGCCGTCCTGGCTGACGTGCACGCCGCGCACGGCACCGCCTTCGGTGAGCAGCTCTTCCACGCGCACGCCGAAGCGGAACTGCACGCCCAGGCCCTGGGCCATCTCGGCCAGGCGACGGGTGAACAGGTGGCAGTCGCCCGTCTCGTCATTGGGCAGGCGCAGGCCGCCGACCAGCGCGCCGCCGGTGCGGGCCAGCGCGGGCTCGACGCGGGCCAGGCCATCGCGGTCGAGCAGTTCGAACGGGACGCCGCACTCCTGCAGCACCGCGATGTCGCGCTGCACCGCGTCGAGCTGCTGCGGCGTGCGGAAGACCTGCAGCGTGCCGCCGGTGCGCTGTTCGTAGTCCAGGCCCGTTTCGGCGCGCAGGGCGCGCAGGCAGTCGCGGCTGTATTCGGCCACGCGCATCATGCGTTCCTTGTTGACCGCATAGCGCTGCGGCGAGCAGTTGCGCAGCATCTGCGCCATCCAGCGCAGCTGGAACAGCGAGCCGTCGGCGCGGATGGCGAGCGGCGCGTGCTTCTGGAACATCCACTTCAGGGCCTTGAGCGGGATGCCGGGCGCGGCCCAGGGCGTGGAATAGCCGGGCGACACCTGGCCGGCATTGCCGAAGCTGGTTTCCTGCGCGGCGCCGTCCTGGCGGTCGAGCACGGTGACGCTCGCACCGGACTTGGCCAGGTACCAGGCCGTGGTGACACCGATGACGCCGCCGCCGAGAACGATCACTTTCATGGCCCATGCGCTCCAAGGAATGAATGGCAGGAATGTAGGGAGAGTCGGCCAGTAGATTTTTTGGTTCTTTTGGTGACTTGCAGCAAAATCCACTGACCATTCCGGTGCAGGCGGGCATCCCGCCCGTCAAAACACCGCTTTCCAGGCCATGCCATGACCGCTGCCAGCCTCGACCGCATCGACCGCCGGATCCTCGACATCCTCCAGCGCGAGGGCCGCATCGCCATCACCGAACTCGCGCAGCGTGTGGGCCTGTCGACCTCGCCCTGCTCGGAGCGCGTGAAGCGGCTGGAGAAGACGGGCGTGATCACCGGCTACCACGCCCGCGTGTCGCCCGAGGCGGTGGGCAAGACGCTGCTGGTCTTCGTGGAGATCAAGCTGTCGGCCAAGTCGGGCGAGGTCTTCGACAAGGTGCGCAACGAGCTGCTGCACATGCCCGAGGTGCTCGAATGCCACCTCGTCTCGGGCGACTTCGACTACCTGGTCAAGGCCCGCCTGCGCGGCATGGGCGAATACCGCCACCTCCTGGGCAACATCCTTCAGAAGATGCCGGCCTCCGCCGCCGCCGATTCGCGCAGCTATGTCGTGATGGAGGAGATCAAGGAGACGCTGGCGCTGCCGCTGGACCGCTGAGCGGCGTGCTCAGGCGGGCGCCAGCGGCAGGTGCAGGTCGAAGCGCGCGCCGCCGCCGGGCTCGTTGCCGGCCGTGAGGCTCGCCCCGTGCGCCTGCATGACGGCCTGCGCCAGCGACAGGCCCAGCCCCAGCCCCGACGCCGCCTCACGCGCACGCGCACCGCGGTAGAAGCGCTCGAACAGGTGCGGCAGCTCGCCCGCGTCGATGCCGGGGCCTGCGTCGGCCACGCGCACGATGGCCTGCTGCGCGGGCAGGTCGGCCAGGAGGTTCACCGACACGGCGCCGCCGGCGGGCGAGTACTTGATGGCGTTGTCCAGCAGGTTGGTCAATGCCAGTTGCACCGCGACGCGCGCCGACACCGCGACCACGCCGCGATCGCCGGCCAGCGACAGGCTCACGCCGCGCTGCTGCGCCACGGGCTCCATGCGGCGCAGGATCTCCTCCACCAGCTGGCGAAGCGGCAGGCGCTCGAGCTCGCCGCGTTCCTGGCCCGCATCGAGGCGGGCGAGCACCAGCAGTTCCTCGACCAGCAGCGTCAGCGACCCGACCTCGTCGAGCGCGGAGCGCAGCGTGTCGACATACGCCGCCGCATCGCGGGGGCGGCGCAGCGCGATCTCGAGCTCGGCCCGCAGGCGCGACAGCGGCGAGCGCAGCTCGTGCGAGGCGTCGGCCGTGAAATTCCGCTGCGCCTCGATGCCGTGCTCCAGCCGGTCCAGCATGTCGTTGAGCGTGTCGACCAGCCGCCCGATCTCGTCCGGCGTGCCGGGGTGCGGCAGGCGCCCCGCCAGGTTGCGCTGGCCGATGCGCCGGGCCTCCTCGACGATGTCGTCGATGGCGCCGAACACACGGCGCGTCAGCAGTTCGCCGGCCACGCCCAGCGCCAGCATGAGCACCAGCGCGAGCAGCACCAGCATCACGCCGGCGCTGGTCACCGCATGGTTCACGTCGTCCAGCGACGCGGCGACCTGTACGGCCAGCACGTCGGGGCGATTGGGCACCGACACCGACACCATGCGCGTGGGCTCGCCCGCATAGCGCTGCAGCAGCGTGAACACGGCGCCCCCGCCGTCGAGCCGCTCGCGCAGGTCGGCCGGCACCGGCAGTGAGCCGGTGCCCAGGTTGGCGCTGCGCGCAGCCACCGCGCCGTCGCTGTCGACGATCTGCACCAGCCGGTCGACCCGGGCGTAGGTCGGCGTGCGGGCGCGCGGCGTCTCGTGGACCACGAGGGCCGAACCGGGCTCCGACATGGCCAGCAGGCCGGCCTCGACCTCGGCCAGCGCCAGCAGCGCCTCGTCGAGTTCGCCGCGCAGGTTCTTCGAGAAGGCCCAGGTGCCCACCGCCACGGCCACGGCCATCACCAGCGCGACGACCAGGAAGTGCACCAGCGCCAGCCGGCGCCGGAAGCTCAGCACCTTCATTCGGGCGTATCGGCAGACAGGCGGAAGCCCCGGCCGCGCACGGTCTGGATCCACGGCGGCGAGGCCGGGTCGATCTTGCGGCGCAGGTTGCCCATGTGCACGTCGATGAGGTTGTCGATCGCCAGCAGGTCGTCCTTCCAGATCTGCTCGGCGATGCGTGCACGGCTGACGACCTCGCCCGGATGGCGCATGAGGATGTGCAGCAGCGCGTACTCCTTCTGCGTGAGGTCGATCTTCACGCCGCCCTGCGTCACCACGTGGCTCACCGGGTCGAGCGCCAGCGTGCCGACGCTCATCACCGTGGGACGCGCCAGGTCGGAGCGTCGCAGCAGCGCCCGCACGCGGGCGATGAGTTCGTCGAAGGCGAAGGGCTTGGTGAGGTAGTCGTCGGCACCGGTGTTCAGGCCCTCGACGCGGTCGCTGAGCGCATCGCGGGCGGTGAGCATGAGCACCGGCGTGGCGCAGCCGCGCGCGCGCAGCGCCCTGCACCAGCTCAGGCCGTCCATGCCGGGCAGCATGCGGTCGAGCAGGATCACGCCGTAGTCGTTGACGAAGGCCTCCTCGTCGCCCTCTTCCGCCGAGTGCGCCACGTCGACCACGAAGCCCTCCTCCTGCAGCCCGCGCGCCAGCACGCGCGCTGCCTTGCGGTCGTCGTCGATGAGAAGGATGCGCATGGAAGGAGGCCACGAAGCGGGAGGACGGGGCGGAAAGTATGCCCGTTCGATGGCCGCGCCGGCCTGAAGAACTCTTCAGGATTTCTTGGGAGTTTCTTCAGGTGCGCGTGGATAAGGTGCGGGCTCCAACAGCTTCATCCCGACGGCGCGGCACCCCCTGGCCTCCATGATCGAAACGCACTTTTCCGCCCCGGCCCGTCCTTCTCCCGCGGGTGCGGTCCTCCTGCTGCCGGGCCTGTGCAGCACCGCCGACGAACTGCTGCACCTGCAATCCGCGCTGCGCCGCGCGGGCTGGGCCTTCAGCACGCCGCACATCGAGGGCTACTCCTTCGATGCCTCGCGCCAGCGCCAGGTCGCGGGCCGCTTCTGCGACTGGGTCGAGCGCGTCTGCGAGGAGTTCCTGGCCCTGCGGCGGCAATACGGCACCGTGCTGCTCGCGGGCATCTCGGCCGGGGCCTCGCTGGCGCTGGCTGCGGTGGCCCGGCTCGGCCTGAGCGCCGACGGCCTGGTGCTCATGTCGACCACGCTGCGCATGGACGGGTGGTCGGCGCGGCGCGGCGGCTGGCTGCTGCCGCTGGCGCTGTACACGCCGCTGGGCCGCCTGTGGCGCTATCGCGAACGCACCCCCTACGGCGTGAAGAACGAGCGCGTGCGCGCCTGGATCGAGCAGGAACTGAAGCAGCGCCGCATCTCCCGTGCCGGCTGCGCCGCCATCGGCGTGGGGCACCTGCGCGAGTACGACCGGCTGCGCCGCGCGGTGCGGCGCAGCCTCTCGCAGATCCGCTGCCCGGTGCTGGCCCTGCACGCGCGCCACGACGAGGTCGCCAGCCTGTCGAACGTCGACCTGCTGGCCCGCGGCCTGACGCAGGCGCCGCTGCACACCGTGGTGCTGGAAAACAGCTACCACATGATCTCGATCGACAACGACCGCCGGCAGGTGGCGCAGGAAACGATCGACTTCGCCCGCTCGGTGGCCGACGGCCATCGTCCTTCTTCTTCCGTCGAAAGCTGAGGCCATGTCCACACCCACCTTCGCCACCATCTCCCGCATCGTGCAGGAAGAGCACGCCTGCGACCCGGCCCTGATCCGCCGCGACGTGCCCCTGGCCGACCTGGGCCTGGACTCGCTGGCCCTGATGGAATTCATCTTCTCGGTCGAGGATGCCTTCCACCTCCGGCTCCCCGAGGACAAGCTCGATCCGCGCGAAGCCGGCATCACGCTGGGCGACCTGTGCGATGCGATCGACGCCCGCCTGGCCGAGGAGCAGGCCGAAGCCACTGCACGGCCGGCGCCCGCGCATGCCTGAGGGGCGGCCGACGAGCGCTGCCGCGCTGGCCATCACGGGCCTGGGCGCCGTCACGCCACTGGGCGCCAGCGTCCGGGCACTGCACGACACGCTGTCCGACAACCTGTGCGCCGTCGCGGCGCGCGAGGTGGTGATCGAGGGCGTGGAGCGCTTCACCTTCGGCGCCGCCGCCTGCACCGGGTTCGAGGAACGGCAGGTCCGCGGGCCCTCGGGCGTGGCCCTCGACCGCGGCACCGCCCTGGCGCTGAGCGCCGCCCGCGAAGCGGCTGCGCAGGCCGGCCTGGCAGGCGGCGCGCGCCCGGTCGAAGCCGAGCGCCTGGGCGTGTACTGGGGCGCCGGCATGGGCGGCGCGTCCAGCTTCGACCAGAGCACCGAGCAGCTCTACGCGCGCCACCGGCGGCTGCGCCCCACCACCGTGCTGACCACGATGCCCAACGCGGCGGCGGCCGAACTGTCGATGGCCTTCGGCGCACGCGCCGCCTCGATGGGCTATGCCTGCGCCTGTGCCTCCTCGGCGGTGGCGATCGGCGAGGCGATGCGTGCGATCCGCGCGGGCTGGGTCGACATGGCCCTCGTCGGCGGCCACGAGGCCCTGCTGTCGCCGGGCGTGATCGCCAGCTGGCAGGCGATGAAGGTGCTGGCGCCCGTGAACGGCGACGCGCGCGCGGTGTGCCGCCCCTTCGCCCATGACCGCGCCGGCTTCGCGCTCGGCGAGGGCGCGGCGGCACTGGTCATCGAATCGCTGGACTCTGCACGTCGTCGCGGCGCGCCGGTGCTGGCACTGCTCTCGGGCTACGGCACGAGTTGCGACGCGGCGCACATCAGCACGCCCGACAGCGCGGGACAGGTGCGCGCCATGAAGGCGGCACTGGCGGATGCCGGCCTGGCGCCGGCCGATATCGGCCATGTCAACGCGCACGGCACGGGCACGCTCGCCGGCGACGTGGCCGAGGCCGCCTCGCTGGCCGAGGTCTTCGGCACCCGCGGCGTCCCCGTGAGCGCGACCAAGGCCCTGCACGGCCACCTGATGGGTGCCGGCGGCGCGGTGGAACTGGTCTGCGCGCTGCATGCGATGCAGACGGCGCGGCTGCCGGCCTGCGCGCGCGAACCGGCCGATGCCCTGGGCATCGACCTGGTGCACGGGCCCTCGCCGCGCGCGGTGCCGCCGCCCCGGCATGTGATGTCGAACTCCTTCGCCTTCGGTGGCACCAATGCCGTGCTCGTCGCGAGCCGACCCGGCTGATCCGCCGCCGGACCTTGCCCGACCCTGAACGGCACAGTCAGTCGATGTTCACGCGTCGCGCCTAGCATCCCGCCATGTCCACCGCGCGCCTGCGTCGCCTGCTGTCCACCCAGTGCCTGGCCTGGTGGATCGGCGCGCTGCTGCTGTCGGCGCTGCAGCCCTTCATCGCGGTGCATTTCCGCAGCGACGGCTGGGAAGACGAGCCGGGCTTCCGCATCCGGCCGATGAGCCAGACCACCCAGTTCGAGCAGGACGCGCGCATCGACCACGCCCGCGAGCACGAGACGACGCTGTTCGTGCCGCTGGGCGCCGGCACGCCGTCGACGCACGCGCTGGGCGATGCGCTCGGTGCCTTCGCCGCGCTGCTGGCACTGGCCCTGGCGCTGGTTGTGCGCAAGGCCGTGCCCGCCCTGCGCCCCACGACGCCCCCGCCACGCCCTCGACCCTGCACCCGCGGGGGCCCGCCCCCACCCTCGGCACCCTGGCGCTCGCGCCCACCCGCGCTCGCCCCTCCCCCGGTCTCCCGCTGAACGCGGCGCCTCGCGCCGCCGGCCCCGTCGCGCCCTGCCGCGATGGACGATCGTTTCTGCCGGAGCCGCCCATGAACCCACTTTCCCCTTCCGACCGACGGGTGCGACGCGAGCGCCTTGCGCGAGGCCGCGCATGACGCACCCCGACACCGCCCTGTTCCTCCTGATGACCGCCGGCCCCTCTCCCTCGTCCTGGCTGTTGCCCTTCGCCTGCGCGATCGCCGAGGGCGGCGCCTGGCTGTGCGCCGCCCTGATGGGCTGGGCCGCCTGGCGCCAGCCGCGCGAGCGCAGCTACCTGCTGGCGGCCCTGGCGATGGCCGGCGCCGCTTCCTTCCTGGCGCACGGGCTTGCGGACGGCATCGGCCTGCCGCGGCCCTTCGTGCTGGGCCTGGCGCCCGCCCACATCGCCCACGGCCCCAGCCCCGCGATGCCCAGCACCCATGCCACGGTGATGTTCTTCGTCGCGCTCGCCCTCGCGGCCCGGCCAGGCCTTCGCCGATGGGCGCCGGCAGCGGCCTTGCTCGCGCTCGCCACCGGCTGGGCGCGGGTGTACGTGGGGGTGCATTTCCCCTCGGACATCGCCGCGGGCCTGGTGCTCGCGCTGGCGCTGCAGGGCCTGTTCATGGCGCTGCAGTGGCTCGCCACGCGGCGTGTGGCGCCCGCCTTCGCGCGCCTGCAGCAAGGCGCCGAGCCGACGCATCGGCGGGCGCCATGAACGGTGCGTACCGCGATGCCCTGCGCGAGCGGCCGTCGTCCATGAGCGCCCTGCCCACGCCCCCGCCGCGCCTGGCGGCCGTTGCCGCCGATCCCGTGCCGCAGACCGCACGCGCCGCCGAGGCCCCGAGCCTGTCCTGCGTGGTGCCCTGCTTCAACGAGGCGGCCAACCTGCGCCACCTCCTGCCGCTGCTGGAGCGCACGCTTCAACAGAGCGGCCTGCGCTGGGAGGTGATCGTGGTCGACGACGGCAGCACCGACGCCACCGCCAAGGTGGCGAACGAGTGGTGCCAGCTCGTGGGCTTCCGCTGCCTGAGCCTGTCGCGCAACTTCGGCAAGGAGGCGGCGCTGAGCGCGGGCCTGGCGGCCGCGCGCGGCGATGCCGTCGTGCTGCTCGACGGCGACCTCCAGCATGCACCGCAGCTGATCCTGTCGATGGTGGGCCACTGGCGCGCGGGCGCCGAGGTGGTGTATGCCGTGCGCGAGAGCCGCGCCGACGAAGCCGCGTTCAAGCGCTGGGGCAGCCACCTCTTCTACCGGCTCGTGAACGCCGCGAGCCGCGTGCCGCTGCCCGAGGACGCGGGCGACTTTCGCCTGATGGACCGCAAGGTGGTCGACGCGCTGCTGTCGCTGCCCGAGCGCAGCCGCTTCATGAAGGGCCTGTATGCCTGGGTGGGCTTTCGCGCCGTCGCCCTGCCCTACACACCCGCACCGCGTGCGCAGGGCCGCAGCCGCTTCGGGGCGCTGCGCCTGTTGCACCTGGCGCTCGACGGGCTGACCTCCTTCACCACCTGGCCCTTGCGGCTGATCAGCATCCTGGGCCTGGTGTTGGCGCTGCCGGCCCTGGGCTACGGCAGCTACCTGGTGCTGGATCACCTGGTGTCGGGCAACCCGGTGCCGGGCTGGACCACCATCGTCGTCAGCCTCATGTTCTTCATCGGCATCCAGATGCTGTCGCTGGGCGTGGTGGGCGAGTACGTCGGCCGGATCTTCGAGGAGGTCAAGGGCCGGCCGCTCTTCGTGGTGCGCGAACAAAGCGGCGTGGGGCTCGAGGAGACGGCGCCATGACCGCCGCGCCCGTGCGCCCGCGCGGCGCGCGCGGCGATGCGGCCTTCCTGCTCCTGGCGGCGCTGTGGCTGGCCGTGAGCATCGGCTGGCGCCCGCTGACGTCGCCCGACGAGGGCCGCTACGCGGGCGTGGCCTACGCGATGCTGCAGTCGGGCGACTGGCTGGTGCCGCGCCTGAACGGGCTGCCCTTCTTCCACAAGCCGCCGCTCTTCTACTGGATCGGTGCCGCGGCCATGGCGGTGGCGGGTCCGCACCCCTGGGCCGCGCGCCTGCCTTCGCTGCTGGGCGCCTGGCTGGCCGCAGGCGCGCTGTTCGGGTTCCTGCGCCGCCACGCCTCGCGCGCGCAAGCCCGCCTGGCGACCGCGGTGCTGTGCAGCGCGCCCTTCTTCTATGTGGGCGCGCAGTTCGCCAACCTCGACATGCTGGTGGCCGGCTGCATTGGCGCCTGCGTGCTGGCGGCCGCGGACGCCGCCCTGGCCTGGGAAAGCGGCCGGCCCTGGCGCGGCGCGCTGGCGCTCGCCTTCGCGTGCGCCGCGCTTGGGCTGCTGGCCAAGGGCCTGATCGGCGTCGTTCTGCCGGCGGGCGTGTTGGTGCTGTGGGCAATCGCCAGCCGGCGGCCGCGCGTGCTGCGCCTGGCCGCGTGGTGGCCGGGCTGGCTGCTGCTGCTCGCCGTCGCCGGGCCGTGGTTCGTGGCGATGCAGCGGCGCTTTCCCGACTTCTTCGACTACTTCGTCGTCACGCAGCATTTCCGGCGCTTCGCGGCCGGCGGCTTCAACAACCAGCATCCCTTCTGGTTCTACCTGCCGGTGCTGCTCGGCCTGTGCCTGCCGTGGTCGGCGTGGCTGCTGGCCGCCAGGCGCCGGCCAGCGGGCGCGCCGGAGCCGGCGCGACGCCGGCTCGACGACGTCGACCTGCTCATGCTGGCCTGGGGCGTGGTGGTCGTGCTGTTCTTCTCGCTGCCCCGCTCCAAGCTCATCGGCTACGTGCTGCCCGCGCTGCCGCCGCTGGCGACCGGCATCGCGCGGCTCGCCGCACGTGCCGCGACCGGACCGGCCGGCCGCCGCCTGCTCGGCGCGACGGCCGGTGCGGCCACGCTGGCCTGCCTGGGCAGCGTGGTGCTGGCCGCTCGCCTGGGCACGCCGCCCGATGCCAGCCTTCGCCTGCCCGCCGACCAGGCCGTGGCGCCGGGCGACCGGGTGGTGATGCTGGACCAATACTTCTACGAGCTGCCCTTCTACTGGCGCATGCCGGCGCCGGTGGTGGTGGCGGCCGACTGGCGGCCCGCGGTGGCGCAGGCCAGCGACAACTGGCGCAAGGAACTGGCCGACGCTGCCCGCTTCGACCCCGAGGCCGCGGCGCGGCTGCTGCAGCCGATCGAGGCGCAGCCGGCCGCCCTGTGCGCCGCGGGGCGCAGCTGGGTCGTGGGGCCGTCGAACGCCCAGCTCTTCGCGCCGTGGGTGCTGGGCATGACGCTGGTCACCTTCAACGCCCACATGGCCGTGTGGCGCCACGACGGCCGGCCCGGCGAGGGTGCGGACTGCCTGTCGCACAGCGGCGCCGCCGGCGCCATCCCGCGGGTGGGGGCGCCCGCGTGAGGCCGACCGCCCGAGAGGGGTTCGGCGAAGCCCGCAGCCTGTGCATCTGCGCCGACGACTTCGGCCTCTCGGAGGGCATCAACCAGGCGGTGCTGGCGCTCCTCGAGCGCGGCGTGGTCACGGCCACCAGCTGCATGGTGCTGCGTTCGGCCTGGCTGCCGGGGGCACGGCGCCTGCGCGTGCTGCCGCCGCAGCAGGCCGACGTGGGTCTGCACCTGGACCTCACGGCGGTGGACCCCTCGCCCGCGGAGGCGCCGCTGCGCGGCCTGGTCCTGCGCAGCCTGGCGCGCCAGCTCGACCTCACAGCCGTGCGCGCCGCCATCGACGCACAGCTCGACCTCTTCGAGCAGGCCATGGGCCGCGCGCCCGCCCACGTCGACGGCCATCGCCACGTGCACCAGCTGCCGGGCGTGCGTGAGCAGCTCGTGGAGGCGCTGTCGACCCGCTACCCGGCCGCGCCGCCATGGCTGCGCAGCACGCGGCCCGCAGCTGCGTCGGCCACGGTGCCGGCCAAGCAGCGCCTGATCCATGCGCTGGGCGGCCGCGGGCTGGAGGCGCTGGCGCGCCGCCGCGGCCTGCCCATGAGCCGCCACCTGCTCGGCGTGTACGGCTTCGACGGCGGACCCGAGGCCTACCGGCAGCGCCTGCAGGCCTGGCTGGCGCAGGCCGGCGACGGCGACGTGCTCATGTGCCACCCGTCGGTGCGGGCCGTCGATGGCGACGCGGTGGGCGAGGCGCGGGTGCAGGAGCTGTCGGCGCTGGCACTGCTCGGGCCCACGCTGCAGGCGGCCGGCAGTCGGGTTCAACTGCGTCCGCTGTCGCGGACGCCGTTCGGCCAGGGTACCGGGCGCGGCGAGGCCGTGGCAGCCGGCTAGTCCCGCGGCTCGCAGCGCACCGCATCCCCCACGCGCAGCACGCCGCCGGCGAGGACGCGGGCCGTCATGCCGCCATGGCCGCGCAGCGCGTTGTAGCCGCCCGGCCCGAGCAGCTCCTCCATGCGCGAACAGGGCTCGCAGGGGCCGCTGAGTTCCAGCACCACCGCATCGCCGATGCGCAGCACCATCGGCTGGTCGCGAAACAGCGCACGGGCGGCGATCAGGTTCAGGCCCGACACCACGAGGTTGCGCCGCAGGTCCGCGGCCTGCACGCGCGGGCGCGCGGCCAGGGCGGCGATCACGGGCAGGTGCTCGGCCTGCAGCAGGGTGACCTGGCGCTTGCCGCCCACCGCGGCAGCCCGGGCACTGCGGTCGCCGTCCAAGCCGCGGCCGGCGATGGCGCAGGCTTCGTGCACGGCCTGCACCGGCGCCCGCCGCGCGGGACGCAGGTGGATCGCGTCGAGCCGGCCCGGCTGGGCGAAGCGTCGTGTCAGCGTGCGCAGGTCGAGGTCCATGCGGCATTGTGGTGGACCCGGAGACCCGAAGTGGATGCTTCTCTTTTGATAGCATGCCGCGCACGCCCGACGGGCGCTCCAGCCACTTTTCCTTCGAATCCATGTCCGCCGATCCCAGTCCGCCACGCCCTCGCCGCCGCTGGCCCCGGGTGCTGGCGATGGCGGCCTCGGCGGCCGTCGCCGTGTGGGGTCTGCATGCAGCGGGCCTGCTCACCCTGCCGCCGCGCCACGATCCCTTCGCGCCGCTCGACGTGGCCGAGGCGCCGAACTGGCTCACGCCCCTGAAGCTCAGGCGCACGCGCGCCGACCCGCCTGCCTGCCTGGCGGCGCTGCAGGCTGCGGGCCTGCGCTTCGAACCGGTGCCCGACCGTCCGCTGCAGGACGGCTGCGGACTCGAGAACGCGGTGCGCCTGCGCGCCGGCCGCGAGGTGGCGCTCGGCACCCCCACGCTGCTCAGTTGCCCGGCCGCCCTGTCCTTCGCGCTGTGGGAGCGGCATGTGCTGCAGCCGCTGTCGCGCCAGCATTTCGGGCGGCCGGCCACCTCGGTGCAGCACCTGGGCAGCTACGCCTGCCGCGACGTCAACCGGGGCGACGGCCGCGCGACCGGGCGTCGCAGCCGCCACGCCACCGCCGATGCGCTCGACGTCGCAGGCGTCACGCTCGAAGGCGGCCGCACGCTGGTCCTGCGGCGCGACGCCGCACGGCCCTGGTCCGACGGGCGCGCTGCCACCGACCCCGCGCAGGCCTTCCTGTTCGACCTGCATGCCGGCGCCTGCCGCAGCTTCGACGGCGTCCTGGGGCCCGGCTACAACGCGGTGCATGCCGACCACTTCCACCTGGAGGTCGGCGGCTGGCCGATGTGCCGCTGAGCAGCCGGCTCCCGGGCGGACCGCGTAGCATGCAGGCCCCGCCCCCTCCTCGCGATCCGCCTTGCGCTCCCCCCACGACTTCTCCCTGCACCACCCGCTGGCCTTCTGGGCCGGCTGCCTCGCCATCATCGGCGGCGTGCTGGCGCATGCGCCCATGTTCCTCATGGGCCGCCACACCGGCTACGAGATGGTGGGCATGGAGATGGACACGCCCATGCTCGTGGGCATGGCCATGATCCCGCTGGGCGTTCTGCTGGCGGCCTACGGGCTGATGCCCCGCATCGCGCAACTTCGCGCGCGCCTGCATCCCGGGCAGCCCCTGCAGTTCCACCTGGCCGACGGGGTGCCGCTCAACGCCGAGCACTGGAAGCTCGTTGTGGTGCTGGTCGTGGCGCTGGCGGTGGACGTGCTCAAGCCGGCGACGCTGGGCTTCGTCATGCCGGGCATGACGCGCGAATACGCCATCAGCAAGGAGACGGCCGGCATCCTCGCGCTGGTGGCACTCACCGGCACCACCGTCGGCTCGGTGCTCTGGGGCCGGCTGGCCGACGTGTTCGGGCGCCGCTCGGCGATCCTGCTGTCGGCACTGATGTTCATCGGCACGGCCATCTGCGGCGCGATGCCCAGCTTCGGCTGGAACCTGGCGATGTGCTTCCTCATGGGCGCCTCGGCCGGCGGGCTGCTGCCGATCACCTTCACGCTGATGGCCGAGACGGTGCCGGCCGCGCACCGCGGCTGGCTGCTGGTGGCGCTGGGCGGCATCGGCACGTCGGCGGGCTACCTGCTGGCCGCGGGGTCCGCCGACCTGCTGGTGCCCCTGTTCAGCTGGCGCGCGCTGTGGCTGCTGGGCCTGCCCACGGGGCTGCTGATCATCTTCCTGGGGCGCTACATCCCCGAGTCGCCGCGCTTCCTGGCCAATGCGGGGCTTCCCGAGGCGGCGCGTGCCGTGCTGGCGCGCTTCTCGGGCGCGGCGGCGGCGGCGTCCCCGGCCGACGCCGCCGTCGTGGTGGAGCCCGAGCCACCGGCCGGCGGCGTGCGGGCGCTGCTGCGCGGCCCGCATGCGCGCATCACCTGGGGGCTGATCGTCTGCGGGCTGGCCTGGGGCCTGGCGAACTTCGGCTTCCTGCTGTGGCTGCCGACCAACCTCGGCGCGATGGGCATGGACCCGGGTGCGGCCAACGCCCTGCTGGCGCGCTCGGCGCTGCTGGCCCTGCCCGGCACGGCGCTCGTGATCTGGCTCTACCACCGCTGGAGCAGCGTGAAGGCGCTGGTGCTCTTCATCGCACTGACGGCCCTCGCGCTGGCGCTGTTCGGCACGCTGGCCGTGCTGCGGGTGCAGTCGCCGGCCGCGATGGTGGCGGCCACGGCGCTGCTGCTGCTCAGCGCCAGCGGCGTGATCGCGATGCTGATCCCCTACGCCGCCGAGATCTACCCGGTGCACCTGCGCGGCACGGGATCGGGGCTGATCGCGGCAAGCTCCAAGGCCGGCGGCATCCTCGGCGCGGGCTTCGGCGTGCTGGGCGTCTTCGGCCACCTCGCGGTGTCGGCCGCGCTCATCGCCGTGCCCATGGCCGCGGCGGCGCTGCTGCTGGGCCTCGCCGGGGTCGAGACGCGGGGGCGCCGGCTGGAGGAGATCCAGGCCGACCTCTCGGCCGGCGCGGGCACGCCTGCAGGACGGACGGGCACTTCCTAGAATTGCGGGTTCGCGCCCCCGCCGCCCTTATCCGGCAAGCGGCGTCCAAGGGCCTGCAAGCCGCATGGATGCTGGTGCATATGCTTATCCGCATAAGGCGCGAACCAGAAAATCGTTTGCTTTCATAAGCGCTGCCTCTAGAGTTCCGCCTTCCTCCGAAGGCTGGCGCCTGCGGCCGCGCCGCCACCTCCCGACGGGCCTTCCGACCGCCACACGATGTACCAGTACACAGATTTCGACCGCCAGTTCGTGCGCCTGCGCGCTGCGCAATTCCGCGACCAGCTCGAGCGCTGGCAAGCGGGCAAGCTGCCCGAAGACGAGTTCCGCCCGCTGCGCCTGCAGAACGGCTGGTACGTGCAACGCTACGCGCCGATGCTGCGCGTGGCCGTGCCCTACGGCGAACTCAGCAGCCGCCAGCTGCGTGTGCTGGCGAAGATCGCGCGCGAGTACGACGAGCCCGAGGCCGAGGTCTACAAGACCGCCATCGAGACCCAGGGCAAGCTCGGCTCGCACAAGCTGCCCACGCACTACGCCCACTTCACCACGCGGCAGAACGTCCAGTACAACTGGATCCCGCTGGCCAAGTCGGCGGACGTGATGGACCTGCTGGCCTCGGTCGACATGCACGGCATCCAGACCAGCGGCAACTGCATCCGCAACATCACCAGCGACGAGCGCGCCGGCGTGGCGGTCGACGAGGTGGTCGATCCCCGCCCCTACGCCGAGATCATGCGGCAGTGGAGCACGCTGCACCCCGAGTTCGCCTTCCTGCCGCGCAAGTTCAAGATCGCGATCACCGGCGCCGCCGAGGACCGCGCCGCCACCGGCTGGCACGACGTCGGCCTGAAGCTGCTGAAGAACGAGGCCGGCGAGATCGGCTTTCGCGTCCAGGTGGGCGGCGGCATGGGCCGCACGCCGATCGTGGGCACGGTGCTGCGCGAGTTCCTGCCCTGGCAGCAGATCATGAACTACCTCGAGGCCGTGATCCGCGTCTACAACCGCTACGGCCGCCGCGACAACATCTACAAGGCCCGCATCAAGATCCTGGTGAAGGCCGAGGGCCAGCGCTACATCGACGACGTCGAGGCCGAGTACAAGCAGATCCTCGAGCACGACGGCGCGCCGCACACCATCACGCAGGCCGAGTTCGACCGCGTGGCCGCGTCCTTCGTGCCGCCGGCGCTGTCCCAGCGCGTGTACCGGAGCGCCGAGGCGACCGACGCCGCGCTGCGCGAGCAGGCGGCCGACGACGTGCAGTTCGCCCGCTGGCTGCAGCGCAACGTGGCGCCGCACAAGAACCCCGCCCTGCGCGCCGTCACGCTGTCCTTCAAGCGGCTGGGCCAGGCGCCGGGCGACGCGAACGCGGACCAGCTCGACACCGTGGCCGCGCTGGCCGACCGCTTCTCGGCCGGCGAAGTGCGCGTGACGCACGACCAGAACGTGCTCCTGCCCTGGGTGCATGCCGAAGACCTGCACGCGCTGTGGCTCGCCGCCCGCGCCGCGGGCTTCGCCAGCGCCAACGTGCACCTGCTGACCGACATGATCGCCTGCCCCGGCGGCGACTTCTGCGCGCTGGCCAATGCGCGCTCGATTCCCGTGGCCGAGGCCATCACCGAGCGCTACCAGGACCTCGACGAGCTCGACGACCTGGGCGAGATCGACCTGCACATCAGCGGCTGCATCAACAGCTGCGGCCACCACCACAGCGGCCACATCGGCATCCTCGGCGTCGACAAGGACGGCAAGGAGTGGTACCAGGTCACGCTGGCCGGCTCCGACGGCTCCGACCTGAGCGGCCCCGCGCAGGCCGGCAAGGTGGTCGGCCCCTCGTTCTCGGCGGCCGAGGTGCCGGACGTGATCGAAGCGGTGCTCAACACCTACCGCGACACCCGCAATGCGGGCGAGACCTTCATCGACACGCTGCGCCGCGTCGGCCACGATCCCTTCAAGGCGGCCGCCAACGGTGCGCGCTTCAAGGTCGAGGAGGCCGCAGCATGAACCGGACCCTCAAGATCCTCGCGGCCGAGGAACACGTCGACGACGGCGACCCGAAGGTGCTGCAGCTCGCCAACGACGCCGATCCGCTCGCGATCGAGAACTGCCTGCAGGACGTCGAGCGCATCGACCTCGTGTTCCCCAAGTTCACCGACGGCCGCGCCTACAGCCAGGCCTTCCTGCTGCGCCGTCGCCTGGGCTTCACCGGCGACATCCGCGCCACCGGCGACGTGCTGATCGACCAGCTGGTGCAGATGCAGCGCACCGGCTTCTCGAGCGCGGTGCTCAAGGAAGGCGTCGACGCCTCGGCCGCGCAACGGCAGTTCGACCGCTTCGCCGCCTACTACCAGGGCGACGCGCAGGAGCCCGAGCCGCTGTTCGCACGCGACTGAGCCGCCCCGGAAACCTGAAGTGCAATCGGCCGCCAGCGCCCGCCAGACGGGCCTGGCGGCCGAATTCGTCACGTTCGTGACGATCGGCAGCTGATACCGCGTCGCGATGAACCAATAGCCGTTCGGACTGAGCTTGGCCTGTCCTGAGCCTGTCGAAGGGTCGAAGTCCTGCGCAGCGCTTCGACGAGCTCATCGTGAACGGGCTGGTGTCTTGAGCGCCATCCAGCATCCGAGCCTGCCTGCGTGGACGTTGGTCATCGGATCGCCTTTTGCATCGACAGCTGAACACTGCGACGCGGCCGCCTGCGCCAGTTGCGCCAGCGCTTCATGCCTTATCCGGATTCGCGCCCCGATCCCGCCGAAACCCGCATGAACACTGGCGCATTTGCTTATCCGCATAAAGCGCGAACTAAAAGATCGTTTGCTTTCATAAGGGTGCTCCCTAAAGTGCGGGCCTCGGGTGCCGGCGCCACGCACGGCGACCTGCTCCAACGGATTACTCGCCCCATGAGCATCGACCTCGCAGACATCAACGACCGCCTCGGCCGCCATGCCGAAGGCCTGGTCGACTGGGCCATCGGCCTGGGCCAGCCGGCCATCGTCACCACCAACTTCCGGCCCTTCGAGGCGGTGATCCTGCACCTCGTCACGCGGGTGCAGCCCGACGTGCCGGTGGTCTGGATGGACAACGGCTACAACACCGAGGCCACCTACCGCTTCGCCGACGAAGTGACGAAGCAGCTGAAGCTGAACCTCAGGATCTACCTGCCGCGGCGCTCGCGCGCGCATCGCGAGGCCGTGGACGGCCCGACGCCCGCGCTGGACGACCCGCGTCACGCGGCCTTCACCGAGGAGGTGAAGCTCGAGCCCTTCGCCCGCGCCCTGCGCGAAACGGCGCCGAAGGTCTGGTTCACCGCCCTGCGCGCCACCGACACCGCCGTGCGCGCCCAGATGGACCCGGTGAGCATCAACCCCGATGGCCTCATCAAGGTCGCGCCGCTGCTGCACTGGTCGTCCAAGGACCTGTACGAATACTGCGAGAAGCACGGCCTGCCCAACAACTTCGACTACGTGGACCCGACCAAGGGCGAAGACAACCGCGAGTGCGGTCTGCATCTGAGCCATTGAAGTCGGACCTCCCTACGCGAAGGTCGCGAAGGTTTCGCAAAACACGCGAAAGAACCTCCAAGTATTTTTCTGCGTCCTTCGCGTGACCTTCGCGCCCTTCGCGCACGGATGTCCGCTCCCGACCCCGACCCCATGAACGCCCGCACCGAACCCGACCTGCTGCAAGCCGCCACGACGATGCATTCGCCTGCCCGCCTGTCCAACACGCACCTCGACGCGCTCGAGGAAGAAGCGATCTTCATCCTGCGCGAAGTCGCCGCCGCCTTCGAGCGCCCGACGCTGCTGTTCTCGGGCGGCAAGGACTCGCTGGTGCTGCTCAAGTGCGCCGAGAAGGCCTTCGGCAGCGGCCGCCTGCCCTACCCGCTGCTGATGATCGACACCGGCCACAACTTCCCCGAGGTGACGGCCTTCCGCGACCAGCGCGCGAAGGAGCTGGGCGCCGAGCTGATCGTGCGCAGCGTGGAAGACTCGATGGCGCGCGGCACCGTGCGCCTGGCGCATCCCGGCGAGTCGCGCAACGTGCACCAGTCGGTCACGCTGCTCGAAGCCATCGAGGAATTCCGCTTCGACGCGCTGATCGGCGGCGCGCGCCGCGACGAGGAGAAGGCCCGCGCCAAGGAGCGCATCTTTTCCCACCGCGACGCCTTCGGCCAGTGGCAACCCAAGGACCAGCGCCCCGAGCTGTGGACGCTGTTCAACACGCGACTCGCGCCGGGCGAGCACTTCCGCGTCTTCCCGATCAGCAACTGGACCGAGCTGGACGTGTGGCAGTACATCGAGCGCGAGGCGATCGAGCTGCCCTCGATCTACTACACGCACCAGCGCGAGGTGGTCGAGCGCAAGGGCCTGCTGATGCCGGTGACCGAACTCACGCCGCCGCGCGAGGGCGAGAAGGTGGAAGTTCGCAACGTGCGCTTCCGCACCGTGGGTGACATCACCTGCACCGCGCCGGTCGAGAGCCTGGCCGCCGATGCGGGCGACGTGGTGATCGAGACGCTGGCCGCCGAAGTGAGCGAGCGCGGCGCCACGCGCATGGACGACAAGACATCCGAGGCTTCCATGGAGAAGCGCAAGAAGGACGGGTATTTCTGATGACCACCGCTACGAATTCGATAGCTGCTCCCGCAGGCGCCGCGGGCGCTGCAGGCACTTTGGGCTCTGAATCTACCGCCCGGGGCGACACCGGCACCGCGCTGCGCTTCATCACCTGCGGCAGCGTGGACGACGGCAAGAGCACGCTCATCGGCCGTCTGCTGGTGGACAGCAAGACGGTGCTGCAGGATCAGCTCGCCGGCGTGCAGCGCAACGGCGAGACCGACCTGGCCCTCCTGACCGACGGCCTCTCGGCCGAGCGCGAACAGGGCATCACGATCGACGTCGCGTACCGCTACTTCTCGACCGCCAAGCGCAAGTTCATCATCGGCGACGCACCGGGCCACGAGCAGTACACCCGCAACATGGTGACGGCCGCCTCGAGCGCCGATGCCGCGGTGGTGCTGGTCGACGCGACCAAGCTCAAGTGGGCGGCCGAGGTTGGGGATGGCGAGGTCGTCGTGCGCGACCTGCTGCCGCAGACCCGCCGCCACACGCTGCTGGCGCACCTGCTGCGCGTGCAGTCGATCGTGGTGGCCGTGAACAAGCTCGACGCCATCGACGACGCGGAGCTCGCCTTCGAACGCATCAGCGCGGCACTCGACGCTTTCGCCGAGCAGGCGGGCGTGCAGTTCACGGCCATCGTGCCCGTGTCGGCCCTCAAGGGCTGGAACGTGACCTCGCGCCACAGCGAGGGCAGCACCGGCTGGGCCGGCTACCAGGGCCCGAGCCTGCTCGAGCTGCTCGAGGGCCTGCCGGTGACGGCACAGGACGACGCCGTGCCCTTCGCGTTCCCGGTGCAGTGGGTCGAGAAGTTCTCGGGATCGTCCGACACCAGCCAGGGCCGCCGCATCTTCTGGGGCCGCGTGGCCAGCGGCCAGGTCGTGCCGGGCCAGCGCATCGCCATCCTGCCCAGCGGCCAGCACGCCACCGTGGCGCGCGTGCTCACCCACACGCGCCAGGAGCGCGGCGTGCACGCCGGCCACAGCGCCGGCATCGTGCTCGACCGCGAGGTGGACGTGTCGCGCGGCGACTGGCTGCTCGAGCCCGAGGCCTTCCAGCCCGTGCGCGAGATCACCGCCACCGTGGCCTGGCTCGACGACGAGCCGCTGGTGCCGGGCCGCGTGTACTGGGCGCTGCAGGGGCACCGCTGGGTCAAGGCCAAGGTCGCGCGCATCGCCCATCGGCTGAACGTCAACACGCTGGAGGCGGAAGACGCGACCCAACTGGAGCCCAACGCCATCGGCGAAGTGGTGCTCGCGCTGCAGCAGCCGCTGGCCGTGCTGCCCTTCACGCAGTCGCGCGCGCTGGGGTCGATGGTGCTGGTCGACACGGCCTCGCACCGCACCTCGGCGGCCGTGCTTGTCCGCGCGCCGGCACAGCCGGCGCCGAGCCCTTAAAATGCCGGGTTTTCCCCGACCCGCCTCACCAGCCATAGCGCCATGACCCACGTCGTCTCCGAGAACTGCATCCGCTGCAAATACACCGATTGCGTCGACGTGTGTCCGGTGGACTGCTTCCGCGAGGGGCCGAACATGCTGGTGATCGATCCGGACGAGTGCATCGACTGCGCCGTCTGCATCCCCGAATGCCCGGTCAACGCCATCTACGCCGAAGAAGACCTGCCGGCCGACCAGCTGGCCTTCATCAAGCTCAATGCCGAACTGGCCGTCGCCGACGGCTGGAAGAGCATCACCAAGCGCAAGCCCGCGCTGCCCGACGCCGAGGAGTGGAAGGACAAGACGGGCAAGATCGCCGAGCTGATCAAGTAAGCCGGCCCCGGTGAGCGGCACCCCGACCCCGATCGAGACCGACGCGCTGATCGTCGGCGCGGGTCCGGTGGGGCTGTTCCAGGCCTTCCAGCTGGGCCTGCTCGAAATCGCCTGCCACCTCGTCGACGCCCTGCCCCACGCGGGCGGCCAATGCGTCGAGCTGTACGGCGACAAGCCCATCTACGACATTCCCGGCACGCCGGCCACCACGGGCCGCGGGCTGGCCGAGTCGCTGCTGGCGCAAGTCGCGCCCTTCAAGGTGCCGCTGCATCTGGGCGAGCAGGTCTCGACCCTCGCGCGCGAGCCCGACGGCCGCTGGCGCGCCGGCACCACCGGCGGCAAGACCTTCCTGGCCAGGACCGTCTTCCTCGCGGCCGGCGTGGGTGCCTTCGTGCCCAAGAAGCTCGGCGTCGACGGGGCCGAGGCCTACGAGGGCCGCCAGCTGTTCTACCACCCGTCCGACTTCGGCCGCTTCGCCGGCCAGTCGGTGGTCGTGCACGGTGGCGAGGAGGCGGCGGTCGATGCCGCCCTGGCGCTGGTGGGCGTGGCGCGCGAGGTCATGCTCCTGCACCGTCGCGACGCCTTCCGGGGGGACGAGGCCGCGGTGGCGCGGCTGCGCGCCCGCATCGACGCCGGCGACATCCGCCTCGTGATCGGCCAGCCGGGTGCCTTCGACGGCCGGCAGCTCGTCATCGCCACGCCCGAGGGGCAGACCGTCGTGCTGCGACTCGATGCACTGGTGGTCTGCCAGGGCATCTCGCCGCGCCTGGGCCCGATCGCCGACTGGGGTCTCGAACTCGAGCGCAAGCAGGTGCCGGTCGACACCACGCGCTACGAGACGCGCGAGCGCGGCCTCTTCGCCGTGGGCGACATCAACACCTACCCCGGCAAGCGCAAGCTCATCGTCTGCGGCTTCCACGAGGCCACGCTGGCCGCCTGGGCCGCGGCCGAGATCGTGTTCGACGGCAAGGTTCCGCCGCTGCAGTACACGACGACCAGCACGCGGCTGCACGAACTGCTCGGCGTGCCGCACCGCTGAGGCGCGCCGCACGCGCCCTGGGCTTGGCGGTCACGCGCGATCCGCACGACGCCCGGCTCACCCCACTGCGCGAGGCCCTGGACACGGACGCCTAGAATGCGCCTTGCCCCGCGGTCGCGGGGCGTTCGCTGGGGGTGTTGGCCCTGCCGCTGCAGGCGCCGACTGAGAGAGTCCCTTTGAACCTGACTGAGGTAATCCTCGCGCAGGGAAGCCGATCCGGCTGCCGACCTCCGGCAGGGACCCGTCCGCATCGATGGGCCGTTCCGGAAACCGCCCACCTGCCATGACTTTGCACGGAGCAAATCGATGGCACTCCCGACCGACCCGGCCGCCGCGCCGGCCTTCAACGAGGCGCTGACGCCACTGGCCGATGCGCAGCGCGTCTTCCGCTGGCACGACCATGCGTCGCTGTGGTTCAGCCTCGGCGTCGGGCTGCTGGTCATGCAGATCGGCGCCTACCTGGTGCCCGCGGTGGGAACGCGCGACGCCGCGCTCGCGATCGTGCTGGGCTCGGCCATCGGCGCCGGGCTGCTGGCCTGGACCGCGCGCCTGGGCTGCCAGAGCGGGCTGGCCAGCGCCGGCCTGATGCATGCGACCTACGGCAGCGCCTTCGCACGCCTGCCGGTGCTGCTGAACATCGCGCAGCTCATCGGCTGGACGACCTTCGAACTGGTGGTGATGCGCGAGGGCACGCAGGCCATCGCGTCGCGGGCCGCCGGCTGGAGCGCCACCGGCTGGCTGGGCACCCTGCTGCCGACCCTGTTGTGGGGCGCCGTGCTGCTGGCCCTGCTGGGCGGCTCGATGGTGACGCTGGTGCGGCGTTTCGTGAGCCGCTTCGGCCTGCCGCTGGTGGTGCTGTCGCTGCTGTGGCTGAGCTGGCAGTTCGCGACCCGGCTGCATGCCCAGGGCTGGGCGGCCTTCTGGTCGCGGCCCGGCGACGGCAGCATGGGGCTGTTCGGCGCGATGGACCTGGTGATCGCGATGCCCGTGTCCTGGCTGCCGCTGGTGGCCGACTACGCACGCCACGGCCGGCGCGCAGCGCGTGGCCTCGGGGGTGCCTTCGGCGGCACCTGGCTGGGCTATGCGGTGGCCAACATCTGGTGCTATGCGCTGGGCGTGATGGTGGTCAGCGTGGCCGAGCCGGGCACCGGGCTGGTGACCGCGCTGCTGCTGGCGCAGGGCGGCCTGGTCGCGCTGGGGCTGATCCTCGTCGACGAGCTGGACAACGCGTACGGCGACGTCTATTCGGGCGCCGTGTCGGCCCACAGCCTGCGTCCGCGCTGGAGCGTGCGGCGCTGGGGCCTGGGCCTGGCGCTGCTGTGCACCGCACTGGCGCTGGTGCTGCCCATGCACTCGCTGGAGCCCTTCCTGCTCATGCTGAGCTCGGTGTTCGTGCCGCTGTACGGCGTGATCCTCGGGCGGCTGGGCGGCGGCGACGGCGTCCCGGCCGCACGTCGCGTGGCGCCGACCGCGGCGGCCCTGTGGATCGGCGGCATCGCCCTGTACCACGGCCTCGCGGCCTGGGCCCCGCAGGCCGGGTCGGCACTGCCCACGCTGGCCGCGACCTTCGTGCTGGCGCGCCTTACGCGCGCGCGTCCAGTGGCACCCGCAGCGCTGGCAGCGGCGCGAAGCCATGGTTGAGCGGGCCGTGCCCGTGCCCGGTGGCGACCTGCGCGCCCGCGCGCATGGCCGACTGCACGTAGGCGTGCGCGGCAGCCACGGCCTGCGGCAGGTCGTCGCCACGCGCCAGTCCGCAGGCGATGGCCGAGGACAGCGTGCAGCCGGTGCCGTGCAGGTTGCGGCTCGCGATGCGCGGTGCATGCCAGCGCAGCGGGGGCGCGTCCGTGCGAGCGAGCAGATCCACCACCTCGTCGCCGGGCAGGTGGCCGCCCTTGAGCAGCACGGCCCGGGCCCCCAGAGAAAGCAGTTCCTCGGCAGCCGCCTGCATGTCGCCGGCACCGGCAATGCCATGGCCCACCAGCAGCGCCGCCTCGTCGAGATTGGGCGTGATGACGCTCGCGCGCGGGAACAGCTCGCGCACCATGACCTGCACCGTCTCCTGCGCGATCAGCCGGTCGCCGCTGGTGGCGACCATCACCGGGTCGAGCACCACGCGCTGCAGCCCGTAGTGGTCGATGGCCCAGGCCACCACCTCCACCACCTCGGGCGCGTGCAGCATGCCGAGCTTGACGGCATCGACGCCGATGTCCTCGATCACCGCCTGCAGCTGCGCCTTCAGGAAGGCGGGCGGCACGGCGTGGATGCCGCTCACCCCGCGCGTGTTCTGCGCCGTGAGCGCGGTGATGGCCGTCATGCCGTAGCAGCCCAGCGCGGCGAAGGTCTTGAGGTCGGCCTGGATGCCGGCGCCACCGCCGCTGTCGGAGCCGGCGATGGACAGGACGCGGACGTAGCGCGACGCCGGTGCAGGGAACGTGGAAGGTGTGCTCACCGAAAAATTATCGGCCACGGCCGCCGGGGGCTTGCATGAACGGCACGCAGCTGCCCTTTCGCCATGCCCACGTGCTCGGCGCCGGCCTCATGGGCCGGCTCGTGGCGCTGGCGCTGGCGCGTGCCGGCTGCGAGGTGTCGGTGCACGAGGCGGGCGGCCCCGAGGCCGACCAGGCCGCCGCGCGCGTGGCGGCCGCCATGCTGGCGCCGCTGGCCGAATCGGCCATCGCGCCACCGGCGCTGGTGCGCATGGGCCTGCACAGTCTGGCGCGCTGGCCGCAACTTCTGGGCACGCTGCCCCAGCCGGTGTTCTTCCAGCAGGCGGGCACCCTGATCGTCTGGCACCGGCAGGACGCCGCCGAGGCCGAGCGCCTGGCGGGCACGCTGCGCCGCACGCAGGACACCGTGCGCGGCCTGCCGCCGATGCAGGCGCTCGACGCGCCGGCGCTCGCGGCCCTGGAGCCCGCGCTGGCCGGGCGCTTCGCGCGCGGCTGGTGGCTGCCGGGCGAAGGCCAGCTGGACAACCGCGGCCTGCTCGAGGCATTGGGCAGGGCCCTGGACGCCGACGCCGGGGTCACGCTGCACTGGCACAGCCCCCGCTCCCCCGACGACTTCGCGCCCGGGCCCGACGCCCGCGTGATCGACTGCCGAGGCCTGGGCGCCCGCGCCCAGTGGCCGCAGCTGCGCGGCGTGCGGGGCGAGGTGATCCGCGTCCATGCGCCCGACGTCGACCTGCGCCGCCCGACGCGCCTGGTGCATCCGCGCTACCCGCTCTACATCGCGCCCAAGCCGGACCACCTGTTCGTGATCGGCGCGACCGAGATCGAATCGCAGGACCTGTCGCCCGCCAGCGTCCGCTCGACGATGGAGCTGCTGAGCGCCGCCTATGCGGTCCACCCGGGCTTCGGCGAAGCGCGCATCGTGGAGATCGCCACGCAGTGCCGCCCCACCCTGCCCGACAACCGGCCGGCGCTGCGCTGGCATGGCCCGCGCGTGCTGCAGGTCAACGGCCTGTACCGCCACGGGTTCATGATCGCGCCAGCCCTGCTCGACGCCGCCTGGCAATGCCTGGCCGGCGAGGCGCCGACGCTGGCGCGCGAATTCGAGATCGACATCGAGACCGACGGT
Source organism: Pseudomonadota bacterium (assembly GCA_031119395.1). Lineage (GTDB taxonomy): Bacteria > Pseudomonadota > Gammaproteobacteria > Burkholderiales > Burkholderiaceae_C > Xenophilus. Next base: position 95,441 of record JAVHYA010000001.1, read on the forward strand.
CGCTGCGGCGACGAGGAGACTGTGACGTGAACATCCTGCTCAACGGCGAGCCGCGCGAACTCGACGCGCCCGCCACCCTGGCCGAAGCGATCGCGCTGCTGGCGCCGCAGCCGCCGTTCGCGGCGGCCGTCAACCGCGAGTTCGTGCCGCGCTCGGCCTACGCACAGCGGCGCCTGAGCGATGGCGACGACGTCGAAGTCATCCGACCCGTGACGGGAGGCTGAGCGATGGCCACCGACGACACGACGAACGACGACGCCCTGGTGCTCTACGGCCAGCGCTTCGACAGCCGGCTGCTGCTGGGCACGGCCCGCTACCCCTCGCCCGACGTGCTGGAGGCCGCGGTGCAGCGCGCCCGGCCGGCCATGCTCACCGCCTCGCTGCGTCGCCAGGGCGCCGCCGCGGAAGGCGCTGCCGCGGGCGGCGACTTCTGGGGCCTGCTCAGGCGCCTGGGCGTGCCGGTGCTGCCCAACACCGCGGGCTGCCACACGATCCAGGAGGTGGTCGCCACCGCGCAGATGGCGCGCGAGGTGTTCGAGACCCCGTGGCTCAAGCTCGAGCTGATCGGCGACGACTACACCCTGCAGCCCGACACCCTCAACCTGGTCGAAGCGGCACGGCTGCTCATCGCCGACGGCTTCCAGGTGCTGCCCTACTGCACCGAGGACCTGGTGCTGTGCCAGCGCCTGGTCGACGTCGGCTGCCAGGCCGTGATGCCCTGGGCCGCGCCCATCGGCACCGGTCGCGGGCCGGTCAACCCCTACGCACTGCAGATGTTGCGCCAGCGCCTGGACGTGCCGATGCTGGTGGACGCCGGCCTCGGCCTGCCCTCGCACGCCTGCCAGGTGATGGAATGGGGCTACGACGGCGTGCTGCTCAACACCGCGGTCGCACTCGCGCAGGACCCGGTCGCGATGGCCGGCGCCTTTGCCGATGCGGTGCAGGCCGGCCGCGCGGCGCGCCGGGCCGGGGCCATGGCCGCCGCCGACAATGCCCAGCCCAGCACACCCGTGCTGGGCACCCCGTTCTGGCACCACCACGGATGACACGCATGAACACCCAAGACGCCAACAGCATGGCGATGGCCATCCTCACGGCCCACCTGCCGCGCTTCGGCGCGCACCCGCCGGTCGTGCCGCAGCACTACGCCTCGGACGACCCGATCTACCGCGGCGTGCGCCAGGCCGCGGCGCTGATGGGCTTCATCGAGGCCGACGCCGAGTGCCTGGCCCGTGCCTGGCAGGCGCAGAGCCGGCGCCTGGGCCTGTTCGAGGCGCAGCGCTGGCCGGCCACGCCGGTGGACTTCGACCTGCGCGAGTTCCCGCCGCAGGCGCGCGACGACGCCTTCGCGCCCTGCCCCGAGCAGCTGGGCCTGTATGCCGTGCTGCCCGACGCCGCGTGGGTCGGCCGCATGGCGCGCGCCGGCGTGCCGACCGTGCAGTTGCGCTTCAAGTCCGGCGATGCGCGGGCCGTGCAGGCCGAGGTGCGCGCCGCCGTCGCCGCCGTGCAGGGCACGCCGGCCCTGCTCTTCATCAACGACCACTGGCAGGCCGCCATCGAGGCCGGCGCCTACGGCGTGCACCTGGGCCAGGAAGACCTGGACGCACTGACCGAGGCCGACGTCGACGCCATCCGCAGCGCGGGCCTGCGCCTGGGCGTGAGCACCCATGGCTATGCCGAGATGCAGCGCGCCGACGCCGTCAGCCCGAGCTACCTCGCGCTGGGCGCCGTGTTCCCCACCACGCTCAAGCAGATGGCGACGGCGCCGCAGGGGCTCACGCGCCTGAAGTGCTATGCCCAGCTGATGCACGGCTACCCGCTGGTCGCCATCGGCGGCTTCGACGTGTCGCGCGTGCCCGCCGCCATGGCCGCCGGCGTGGGCTCGGTGGCCGTGGTGCGTGCCATCGTCGGCGCGGACGCTCCCGAAGCCGCGGCACGCGCGCTGATGGACGCCATCGCGCAGCACCCGCCGGCTGCGGGCCGCTAAACTCCGCCCACCCCGGCGCAGCGCCTGTCGCCGCGCCGGGGCCGCTAGGGGTGTTCACCGCGAGGTGGACTGAGAGAGTCCCTTTGAACCTGATTGAGGTAATCCTCGCGCAGGGAAGCAGATCCGTCGGCCGCACAGCATCTCTCGGCCTGTGCCTCGAGGCCCACGCATCCCGCCCCCCTGCCATCGCGTCTTCGAGCACGTCATGGCGATTCCGCACCGTCCCCTTCCGAAATTCAAGCCGAAAAGGCCTGTAGCGCCCGCCCCGCTTGCGCTGGCAGCTATGGTTTTGATAGCAAACGCCGCTCATGCCCAAGCGCCTGCGGCCGACACCCTGCCTGCCGTCACCATCGACGAGCGCGGCACGCCGCCTTCTGCCGACGTGAGCGGCTTCGGCGACCTGCCGCTGAAGGACGTGCCGATCTCGGCCACGGTGATCGACAGCGCGCAGCTGCAGTCCAGCGGCGCGCGGCGCCTGGCGGACCTCACGCAGTTCGACGCCTCGGTCACCGACGCCTACAACTCCGCCGGCTACTGGGACTTCCTGAGCGTGCGCGGCTTCGTGCTGGACAACCGCTTCAACTACCGGCGAGAGGGCCTGCCGATCAGCGCCGAGACGGCCATCCCGCTGGACAACAAGGAACGCGTCGAGATCCTGCGCGGCACCAGCGGCATCCAGGCCGGCACCAGCGCGCCCGGCGGGCTGGTCAACTACGTCGTGAAGCGCCCCACCGAGCAGGACCTGCGCGAGGTGCGCACCGAGGTCTCGGGCCGCGGCAGCCTGCTGGGCGCCGTCGACCTGGGCGGGCGTTTCGGCGCGGACCGGCAGTTCGGCTATCGGCTCAACGTGGTGAGCGAACGGCTGAAGCCGCGCACCTTCGACCTGGACGGCAACCGGCACATGCTCTCGCTCGCGGCCGACTGGCGCCTCACGCGCGATTCGCTGCTGGAGGCCGAGTTCGAATCCAGCCACAAGGCCCAGCCGAGCCAGAACGGCTTCAGCCTGCTGGGCAACCTGCTGCCGCGTGCGGGCGACCCGCGGCTGAACCTCAACAACCAGGCCTGGTCGCAGCCTTCGGTCTTCGATGCCTTCACCGGCACCGTGCGCTTCACGCAGGCGCTCAACGCCGACTGGCGCTGGAGCGCCCAGATCGGCCAGCAGCGACTCAAGAGCGACGACCGGCTGGCCTACGCCTTCGGCTGCGGCATGGAAGCGCGCTACGACCGCTACTGCTCGGACGGCAGCTTCGACTTCTACGACTTCCGCAGCGAGAACGAGCGCCGCCGCCAGACCGCGGGCAACCTGGCCCTGAAGGGCCGCTTCGCCACCGGCGCCGTGCAGCACGATGTGAGCGTGGGCCTGCTGGCCAGCCGCGTGCGCAACCGCTTCCAGGACCAGGCCTACAACTACGTGGGCAGCGGCAACGTGTGGGGCACGGCGATCGTCCCGGCCGACCCGACGCTCACCTCGCCCAACACCGACCGCGACGAGCGATCCACCGAGCTGTCGGTGCAGGACGCGATCCGCTGGACCGACCGCCTGACCACCTGGGTGGGCGTGCGCCACACGCAGTTCGCGCGCGACAGCGTGCGCACCGACGGCACGCGGCCGACGGGCTACAAGGACGGCGTGACCACGCCCTGGGTCGCGCTCAGCTACGCCTTCCAGCCGGAGCTGATGGCCTATGCGAGCTGGGGCAAGGGCGTGGAATCGCAGCTGGTGCCCGGCAAGCCGCAGCAGTACACCAACGCCGGCGAGGCACTGCCGCCGCTGGCCTCGCGCCAGTGGGAGCTCGGGCTCAAGGGCGGCAGCGGCAGCCCGGCCCAGGGCCTGAACTGGCAGCTGGCGTACTTCAATATCGTGCGGCCGATGACCAACATCGACGCCTGCGAGAACACGGGCGCCGAGTGCACCGGCCGCTACGACGGCACGGCACGCCACCGCGGCCTGGAGGCCAACGTGCAGTGGGCCAGCGGCCCCTGGCGGCTGGCCGGCGGCGCCACCTTCATCGACGCCAAGCGCCGCGGCAGCAGCTTCTCGCCGGAGATCAACGGCCAGCGCCCGGTCAACGTGCCGGACCAGGTCTGGCGCCTGCGCGCCGCCTACCGCGTGGCCGCGGTGCCGGGCCTGGAGCTGCAAGCCCTGCTCTCGCGCGAGGGCCGGCGCAACGTCCTGGCCGACGGCAGCCTGCGCCTGCCGGCCTGGACCCGGGTGGACACCGCCCTGCGCTACGACACGAAGATCGGCCGCACCGCGACCACCTGGACGCTGGGCGTGGAGAACCTCTTCGATCGCCGCTACTGGAAGGAGTCCCCCAACCAGTACGGCCACGTGTACCTGTTCCCCGGCGCGCCGCGGACCTTGCGGCTGGGCCTGACGGCGTCGCTTTGAGCCCAGGGGCGCGCGAGGGCGTGGTGCCCGCGCCCTCGCGCTGACGTCCGCCTGACAGCAGGTGCCTCGCACAGCGCCGTTGCTCAAGCGGGAAAAAGTCCCGCTTTGGCCGACTTCGGATGGCCGTCGCCGGCCGCTCGCGCAATACTCCGCCCCATGCCCATCGAACTGCTGCACCGCCTCGCACGCGAACGACTGCCCATCGCCGTGACCGACGGCGACGACGTCGACTCGGTCCGCATGCTCATCCTGGCCGGCCATGTGCGGGCCGAGATCCCGCGGCCCGTCCGCACCCTCTCCGGCCATCACCAGCCGCCCGCGATGGTGACCGCGATCACCTCGCTGGGCCGCCAGATGCTCGAGCGCTTCCCGCGCGCCGCCTGACCCCGGGCGCTCCCGCACCGCCGGCAGCCGCGAGCGATCGCGCTGCCGGTTTTTCTTCGTCCGCCCGCCGCACGCGCGAGGCTTCGCCCCGCGGCGCCACGGGTTTAAGGCATGCCTAAGCGCTGCGCCCGACATTCCTTCGCATCGTGTTCCACACCCACACCGCGAAAGGAAACTCCATGAAGACGATCAACACCCCGCAGCGCCTGGTCCTCGCGCTCGCGGCGGCGGGCGTGCTCGGCGCCGCCGGCGCCGGGGCCTACACCAGCGCACGCGCGAGCGGCCAGCCCGCGCCCGTGACCACGCCGATGGTGGCGCCCATCGCGGCGCCCGACTTCTCCACCATCACCGCGCGCAACGGCCCGGCGGTGGTGAACATCAGCGTCACCGGCGTCACCAAGACGGCGTCGGCCGACGGCGCCGCCGGCATCGCCGGGATGGACCCCAACGATCCGTTCTACGAGTTCTTCCAGCAGTTCCGCGGCCCCAACATGCCGAAGGCGCCGCAACGCGAAGTGCCCACGCGCGGCCAGGGCTCGGGCTTCATCATCAGCCCCGACGGCACCATCCTGACCAATGCCCACGTCGTGAAGGACGCCAAGGAGGTCACCGTCAAGCTGACCGATCGCCGCGAGTTCCGCGCCAAGGTGCTCGGCTCCGATCCGAAGACCGACATCGCCGTGCTGAAGATCGACGCCAAGAACCTGCCCACCGTGCCGATCGGCAACGTCAAGGACCTGAAGGTCGGCGAATGGGTGCTGGCCATCGGCTCGCCCTTCGGCTTCGAGAACACCGTGACGGCCGGCGTCGTGAGCGCCAAGGGCCGCTCGCTGCCCGACGACAGCTACACGCCCTTCATCCAGACCGACGTGCCGATCAATCCCGGCAACTCGGGCGGCCCGCTGTTCAATGCGCGCGGCGAAGTCGTGGGCATCAACTCGCAGATCTACAGCCGCAGCGGTGGCTACCAGGGCGTGTCGTTCGCGATCCCGATCGACATCGCCACCAAGGTGAAGGACCAGATCGTGGCCACCGGCAAGGCCAGCCATGCCAAGCTGGGCGTCGCGGTGCAGGAGGTGAACCAGACCTTCGCCGACTCCTTCAAGCTCGACAAGCCCGAAGGCGCGCTGGTCTCCAACGTCGAGAAGGGCAGCGCCGCCGAGAAGGCCGGGCTGCAGAGCGGGGACGTGATCCTGAAGGTCGACGGCCAGCCCATCGTCAGCTCGGGCGACCTGCCGGCCATCATCGGCCAGATGGCGCCGGGCCAGAAGGTGGCGCTCGAGGTGTGGCGCAAGGGCGCGCCCGAAACGCTGAGCGCGAAGCTGGCCGATGCGAGCGACAAGGTGCAGACCGCGAAGGCCGACGACGCTGCGGGCCAGGGCAAGCTCGGCCTCGCGCTGCGACCGCTGCAACCCCAGGAAAAGCGCGAGTCCTCGCTGGACAACGGGCTGGTCGTCGAAGACGCGCGGGGTCCCTCGGCCCTGGCCGGCGTCCAGGCCGGCGACGTGCTGCTCGCGATCAACGGCACCCCGGCCAAGAGCGTCGAACAGGTGCGCCAGGCGGTGGCCAAGGCCGACAAGTCGGTCGCGCTGCTGATCCAGCGCGGCGACGACCGCATCTTCGTGCCGGTGCGCATCGGCTGACGTCGATACCTCGCCATCGATCCACGGACCTGAACCCATCTTTTTTCGCGAATCGATGGGCCGCTTTCGGAACCGGCATTTTTGACGCTATACTAGCGGGCTCATTCCCCGATAGCTCAGTCGGTAGAGCGCCGGACTGTTAATCCGTAGGTCCCTGGTTCGAGCCCAGGTCGGGGAGCCAAACAAAAGCCTTCGGGCTTCTTGAAGCCCACCATCTCGCGATGGTGGGCTTTTTCTTTGGCCGCACGACGCGCGCAGCGCATCCTGTGCCAGCATGGCGTGCATGCGCGAAGGCGAGCCGGCAACACCGAAGTCCCCTGCGGGCCGATCGCGGCCAGGCTGGCAGCCGGCGATCGATCCCGAACGATGCACCGGCTGCGGCTGGTGCGTGGCCTCGTGCGAGCCGCATGTGCTGGCACTGGAAGCCGTCGAATGGCGCAAGCGCTCGGTGCTTCAGGACGCGCTGCGCTGTACCGGCTGCAGCGACTGCGCCGTCACCTGCCCCTTCCACGCGATCACGATGGTCCGTGCATCGCGCACGAAATTCACGCCGCGCGATTGAGCGGCGCAGGAAAGAGCACGACCGCGCGCAGGCCGCCCAGGCGCGACGACGCCTCGAGCCGCACGGTGGCGCCGTGCAGCTGCGCCACCGAGCGCACGATGGCCAGGCCCAGGCCGCTTCCGGGCGCCTGCGGCTCGCCGGATCGGTAGAAGCGGTCCAGCACGCGCTCGCGCTCGCCCTCCGGCAGGCCGGGTCCGCTGTCTTCCACGTGCAGCTCGATGCCCGCCGGCGTGGCCTCGATCTCCACATCGACCCGGCCGCCCTCCGGCGTGTACTTGACGGCGTTGTCGGCCAGGTTGCGCACCATCATGCGCAGGGCCTCGGGATGGCCCTGCACGGTCGCCGTGTCGGCGCGGCCCAGGCCCACGTCGATGCGTCGTGCCTGCGCTGCGGGCACCACGTCGCCGATGGCGAGCCGCGCGATCTGCACCAGGTCGACCGGCTCGCCAGGCGCACCGGCCGCCGCGCTGGCCTCCTGCCGCGCCAGCGCGAGCAGTTGCTCGACCAGCCGGGTCGCCCGGTCGATGCCGGCCGACAGGCGCTGCACCGCAAGCTCGCGAGCGCCGTCGTCCTGCGCGCGCTGCAGGCCCTGCACCTGCAGCTTGAGCGCCGCGAGGGGCGAACGCAGTTCGTGGGCCGCATCGGCCACGAAGTGCTTCTGCACCTCGAAGGCATGGCGCACGCGGTCGAAGAGCAGGTTGAGCTCGTGCACCAGCGGGCGCACCTCCTCGGGCAGGCCGTCCTCGCTCACGGGCGACAGGTCGTCGGCCTGCCGCGTCGCCACCTGCCGCCGCACACGCGCCACCGGCGCCAGCGAGCCGCTCACCACCCACCACACCACGAGCATGAGCAGGGGCGCCATCAGCACCACGGGGCCCACGGTGCGCAGGGCGAGCGTGCCGGCCATCTGGCGGCGCGCGGCCATGTCCTGCGCCACCTGGATCACCAGGCCTCGCGCCTGCAGGGAGAAGACGCGGTACGTGGTCCCGCGCGCGTTGACGTCCGAGAAGCCGAGCACCGCACGCTGGGGCAGCGCGGCCTCTTCGGCCGACTCGAAGATGCGCTCGCCGTCCACGGTCCACACCTGCACGACGAACTCGAAGTTCTGCTCGCCGCCGCCGAGGCCGCTCACGGCGGCGCTGGGCGGCAGCCCGGAGCGCAAGGAGAGCGCCATCTGCTGCATGTGGTAGTCGAAGATCTCGTCGGCCTCGCGCAGCACCGTGCGGTACGTCACGAAAGCCTGCACGGCACCCGCCAGCACGATGGCCGCCAACAGGAACCACAGCAGCCGGGCGCGCAGCGACCCCGCGCGGCGCGGCGCCGGCGCCGCGTCGGTGGACGCCGGCGCGCTCATTCCTTGGGCACCATGTAGCCCACGCCGCGCACGTTGCGGATCAGGTCGGCACCGAGCTTCTTGCGCAGACCGTGGATGTAGACCTCGACCGCGTTGCTGCTGATCTCGTCCTTCCAGCTGTAGAGCTTCTCCTCGAGCTGCTGGCGCGACAGCAGCATGCCGGGGCGGGCGATCAGGGGCTCCAGCACGGCCCACTCGCGGGCCGAGAGCACGACGGACCGGCCCTCGACCGTCACTTCGCGCGTGCTGGGGTTGATCGCCACGCCCATGTGCTCGTACACCGGTTCGGCGCGGCCGGAGGCGCGCCTCAGCAACGCGCGGATGCGGGCCAGCAACTCGTCGAGGTCGTAAGGCTTGAGCACGTAGTCGTCGGCGCCGGCATCGAGCCCCTCGATGCGCTGCTGGACCGAGTCGCGTGCCGTCGCGATCAGCACCGGCATGCGCTGCTTGCGCGCCCGCAGCCCGCGCAGCACCTCCAGGCCGTCCTTGCGGGGCAGGCCCAGATCGAGCAGCACCAGGTCGTACTGCTGCGTGCGCAACGCGGATTCGGCGGTCTCGCCATCCTTGACCCAGTCGACGGCGTATTGCTCGGCCCGCAGCAGATCGAGCACGGCCTCGCCGATCATCACGTCGTCTTCGAGCAGCAGCAGGCGCATGGCAGGTTTCCTTTGAACGCGGGAAGGTTCGAGCGCGTCGCAACGGCCAAAGTTCTGGCGAAGGTCAAAGTATGGCGCGCACCTCGCGCGCGGCCTCGAAGAGCAGCGGCAGCAGCTCGCGCTGCAGTGCCTCCTCCGAATGCCGCACGCCGGACAGGACCACGTTGAGCGCCGCCACGGTGCGCCCGCGCATGTCGCGCAGCGGCACGGCCAGGGCCTGAACCCCCAGTTCGTGCTCCTCGCTGGCGAAGCAGTAGTCCTGCCTGCGCACGCGCGCGAGGGTCTGGCGCAGCAGCCGGGCCTGCGTGATCGTGTGCGGCGTGAGCCGCGCGAGCGTCCGGCCCTTGAGCCAGTGCGCGAGCTGCGGCGCCGTCAGCGCCGCCAGCAGCACATGGCCGGTGGAGGTGGCGTGTGCCGGCAGCCGCGCGCCCAGGTGCAGGCCGTAGGCCAGCACGCGGTTGGGCGCACCGTAGGCGCCGCTGCGCGCCACGATGACGACCTCCTCCCCGTCCAGCACGACCGCCGAGAAGGATTCACCGGTCTGCGCAGCGAGCCGGTTGAGCGTGGGCTGCAGGGCCCGCGGCAACCGCGACGAGGAGAGATAGCTGCCCGAGAAGCGCAGCACCTTGGGCGCCATCCAGAAGTAGCTGCCGTCGGTCTCGAGGTAGCCCAGGTGGGCGAGCGTGAGCAGGTGCCGCCGGGCCGCGGCGCGGGTGATGCCGGCGCGCTCGGCCGCCAGGGTGGCGTTGAGGCGCTGGCGCTCGGTGTCGAAGCTTTCCAACACGGCCATGCCCTTGGCGATGCCTTCGATGAAATCGGCCTTGGCGATGGTCATGGAAGCGGCAATCGGAAGTCGGTGAACGGCAGCGGCTGCGCGATGATCGCGCGGCCGGTTCCATGATCGCACACTCGGCCGATGCGCCGCGCCCGACGCCGGCAGCAGCGCCCTACGCTTGGCGCACCCCTTCAGGAGACACCAGAACATGCGCACCCAAGTCGCCATCATCGGCGCCGGCCCCTCCGGCCTGCTGCTCGGCCAACTGCTCCATGCCGCCGGCATCGACAACGTCATCGTCGAACGCCAGAGCGGCGACTACGTGCTGGGGCGCATCCGCGCCGGCGTGCTCGAGCAGGTCACGATGGACCTGCTGGCCCAGGCGGGCGTCGACGCCCGTGCGAAGGCCGAGGGCCTGCCGCACGACGGCATCGAGCTGCTGTTCAAGGGCGCGCGGCATCGCATCGACATGCACGCCCTCACCGGCGGCAAGCGCGTGACGGTATACGGCCAGACCGAGGTGACCCGCGACCTGATGGAGGCGCGTGCGGCCAAGGGCCTGACCACCGTGTACAGCGCCGCCAACGTGAGCCTGCACGACTTCGACGGCGAGCGCCCGCGCGTGCGCTACGAGAAGGACGGCGCGACGCACGAGATCGAATGCGACTACATCGCCGGTTGCGACGGCTACCACGGCGTGAGCCGGGCCAGCGTGCCGCCGAGCGCCATCCGCCTCTACGAGAAGGTCTACCCCTTCGGCTGGCTGGGCGTGCTGGCCGACGTGCCGCCGGTCTCGCACGAGCTGATCTACGCCAACACCTCGCGCGGCTTCGCGCTGTGCAGCATGCGCAGCGCCACGCGCAGCCGCTACTACGTGCAGGTGCCGGTCGAGGAGAAGGTCGAGCGCTGGAGCGACGAGGCTTTCTGGGACGAACTGCGCGCGCGGCTCGACCCCGAGGCACGCGAGCACCTCGTGACCGGCCCCTCGCTGGAAAAGAGCATCGCGCCGCTGCGCAGCTTCGTGGCCGAGCCGATGCGCTTCGGCCGCCTCTTCCTGGCGGGCGATGCGGCGCACATCGTGCCGCCCACCGGCGCCAAGGGACTGAACCTCGCGGCCGCCGACGTGGGCTACCTGTCGCAGGCCTTCATCCACCACTACCGGGACCACAGCGCGTCGGCGCTGGACCGCTACTCCGACCTGTGCCTGCGGCGGGTGTGGAAGGCGGAGCGCTTCTCGTGGTGGTTCACTTCGCTGATGCACCGCTTCCCGGACACGGGCGAATTCGGCCAGAAGATCCAGGAGGCCGAACTCGACTACCTCGTGCACTCGCAGGCGGCCTCCACGTCGCTGGCCGAGAACTACGTGGGCTTGCCGCTCGAAAGCTTCTGACCCGCGAGCGGGGCTGCAAGATCTGGAAGAAATCGGCCTCCAGCGCCCGTCCAGCCTGCGCGGGCAGCTATCGTTCCGATAGCAGGCAATCCCAGGGAATTGCGCGCCGGCGGGCGGCGGGGACACGGCGCTCGGTGAGAATCGGGCGCTCCGACCTCGTCCCCTGCATTGACCGCCCGTTCCCGCCCCCTGCCCTGGCTCGAGCCCGGCCAGCCCTTCCCGCCGGTGGACAGCGCCTGGACGCAGGACGATCCGGTGCCCGGCCTGCTGGCCGGCGGCGGCGCACTGGACGTGGCCACGCTCCTGGACAGCTACAGCCACGGCATCTTCCCGTGGTTCAGCGACGACCAGCCGATCCTCTGGTGGAGCCCGGACCCGCGCATGGTGTTGCCGACGGCCGAGTTCCGGCTGCACCGATCGCTGCGCAAGACGCTGCAGGCCTTCCGTGCCGATGCCACCCGCTGCGAGATCCGCATCGACCATGCCTTCGAGCGCGTGATCACCGCCTGCGCGCAGGCGCCGCGCGAGGGGCAGGCCGGCACCTGGATCGTCGCGCAGATGGTCGAGGCGTACATCCGCCTGCACCGCGCCGGCCATGCCCACAGCGTCGAGACCTGGGTCGATGGCGAGTTGGTGGGCGGCCTGTACGGCGTGGCGATCGGGCGGGCGATGTTCGGCGAGTCGATGTTCGCGCACCGCACCGACGCCTCGAAGATCGCCCTGGCCGCGCTGGTGTGCTTCTGCCGCCGCCACGGCATCGGCCTGATCGACTGCCAGCAGAACACGCGCCACCTCGCCAGCCTGGGGGCGCGCGAGTGGCCGCGCAGCCGCTTCCTGGCCCACGTGGACGCCGCACGGGTGCTGCCGTCCCCTGCGGCGTGGCGTTTCGAGCCCGTATACTGGAACGAACTCCTGCCGCCTCCACCCGAGTGATCCCGCGCGACGCCTTCCCGGTTTCCCCGTGACGCACCTCAAGGACCTTCCGCTCCAGACGCTGCAGTTCTACGCGACGGCGCCGTATCCGTGCAGCTACCTGCCGGACCGCCAGGCCCGCTCGCAGGTGGCCACGCCCAGCCACCTCATCAACAACGACGCCTATTCGGACCTGGTGCTCGGCGGCTTCCGTCGCAGCGGCATGTTCACCTACCGGCCGTACTGCGACGGCTGCCGGGCCTGCGTGCCGCTGCGGGTGCTCGTCGATCGCTTCCGGCCCACGCGCAGCCAGCGCCGCGCCGCGAAGCAGCACGCCAGCCTCCAAGCCCGCGTGCTCAAGCTGTGCTTCGTGCCGGAGCACTACCAGCTGTACCTGCGCTACCAGAACGGCCGCCACGCGGGCGGCGGCATGGACCACGACAGCATCGACCAGTACACCCAGTTCCTGCTGCAAAGCCGCGTCAATTCGCGGCTGGTCGAGTTCCGCGAGACGCTGGCCGATGGCAGCGCCGGTGCGCTGAAGATGGTGTCGATCCTCGATGTGCTGAACGACGGCATCTCGGCGGTCTACACCTTCTACGAACCCGAGAGCAGCGCCGCCTACGGCACCTACGGCGTGCTGTGGCAGATCGCGCAGGCGCGGCAACTCGGCCTGGCGCACGTCTACCTCGGCTACTGGATCGGCGACAGCGCCAAGATGGACTACAAGGCGCGCTTCGTGCCGCACGAACTGCTGCTCGATGGCCAGTGGCAAGCGCCAGAAAATTTCACGAGGTAAAATGGCGCGTGTCTCATCCCGCGCCATCCCATGAGAAAAGCCAACGCTGACGTCCCTGCCACCCCTGTCATCCAGGTGATCGAGCGGATGTTCGCCCTGATCGATGTGCTGGCCTCGCGCGAAGAGGCGATCTCCCTGAAGGAGATCAGCGAGAAGACCGGCCTTCACCCTTCCACCACGCACCGCATCCTCAACGACCTGGCCGTCGGCCGGTTCGTCGACCGGCCCGAAGCGGGCAGCTACCGGCTGGGCATGCGGCTGCTGGAGCTGGGCAACCTGGTGAAGGCGCGACTGAACGTGCGCGACGCGGCGCTGTCGCCGATGCGCGAGTTGCACAAGCTGACGCAGCAGCCGGTCAACCTCAGCATGCGCCAGGGCGACGAGATCGTGTACATCGAACGCGCCTACAGCGAGCGTTCCGGCATGCAGGTGGTGCGCGCCATCGGCGGCCGGGCACCGCTGCACCTCACGTCCACCGGGAAGCTCTTTCTGGCGGCCGACGACCCGCAGCGCGTGCGCAGCTATGCCACCCGCACCGGCCTGGCCGGCCACACGCGCAACAGCATCACGCAGCTGCCGATCCTGGAGCGCGAACTCTCCAAGGCGCGCCAGTACGGCATCGCGCGCGACAACGAGGAACTGGAACTGGGCGTGCGCTGCATGGCCGCCGGCATCTACGACGACCAGGGCAAGCTGGTGGCCGGTCTGTCGATCTCCGCGCCCGCCGACCGCCTGGACGACGGCTGGCTGCCCAAGCTGCAGGCCACCGCCAACGAGATTTCAGGTGCCCTGGGCCATGTGGGCGGCCCCGGCACGGCCGCGCCGGCGGCCGGTCACTCCTCGGATGCGGAGGCGTCGCGCGCAGCCTGAAAGCGGCGCTGCGGCATCCGATTGCGCAATGAAAAAGGGGGCCCGGGGCCCCTTTTTCTGCGGCAGGCGGTGCGAACTCAATCGCCCGCGATCTGCGCGCTCGCCGTGTGCATCATGTGGCCGTTCTCGACCCAGCGGCGCACGCGCTCGGCGTCGGCGATGCGGCTGAACTTGCCGGCCGAATCGAGGAACACCATGATCAGCTTGCGGCCCGCCACCTTCGCCTGCATCACCAGGCACTGGCCGGCCTCCGAGATGTAGCCGGTCTTCTGCAGGCCGATGTCCCACTCCGGGCTGCGCACCAGGCGGTTGGTGGTGTTGTACTGCAGGACGCGGTTGCCCACCTCGACCTGATGCTCCGGCGAAGTGGAGAGCTGGCGCACCAGCGAATCGGCCGAAGCGGCGCTCACCAGCACGGCCAGGTCCTGCGCGGTCGACTGGTTATGGAAGGACAGGCCGGTCGGCTCGACGTAGCGCGTATCGCGCATGCCCAGCATCTTGGCCTTGGCGTTCATGACGCTGACGAAGGTCGACAGGCCGCCGGGGTAGGTGCGGCCGAGCGCATGGGCGGCCCGGTTCTCGCTCGACATCAGGGCCAGGTGCAGCAGCTCGCCCCGCGAGAGCGTGGTACCGACGGTCAGGCGCGAGCGGCTGCCCTTCTCGGTGTCGACGTCGTCCTGCGTGATCGTGATCAGCTCGTCCATCGGCAGCTGCGCTTCGCTGATCAGGAGGCCCGTCATCAGCTTGGTGAGCGACGCGATGGGCAGCACGGCATGGTCGTTCTTGCTGAACAGCACCTCGCGCGTGTCCTGGTCGATCACCAGGGCGGCGCTGGATTTCAGGTCGAGGGCGTCTTCGGTCGTGTGGAGGCCGGCCATCTGGCCGAAGGACAGGCGCGGCGAGGGCTCGGCCACCCGCACCACCGAGCGGCGCTGCACGGCGACCACGGTCTTGCCGTTCTTCTTGTGGATGGAGGCGACGACGTTGCGGCCGCCGCGGACGACGCGCTCGGCGGGTTCTGCCTTGGTCGAGCGCTTGGACGATGCGACCTTGCCGCTGCTCTTCGCCTCGGCCTTGGCAGCGCGCGCCGGCTTGCCGGCCCGCTTGCCCTCGCTGGCCGCAGCGACCGCCTTCTTGCCGGCGGGCACCGCCTTCTTGGCCGCGGCATGTGCGCCGGGCAGCAAAAACGCCGTGGCGCACAGCGCGACGGCGATCAATTTGAGGGGGGTATGGAAACGCCGGGAGGAAGCGGATTGCACAGGGGCTTCGGGCATCAAAAATCTCCAGCGGCGATGACGTGAGGGCCGCAGTCTATCGAAATCAAAAAAGACGCGCAATATCAGTTACTTGCGTCCTTTTCTTCAATCGAAAGACAAGGACCTCACGAAACTCACCCCTGCGCTGCCACTCTCTCAGCTTGGCTCTGTAACTTGTTGAGGGCACTGAGATAAGCCTTGGCCGAGGCGACCACGATGTCCGGGTCGGCACCCACGCCATTGACCACACGGCCCGCATTCTGCAGCCGCACGGTCACCTCTCCCTGGCTTTCGGTCGAGCCGCTGATCGCGTTGACCGAATACAGCACCATTTCGGCGCCGCTCTTCACGTGCGACTCGATCGCCTTCAAAGAAGCATCGACCGGGCCATTGCCGTCCGACTCGCCGGTCACTTCCTTGCCCTGGACGGTGAAGATCACCCGGGCATGAGGCCGCTCGCCGGTTTCGCTGTGCTGCGAGAGCGACACGAAGCCAAACTGCTCACCAACGTTCGAGCCCTCTTCCGCGCTGACGAGCGCGAGGATGTCCTCGTCGAAAATCTCGGCCTTGCGGTCGGCCAGTTCCTTGAAGCGCAGGAAGGCCGCGTTGATGTCGGCCTCGCTCTCCATGCTCACGCCGAGTTCCTGCAGGCGCTGCTTGAAAGCGTTGCGGCCCGAGAGCTTCCCCAGCACGATCTTGTTGGCCGTCCAGCCCACGTCCTCGGCGCGCATGATCTCGTAGGTGTCGCGCGCCTTGAGCACGCCGTCCTGGTGGATGCCCGAGGCATGGGCGAAGGCATTGGCGCCCACCACGGCCTTGTTGGGCTGCACGACGAAGCCGGTGGTCTGGCTGACCATGCGGCTGGCCGCCACGATGTGCTGGGTGTCGATGTTGAGATCCAGGCCGAAGTAGTCCTTGCGGGTCTTCACCGCCATCACGATTTCTTCGAGCGAGCAATTGCCCGCCCGCTCGCCCAGGCCGTTGATCGTGCACTCCACCTGGCGTGCACCGCCGATCTTCACGCCGGCCAGCGAGTTGGCCACCGCCATGCCCAGGTCGTTGTGGCAATGGACTGACCAGACCGCCTTGTCGCTGTTCGGGATGCGCTCGCGCAGCGTCTTGATGAAGTTGCCGTAGAGCTCGGGGATGGCGTAGCCCACGGTGTCGGGCACGTTGATCGTGGTGGCGCCCTCGGAGATGACCGTCTCGAGCACGCGGCAGAGGAAGTCGACGTCGCTGCGGTAGCCGTCTTCGGGGCTGAACTCCACGTCGGCCACCTTGTTGCGCGCGAAACGCACCGCCAGCTTGGCCTGCTCGTGCACCTCGTCGGGCGTCATCCGCAGCTTCTTTTCCATGTGCAGCGGCGAGGTGGCGATGAAGGTATGGATGCGACCACGCGCCGCGCCCTTGAGTGCCTCGGCGGCGCGGGCGATGTCGCGGTCGTTCGCACGCGAGAGCCCGCAGACCGTGGACTCCTTGATGGCGTTCGCGATCGCCTGCACGGCCTCGAAGTCGCCGTTCGAGCTGGCGGGAAACCCCGCCTCGATGACGTCGACCTTCAGCCGCTCCAGTTGCTTGGCGATGCGCATCTTCTCGTCGCGCGTCATCGAAGCGCCGGGCGACTGCTCGCCGTCGCGCAGGGTGGTGTCGAAAATGATCAGCTTGTCGGTCATCGTGTTCTCCTGGATTTCGTGCACCACCCTGAGTCGCAGCTCAGACGGTCGCCACCTCGGATTGTGCCGTGGGCGAGCGGTGCGCTTGGCCCTGCCCCAGGGCACGTTCCACGCCCGAGACGATGGCACGCAATGACGCCGCCGTCGTGTCGGCATCGATGCCCACGCCGAACAGCGTTTGCGAGTCGTCCACGCGCAGTTCGAGGTACGCCACCGAGCGCGCGTCCGCACCGGCGCCGATGGCGTGCTGGTGGTAGTCGATCACGCGGATCGCATGGCCGGTGGCTTCGGCCATCGCACGGCTGAAGGCGTCGATCGGTCCGTTGCCGCGACCCTCGATGTGGCGAACCTCGCCATCCCACTGCAGGTCGCCGCGCAGGTGCACAAGCGCAGCCGCGCCCTCGCCTTCGGCTTGCATCACGCGGTGCTGGAGCCCCTGGGCCGACTCCAGCCTGTATTCGTCGCGGAAGATCTGCCAGAGATTGGCCGCGGAGAGCTCCTTGCCCTCGACGTCCATCACGCGCTGCACGGCCTGGCTGAACTCGATCTGCAGGCGGCGCGGCAGTTCGAGGCCGTATTCGCTCTCGAGCAGGTACGAGATGCCACCCTTGCCCGACTGGCTGTTGACGCGGATGACCGCCTCGTAGCTGCGTCCCACGTCCTTCGGGTCGATGGGCAGGTAGGGAACGTCCCAGAGTTCACCCTCGCGCCGCGCCGAGAACGCCTTCTTGATCGCGTCCTGGTGCGAGCCGGAGAACGAGGTGTAGACGAGGTCGCCCACGTACGGGTGGCGCGGATGCACCGGGATCTGGTTGCAGTGCTCCACCGTGGCGCGGATCTCGTCGATGTTCGAGAAATCGAGCCCGGGCGACACGCCCTGCGTGTACAGGTTGAGCGCGACGTTCACGAGATCGAGGTTGCCGGTGCGCTCGCCGTTGCCGAAGAGGCAGCCCTCCAGGCGGTCGGCACCCGCCATCACGGCGAACTCGGCGGCCGCCGTGCCGGTGCCGCGGTCATTGTGCGGATGGACCGACAGCACGATCGCATCGCGCCGCGCCAGGTGCCGGTGCATCCACTCGATCATGTCCGCGAAGATGTTGGGCGTGGAGTGCTCGACGGTCGATGGCAGGTTCACGATGCACTTGTGCGCGGGCGTCGGCGCCCAGACCTCGGTGACCGCATCGACCACGCGCTTGGAGAACGCGAGGTCGGTGCCGGAGAACATCTCCGGCGAGTACTGGAAGGTCCACTGCGTGTGCGGCTGGCGGGCCGCGCATTCCTTGAACTGGCGCGCATGGCTGGCTGCCAGTTCGACGATGCCGTCCTCGTCCATGCCGAGCACGACGCGCCGCATGATGGGCGCCACGGCGTTGTAGAGGTGCACGATGGCACGCGGGGCGCCCTGCAGCGCTTCGAAGGTGCGCTCGATGAGGTGGTCGCGGGCCTGCGTCAGCACCTGGATCGTCACGTCGTCGGGGATGCGGCCCTCCTCGATGAGGCGCCGCACGAAATCGAATTCGACCTGCGAGGCGGAGGGAAAGCCGACCTCGATCTCCTTGAAGCCGATCTTCACGAGCATCTCGAACATGCGCATCTTGCGCTCGATGTCCATGGGCTCGACCAGGGCCTGGTTCCCATCGCGCAGGTCGGTCGACAGCCAGATCGGGGCCTTCGTCAGCACGGCATCGGGCCAGGTGCGGTCCGTGAGGCCGATCGGTGCGAAGGCGCGGTACTTGGTCTGTGGTTGCTTCAACATGTCGATTTCTCTGTGATGGGTTGGAATCGACCAGCAACCCCAAAAGCAGAACGGCCCGTTGCTGGTGCGAACGGGCCGTGGTGATGGGATGCGCGCGCGCTCTACCGTCTCCGCCCGTGGGGGATGAGTAGTAGGGCCAGCGCAATCTGCTTCATGGAGCCGCGGACTTTAACACAGGGCCCGCTCAGTTGTGCAAGCCCCGCTCGTCGGGCTCGTCGGTCGACACGCTGATCACGCTCACCGGCTGCCCCTTGGCCTTGCGCCAGGCGTAGATCACGTAGCCGCTGAAGCCATAGGCCACGAAGAGGCCGAACAGCACGGTGGGCGGATGGATGTTGATCACGGCGATGCCCAGCGCGATGAGCACGATGGTCGCGAAGGGCACGCTCTTCTTCACCTGCATGTCCTTGAAGCTGTAGAAGGGTGCATTGGTCACCATCGTCAGGCCCGCGTACAGCGTGAAGAAGAAGGTGATCCAGGTGATCTGCTGCCACGAGAGGTACCAGACGTCGCTGCCGCGCTTGCCCCACTCCGTCATGAGCCAGATGAAGCCGGCCACCAGCGCCGCCGCCGCGGGCGACGGCAGGCCCTGGAACCAGCGCTTGTCGACGACGCCCGTGTTGACGTTGAAGCGCGCGAGCCGCAGGGCCGCGCAGGCGCAGTACACGAAGGCCGCGATCCAGCCCCAACGGCCCAGGCCCTTGAGCGACCATTCGTAGGCGATGAGCGCCGGCGCGGCGCCGAAGGACACCATGTCGGACAGCGAATCCATCTGCTCGCCGAACGCACTCTGCGTGTTGGTCATGCGCGCCACGCGGCCGTCCAGGCTGTCGAGGATCATCGCGGAGAACACGCCGATGGTGGCCAGGTCGAAGCGCGCGTTCATCGCCATCACGATGGCGTAGAAGCCGCCGAACAGCGCGGCCAGCGTGAACAGGTTCGGCAGGATGTAGATGCCCTTGCGGCGCTTGCGCGGCAGGGGCTCGCCCAGCGGCGTGTCGTCATGCATCAAATTGGCCTCCAGCGCCCGTGGATCGTGCGGGAGCAGCTATCGATTTCATAGCGCCGCGAGGGGCTCGCGGCGAAACGGGCAGTGTAGTCAATGACAAAGGGCCATCGCCTGCGCGATGGCCCTCTTCGTCGGGGTGAATCGGCCGATGCGGCTGCCGCCGGGCCGCCCCAAGGCGGCCGCGCCCGGTGCTCGCAGCCAGAGGCTGCGGCCCTTCGCGCTGTCCAAGCCTGCACTGGCAGGCTTGGAGCCGCAGCTCTCAGCCCCTCGGGGGGTGGAGTTGCACGCCGCAGGCGTGAAAAGCCGGGAGGCCTTAGTTCCGGGTCTGGTCGACCAGCTTGTTCTTGGCGATCCAGGGCATCATGGCGCGCAGCTTGCCACCCACCACCTCGATGCTGTGCTCGGCGGTGTTGCGGCGGCGTGCCGTCATGCTCGGGTAGTTCAGGCGGCCTTCCTGGATGAACATCTTGGCGTAGTCGCCGTTCTGGATGCGCTTGAGGGCGTTCTTCATCGCGGCGCGCGACTGCTCGTTGATCACCTCGGGGCCCGTCACGTACTCGCCGAACTCCGCGTTGTTGGAGATCGAGTAGTTCATGTTGGCGATGCCGCCTTCGTAGATCAGGTCGACGATCAGCTTGAGCTCGTGCAGGCACTCGAAGTAGGCCATCTCGGGCGCGTAGCCGGCTTCGACCAGGGTCTCGTAGCCCATCTTGATCAGCTCGACGGCGCCGCCGCACAGCACGGCCTGCTCGCCGAACAGATCGGTCTCGGTCTCTTCCTTGAAGTTGGTCTCGATGATGCCGGCCTTGCCGCCGCCGTTGGCCATGGCGTACGAGAGCGCGAGGTCACGCGCCTTGCCCGACTTGTCCTGGTGCACCGCGACGAGGTGCGGCACGCCGCCGCCTTGTGCGTAGGTGCTGCGCACGGTGTGGCCCGGGGCCTTGGGCGCGACCATCCACACGTCGAGGTCGGCACGCGGCACGACCTGGTTGTAGTGCACGTTGAAGCCGTGCGCGAAGGCCAGCGACGCGCCCTGCTTGATGTTCGGCTCGACGTTGTTCTTGTAGACCTCGGCGATCTGCTCGTCGGGCAGCAGGATCATCACGACGTCGGCCGACTTCACGGCCTCGTTCACTTCCAGGACGTTCAGGCCGGCCTTGCCGACCTTGTCCCAGGAAGCGCCGCCCTTGCGCAGGCCGACCACGACCTTCACGCCGCTGTCGTTGAGGTTCTGCGCGTGCGCATGACCCTGCGAGCCGTAGCCGATGATGGCGACGGTCTTGCCCTTGATGAGGCTCAGGTCGCAGTCCTTGTCGTAAAAAACCTTCATGTTCTCTCTCCGGTTGAATGCAGTGTTGTTGCGTGGTGCCGTCCGTGCTGAGCCTGTCGAAGGGCTCGCTGCAGTCCTGGCCGCCTTGCGGATGCCAGGGCTTCGACAGGCTCGGTCCGGACGGGCATCGGCCGAGCCCCGATACGTTCAGACGCGAAGGATGCGCTCGCCCCGGCCGATGCCGCTCGGCCCCGTGCGCACGGTCTCGAGAATGGCCGCGCGGTCGATGGCGTCGAGGAAGGCGTCGTTCTTGCCGTGGTCGCCGGTGAGCTCGATGGTGTAGCTCTTGTCCGTCACGTCGATGATGCGGCCGCGGAAGATGTCGGCCATGCGCTTCATCTCCTCCCGCTCCTTGCCGACGGCGCGCACCTTCACCATCATGAGCTCGCGCTCGGTGTAGGCGCCCTCGGTGAGGTCGACCACCTTCACGACCTCGATGAGGCGGTTCAGGTGCTTGGTGATCTGCTCGATCACGTCGTCCGAGCCGGCGGTCTGGATCGTCATGCGCGACAGGCTCGGGTCCTCGGTCGGCGCGACGGTCAGCGATTCGATGTTGTAGCCACGGGCCGAGAACAGGCCCACCACGCGGGACAGTGCGCCGGGTTCGTTCTCCAGCAGCACGGCGATGATGTGTTTCATGTCTTGACTGCGACTCCTCTTCTCGCCGCCCTCCCCCGCGCACGGCAATGTGCGGGCTTGGCGGGCAATAGATTCGTCGACGCTTAGGTTGTTGAAATCGAAATCGGGCAGCCGGACGCGAAGGGCGCGAAAGCTACGCGAAGGCCGCGAAAGAGAAGTTCAAAGAGGTTTTCTTTCGCGTCCTTCGCGGAACCTTTGCGTTCTTCGCGTCCGGTATCCGTATCAGAGGTCTTCCGAGCCCAGCAGCATCTCCGTGATGCCCTTGCCGGCCTGCACCATCGGGAACACGTTCTCGGTGGGGTCGGTGCGGAAGTCCATGAACACGGTGCGGTCCTTGAGCTTGCGCGCCTCGCGCAGCGCGGGCTCCACGTCCTGAGGCCGCTCGATCAGCATGCCGACATGGCCGTACGCCTCGGCCAGCTTCACGAAGTTGGGCAGCGCATCCATGTAGCTGTGGCTGTAGCGGCCGGAGTACTCGATCTCCTGCCACTGGCGCACCATGCCCAGGTAGCGGTTGTTGAGCGAGCAGATCTTGATCGGCGTGTTGTACTGCAGGCAGGTCGACAGCTCCTGGATGCACATCTGCACGGATCCCTCGCCGGTGATGGTGAACACCTCGGCGTCGGGCTTGGCGAGCTTGATGCCCATCGCGTAGGGAATGCCCACGCCCATGGTGCCCAGGCCGCCGGAGTTGATCCAACGGCGCGGCTCGTCGAAGCGGTAGTACTGCGCCGCCCACATCTGGTGCTGACCGACGTCGGAGGTGATGTAGGTCTCCGTGTCCTTGGTCATGTTCCAGAGCGTCTCGACCACGTATTGCGGCTTGATCACCTCGGTGTTGCCGCGGTCGTACTTCAGGCAGTCGCGGCTGCGCCAAGCTTCGATGGTCTTCCACCAGTCGGCCAATGCGCCGGCGTCGGCGCGGGTGCTGCTCTCGCGGATCATCGAGATCAGTTCGGTCAGCACGTCCTTCACGTCGCCCACGATCGGGATGTCGACCTTCACGCGCTTGGAGATGCTCGACGGGTCGATGTCGATGTGGATGATCTTGCGTTCGTTCTGCGCGAAATGCTTCGGGTTGCCGATCACGCGGTCGTCGAAGCGCGCGCCCACCGCGAGCAGCACGTCGCAGTTCTGCATCGCGTTGTTGGCCTCGATGGTGCCGTGCATGCCCAGCATGCCCAGGAACTTGCGGTCGCTCGCCGGGTAGGCGCCCAGGCCCATCAGGGTGTTGGTGACCGGGTAGCCCAACATGTCGACCAGGGTGCGAAGCTCGTTGGTCGCATTGCCCAGCAGCACGCCGCCGCCGGTGTAGATGTAGGGGCGCTTGGCGGTGAGCAGCAACTGCAGCGCCTTGCGGATCTGGCCGCCATGGCCCTTCTTCACCGGGTTGTACGAGCGCATCTCGACCTTGTCGGGATAGCCTGCGTACGGCACCTTCTTGAAGGAGACGTCCTTCGGAATATCCACCACCACGGGGCCGGGGCGGCCGCTGCGGGCGATGTGGAAGGCCTTCTTCATCGTCAGCGCGATGTCCTTCGGGTCCTTGACGAGGAAGTTGTGCTTGACGATGGGGCGGGTGATGCCGACCGTGTCGCATTCCTGGAAGGCATCCAGGCCGATGGCGGGCGTGGGCACCTGGCCGGAGATGATCACCATCGGGATCGAATCCATGTAGGCCGTCGCGATGCCGGTGACCGCGTTCGTCAGGCCGGGGCCGGAGGTGACCAGCGCCACGCCCACGTCGCCGGTGGCGCGCGCATAGCCGTCGGCCGCGTGCACCGCGGCCTGCTCGTGGCGCACCAGCACGTGCTGGATGGTGTCCTGCTTGTAGAACGCGTCGTAGATGTAGAGAACCGCACCGCCCGGGTAGCCCCAGATGTACTTGACACCTTCGGCCTGCAGTGCCTTGACCAGCACTTCGGCGCCCATGAGTTCTTGAGATTGGCTGCCGGTGACGGCGGCTGCACTGGCGATTTCCGCCTTGGAGATTTCCATTTTGAGTTGAACCTTTCGAGTTTTCGGGAACGAAAAACCTTGGGTGCCCCTTGCCAGCCCTTGTGAGACCGCGTCGGGACTTAGGACCAAAACCATGGGCGGACGAGGATGTTCCGCCGGGCAGTGACCCGTTTGCCGTTTGACTTGCAGCCCGCGATTATGGCACTGCAGCACGCCCCGAAGTCGCCCCGGCGCACGAAAAAGGGGCCGATGCCATAATCGCCGCCGCCCAAAACAAGGCATCCTGCCGCCCCACCCCCACCACGCGCCTTTCCGCGCGGCCTCTCGCTTGGCATCCGAACAAGAACTCTCCGATTTCCTCAAGAGCGTCGAGAAACGGGCCTTCAAGCGCTCGATCTACCACGTGCGCGACGAGGAAGCCGCCCTGGACATCGTGCAGGACAGCATGATGAAGCTCGCGGAGCACTACGGGGACAAGCCGGCCAACGAGCTGCCGATGCTGTTCCAGCGCATCCTGTCGAACTGCACGCTGGACTGGTTTCGCCGCCAGAAGACGCGCCGGGCGTTGTTTTCCAACCTCAGCGACTTCGAGAGCGCCGATGACGAGGGCGGCGATTTCGACCTGCTGGAGAACCTCGCCTCCGATCCCGACACGCGCGAAACCGAGAGCGCCGAAGACACCACCCGCCGGGCACAGATCTTCCATGAGATCGAGGAGCAGATCGCGGCCCTCCCGGCCCGTCAACGCGAGGCTTTTCTGATGCGTTACTGGGAAGAAATGGACGTTTCCGAGACGGCTGCCGCCATGGGGTGTTCCGAAGGCAGCGTCAAGACGCACTGTTCGCGGGCCGTCCACGCCTTGAGCAAAGCCCTCAAGGCCAGGGGAATCCAGCTATGACCACGACTTCGAACGCCACCGCCCACGCTCAGCAGGAGCGCTTCGGCCGCGCCGTGGCCGCCCGCCTGTCGGCCGGCAGCCACGACCTGCCACACGACATCACCGAACGGCTGCGCGCCGGGCGCATGCAGGCGCTCGCACGCCGCAAGGTGGTGCAGGTCCGCACGGCGCCCGCGGGCGGGGTGATCGGCATGTCCGGGGGCGCTGCCCTGCTCGGGGGCGGCGATGGCGGCTGGTGGACCCGGGTGGCCAGCGTGCTGCCGCTGTTGGCGCTGGTCGCCGGCCTCGTCACCATCTCCGTCTGGCAGGAAGAAGACCGCACGGCCGAAGTCGCCGACGTCGATGCCGCCCTGCTCACCGACGAGTTGCCGCCCGCCGCCTACACCGACCCCGGCTTCGCCCAGTTCCTCAAGCGCGAAGCCTCGCCCCGCTGACGCGCCGTCGCAACACCTGCTCCTCCCGCCTTCATGCCCTTGCCGTCCGCCATCTCCCGTGAGCCACGCCCCACCGGGGGGCTGCTCGCCATCACGGTGCGCGCGGCCGGGGCGCTCGGCGCGGTGGCGCTGGCGATCGGCGGATGGATCACGCTCGACGCCCAGGCCCAGGCCCAGCCGCCGCAGCCGACGCCTGCGGCGGATGCCCGCGCTCCGGTCAATGGCGCCACGGGCGCGACGAAGGCAGCCGCGCCCAGCCCCAAATCGCGCCCGACGCCAGCCAAGCCGCTCTGGACCGACCTGACCGCCGCGCAGCAGGCCGCCCTCCGACCGCTCGCGCAGCACTGGAACGGCCTGAGCGAAGCGCACAAGCGCAAGTGGCTGGCGCTTTCGCGCAACTACAACAAGCTCAGCGCCGAAGAGCAGTCCACGCTGCATGGGCGCATGGCCGATTGGGCTGCCCTCAGCGCACGCGACCGGGCCCAGGCGCGTCTCAATTTCGCCGAGGTCAAGCGCCTCGCCCCCGCCGACGAGCGCAAGGCCAAGTGGGAGGCCTACCAGGCCCTCAGCGAGGAGGAACGCCGCCAGCTCGCCGCCAGCGCGGCGGCGGTGCCGACCACGGCGGCGCTGCCCCTGCGCCCGGTGCCGGAGCGCAAGCTGGCCCCCATTCCCGACAGCGCACTCAGCCAGGGCCACGGCGGCCCGCGCATCCAGATTGCGCCGCCACGCGCCCAGGCGCCGCTGCTGGCACCCGTGCCCCCCTCGGCCGAGGCCATGTACCCGGAGCCCGCGGCGACCCCCGCCGCGACCGCGCCCGCCACCGCGGCCCCGACGGCGGCGTCCGACCCCGCGCCTGCGGCGCAGTGACCATTCCGGTGCGGGACAATGCGGGCATGCCCCCGCAGTCGACCTCGCCTCCGTCTCCCATGCCAAATACGGCTGCAGCCCCCGCCGACAGGGCGCCGGCAGCTCCTGAATTGATAGCACCCGGCCTCTGGCGGCGCATGGCCTGCTGGCTGTACGAGGGCATGCTCATGTTCGCCGTGGTGTTCGTGGCCGGCTGGCTGTTCAGCACGCTGGGCCAGATGCGCGACGCGATGGACGCGCGCCGCCACCTGCTCCAGGCCTTCCTGTTCGTGGTCTTCGGCATCTACTTCACCTGGTTCTGGTCGCGCGGCCAGACGCTCGCCATGAAAACCTGGGGTCTGCGTGTGGTCGACCGCCACGGCGCGCCCGTCACGCAGTTGCGCGCGCTCGGCCGCTACCTGCTCAGCTGGATCTGGTTTTTGCCCCCGCTGGCCGCGCTGTCGCTGCTGCCCTTCAGGATTTCGGGCGGCGAGTCGGTGGTCCTGATCGCCGGCTGGGTCATCGTCTGGGCGCTGCTGGCCCGCTTCCACCCGCAACGCCAGTTCTGGCACGACGCCTGGGCCGGCACGCGCCTCGTCGCGTCCAAGCCCCTGAGCCGATGAGCACCACCCCCACCGATCCCGCCCTCGTCAACCCGCAGAAGGCGCGCAAGGGCCTGAACCGCCTGTGGCATGCCGCCGGCTATTCGCTCAATGGCCTGCGCGCCGGCTGGGGCGAGGCGGCCTTCCGCATGGAAGCGACGATGGCCGTCGTGATGGTGCCGCTGGCCTTCTGGCTCGGCCGCAATTGGGTCGAGGTCGCGTTGCTGGCGGGCAGCGTGGTGATCGTGATGATCGTGGAACTGCTCAACACCGCCGTCGAGGCGGCCATCGACCGCATCGGCCCCGAATGGCACGACCTGTCCAAGCGCGCCAAGGACATGGGCAGCGCCGCCGTGCTGCTGGCGAGCCTGCTCGCCGGCGGCATCTGGCTGGCCGCGCTCTGGCAACGCTTGTTCGTCGCCTGACCGTCACGGCCGGGCGGCATCCTTTTCTCGCATGACGACTTCCTCTCACTCCTTTTCCCTCTGCGTCTACTGCGGCTCGCGCCCCGGCGAAGGCGCCGCGTATCTCGATGCCGCCCAGGCCGTCGGCCAGTGGATCGGCCAGCAGGGCGGCCAACTGGTCTATGGCGGCGGCCGCACCGGCCTGATGGGCACGGTGGCGGAGGCCACGCGCCTGGCCGGCGGCCGGGTGGTCGGCATCATCCCCAAGGCACTGGTCGACAAGGAACTGGCCAATACCCTGTGCGACGAGCTGCACGTCGTCGACACCATGCACGAGCGCAAGGCCATGATGGGCGCGCGTGCCGACGCCTTCGTGGCACTGGCCGGCGGCATCGGCACCTTCGAGGAACTGTTCGAGATCTGGACCTGGCGCCAGCTGGGCTACCACGACAAGCCCACCGGCATCCTCAACACCGCCGGCTACTACGACGGGCTGCTGCACTTCCTCGGCCACAGCGTGCGCGCGGGCTTCATGGGCGACTGGCAGATGAACCTGGTGCGCACCGGCACCGAGCCGGTGGGCCTGCTGCAGGCGTTGCGCGACGAGGCGCTGCGCCACCCGGGCGGCGACCGCCTGGCGCAGGTGGTGTGAAGGTGTCGTGAATCCGGCCCGCTCAGCGCGGGCGGGCGCAGCGCGTCAGACCGCGCTCTCGTTCTCTTCGCCGGTGCGGATGCGCACGATGCGCTCCACGTTGGTGACGAAGATCTTGCCGTCGCCGATCTTGCCGGTGCGCGCGGCCGAGACGATGGCCTCGACGCAGCGGTCCACGTCGGCCGTGTTGACCACCACCTCGATCTTCATCTTGGGCAGGAAGTCGACGACGTATTCCGCACCACGGTAGAGCTCGGTGTGGCCTTTCTGTCGGCCGAAACCCTTGACCTCGGTGACCGTCAGGCCCGAGACGCCGACCTGGGCCAGCGCCTCGCGCACGTCGTCGAGCTTGAAGGGTTTGACGATGGCGGTGATCTGCTTCATGGGGTCTCTCTCGCGTTGGTTCGGCCGAGGATAGCCTAATCGCCAAATCCCCCGGCCCGCAGGCGGCGTATCGGCCGGGATGCGATGCAACTATCGCGCCACGGCCGCCGCATGACCGCCGCCGCACGCGGGCGCGGCGCCGCTGGTACGCTCGGCGGCTCATGCGATCCCCTTCCCCGGCCGCCCCGCGGTCGCCCCTGCTGGCGCTCTACCGCTGGTTCAACGGCCAGGCCTGGCTGCTGCTGGTCTTCACCACCCTGATCTGGGGCTGCAACGCGGTCGCCGCGCGGCTGGCGGTGGGCGAGATCTCGCCCATGATGCTGACCACGGCGCGCTGGTCGATCTGCTGCGTGGCGCTGTTCCTGTCGGCGCGCCACCAGGTCGCCGCCCACTGGCGCGCCCTGCGCCCGCACTGGCGCTACCTCGCCGTCATGGGCACGGCCGGCTTCACCGCCTTCAACGCGCTCTTCTACGCCGCCGCGCACCACACCACGGCCATCAACATCGCGATCATCCAGGGCACGATCCCCGTGCTGGTGCTGCTGGGCGGCGTCCTGTTCCTGCGGCTGCGCGTGACGCCACTGCAGATGCTGGGCGTGGCCGTCACGCTGGCGGGCATCGTCGTCGTCGCCTCGCGCGGGCAGCTGGCGGTGCTCACCGGGCTGGCCTTCAACGAGGGCGACGTGTGGATGGTGGTCGCCTCGGCGCTCTATGCCGGCTACATGCTCGGACTGCGCCGCCGGCCCCCGGTGCCGCCCATCGTCTTCTTCGCCGCCGTGGCGGCCGTGGCGGCGCTCACCTCGCTGCCGCTGCTGGCCGCCGAAATCGCGACCGGCCATTTCGTCGTGCCCACGCCCAAGGGGTGGCTGCTGATGCTCTTCGTCGGGCTGCTGCCTTCCTTCGTCTCGCAGATCACCTTCATCCAGGCGGTGGCGCTGATCGGCCCGGCACGCGCGGGGGTGTTCCTCAATCTCACGCCGGTGTTCGGGCCGCTGCTGGCGGTGCTGGTCCTGGGAGAGCCGCTGGCCCCCTTCCATGCCGTCGCCCTGGCGCTGGTGCTCGGCGGCATCTGGATCGCCGAGCAGCTGGGGGCACCCAAGGCGGTGAAGCCTTCATGAGCCGCGAGCCCGTGCTGCGGGTCCACACCGACCCGTCGGAGATCGACGCCGCCGCCTGGGACGCGCTGCTGGACGCCCAGGCCGAGCCCAGCCCCTTCATGCGGCATGCCTACCTGGCCGCCCTGCACGCCAGCGGCAGCGCCACGCCCGAGACCGGCTGGGCGCCTGCCTTCGCGACGCTGTGGCGCGGCAAGGTGCTGAAGGCGGCCTGCCCGCTGTACGCCAAGGACCACTCGTACGGCGAATACGTCTTCGACTGGGCCTGGGCCAACGCCTACGAGCAGCATGGCCTGGCCTACTACCCCAAGGCCGTGTGCGCGGTGCCCTTCACGCCCGTGCCCGGGGCGCGGCTGCTGGCCGTCGACGCCGACCACCGCGCGCTGCTGGTGCAGGGCCTGGTGCAGTGGTGCAAGCAGATGGAGCTGTCGTCGCTGCACCTGCTCTTCGGCGCCGAGGACGACATCGCCGCCTGCGAGGCCGCCGGCCTCATGCTGCGCCACACGGTCCAGTTCCACTGGAAGAACGAGTCGCCTGGCGACCCGTCTGCGCGCTACGCCGACATCGACGCCTTCCTCGCCAGCCTCTCGCAGGACAAGCGCAAGAAGATCCGCCAGGAGCGCCGCAAGGTGCGCGACGCCGGCGTGAGCTTCCGCTGGGCGCGCGGCACCGACATCACCGAGGCGGACTGGGACTTCTTCTACCGCTGCTATGCCCGCACGTACCGCGAGCACGGCAACCCGCCCTACCTCACGCGCGATTTCTTCCGCCGCCAGGCGCAGACCATGCCGCAGGCGTGGCTGCTCTTCACCGCCGAACGCGAAGGCAAGCCGATTGCTACAAGTTTGATAGCGCTTCGCGCAGACGGGGCGGGCGTTCCAGGCCGATCTGATTCCAAAAGTGAGTCTGTCGCGTACGGCCGCTACTGGGGCGCACTGGAGCGGGTGGACTGCCTGCATTTCGAGGCCTGCTACTACCAGCCCATCGAATGGTGCATCGCGCACGGCGTGGCGCGCTTCGAGGGCGGCGCCCAGGGCGAGCACAAGATGGCCCGCGCCCTGATGCCGGTCAAGACGACCAGCGCCCACTGGCTGGCGCACCCGTCCTTCGCCGATGCGGTGGAGCGCTTCCTCGAGCGCGAAGGCGCCGGGATCGAGAACTACATGGAGCACCTGGAGGCGCGCAGCCCCTTCCGCGCGCCGACGACCTGAAACGCCCGGCGGCCGCGCGCCGCGGCCGGCCGGCGCCTAGACGGAGGACTCCAGCCTCGCCACGAGCCCGCTGCGGTCCACGCGGTTGCGCAGGACCAGGCGCAGGCCGCACCGCCGTGCCGCGGCCTGTGCGATCGGCAACCCCAGGCCGCTGCCGTCCGCGGGGCTTCCCGGCACCCGGAAGAAGCGGTCGAACACCCGGGACAGGTGCTCGGGCGGGATGCCCGGCCCCATGTCGACGACCTCGACCACGACGCGCCCGTCCTCCCTGCGGAGGTGGACATCGACCACGCCCCCCTCGGGCGTGTAGCGCACCGCGTTCTCGATGAGGTTGTCCAGCGCGCTGCGCAGGTCGGCCGCCGTGCAGTGCAGCGTGGGCAGGGCCCCGTCTTGCGCGACGAGGCCGAGGTCGACCTGGCGGCGATCCGCCAGCGCGAGCAGCCCGTGAATGCTGTCGCGCACCTGCGCCTCTACGTCCACGGCGCCCGCAGGCTCGGTGGCGGCAGCCTCCTGGCGCGACATGCGCAGCAACTGGTCGACCAGGCGCTGCGCGCGCTGCAGGCCGGCCTCGAGCTGCGCCAGCTGCCGGTTGCCGGCGCTGCCGGCCAGTTCGTCGCGCAGGTTCTCCAGCTGCACGCGCACGGCCGCGATCGGCGTGCGCAGTTCATGCGCGGCGTCCTGCACGAAGCGGCGCTGCGCGACGAAGGAATCCCGCAGGCGCGCCAGCAGGTCGTTGAAGGAGGCGACCAGGGGCCGGATCTCGTCGGGCACATGCGCCAGCGGCAGCTCCTCGATGCTGTGCGCGTCCTGGCGTGCGGCCTGCTGGCCGATCGCGCGCAGCGAACGGGAAATCCCCCGCGCCACACCCAGCATCACGAGCATGAGCAGCGGCACCAGCACCAGCACCGGCACCGCGGCCATGCCGGCGCGCTCCACGGCCAGGCCCGAGCGGAAGTCGCTGCTCTGGAACACCTGGACCGTCCGGCCGCCCGTGCCCACTGCGGCATACACGCGCCACGCGCGGCCGCCGGCCCGCACGTCGTGCAGGCCGGGGCGCAGCGGCTGGCCCGCGGGCAGGCCGCTCCACGACGTGGCCGCAAGACGGCCGTCCGGCCCGAAGACCTGGATCACGTAGTCGCCCCTGGCGATCGCGCCCTCGTCGACCTGGGTCGACGGCCCCGTCGGCTGGCCGTAGCGCGCGACCGAGTCGCCGAGCTGCACCATCTGGCCGTCCAGGAAGTCGGCGACCATGTGGGTGAACATGCCGTACGACAGGCCCGCGGTGAGCACGGCCACGGCCAGGAAGGTCGGGACCAGCCACCACAGCAGGCGCCGCCAGATCGAGAAGGTGCGTGGCACGGCGATGTGCAGCGCGGGGGCCTTCACGCCGCCCCGCCCGCCGACCTGGGCTCGACGCGCCAGCCCAGGCCGCGCACGTTGCGGATGGCCTGGGCGCCGAGCTTGCGCCGCATGCCGTGGATCAGCACGTCCAGCGCATTGGGGCCCACCTCCTCGCCCCAGCCGTAGATGCGGTTCTCCAGCTGCTCGCGCGAGAGGATCGTCCCGGGCCGCTCCATGAGGGCGTGCAGCAGCGCGAACTCGCGCGCCGAGAGCTGCGAGCGCAGGCCCTGGATCAGCACCTCGCGCGTGCCCAGGTCCAGCTGCAGCGCGCCCTCCTCGCCGATCAGCGACTGCGCGGCGCCGTCGCGGCGGCGGATCACCGCGCGCATGCGCGCCAGCAGCTCGCTCAGCGCATAGGGCTTGACCAGGTAGTCGTCGGCGCCCAGGTCCAGCCCGTCGATGCGCTGGTCGAGCGCGTCGCGTGCCGTCAGCACCAGCAGCGGCGTCTTGTTGCCGCCCTGGCGCACGCGGCGCAGCACCTCGATCCCGTCCAGCCCCGGCAGCCCCAGGTCGAGCAGGACGCAGGCGTAGTCGCCGTCGGCGATCGCGCTGAGCGCCAAGGCGCCCTCCTTCACCCAGTCGACCGACCAGCCCTTTCGCGACAGCGCCTCGTGCAGGCCCTGGCCGAGCATTTCATCGTCTTCGACGAGCAGTACGCGCATGGTGGAAAGCGGAAGATAGGGACGGGCTTCGCGGGGACGCCGTGCCGCCGCGCGCCGCAGCGCCTCAGGCGCTGCGCAGAGCCCTGCGCCCGGCGTGCACGGCCCACATTTGAACGCAAAGCCCGATGGCGAAGAGCACCACCCATCCGAGCAGCGCGCCGCGCACCACCGGGGACTCGATGCCGCTGCCGATCGGATGGCCGGGAGGGAGGCGGCTGAGCGTCTCGTTGATGCCGGGCACGAGCAGCAGGAAGAAGCTGAACGACAGTCCGGCCGCCGACAGGTACGGCCGCAGGCGCCCCAGGAAGCCCAGCCGGGCGACGATCACGCCGCCGAATGCCGCAGCGAGCGCCAGCAGGCCCAGGGCGTGGCCGGCGTTGAACTTGCCCGTGCTCGACAGGCCGAAGGACGTGACGACGGACAGGAACAGGCCGGCCAGATAGATCCGGCCGGAGCGCATCGAAACATCGATGCCGCGCGTGCGGGCGTAGCCGTACAGCCCCGCCGCGAGGGGCAGCAGGCTGATGGCGGTGTGGAGGGCCCCGAGGGCCGAGATGGGATGTGGCATGGCGCGATGAATGGATCGGTGGAAGGGGCTCGCGCAGCGCGCCGAGGCGGCGTCGGCGTGCTGGGCGCTCGTGGCCGGCGGTGGTGGGTGCCGTCGGTCCAGGCACTGTAGGAAGCCGCGCTTTGCCGTGGCTAAGGGCCGACTTAGCCGGGGCTTAGTCGCCCGGCATGCCGCCCGAGCGACGAGATCGCCGGTGCGCTTGCGCCGGCGCATCGCGCCGGCATCGCGCGCGACTAAGCTCGGGTGCATGGCATCCGGCAGCCCTTCCCCCTCGCCCCCCAGTCCCCAACCGGCCGCAGCGCCCAGGCCGGTGCGGCATACCTTCGCCGAAGACGCCCTCGCGCTGTTCAGCGGCACGCTGCTGATCTCGCTGGGGGTGGCGCTGTTCACCACCGCGGGGCTGCTGACCGGCGGCACGGCCGGGCTCGCCTTCCTCGTGCACTACGCCACCGGCCTGGGCTTCGGGCCGGTCTTCTTCGTGTTCAACCTGCCCTTCTACTGGCTGGCACTGCAGAAGATGGGCCGCGCCTTCACGCTCAAGACCTTCGCCGCGGTCGCGCTGCTGTCGGCGCTCACCACCGTGCAGCAGCACCTGCTTTCCTTCGCCTCCTTGCAGCCGGTGTACGCGGCCATCACGGGCGGGCTGGTCACGGGCACCGGCTTCCTCATCCTGTTTCGCCACAAGTGCAGCCTGGGCGGCTTCGGCGTGCTGGCGCTGTGGCTGCAGGACCGCTTCGGCTGGCGCGCCGGCAAGGTGCAGATGGGCATCGACTGCGCCATCGTGCTGCTGGCGCTGGCCCTGGTGGAACCGGTGCGCGTGCTGCTGTCGGTGCTGGGGGCGGTGGCGCTGAATGCCGTCCTTGCGATCAACCACCGGCCGGGGCGCTACCTGGGCTTCTGACCCACCAGCCCCGGACGCAAAAGCGCCCGCACGGTTCGCACGGTGCGGGCGCTCTCATTTCGATAGCTGCTTTCGCCCGTCCGGCGGGCGCTGCAGCCGTATTCGGCTCTTACTTCTTGTACGCCGCGATGCCGTCGGCGATCTCCTTGTGGGCGGCGTCCACGCCTTCCCAGCCGAGCACCTTGACCCACTTGCCGGCCTCCAGGTCCTTGTAGTGCTCGAAGAAATGGCTGATGGCCTTCAGGCGCATCGGGTTGACGTCGTCGACCTTCTTCCAGTGGCTGTAGATGGGCAGGATCTTGTCGGTGGGCACGGCCAGCACCTTGCCGTCGACGCCGGCTTCGTCTTCCATCTTCAGGATGCCCAGGGCGCGGCAGGTCACGACCACGCCGGGATGCAGCGGGTACGGCGTGACGACCAGCACGTCGACCGGGTCGCCGTCGCCCGACAGGGTCTGCGGCACGTAGCCGTAGTTGGTCGGGTAGTACATGGCGGTGGTCATGAAGCGGTCGACGAAGATCGCGCCGGATTCCTTGTCCACCTCGTACTTGATCGGGTCCGAATTCATCGGAATCTCGATCACGACGTTGAACTCTTCGGGG
This sequence comes from Pseudomonadota bacterium, assembly GCA_031119395.1. Lineage (GTDB taxonomy): Bacteria > Pseudomonadota > Gammaproteobacteria > Burkholderiales > Burkholderiaceae_C > Xenophilus. The sequence goes on from JAVHYA010000001.1 coordinate 129,467, forward strand.
GCTTTCTTGCCAGGGGAGACTTTGTCGAAGGACATGTGTTGTCTTTGGTTGGAATGAGCGGGCTGCCCGGATCGGGACAAACCCGGAGTTTAGCGAGCGCGTCACGCAGCCATCACACGGCGCGTGACTTTTGCCTGTAAATTGACCCCGTTGGCCAATCGGCCTTTCTCCCCCAGGGCCTTCGCGGCGGGGCGGGCGAAAGTCATCGAGGAAGCAACGCGACGGCAGCACCGGCCTTCTCGCGTTGCAGATCTGCAGCGTTGGTCCGGGCCTGTGCTGGCGTCTCCGTCACTTTCAAACTGGAGACCGATGCATGACAGGTAACACCCCTCTCGTCCTTGCCATCGTCTGCGGCCTGGTGGCCGTGGCCTATGGCATATGGGCCCGCAGCTGGATCCTCGCCAAGGACCCCGGCAACGCACGCATGCAGGAGATCGCCGCGGCGATCCAGGCCGGCGCCTCGGCCTACCTGGCCAAGCAGTACACCACCATCGCCGTCGTCGGCGTGGTGCTGGCCGTGCTGATCGCGCTCTTCCTCGACCTCACCACGGCCATCGGCTTCGTGGTGGGCGCGGTGCTCTCGGGCGCCTGCGGATTCATCGGCATGAACGTCTCGGTGCGCGCCAACGTGCGCACGGCGCAGGCGGCCACGCAAGGCATCGGGCCGGCGCTGGACGTCGCCTTCCGCGGCGGCGCCATCACCGGCATGCTGGTGGTGGGACTGGGGCTGCTGGGCGTCGCGGCCTTCTACTGGTTCCTGGGCGGCACGGCGGCCGTCACGTCGCACGCGCTCAACCCGTTGATCGGCTTCGCCTTCGGCTCCTCGCTGATCTCGATCTTCGCGCGGCTGGGCGGCGGCATCTTCACCAAGGGCGCCGACGTCGGCGCCGACCTGGTCGGCAAGGTCGAGGCGGGCATCCCCGAGGACGACCCCCGCAACCCGGCCGTGATCGCCGACAACGTGGGCGACAACGTGGGCGACTGCGCCGGCATGGCGGCCGACCTGTTCGAGACCTACGCCGTGACGCTGATCGCCACCATGGTGCTGGGCGCGCTGATGGTCACGGCCGCGCCGGTCAACGCGGTGCTCTACCCGCTGGCGCTGGGTGGCGTGTCGATCATCGCGTCGATCATCGGCTGCTTCTTCGTCAAGGCCTCGCCCGGCATGACCAACGTGATGCCCGCGCTCTACAAGGGGCTGGCGGTGGCCGGCGTGCTCTCGCTCGTCGCGTTCTGGTTCGTCACGGCCTGGCTGATCCCCGACAACGCGATCCGCGCGACGGGCAGCCAGATGCGCCTGTTCGGCGCCTGCGCGGTGGGCCTGGTGCTGACGGCCGCGCTGGTGTGGATCACCGAGTACTACACCGGCACCCAGTACAAGCCGGTGCGCCACATCGCGCAGGCCTCGACCACCGGCCACGGCACCAACATCATCGCGGGCCTGGGCGTGTCGATGCGCTCCACGGCCTGGCCGGTGATCTTCGTGTGCGTGGCGATCATCGCGTCGTACATGCTGGCCGGCCTCTTCGGCATCGCGGTGGCCGCGACGGCCATGCTGAGCATGGCGGGCATCGTGGTCGCGCTCGACGCCTACGGCCCCATCACCGACAACGCCGGCGGCATCGCCGAGATGAGCGAGCTGCCCTCCTCGGTGCGCGACATCACCGACCCGCTCGACGCCGTGGGCAACACCACCAAGGCCGTGACCAAGGGCTATGCGATCGGTTCGGCGGGCCTCGCGTCGCTGGTGCTCTTCGCCGACTACACGCACAAGCTCGAGAGCTACGGCCGCGCCATCGACTTCAACCTGTCCGACCCGATGGTGATCGTGGGCCTGTTCATCGGCGGCCTGATCCCCTACCTCTTCGGCGCCATGGCGATGGAAGCCGTCGGCCGCGCCGCGGGCGCCGTGGTGGAGGAAGTGCGCCGCCAGTTCCGCGACATCAAGGGCATCATGGACGGCACCGGCAAGCCCGAGTACGGCAAGGCCGTGAGCATGCTGACCGGCGCAGCGATCAAGGAAATGATGATCCCCTCGCTGCTGCCGGTGGTGGTGCCGATCCTGGTCGGCCTGCTGCTGGGCCCCAAGGCGCTGGGCGGCCTGCTGATGGGCACCATCGTCACCGGCCTGTTCGTGGCCATCAGCATGTGCACCGGCGGCGGCGCCTGGGACAACGCCAAGAAGTACATCGAGGACGGCCACCACGGCGGCAAGGGCAGCGAGGCCCACAAGGCCGCCGTGACCGGCGACACCGTGGGCGACCCCTACAAGGACACGGCCGGCCCGGCAGTGAACCCGTTGATCAAGATCATCAACATCGTGGCGCTGCTCATCGTCCCGCTGGTGGTGAAGTTCCACACCGGCGACGTGGCGGCCGCACCGGCGGCCGTGACCACGCCGGGCGCGGTGGTCGCCGGCGCCGCGCTCGGTGCGGCCGAGGCGGCGTCGATCAGGGTCGAGAACGGCATCGTCAAGTTCTACTTCGAGAGCGGCAAGGCCGAAGTGGCGCCCAACGCCGGCGCGGCGCTCGCCGACGTGGTGAAGGCCGTGCAGAGCGGCAGCACCGTGCTGGTGAGCGGCTACCACGACGCCACCGGCGACCCGGCGAAGAACGCCGAACTGGCCAAGCAGCGGGCCATGAACGTGGCCGCCGCGCTCAAGATGGCCGGCGTGCCCGAGGACAAGGTCGAACTCGCCAAGCCGGAACAGACGCAGGCCGGCGGCCCGGCCGCCGAAGCGCGCCGTGTCGAGGTGAAGGCCAGGTAGCTCGGGGCAGCCACGCACCATGCCGACGCCCGAGCGGCTCGACGCCTTCATCGCGGCCGTCGAGGGCGGCGCGCATGCGCAGGCGATCGAGGACTACTACACCGAGAACGCCACCATGCGCGAAAACCTGGCCGAGCCGCGCCGGGGCCGCGCGCTGCTCGTGGCGCACGAGCAGGCGGTGCTGGACCGCACCGCCCGGGTGGCGTCGACCTGCGTGCGACCCGTGTTCGTCAACGGCGACCACGTGGTCATCCGCTGGATCTTCGCCTTCACCTTCAAGGACGGACGCGCGATGCGCCTGGAGGAGCTCGCCTGGCAGCGCTGGGAGGGCGAGCGCATCGCCGAGGAGCAGTTCTTCTACGACCCCGTGCAGATGCGACCGGGCTGAGCGCGCCCGCGCGTTGCTATGGATTCGATAGCATCTTGCGCAGGCAGGACGGGCGTTGCAGCCCGATCCGATTCGAAAAATCCGCGCCGCAGCGGCGTCAGTTGAGCACGCGCTGTGCCGGCGCCGAGCCGGCCGGCTCGGGGTGGCGCAAGGACACCGGCGAGCCGGGCATGGTGTCGAAGTCGGTCACCGCCTCGTGCGCATGCGGCGCGTCGCCCAGGTGCAGGGAAGCGGCCCAGCGGCCGGCCGAGGAGTTGGCCGGCTCGTCGTTGGTGAAGATGCCGTTGCGCAGGAAGAAGACCTCGCCGTCGGCGCGCTCGGCATGCAACTCGATGAGCCGCGCGATCGGGAAGGTGTAGGTCACCAGCTTCTCGCGCGAGCCCCGCTTCTTGCCGCCGCAGTTGAAGAAGCCCTCGGCCGCGATGACGATCGAGGAGCCGTCCACCTCCGTCGCCGCCTCGCCGGCGCCGTCGCAGCGCCAGACGGCCGACGGCAGGCGCACCCGCACCTTGTCGATCACGAGGTCGCGGCCGCGGTTGAGGTTGTTCAGCGGCGGAACGAGCGTGCGCAGTTGCCGCAGCCGCTCCGCGAAGCTGTCGTCGAGCGTGAACTCGACATGGTTCCATTCCTCACCCGCCCGGGTCAGGACCTGCATCACCACTTGTCGTGTCTTGCTCACCGCGTTCACCCTTGCAAACAGATAGGCACTTTGGTTGCCAACTGTTTCCGAATGTAGGGCGTATTTGTTGCAGTGGCTAGACAGACAAAGGTTCGCATTCCGGTGTAGGCGGGAGGGCCTGCAAAACCGGATGCGGACCTTTGTTTGCGGCTGGCGGCGGTGAACGGCCTGCCGCGTTCACAACAGCATTTCCGGCACGATCGGTGCCACCAGCGTGTTGTAGAAGCGCTGCCAGAACCCCGCCTCCGGCTCGGTGGTGAGCACCATCTCCTTCTCGCCGTCGGTGGTCAGCCATTCCAGGGTGCCGCCGGGCTGCGCCAGGCGCAGGCGGTACGAGTTCTGCAGCTTGCTCAGGTTGATGACGCGCAGCATCTCGCGCGCCAGCTGCGGGCTGTCGACCACCACGCCCATCTCGGTGTTCTGCGTCGCCGAGCGCGGGTCGAGGTTCATCGAGCCGATGAAGATGCGCCGCCGGTCGATGGCGGCGGTCTTTGCATGCAGGCGGCCCAGCGACGCACCGAAGGCGCCGAAGCGCTTGTTGGCCATGGTGCGCTCCGGGCTCAGCTCGTAGAGGTCGGCGCCACCCTTGAGCAGGCGCTCGCGGTAGCGCACGTAGCCGGTGTGCACCAGCGGCTCGTCGTTGGCGGCCAGCGAATTGGTCAGCAGCGTGAGCTTGACCTTGCGCCGCGCCAGATCGTCGAAGGCGGCCATGCCCTTCTCGCCGGGCACCAGGTAGGGCGACGTGAGGTCGACCTCGGTCTTCGCGTCCATCAGGAGGCCCCAGACCTTCATCGTGACACTGGTGGCCAGGGCCTCGTCGGCACTCATGGTCGCCGGCTTGGTGGGCGGGTCGGCGACGGCCTGCGCCTCGCCCCACAACAGGCCCAGGCGTCCCTCGTCGAGTTCCTCGCCGATGGGGCCGTAGCCCAGCACGTCGACCGGCGGCAGCACGATCTGCGGCGGCGGCGCGGCCATGCCCACCCAGTCGTCGAACTGCGCGGCCATCGGGCGCACGCCACGCTCGCCGTCGACGACCTCCTCCACCGGGCGCACCTGCTGGCTGTTCCAGTAGGTGTCGAAGATGCGCTCCAGTTGCGGCACCACCTGGCCGACCACCAGCGCGTCCATGTCGATGAAGTTCTGCGACGGGCTGAGCACGAAGTACTCGTCCGCGATGTTGCGGCCGCCCACCACGGCCATCGTGCCGTCGGCGACGAACAGCTTGTTGTGCATGCGGTGGTTCAGCCGCGGGATCTCGTGCGGCGAGGCCGCGAAGCGCGAGAGCAGCCCGCCGCGGCCGCAGCAGAAGGGGTTGAACAGGCGCACCTGCAGGTTGGGCGTGTCGGCCAGCGCCAGCAGGAGCTGCTGGCTGTGCACGGTGTACAGGTCGTCGACCAGCAGCCGCACCTTCACGCCGCGCAGCGCCGCCTCGCGCAGGGTGCGCATCAGCAGGCGGCCGGTGGCGTCGTTCTCCAGTTGGTAGTACTGGACCACCAGCGAGTGCTGCGCGCGGCGCGCGAGCTGGATGCGGGCGTCGAGCGAATACACACCCAGCGGCATGAGCCGGAATCCCGAGTGCTCGCCCGGCGGTGTGGACGCCGCGGCGATGCGCGCCAGCGGGCTCGCCGGATCGGGCGCGGCCGCGTGCTCGGCCGCACGCTCCCTGGGCGGCGGCAAGGTGCCGCAGGCAGCGAGCACCGTGCCCGCGATCAGCATGGCGAGCCAGCGCAACAGGCGACAGCTGCAGGCGGGGCAGGCGGTCATGGGTCGGTCCTCCATCGTTCTTCTCCAGGGGCGGGCCAGGGCGGCCCATCATGAACGAAATACGGATGGCGCGACCCTCCGGTTTCACCCGAGCGCGACAGGCCGGCGGCGCGGCCCGATGTCGATGGCCAGTGCCAGCACATAGGCCAGCGCGCCGATGCCGAAGAGCAGCACGTGATGCCCGTGCGTCACTTGGTACAGCGCAGAGTACGCATAGCCGCTCACCGCCTGCATCAGCGCGAAGCTCACGGTGGCCAGGCTCCACAGGCGCTGGCGCGCCGAGTGGTCCTGGACATGCTCGTGCACCCGGGCCAGCGCCGCAGGCACGGCGCCCGAGGGGAAGGTCCCGATGACGGCCGCCAGCAGCAGCACCGCCGCCGTGCCGGTGGACAGCACCAGCGCGCCCACCGCCGCGACCTGCACGGCCAGCGCCGTGCGAATGGTGGCGCGGGCGCCCCAGCGGTGGGCGGCCATGCCGTACAGCAGAGGCCCGGCCGCCGCGCCCAGGCCATACGCCAGCCAGACCTCCGCGCCCACCGCCTGGCCCTTGTGCAGGGAGCGCACGACGTGGTCGACCAGGAAGAGCATCTCCGGCACCAGGCCGAAGGCCATCAGCGCGTACTGCGCCAGCAGGGTGCGCATCGGCGCCGCGAGCCGGGGCGCGCGATGCGGCCGGGCTGCCTCGCCCGCCGGGCCGGGGGTGGCCGGCCATGCCGCCCAGCTCGCCGCGGTCAACGCCAACGCCGTCAGGCCCATGGCGAGCCAGGTGGCCTGCAGGCTGGTGCGCAGCATGAGCGGCACGATGGTGGCCGACAGCACGATGCCGAGCCCGATGCCCAAGAAGATCGCGCCGCTCGCCAGCCCCTTCTGCCGCACCGGCACGGTGGGCAGCACCAGGGAGGACACCAGCACCATGATCGCGCCGCCGGCGATGCCCGACAGCAGGCGCCAGGCGAAGAACCAGGCCTCCGACAGCGGGAAGGCGCAGGCGATGAAGGAGGCACCGGCCAGCAGCATCATCAGGCGCATCACCCATTGCGCGCTGCTGCCACGCGCCAGCCAGCGACCGCCGAGCGCGCCGAGCAGATAGCCGGCGAGATTCGCGGCGCCGAGGAAGGCGGCCGCCGGGGCCGGGAACCAGCCACTGTCGACCATGGCGGGCAACAGCGGCGTGTACGCGAAGCGGGCCAGGCCGATGCCGACCAGACTGGCGGCGAGGCCGGCACCGACCGCGGGCCAGTGCGCGCGGTCGGTGCCAAGGGGGTGGATCCATGCGTCGGTGCTCATGCTGCGGGCCTTGCGAACTACGTGATGTGCAGGAGCTTAGGCCGGATCGAGAAGAAAAAATGCAGCGCCGATGCATGGGTATGATGCAGAAATGCATCGATCTACCCCATGAACTGGGACGACACGCGCATCTTTCTGGCGCTGTGCCGCACGGCCACGCTGCGCGCCGCCGCACGCAGCCTGGGCATCGACCAGGCCACCGTGGGCAGGCGGCTGGCGGCACTGGAAGCCGAGCTCGGCGCCAAGCTCTTCCTGCGATCGAGCGAGGGCTACCTGCTCACGTCCGCCGGCGAGAGCGCCTTCGCCGCGGCGCGGCGCATGGAAAGCGCGGCGCTCGAACTGCGCGCCAAGGTCGAGGGGCTGGACGCCCAGCCGGGCGGCCTCGTGCGCGTCACCAGCACCGACTCCATCGCCGTCGACTTCCTGCTGCCGGCGATCGCGCAGGTCCACCAGGTTCATCCGGGCATCCGCGTCGACCTCGAGGTGTCCACGCAGATGCTGAGCCTCACGCGCCGCCAGGCGGACATCGCCTTTCGCAACGTCAAGCCCGAGGCGCCGGATCTGGTCACGCGCCGCGTGGCCGCCTGGCCCGTTGGCCTCTTCGCCAGCGCCGACTACCTCGCACGCCTGGGCGAGCCGGTGCCGGAGGCGGAATTCGCCGGCCACGCGCTGGTGGTCTACAAGCCCTACCTCGAGCAGGCGCCCTTCCCCACGCTCGCCGGCGTGCCGGCGCGCCATGGCCGCGTCGCCCTGGCGGTCAACTCCAGCCTGCTGCTGAGAAAAGGCGTCGCCGCCGGGCTGGGCATCGGCGAGATGCCGCTGTGGATGGGCGAGCGCGAAGGCCTGGTGCGCGTGTGGCCGCAGCGCATCCGCCCGTCGGACTACGAGGTGTGGCTGGTGATGCACCCGGACCTGCGCCGGACGGCGCGCGTGCAGGCCGTGGCCGAGCTGCTGTCCGCGGCGCTCGGGCGTGCCGCGCCCTAGCGGCCGCCCGGACCGACCGCGGCGGGCCTGCGCTCCCTAGAATCCCAGCCCTCACTCCGGGAGCTTGCACATGGCCTTCGTCCCACCCTCATGGCGCCTCGCAGGCGCGCTGGCGATCGCATTGGCCGGCGGCGCGGCCCACGCCGCGCTGGACATCGGCGATCCCGCACCGGCCTTCAGCGCGCAGGCGGCCCTCGGCGGGCAGGTGTTCCGCTATTCGCTGAAGGACGAACTGGCGAAAGGGCCGGTGGTGCTGTACTTCTTCCCGGCTGCCGACTCGGCAGACTGCTCGATCGAGGCGCACGCCTTCGCCGAGGCCATCGACCAGTTCAAGGCGCTGGGCGCTTCGGTGATCGGCGTGTCGGCCGACGACATCGGCACGCTGGCGAAGTTCTCGGTCAAGTCCTGCCAGAGCCGTTTCCCCGTGGCGTCGGACGAAGGCAAGGCCGTGATCCGCAGCTTCGACGCGCTGATGCAGACGAGGCCCGATTTCGCCAACCGGCTGTCCTACGTGATCGCGCCCGACGGCAAGATCGCGGCCTACTACCAGAACCTCAATCCGGGCCGGCATGTGGAGCGCATGCTCGGTGCGTTGCGCAGCCTGCCCGCGACACCTCGGGCGCCGTCGCGCTGAGGGCGATTGCCATCGTCGTCGTCGCTGCTCGCGCTCGCGCGACGGGCGCTGCGGCCACTTTCGGCTTGAAGACTCAGGCGGCGGCAGCCGCCGCCACCGCATAGACCAGCTGCGTCGCGGGCGCCACGAGCGCGCGCAGGTCGGCCTCGCGGCCCTGCTCCACCGCCTCCAGCACCAGCTCGTTGATGCCGCCCACCACCGTGAGCGCCAGGGCCCGCGACAGCACCGGCGGCTGTGCAGCGTCGCCCACCGGCCCGGCATGCAGCGTGCCGCGGATGAAGGCGGCAATCTCGTCGTTGACGCGCCGCCGTGCCGCCAGCCCCGGCAGGCCCAGCCCCAGGATCTCGACGAAGAGCGTGCGCAGCAGCACCGGGTTCTGCGCCAGGCAGTCGAAGTACGCCGTCACCGCCCGCTCCACCTGCGCGCGCCACGGCTGGGCCGGGTCGACCGCGTCGGCCAGCACTTTCAGCGCTTCGCGGCTGGCCGCCTCGTACAGGGCGATCAGGCACTCCTCCTTGGTCGAGAAGTGCTCGTAGAAAGTGCGCCGGGAGACGGCCGCCTCGCGCACGATGTCGGCGATGGAGGTCTGGGCATAGCCCCTGGCCGCGACGGCCTGTGCCATGCCCTCGAGCAGGCGGCTGCGGTGCTCGCGGGCGGCGGGGCTCAGGTCGGCCGGGGCGACATCGGGGGACATGCGGGCAAAAAAAGAAAAGCTGGAGGACGGGGCCAGTGGGGCCGGGACTGCGAGCGTAGCGCGTCGGCGCAGCCCTTCGTGGATCGATCTCTTACCGTTTGGTACTTGACAGTACCGGGCGCCGCAACGAGGATCGCGCAAACGGTACGCATCCGTACCAATCACCCCCAGGATCGCCATGTCCCCACTCGTCGTCCGCCGCCTGCTCATCGACCTCGAAGCGCCCTTCGCCCGCGACTGGTGCGGGGGCGATGCGTTCTCCACCGCTTTCTTCAATGCCCTGTCGATGAGCTTTCCCTTCGGCGAGCAGTTCTTCATCGACGCCGTGCGCGCCGCCCTGCCGATGCTGCCGGCCGAGGAGCAGGCGCGCCGCCAGGCCGAGGTGCGCGGCTTCATCGGCCAGGAGGCGACGCATCGGCGCATCCATGCCCTCTTCAACGCGCAATTGGAGAAGCAGGGCCTGGTCGACCGCTGGACGCCGCGCGCGATGAAGCGCATGGAACTGCTCAAGGACGCCGACCCGCGCCATGCACTCGCGATCACGGCGGCCACCGAGCATTTCACGGCCATGTTCGCGCATTGGCTGCTGGCGAACCCCGAAGTACTGGCTGGCGCCGAGCAGCGCCTGCAGACCCTGTGGCTGTGGCACAGCGCCGAGGAATCCGAGCACAAGACCACGGCCTTCGACCTCTACCGCGCGGCCGAGGGCTCCGAGGCTTGGCGCACCCGCTGGATGCGCCGCGTGACCACCCTCTTCCTGGGCGACCTGGCGCGCCAGACCGTGGCCAACCTGCGGCACGAGGGCCAGCTGTGGAAATGGTCGACCTGGAAGAGCGCCTGGCGCATCCTGGGCGCCCGCGGCGGGCTGCTTCGCGGCAACTGGGCGGCCTGGCGCCGCTATTTCCGCGCCGACTTCCATCCTTCGCAGGACGACAGCCGCCTGGCCGAGCAGTGGCTGGCCAGCCATTCCGACCGCTTCGTGCCGGTCGGAGGCTGACAGGGAGCTCCGGCGTTCTTCAGGCGGGCGCGTGCGAGCGCGCCCAGCGCACGATGTCGGCCGCGCCCATGGCGCCGGGCTGGCGCGCCACCTCGCGCCCGCCCGCAAAAAGGGCCAGCGTCGGGATGCTGCGGATGTTGAAGCGCGCACCGAGTCGCTGCTGCGCTTCGGTGTCGACCTTGACGAGCTGGAACTGCGGCTCCAGCGTCTTCGCGGCCTGCGCGAAGTGCGGCGCCATCTGCAGGCAGGGCCCGCACCAGGGCGCCCAGAAGTCGACCAGCACCGGCAGGTCGCTGCGCGCCACGTGGCGGTCGAACTGGGCCTCGTCGAGCGCCACGGGGGCGCCCGCGAAAAGCGGCTGATGGCAGTTCCCGCAATCCGGCGCGCTGGCCAGGTCGGCGGCCTTCACGCGGTTGGTGGTGTGGCAGTGCGGGCACACCACGTGGAGCGATGCGGGGGCCTCGCCGCTCATGATCTACCTCATCCCTTGAGCGACTCGTCCAGCTCCTTGCAGGACGGCGCGCAGACCGGCTGGGCCTTGCCCAGCACGCGCTTGGTCTGCATCAGCGAGCGCGGGCGATGCTTGCCGCACAGGAAGCAGGACATCGTGGCACCGCTGAACGAGGACGAGGCCTTGAAGGGCGAACCCGGCGTCTTGGACTTGTAGCGCAGGCCGCCTTCGTTGACGGTGGTTTTGACATCGGCGTTGGACATCGGTCCCTTTCTTCAAACTCAAACAATCGATCCGGGCGGCGTGGCGCTGCCGGCGCGGGCGCGCTCGATGGCCTGGCGCGCCGCCAGCTCGGCACTCATGGCCGGTTCCAGCGCGCTGCGGCACAGGCCGGCGTGCTGGTAGTGCAGGTTCTCGTACAGCTCGGCGGCCGCGGGGAAGCGGTCCAGCAGGGGCCCGAGTTCGGCGCCGGAGGCGACGTCCTCGAATTCGTGCACCAGGTGCAGCACGACGGAGCGGTACTGCTCGGCGCCGATGGGGGTGGGGCTGTGTTCGAGCCGCTCGAGCAACTGTGCCAGCGTCGCCGTCACGGCCAGGTCGCGCCCGGCTGGGGGTGTGGAAGTGGCTTTCATGCGTGGCATATGGCGATTTTCGGCGTTTTTTCCAGTGCCGACGGCCAAAGGGCCTTCGCGGACCGCAAATCGGGTGGGAAACAGGCACAGGCCGCCCTTGCCGGGCCGCCTGCAACGGCGCCTGGGCTCACGCACAATCCGGGCCCATGCAGCTCAACTTCATCGCCAACACCCACGTTCCCTCGGCCTCGGGCCGCGTCCTGCCGGTCCTCGATCCCTCCGACGGGCAGGCCTTCGACGAGCTGCAGCGCAGCAACGCGGACGACATCGACGCGGCCGTGCGCGCGGCACGCGACTGCTTCGACAACGTCTGGCACAAGGTGAGCGCGGCCGAGCGCGGCCGGCTGCTGTACAAGCTGTCACAAAAAATCGCCGAGCATGCCGACGAGCTCACCGCGCTGGAGCAGCGCGACTGCGGCAAGCCCACCAAGCAGGCCCGTGCCGACGCGCTGGCGCTGGTGCGCTACTTCGAGTTCTACGCCGGCGCCTGCGACAAGTTCCACGGCGAGACCATCCCCTACCAGGACGGCTACAGCGTCTTCACCTGGCGCGAGCCGCACGGCGTGACGGGCCACGTCATTCCCTGGAACTACCCGATGCAGATCTTCGGCCGCAGCGTGGGCGGCGCGCTGGCCGCGGGCAACGTGTGCGTGGTCAAGCCGGCCGAGGACGCCTGCCTCTCGCTGATCCGCGTGGCACAGCTGGCGGCCGAGGTGGGCTTTCCGCCCGGCGCCATCAACATCGTGACGGGCTACGGCCACGAGGTCGGCGACGCGCTGGCCCGGCACCCGGGCATCGACCACATCAGCTTCACCGGCAGCCCGAAGGTGGGGACCCTCATCCAGCAGGTGGCGGCCGAGCGGCACTGCCCGGTCACGCTGGAGCTGGGCGGCAAGAGCCCGCAGATCATCTTCGCCGACGCCGACCTGGGTGCGGCCGTTCCCGTGATCATCAACGCCATCGTGCAGAACGCCGGGCAGACCTGCTCGGCCGGCTCGCGCGTGCTGATCGAGCGCGAGATCTACGAGCTGCTGCTCGAGCGCCTGGGCCAGGCCTTCGAGGCGCTGCGCGTCGGCCCGGCGGCGATGGACCTCGACGTCGGCCCGCTGATCCGCCAGTCGCAGCAGCAGCGCGTGTGGGACTTCCTGTCCGACGCCCATGCCGCCGACATCCCGATGGTGGCGCAGGGCCAGATCGTCGACGAGGCGCCCGACACCGGCTTCTACCAGGCCCCCACCCTGCTGCGCGACGTGCCGGTGCATCACCGGCTGGCGCAGGAAGAGGTCTTCGGCCCGGTGCTGTGCGCCATGCCCTTCGCCGACGAGGACGAGGCCGTGGCGCTGGCCAACGCCACGCAGTTCGGGCTGGTGGCCGGCGTCTGGACGAGCAACGGCGCGCGCCAGTTCCGCATGGCCAAGCGGGTGAGGAGCGGCCAGGTCTTCATCAACAACTACGGCGCCGGCGGCGGCGTGGAACTGCCCTTCGGCGGCGTCAAGTCCTCCGGCTACGGCCGCGAGAAGGGCTTCGAGGCGCTGTACGGCTTCACCACGCTGAAGACGGTCGCGGTGCGTCACGGCTGAGGCGGCGCTGTTGAACGAAATCGGCCTCCAGCGCCCGTCCAGCGGGTGCCGGCAGCTACAAGAACCATAGCAACCGGAGGTGCGGACGATGCGACGAACCAGGTCACTCAAGCTGGCGTGGGCCACCGCCTCGCTGCTCGCTGGCGCCGCGGCCGCGCAGGGCACCGCGCCGGCCCCCGGCGTCTACGTCTACCAGGGCGGCGCCGGCACGCTGGACATCCGTCCGGACGGCCGATTCAAGATCGACACCGTCGGTGCCAACTTCCACACCTGCAACCTCGAAGGCCGCATCGCGCAGGGCCGGGGCCAGGTGTCGCAGTCGGCCTGCGTGCTGAGCTTCAAGGCCGGCAAGGACGGGCTGACGGTCGGCACGAACCAGTCCGAGCAGTGCCAGGACAGCTGCGGCATGCGCGCCACCTTCGTCGGCGACTACATCCGCCCCGCCCCGGCCTGCGTGCCGACCACGGTCAGCGCCACGCGCAAGGCCTTCAAGCGCCAGTACGACGCGAAGCAGTACGCCCAGGCCCAGGCCACGCTGGCGCCCGTGCTGGCCGAGTGCGAGAAGACGCTCTCATGGCTCGACAAGGGCTGGATCCGCAACGACCTCGCGCTGGCGCAGGTGCGAGCCGGCGACAAGGCCGCCTGCCTGAAGACGCTGGCGCCGCTGGCCGACGATGCGGCGGCCAGCGACAAGGAGATCCAGGAGGGCTATCCGCCTTCCGACGCGGACGCCTGGCTGCGCGTGGTGCGCGCCACGCGGACGAACCTCAAGCTGTGCCGCTGAAGCCGGCTTGCAGCCTTCTCAGCCCAGCGCCGTGTCGAGCAGCATCATGAGCACGAAGCCCACCATGAGCCCCCCGGTGGCGAAGGCTTCGTGGCCCTTGCGGTGCGACTCCGGAATGATCTCGTGGCTGATGACGAAGAGCATCGCCCCGGCCGCGAAGCCCAGCCCCCAGGGCAGCAGCGCCGCCGACCAGCCGATCACCGCCGCCCCCAGCACGGCGCCCAGCGGCTCCACCAGGCCCGAGGCCATGCCCAGGGCGACGGCGATCCAGCGCCGATAGCCCGCGGCGAGCAACGCCACGGCCACCACCAGCCCCTCGGGCACGTCCTGGATCGCGATGCCCGTGGCCAGCGCATCGGCACGCAGCCCCTCGTTGCCCGCATAGCCCACGCCGATGGCCAGGCCCTCCGGCAGGTTGTGCAGCGCGATGGCGATCACGAACAGCCAGGTGCGGCGCAGCTTGCGGGCCGCATGGCCGTCCATCCCCTCCCGGCCCTTGATGAAATGCTCGTGCGGCAGCAGCTTGTCCATCGCCATCAGGGCGATGCCGCCGAGCAGGATCGCCGTGCCGATGACCGCCCCTGCTGCCCAGGCGTTGTCGCCCGCACCGCCGAGGCGCCGCGCGGCCTCCAGGCCGGGGATGATGAGCGAGAAGGCGCAGGCCGCCAGCATGACGCCGGCGCCGAAGCCGAACAGGGTGTCCTGCACCCGGTCCGACAGGCGCTGCGAGAACATCACCGGCACGGTGCCCAGCGCCGTCGCCAGCGCCGCCACCGAGCCGCCCAGCAGCGCATGCCACACGAGCGCATCGCTGCGCACGAAGGCCCAGAACTGCCCGCCCAGCACGAGCGCGCCCGCGGCCACGATGGCCAGGCCCAGCCATTCGCGGGGCGACAGGGGCGCACGGAAGGGTGCAGGCCGTGCGGTGTCTGTGTCGTCCATCGGAATCCCTCCTGCGCGTTCGGCGTCCCGGCGTGGCGGGCCGCTCAGGCGCGCGCCGCCGCGTGGCGGCGGGCCACCTCGGCCCAGTTCACCACGTTGTAGAACGCGGCGATGTACTCGGGCCGGCGGTTCTGGTACCGGAGGTAGTAGGCGTGCTCCCACACATCCAGGCCCAGGATCGGCGTGGCGCCGGAACCGATGCCCTGCATCAGCGGGCTGTCCTGGTTGCCGCTGCTTTCCACCGCAAGCCGGCCGTCGGCCCGGACCACCAGCCAGGCCCAGCCACTGCCGCCGTGCTTCGGCGGTCCACAGGGCACGGACGTGGCCGGCCAGCGCGATCTCGAGC
>JAVHYA010000001.1:144495-192597 GCA_031119395.1 Pseudomonadota bacterium
CCGTGCTTCGGCGGTCCACAGGGCACGGACGTGGCCGGCCAGCGCGATCTCGAGCCGCCCGTCGCGGTGCGCGTTCAGCGCTGCGCGGGTCAGGTGCTCCCAGTGATCGAGACCGCGTGCGGCCTCGACAGGGGCTGTTGCCTGGAAAGGAGTCGGGATGGGAGGCATGCACAAGCTCCTTGCTCACAAGAAGCCCTTTGCGTCGATGCGTCCGTCATCCGTGCGTACTTGGGCGTGTGCCTGGATGATAGTAATTCTCAACAACCTCCGTCCAGCAGGGTCTCCCCCGCAGGCGACGACCCCACGGCCGCCTCGCGCAGCCCGCGCTCGCTAAACTGGCCGGCCCCACCTGTCGGACCGCCCCGCGCGCCCCCGCGATTCCCCGTGACAGCCGCCCTCGCCCGCCCGCCCTTCCAGCCGCGCACGCATCCCGTGGCGCCGCGCCGCTGACCGTCCCATGCCCGTGCGCGTGATCCCCCTCGTCGATGCACGCCGCCCCGTCGTGGCGCCGGCCGACGCGCCTGCGCAGGCGCCCACCGGCAGCCTCCTGGACCGCCTGGGCCGGCCGCTCACCGACCTGCGCATCAGCGTGACCGACCGCTGCAACTTCCGCTGCAGCTACTGCATGCCCAAGGAGGTGTTCGACAAGGACTACCGCTACCTGCCGCATGCCGACCTGCTGAGCTTCGAGGAGATCACGCGTGTCGCCCGCCTGTTCGTGCAGCACGGCGTGCGCAAGATCCGGCTCACGGGCGGCGAGCCGCTGCTGCGCAAGAACATCGAAGGCCTGGTCGAGCAACTCGCCGGACTGCGCACGCCCGATGGCGAGCCGCTGGACCTCACGCTCACCACCAACGGCTCGCTGCTCGCCCGCAAGTCGAAGGCCCTGAAAGCCGCCGGCCTGCAGCGCGTGACGGTGAGCCTGGACGGTCTGGACGACGCGGTGTTCCGCGCCATGAACGACGTCGACTTCCCGGTCGCCGAGGTGCTGGCCGGCATCGAGGCGGCGCAGGCAGCGGGGCTGGGGCCCATCAAGGTCAACATGGTCGTCAAGCGTGGCACCAACGAGCAGGAAATCCTGCCGATGGCGCGGCGCTTCCGCGGCACCGGCGTCGTGCTGCGCTTCATCGAGTACATGGACGTGGGCGCCACCAACGGCTGGCGCATGGACGAGGTGCTGCCGTCGGCCGAGGTGGTGGCGCGCATCGCGGCCGAATTCCCGCTGGTGCCGCTGGAAGCCAGCGCACCCGGCGAGACGGCGCAGCGCTGGGCGTATGCCGACGGCGCCGGCGAGATCGGCGTCATCAGCAGCGTCACCCAGGCCTTCTGCCAGGATTGCAGCCGCGCGCGCCTGTCGACCGAGGGCCAGCTCTACCTGTGCCTGTTCGCCAGCCG
The DNA here is from genome assembly GCA_031119395.1 of Pseudomonadota bacterium. Classification (GTDB taxonomy): domain Bacteria; phylum Pseudomonadota; class Gammaproteobacteria; order Burkholderiales; family Burkholderiaceae_C; genus Xenophilus. Next base: position 145,891 of record JAVHYA010000001.1, read on the forward strand.
CGGGCACGACCTCAAGCCCCTGCTGCGCGGCGACGCGAGCGATGCGCAGGTCCTCTCGGCCATCGGCCACATCTGGCAGGGCCGCGCCGACCGGTATTCGGAACTGCGCGCGCTGCGCGATCCCGACACCGGCGACGGCGGCCCGCGCCGGGTCGAGATGAGCTACATCGGCGGATGACGCCCATCCGGCCCGACGTCGACATCACCGGCCTCGTGCTGGCCGGCGGCCGCGGCAGCCGCATGGGCGGGCTCGACAAGGGCCTGCAGGACTGGGCCGGCGAACCGCTGGCACTGCGCGCCCTGCAGCGGCTGGCGCCGCAGGTCCACCGCGTGATGCTGAGCGCCAACCGCAACCTGCTGAGCTACGAGTTCTTCGGCGCGCCGGTCGTGACCGACGCGCTGCCCGACCATCCGGGGCCCCTGGCCGGTTTCCTGGCCGGCCTGCAGCATTGCCAGACGCCCCTCCTGCTCACCGTGCCCTGCGACGCGCCGAATTTCCCCCTCGACCTTGCCCGGCGCCTGGCCGAGGGCATGAACGCCCAGGGCGTCGACATCGCCATGGCGAGCGCACCCGAGCCGCAGCCCGACGGCAGCAGCCGCGTGCGAGAACAGCCAGTGTTCTGCCTGATGCGCACGCAGCTGCAGCAAAGCCTGGCGGCCTTCGTGCACGGCGGCGGCCGCAAGGTGTCGGCCTGGACGGCGCAGCATGCCGTGGCGATGGTGCCCTTCGACCGGCCCGGCGATGCGCCCGACGCCTTCTGCAACGTCAACACGCTGGCCGAATTGCGCGCGCTCGACCCTTCGCGCTGACACGCGCGCCCCGATCGTCGTTTCGAGCCAAATCGGCCTGGAACGCACGCGGGCCGGGCACGAGCAGCTATCAAAATGATAGTAATCAGGCGTCACCGCGGTCTCCAGCCGGCCTTTGCGCGTGCGCCTCGACCGCGCCACCGCCCGCGGCGGGTTGGAGGCCACGGCGTTCGGCGGCATCATGCGGCGATGCTGGCCGCGCGCGTCGAACTGTTGCAGCAGATGCCGATCTTCGGCGCGGTGGACGCGGATGCGCTCGAGTTCCTGCTCGCGCCGGCGCCTCTGGTGCAGAAGCCGGCCGGCGACTTCTTCTTCCGCGAGGGCGAGCCGGCCGCATCGATGTTCGTGCTCGAAAGCGGCCAGGTCAGCGTCTGCAAGAACTGGCAGGGCCACGCGCTGCTGCTGCGGCGCCTTCGCGACGGCGACTGCTTCGGCGAGATGGCGCTGCTGGACCTGTTCCCGCGCAGCGCCTCGGTGCGGGCCGACACGGACTGCCGCGCCATCGAACTCACGCCCGCGAACCTCTACCGGCTCTTCCAGCGCGATGCGGCGCAGTTCGCCACCATCCAGATGAACATCGGCCGCGAACTCAGCCGCCGGCTGCGCCACACGGACGAACTGCTCTTTCGCGCTCGCATGGGCGAGGCGCTCGAGGAACTGCCGCGCGTGTGAGTGTTCCCGCGGGCGCTACAGGCGCCCCTGCGCCCGCAGCACGCCCTTGTTGGCCAGCGCGTCGGCCTTCTCGTTGCCCGGATCGCCCGAATGGCCCTTGACCCAGCGCCACTCGATCTGGTGGCCGCCGTTCTGCACCAGGGCGTCGAGCCGCTTCCAGAGCTCGACGTTCTTGACCGGCTGCTTGGTCGAGGTGACCCAGCCCTTGGCCTTCCAGCCGCGGATCCACTCGGTGATGCCCTGGCGCACGTACTGGCTGTCCAGGTACAGCACGACCTTGCACGGTCGCTTGAGCGCGGCCAGCCCCTCGATGACGGCGGTGAGCTCCATGCGGTTGTTGGTGGTGTTCAGTTCGCCGCCGAACAGTTCCTTCTCGCTCGTGCCGGACTTCAGCCAGGCGCCCCAGCCGCCCGGGCCGGGATTGCCCTTGCAGGCGCCGTCGGTGTAGATCGTGACTTCGTTCAATCTCTTGTCTTTCTCTCGGAATGGGCGGTGCGCGCCCGCCCGCCTTCGCGGTGCATGCGGCCCGCCACCGGCATCGGTGCGGTGGCGATGGCCGGGCGGCGCTTCCAGTCGGCCGGCAGCAGGCGCATGCCGCGCACGCGCTTGACGGCGACGATGAAATACACCGCGCCGAAGATCGGCCACCAGCGTTCGCCCACGGCGTCGAACCAGCGGCAGCGCTCGAGCCAGGCCTCGCTGCGCACCGCGGGGCGGTAGAGCCCGAAGCGGCCCGATTCGACCTCGAAGCCCAGCAGCCGCAGCCAGTCGCGCATGCGCCAGTAGTTGATGAATTCGCCCTCGGCGGGCAGGTACAGCTCGCCAAAGCCCAGCCGCCGGTACAGGCGCGCGCGGCGCTGCCGCATGCCCCACAGGCTGACCGGGTTGAGTCCGCACACGACCACGCGGCCCTCGGGCACCAGCACGCGCTCCACCTCGCGCAAGGTGGCGTGCGGGTCGGGGCTGAGCTCCAGCGTGTGCGGCAGCGCCAGCAGGTCCAGGCTGTTCGCCGCGAAAGGCAGGGCCGCGAAATCGGTGACGAGCGCGGCCGGTGCACCGTCGCAGTGCGGCGATGCCAGCCAGCGGTGCGGCATGCGGTTGGCGCGCAGGGCGTCGATCGACGGCAGGCCCAGCTGCAGCGCGTGGTAGCCGAAGACATCGGCGACCGCGTCGTCGAACTGCGCCTGTTCCCAGTGGTGCAGGTAACGCCCGGCCGGGGTCTCGAACCAATCCTGCAAACCTATAATTTGACCGGTCATGACCCTCGTTCCGTTGCCCGCTTTCGCCGACAACTACATCTGGATGTTGCAGGTCGGGGCGCATGCGGTCGTGGTCGATCCGGGCGATGCGAGGCCGGTGCTCGACGCGCTGGCGACGAGGCCCGACCTGACGCTGGCGGCGATTCTAGTCACGCACCACCACGCCGATCACACCGGCGGCGTGGCCGCGCTGCGCGAAGCCACCGGCGCACGGGTCTTCGGCCCCGCGCACGAGACCATCCCCGAGCCCTTCACGCCGCTGTCGCAGGGCGAGCGCGTGCAGGTGCTGGGCCTCGAGTTCACCGTCATCGACGTGCCGGGCCACACGGCCGGGCACATCGCCTACTACCTGCCGGCCCAGCGCGGCGAGGCGCCGCTGCTTTTCTGCGGCGACACGCTCTTCTCGGGTGGCTGCGGCCGGCTGTTCGAGGGCACGCCGCGGCAGATGCTGCATTCCCTCGATGCGCTGGCCGCGCTGCCCGGCGAGACGCGCGTATGCTGCGCCCACGAGTACACGCTGTCGAACCTGCGTTTTGCGCGCGCCGTCGAACCGGCCAACGCGGAACTGGTCCGTTACATGGCGCACTGCGAGACGCTGCGCGCCCAGGGGCAGCCCACGCTGCCCGCCCGCCTGGCCACCGAGCGCCAGATCAACCCCTTCCTTCGCAGCCGCGAAGCCACTGTCACCGCCGCCGTGCATGAGCACGCCGAACTCCCCGCCGATGCGGGCGAGGTCGACGTCTTCGCCGCGCTGCGCCAATGGAAAAACGACTTCCGATGAAGATGCTCCTAGCTGCCGTCGTGGCCAGCGCCCTGCTGCTTGCAGGCTGCGCCACCGGCACCGGCCCCAACGGTTCCTCCTCCTCCCCCTCTTCCTCCTCGTCTTCGTCGGCCTCCGGCGGCGGTGCCGCGCCGATCTATCCCGACGGTTCGCTGTCGCCGATCGCGCCCGGCCGCACCGGTGGCAGCCAGCGCAGCGTGGTCACGCTCGCGCCGCCCGTGGACATGTGGGACCGCATCCGCCGCGGCTTCAAGATGCCCAACCTGGAAAGCGACCTGGTGCGCGACCGCGAGCAGTGGTACGCCACCCGGCCCGACTACATCCAGCGCATGACGGAGCGCTCGAACAAGTACATCTTCCACATCGTCGAGGAGCTCGAGCGGCGCAACATGCCGACCGAGCTGGCGCTGCTGCCCTACATCGAGAGCGCGTTCAACCCGCAGGCCGTCTCCAGCGCGCGCGCCGCGGGCATGTGGCAGTTCATGCCGGCCACCGGCACCGACTACGACCTCAAGCAGAACATCTTCCGCGACGACCGGCGCGACATCATCGCGTCCACCCGCGCGGCGCTGGACTACCTGCAACGGCTCTACAACATGTTCGGCGACTGGCAGCTCGCGCTGGCCGCCTACAACTGGGGCGAAGGCAACGTCGGCCGCGCCGTCGCACGCAACCAGAAGGCGGGCCTGCCCGCCGGCTACACCGACATCAACATGCCGGCCGAGACGCGCCTGTACGTGCCCAAGCTGCAGGCGGTGAAGAACATCGTGGCCAATCCGCAGCAGTTCAACGTCGACCTGCCGGTGATCGCCAACCACCCCTACTTCCAGACCGTGACGCTCACGCGCGACCTGGACGTGGCGCTGGCCGCCAAGCTGGCCGACGTGCGCATCGAGGACTTCCGCGCGCTCAACCCCGCGGCCCACAAGCCGGTGCTGCTGGCCGCGGGCGGCAACACGCAGATCCTGCTGCCCTGGGACAACGCGGCGGTCTTCCAGCGCAACTTCGAGGCCTACAGCCAGGGCCAGTACGCCAGCTGGACGGCCTGGACCGTGCCCAGCACCATGACCGTGGCCGACGCGGCCCAGCGCTCTGGCATGAGCGAGACCGACCTGCGCGCGATGAACAACATCCCGCCGCGCATGCTCATCAAGGCCGGCTCCACACTCATCGTGCCGCGCAGCGCGCGCGTGCAGGAGGACGTCGCGGCCGCCGTGGCCGACACCGGCCACCTCAGCTTTGAGCCCGAGATCGTCACGCGCCGCACGGTGGTCAAGGCCGGCCGCAACGACAACGTGGCCAGCATCGCGCGCCGCTACAAGCTGAGCCCGGCCAGCGTCGCGCAGTGGAACGACGTCGGCGCCGGCCACACCTTCAAGCGCGGCTACCAGGTGGTGGTCTACCTGCCGGTGCGTGCCGCAGCCGCCGCGCGCGTGGGCACGGGCGTCAGGGCCCCGGCGGCCGGCGGCAAGCACGCCGTCGTGACCACCAAGCGCGGCGGCGGCGTCGTGAAGACCAGCACGGCGCCGGTGCGGGCGGCACCGCCGAAGGCTGCCGCCTCGAGCAAGCAGGTGGTCAAGGAAAAGCGCGGCGGCACGCCCGCCAAGAAGAAGCGTTGATCGGCGGCGCCCCACGGCGCCGATGACGGAAGACGCCCGGATTGCCAAGGCCGCCGGGCACGGAGGGTGCGCGCAAGACGCCCCCACCCACACACACGGAGGATGTCGGTCATGGCGGCAGAAGGCAGCGCGGGGGATCTGGTCAAGGTCGTGACCCTGCTCGGGGCGGCGGTGGTGGCCGTGCCCCTGTTCAAGCGCATCGGGCTGGGCTCGGTGCTGGGCTACCTGGCGGCCGGGCTGGCCATCGGTCCCTTCGGGCTCAAGCTCTTCAGCGATCCGCAGGCCATCCTCCACACGGCCGAGCTGGGCGTGGTGATGTTCCTGTTCGTGATCGGCCTGGAGATGCGGCCCTCGCACCTGTGGAGCCTGCGGCGCGAGATCTTCGGCCTGGGCAGCCTGCAGGTCGTGGTGTGCGGCCTGCTGCTCACCGGCGTGGGCGTGGCCTTCGGCTTTCCCCTTGCCGTCTCCTTCGTGAGCGCCATGGGTTTCGTGCTCACCTCCACCGCCATCGTCATGCAACTGCTGGGCGAACGCGGCGACATCGCGGCGCCGCGCGGCCAGAAGATCGTGGCCATCCTGCTCTTCGAGGACCTGCTCATCGTGCCGCTGCTGGCCATCGTGGCCTTCCTGGCGCCGGTCGATGCGAGCGCCCCCGCGGGCCACGTCGCGGCCGAATCGCGCTGGCTCGGCGTGGCCGTGGCCGTGGGTGCGCTGGCCGCGCTGGTCGCTGCCGGCCTGTGGCTGCTCAACCCGCTCTTTCGCATCCTCGCCAACGCCAAGGCGCGCGAGGTCATGACCGCCGCCGCCCTGCTGGTCGTGCTGGGCGCCGCGCTGCTGATGCAGCTGGGCGGGCTGTCGATGGCCATGGGCGCCTTCCTGGCCGGCGTGCTGCTGTCCGAGTCGACCTTCCGCCATCAGCTCGAGGCCGACGTCGAACCCTTCCGCGGGCTGCTGCTGGGCCTGTTCTTCCTCGGCGTCGGCATGTCGCTCGACCTGGCCGTGGTGGCGCGGAACTGGCCGATCATCGTGGCCGGCGTGCTGTCGATGATGGTGGTCAAGGCCCTGTGCATCTACGGCGTCGCGCGCCTGGCCAAGAGCTCGCATGCCGACGCGCTGGACCGCGCCGTCCTCATGGCGCAGGGCGGCGAATTCGCCTTCGTGCTCTTCTCGGCCGCGCTCGGCGCCAAGGTGATCGATCCGGTGGTCAATGCCAACATGACGGCCATCGTCGTGCTGTCGATGGCGCTCACCCCGCTGGTGGTGCTGGCGCACGGGCGCTTCGCGCCCAAGGCGCAGGCCTCGATGGACGGCGTGGAGACGGCCCACGACCTGATGGGCAGCGTGCTCATCATCGGCTTCGGCCGCTTCGGCCAGATCGCCAGCCAGGGCGTGCTGGCGCGCGGTGCCAGCATCTCGATCATCGACAGCGACACCGAGGTCATCCGCATCGCCGGCTCCGTCGGCTTCAAGGTCTACTACGGCGACGGCGGACGTGCCGACGTGCTCCACGCCGCGGGTGCGCACCATGCGCGGGCCATCCTGGTCTGCATCGACGACCGCGCCGCGGCCACACGCATCGCCGAACTGGTGAAGGCCGAATTCCCGCACGCGCAGCTGCTGGTGCGCGCCTACGACCGCGAGCATGCGATGGAGCTGCTCAAGGCCAACGTGGACTACCAGATCCGCGAGACCTTCGAATCCGCCATGCTCTTCAGCCGGGAGGCGATCCTGGCACTGGGCGCAACGCCCGACCAGGCGGACGAGGCGGTGGCCGAGGTGCGTCGCCGCGACACCGAGCGCTTCAGCCTCGAAGCGGCCGGCGGCCTGTTCGCCGGAGCGGCCGTGCTGTTCAGCAATGTGGGCAACAAGAAGGACGGCGCATGAGCCACGCGGCCTGGGACGATGTCGTCCGGTTCTGGCGCGATGCCGGGCCCTCGGCCTGGTTCAGGAAGAACCCGGACTTCGACCGCCGCTTCCGCGAACGCTTCCACGAGGCGCACTTCGCCGCCGCACGGCGCGAGCACGATGGCTGGGTCACGCAGGAGCCGCACAGCGCCCTCGCGCTGCTGTTGCTGCTGGATCAATACCCGCGCAATGCCTTCCGTGGAACCGGGCACATGTACGCCACCGACCCACTGGCCCGCCATTACGCCGACCGCATGGTCGCGCAGGGCTTCGACCAGCGGATCGAGGAATCGCTGCGCCTGTTCTGCTACCTGCCCTTCGCGCACTCCGAGGACATGGCCGACCAGCAGCGCTCGCTCGCCTTGAACCGCGCCCTGGGCGCCGACTCGGGCGAACACGCGCAAGGCCACCTGGACATCATCCGCCGCTTCGGCCGCTTCCCGCATCGCAACCACCTGCTCGGCCGGGCAACCACGCCCGAGGAACAGGCCTTCCTGGATGGCGGCGGCTTCGCCGGCTGATCAGAGCTTCTCGGTCTCGCCGCTGCGGGGCTGCCACTTCATCAGGCGGCGCTCGATGACACCGACCAGCCCGTCGAGCACCAGCGCGAAGGCGGTCAGCACCGCGATGCCGGCGAACACCGTGTTCACGTCGAAGGTGCCCTCGGCCTGCAGGATGAGGTAGCCCACGCCGCGCGCCGAGCCCAGGTACTCGCCCACCACGGCGCCGACGAAAGCCAGTCCCACCGAGGTGTGCAGGCTGGAGAAGACCCAGCTCGTGGCGCTGGGCAGGTAGACCGTGCGCAGCAGCTGCCGCTGGTTGGCGCCCAGCATGCGCGCGTTGGCCAGCACCACCGGGCTGACCTCGCGCACGCCCTGGTAGACGTTGAAGAAGACGATGAAGAACACCAGCGTGACGGCCAGCGCCACCTTGCTCCAGATGCCCAGGCCGAACCACAGCGCGAAGATCGGGGCGAGGATCACGCGCGGCATCGAGTTGGCGGCCTTGATGTAGGGGTCGAGGATGAGGCTGGCCGTCGGCGCCAGGGCCAGCCACAGGCCGCAGGCCAGGCCGAGCACCGTGCCGATGCCGAAGGCCAGCACCGTCTCCAGCAGCGTCACGCCCAAATGGATGTAGATGTCGGCATTGCCCTTGAGCCCGTCGGGAAAGAGCGCGTTGGGCGCCACGTCGACCGGCAGGAACCAGCTCCAGATGCGTCCTGCCACCTGGATCGGCTCTCCGAGGAAGAAGGCGATCTTCTGATCGCGCGAGGCCACGTGCCACAGCACCAGCAGCAGGATGAGCAGCGCGAGCTGCCACACGCGTGCGTTGCGTTCGTTCGGGCGCAGCATCAGGCGGCCTTCTTCAGCTGTTGTGCGTAGCCCTTGAGGACCTCCTCGCGCAGCACGTCCCAGATCTGCGTGTGCAGCTCGACGAAGCGCGGCTGCATGCGCACCTCGGCCACGTCGCGCGGCCGCGGAAGGTCGATCACGAATTCGCCGATGGGGTGCGTGGCCGGGCCCGCCGAGAGCACGACCACGCGGTCGCTCATGGCGATGGCCTCGTCCAGGTCGTGCGTGATGAACAGGACTGCCTTTCGCCGGGCTGCCCACAGCGCGAGCACCTCGTTCTCCATCAGCTGCCGCGTCTGGATGTCCAGGGCGCTGAAGGGTTCGTCCATGAGGATGATGTCGGGGTCCAGCGCCAGCGTCTGTGCGAGCGCCGTGCGCTTGCGCATGCCGCCCGACAGCTGGTGGGGATAGCGGTCGCCGAATCCCGACAGGCCCACGCGCGCCAGCCACTGCTCGGCCTGCGCCCTCGCCTCGCGCTCGGGCACGCCGCGGTACTGCAGGCCGACCATCACGTTGTCGACCGCGCTGCGCCAGGGCATCAGCGCCTCGGTCTGGAACATGTAGCCGGCGCGCGCGTTGATGCCCGCGAGCGGCTGCCCGAAGACGCGCACCGTGCCCGACGAGGGCGCCAGCAGCCCCGCCGCGACGTTCAGCAGCGTCGACTTTCCGCAACCCGTGGGCCCGACGACCGAGACGAACTCGCCGGCGCCCACGCGCAGCGTGGTGTCGGCCACGGCGGTGTAGCGCTGGCGCGCATCGTCCTTGGCGCGGAAGGTGCAGGTGATGTCGAGCAGTTCGAGGGCGTGGTCGGACATGTCAGTGGCGCCCGGCCGCCCGAAGGCACTGACGCACCCCCTCGGGGGGCAGCGGATCGCGCGCAGCGGGGAAGCGTGGGGGCATCTTCATTTCTCAGAAAAAGGAAATCCCGGCACGGGGGCCGGGACGCTGCGGGGCGGCGACCGCGTTCAGGCCTTGAACCGGTCCTTCGCTCGGCGGGCGAAGTCGTTGGTGTAGATCTTGTCCAGGTCGATCCGGTCGCCCTTGACCGTGGTGTCGAAGCTGGTGATGGCGGCCAGCGCGGTCTTCGGCCCGTCGGCCGGCACGATGCCATCGGGGGAGATCGATTCGCGCACCTTGTCGAACGACGCCAGGTACAGCGCCCGGTCGCCGAGCAGGTAGGTCTCGGGCACGGTCTTGATGATGTCGCCGGGCCCGGCGGTCTGCAGCCACTTGAGGCCGTGCACGATCGCGTTGGCCAGCGCCTGGCAGGTGTTGGGATTCTTCTGCACGAACTCGGCCGGCGCGTACAGGCAGGCCGCGGGCATCGGGCCACCGAAGACCTCCTGCGTGCCCTTGAGCGTGCGGGTGTCGCTGATGATCTTCACGTCGCCCTTCTGCTCGAGCATGGTCATCACCGGGTCGGTGTTGCTGATCGCATCGATCTGGCCCGAGCGCAGCGCGGTGAGCGCACCGGCCGCCACGCCCACGCCGATGTAGCTCACGTCGCTGGCCTTGAGGCCGCCGCGCGAGAGCACCAGGTTGGCGACCATGTTGGTCGACGAGCCGGGCGCGGAGACGCCGATCTTCTTGCCCTTGAGGTCGGCGACGGACTGGTAGCCGCCCATGTTCTTGGTCGAGACGCCCACCGCGATCTGCGGTGCCCGCCCCTGCAGCACGAAGGCCTGGAAGAACTGGTTCTTGGCCTGCAGGTTGATGGTGTGCTCGAAGGCACCCGAGCACACGTCGGCCGAGCCGCCGACCACGGCCTGCAGCGCGCGTGCACCGCCGGCGAAGTCGGAGATCTCGACCTCCAGCCCTTCGGCCTTGAAATAGCCGAGCTGTTCGGAGATGGTGAGCGGCAGGTAGTAGAACGCGGCCTTGCCACCGACGGCGATCGAGACCTTCGACTTCTCGAGCTTGGGCTGCGCACGCAGGGCAGGCGCGGCGATCAGTGCGGCGCCGGCCATGGCCAGCGAATGGAAGGAGCGTCGGTTGAGCATGAGGGGGGAGCGGGTCGTTCTGAAAGGACCCGATCGAGCTTAGGTGGCACCCCTGCCGAAGGCATCCGGAACATCCCGACGCGGGTTTCCACGGTAAGTCGAAACGCTCAGCGCAGGGCCTGCGCCGCCCTCAGGCAGAGGTCAGCGCGCGACGAAGAAGATCGCGACGTTGACCAGCAGCGCCGCGCCCCACACCAGGCTGCGCAGCGTGCCGCGGCCGCGCACGTACAGCGAGATGTAGACCACGCGCAGCAGCACGTAGGCCAGCGCCAGCGCATCGAGGCGCCCCTGCGCGGCACCGAACTGATGGGCTGCGACGACGGCACCGATGAACAGCGGCAGGCCTTCGAAGCTGTTGGCCTGCGCCGCGTTGGCGCGCGCACGCCAGCCGCTCTGGCGCGCGGCCCACTCGCGTGGCGCATCGTTGTCCCCCAGCCCGAAGGCTCCGGCCTTGGCCAGCCAGGCCGCGACATAAGGCAGCGCCGCTGCGACCAGGACACACCAGTAGGCCAGGGTGAGGTGGCTGAAACTCATCGCGTCTCCGAATGAAAGTTATGAACCGAATCGGCCTGCGGCGCCCGCCAGCCGGGCACGACCAGCTATCAAAAAAGTAGCAATGGCGCGCTGCGACATCAGCGCCGGTCGACCAGCGCATGCGCGATGGTGCCGAGGTCGACGTACTCCAGTTCGCTGCCCGCCGGCACGCCCCGCGCAAGGCGCGTCACCGTGAGGCCGCGCGCACGCAAGGCCTCGCCGATCACGTGCGCCGTGGCCTCGCCCTCCGCGGTGAAGTTGGTGGCGAGGATCACCTCGCTGACCTGTCCGTCGAGCGCGCGCTCCATCAGCCGGTGCAGGCCGATGTCGCGCACGCCGATGCCGTCGAGCGGACTGAGCTTGCCCATGAGGACGAAGTAGTAGCCGCGGAAGGCGTTGGTGCGCTCCAGTGCGGCCTGGTCGGCCGGCGTCTCGACCACCGCGAGCTTGCTGGCATCGCGCCGCGGGTCGCGGCACACGTTGCAGATCTCGGCCTCGGTGAAGGTGTTGCAGCGGTCGCAGTGGCGCACCGTGCCGGCCGCGGTCTGCAGCGCCCGCGCCAGCAGCTGCGCGCCCTCGCGGTCGTGCTGCAGCATGTGGAAGGCCATGCGCGAGGCCGACTTGGCACCCACGCCCGGCAGGCGGCGCAGCGCGTCGACCAGGGCATCGAGCGAGCTGGCATCGGACACGGTCAGCGCTCCTTCTCGACCCGCGCGCGGTACAGCGGCAGCCAGTCGCCGGGCGCGCCGGCGCAGCGCCGCTGGTAGTCGTAGCTCGCGGGCACGAAGCCCTTGCCGTCGAAGGCCCACTGCACCGCATAGCCGCAATCGCCCACGCCGCGGCCCTTGGACGCGCTGGACAGCATGGCCGTGTCGGGGGCGTAGTCGCCTTCGGAGACCACGGCTGCATCATCCGTGCGCTCCGGCGCCGGCGCGCCGGGCGGGCGCGGCAATGCCACCGGTACGGCGCGCGCCGGCGCGTTGCGGGGCACCCGCAGCACGAGCTGCCCCTGCTGGTAGGCGCCGCGCCAGCAGCTCAGCATCACCAGCGCCTCGTCGGCCGTGAGCGGGTCGGCCTCGTCACCGTCGAAGTCCTTGAGCTGCGGGTCGCAGCGCTGCTTGAGCAGCGGCCCCTGCGCCGCGCGCACGGCCTTGGCCAGCGCGGCCGCGTCGGCCAGCGGCGGCGGCGTGGGCGCGGCGCGCACCACCGGCGCCATGGGCCCGTTGGGCACTGCGCCGGCGCCACCGCCACCGGCCTTGCCCAGCGCCGTGCTGTTGCCGACGCGGCCCTGCACGTCGTCGACGAACAGCAGCGCCGCAGCCAGGCCGTCGAGCGGCACCTGCGGCCCCTTCGCGTCGGCCGTGAGCTGCAGCACGCGGCCGTTGGCGAGCGCACGCACGAAACGCAGTGCGTCGTCCTGCTTCAGCCCATGGCTCTCGCCGTCGGCCTTGCCAGCCCACGCGGGCTTGATCGTCAGCGGCTTGCCGTCCAGGCGCATCTGCGAGGGATCGAAGTCGGCGGCCAGCCAGAGCGTGGCCTGCAGTTCGCCCGTGCCGCCGGACTCGCGCCAGATCTCGAGCGTGGCCGTGGCCTCGCCTTCCTTCTCGGGCGCCGACTTGGCGGTGCAGGCGCGCACGTTGTCGCAGCCGACGATCCAGTCCTTGAACTCGCGGTACGCGGGCACCGCGGGCGCGGCGATGGCCGTGCCCAGGACGAGCGTGCCGCAGGCGGCCGCGATCCAGCGCCAGGCGGTGCGCATCAGAAGGGCAGCTTCATGCCCGGGGGCAGGCCCGGCATGCCGGAGGCGATCTTGCCCATCTTCTGTTCGCTGGTTTCCTCGGCCTTGCGCACGGCGGCGTTGAAGGCGGCAGCGACCAGGTCTTCCAGCATGTCCTTGTCGTCGGCCAGCAGGCTGGGGTCGATGGTGACGCGCTTGACGTCGTGCTTGCAGGTCATGACGACCTTCACCAGGCCGGCACCGGATTCGCCCTCGACCTCGATCGTGGCGAGCTCTTCCTGGGCCTTCTTGAGGTTGTCCTGCATCGCCTGCGCCTGCTTCATGAGGCCGGCGAGTTGTCCTTTGTTGAACATGCTTGGGTTTCCTTGTGGTCGAAAGGGATGGAAAAAAAGAAGCCGGGGTCAGGCCGGCTTGAGCGTGCCGGGCACGATGCGCGCGTCCCACTGGCGCATGAGCGACTGCACCTCGGGATCGTTGTGGATCGCTTCCTCGGCAGCCCGCTGGCGGGCTTCGGCGGCCAGACGGTTGCGGCGTGCCGGGCTGTCGCTCACGGCGCCGATCTCGATGGCGATGCGCACGGCATGGCCGGCACCCGCGAGCGCATTCTGCAGCTTCTCGCGGCTGGCGGGCTGGTTCAGGGTCTCGCGCTCCACGCGCAGCAGCCACTGGTCCACGTCGCGCGCGACAAGCTGCGATTGCAGCGCCAGCTCGCGCGCCAGCGCGCCGATGGCCTCGGCCAGCACGAGCTGGGTGACGGTCGCGTGCCAGAAGTCGCCCTCCTCGCTGGGCGGGATGGGGGCCAGCGCCGTCTCGCGCGGGACTTCGCGCGCGCCGGGCGGCGGCTGCACGCGCAGGGGCACCGCGAGCACCTCGTCACGCGGCGGCGCGTCGGACGCCGGCATGCGGTCGGCCGCCGGCCGGCGCAGCGGCGCGTCGACCACGGGCACGCGCTGGCCGGGACGCGTCGGCAGCGCCAACGCCTCGTCGGGCCTGCGCGCGCCCTGCGGCCCCGCGGGCTGCGCGGATGGCGGGACCTCGAACGTCGCCGGCGGCGCGTGCGGCGCGGCCGCCCTCTCGGGCACGGGCACGGGCATGGGCGCGGGCACTGCGGCCGGCGCGGATGCAGGGGTGAAGGGGGTGTCCGGGACGGTGGCGCGACCTGCGGGCGCCTCAGCCGGCGCTTTCAGCGGACTTTTTTTTTCCGCCGCGGCGCCCTCGCCCGCCGGCTTGAAGGCCAGCAGGCGCAGCAGCACCATGGTCAGGCCGGCGTACTCGTCCGGCGCCAGGCCCAGTTCGCCGCGGCCGTGCAGGCACAGGCTGTAGAGAAGCTGCGTCTCGTCGGCCGGCATCAGCGCGGCCAGGCGCGCCACCTCGGCCGCGTCGGGGTCGGCGCCGTCGGCCGCGCCGGTGCGCGAAGGCACCGCCTGCAGCACCGCCATGGCCTGCAGCACGCTGGTCATTTCCTCCAGCGTGGAGGCGGCCGAGAGGCCGTCGCGCCGCAGCGCCTCGGCCGTCTCGACCACGGTGCGGCCGTCGCCCAGCGCAAGCGCCTCGATCAGCGCGTGCACGTGGCCGCGGTCGGCGCTGCCCAGCATCTGGCGCACGCCGCCTTCGACCAGTTCGCCGTTGCCGTATGCGATGGCCTGGTCGGTGAGCGAGAGCGCATCGCGCATCGAACCGCGGGCGGCGCGCGCCAGCAGGCGCAGCGCGCCGGGCTCGGCCGCCACCTGCTCGGCGCCGAGCACGCGCGTGAGGTGTTCGAGCACCGTCTCGGGCGCCATCGGCCGCAGGTTGAACTGCAGGCAGCGCGACAGCACCGTGACCGGCACCTTCTGCGGGTCGGTCGTGGCCAGCACGAACTTGAGGTACTCGGGCGGCTCCTCCAGCGTCTTGAGCATCGCGTTGAACGCGGTGTTCGTGAGCATGTGCACTTCGTCGATCATGAAGACCTTGAAGCGGCCCTGCACCGGCTTGTAGACCGCCTGTTCGAGCAGGCCCTGCACTTCGTCGACGCCGCGGTTGGAGGCGGCATCGAGCTCGGTGTAGTCGACGAAGCGGCCGGCATCGATGTCGGTGCAGGCCTGGCACACGCCGCAGGGCGTGGCGGTGATGCCGCCCTGCCCGTCCGGGCCCTGGCAGTTGAGCGACTTGGCCAGGATGCGCGACACGGTCGTCTTGCCCACGCCGCGCGTGCCGGTGAAGAGGTAGGCATGGTGCAGCCGCTGCTGCGTCAGCGCGTTCGTGAGGGCCTGCACCACGTGCTCCTGGCCCACCATCTCCCCGAAATTGCGTGGGCGGTACTTGCGGGCGAGCACGAGGTAAGACATTGCGCCCATTCTAGAAGCGCCCCGTCGCACGACCCGGCGCGCCGAAGGTGCATTCGGGGCGCAGGTAGAATCGGCGGTGACGGGCCTCCCCGCATGGTGAAGCGGCCAACCGGGTCAGGTGGGGAACCAAGCAGCCCTAACTGTGTAGCCAGTGCCGGGGGTAAGGCTCGTCACCTTCTTCTTCCCCCTCTCTCGATGTGTTTCCACGGACCGGCATGGTCCGTGGCGCAAGCCTGTGCGTGCGCGCGCCAGCGACGGCTCCGTCGTCCGCGCGATGACCGCGATACTGGATAAATAACCAGTATGATGCCTCGTCCACTCCATTCCACGAGGCAGACAGCATGGACCACCCGGCCGCGCGACCGATGTCGGCAAGCGCACAGATCCTTCGTTTCCCCGCACGATCGCCGTCCACGCTGTGCCGCTGGACCCCATCGAGCTGGCCCTTCGGACGTGCCATGGTGCCGCCGCCGGTCGACCTGAGGCTGCAAGCCGCCCGGGTGCTGGCCACGACGGCCCGCTACTGGTTCGTGGGCGATTGAGCCGTGGCGCTGCGCTGCTCGGGCTGCGGGTCCTGGCCGAACAGCGCGGCGTAGTGCGCCAGACGATCGGCCAGGCCGGCCAAGCGGCGCGCCGCACCGGGCTCCTCGTGCAGCAGCGCCTCGAGGCCCTCTGCATAGGCGTCGGTCAATGCCTGCCATTCGCTGAAGCTCTGTCCCAGTTCATCGGTCGGGGGCATGTCGAGTCTCCTGGCCTTGCGGTATCGGACGACCGCGCTGTCGACGACAGCGCTGCACAAGGCTAGGGCCCCGCGCTTCGGACAGCCATCCCTGCATCTCCCGTGAATCCGATCGGCCGGTCCGCGCGTAAAGACCAGTCCGCCCATTTTTCGCCAGCGCCATGGACCCCTGGAAACCCTACCGCCTGATCTTTCGACTGGACGCCGCGCCGCCCGCGGCCGCGGCCATCGCACGCGTGCGCGCATGCGCCTCGCCCGAGCGCCTGCAGCGGGTGCTCGCCGCCGGCACGGGGGCGGGCCTGCTGGGTGGGTTGGTCCCCATCGTCGCCTCGCAGGCCGGCTGGGGCTGGGCGCTGCTGCAAGCCTTGCTGCTGGCCGCCGTCATCGCGCTGCCGATCTTCTACTGGGTGCGCATCGCCGACCTGCTCGCGACGGCCGCCCATCCGCTGGGGCCGGCGGAAGCCCGCGTGTTCGCGGCCTGGGCCGAGCGCGACGAGGCCGTGGGCCGTTACTGGGTGGAACTGGTCCGGCAGCGTCGCGCGGCGGTGTATGGCGACTACGCAGCGCTGGTGGCACACGCCGCGCGCGTCGCGGGCCGAGCGCCGGACTCGAACAGCGAGCTGCACCGCATGGCCGCCGTGCGGAACCCGCCGCGCCGCCACCTGCAGGCCGGCTGAGGCCCCGACGGCAACGGCCGCCTCGGCGGCGGGGACGCCGGCGTCCCGACCGGCCAGCGGGCGTGTGTCGTCGGGTCGCCGACGCCCGCCGATGCGCTAACCGCCCTTGCCTGCCAGGTACCGCCCCACACCGCGTGCCGCGACCACGCCGCTGGCCAGCGTGGCCGTGAGCAGGTAGCCGCCGGTGGGTGCTTCCCAGTCGAGCATCTCGCCGGCCACGAACAGCCCCGGCGCGGCCCGGGCCATGAGGCCGGCCTGCAGCGCCTCGAAACGCACGCCGCCGGCGGTGCTGATCGCTTCGGCGACGGGGCGCGGGGCCGTGACGGTGACCGGTGCGGCCTTGAGCGTGGCGGCCACGCGCTGCGCGTCGTGCAGCGCCTCACGGGGCAGCACCTCGTGCAGCAACGCGGACTTGATCGCGTCCAGGTTCAGGCGGCTCTTGAGGTGGCTGCCCAGCGAGCGGGCGCCGCGCTGCTGCACCGCGGCCAGGACCTGGGCCGCACTGCGGTCGGGCAGCAGGTCGACGTGCAGCGTGGCCTGGCCGCGTGCGGCGATCTCGTCGCGCAGCAGCGCCGACACGGCATACACCAGGCTGCCCTCGATGCCGGTGGCCGTGGCCACGAACTCCCCCTTGCGCGAGAAGCGCCGGCCCTGGCCGTCCTCCACATCGATCGCCACGGACTTGAAGGGCTGGCCCGCGAAACGTTCGGCGAAGAACGGCGTCCAGCCCGCCGGCCCGACGTCGAAGCCGCAGTTGGCCGGTTGCAGGGGCGCGATGTCGATGCCGCGTTCGCGCAGCAGCGGCACCCACGCACCGTCGGAGCCCAGCCGGGGCCAGCTGGCGCCCCCCAGCGCCAGCACCGTGGCATCGGCCGACACCGACACCTCACCGTCTGGCGTGGCGAAGCGCAGGGCCGCGCCCTCGCCGGCCCAGCCCGTCCAGCGGTGCCGCATGTGGAAGCGCACGCCCGCAGAACGCAAGCGGTGCAGCCAGGCGCGCAGCAGCGGGGCGGCCTTCATGTCGGTGGGGAACACGCGCCTGGAGGTGCCGACGAAGGTCTCGATGCCCAGCCCCTGCGCCCAGTCGCGCAGTGCCTGCGCATCGAAGGCCTGCAGCATCGGCTCGACCTGCGCGCGCCGTTCGCCGAAGCGGCCGGCGAAGGCGTCGAAGGGCTCGGCGTGCGTGAGGTTCAGGCCGCCACGCCCGGCCAGGAGGAACTTGCGGCCCACCGAGGGCATGGCGTCGTACAGGTCCACCGGCACGCCGGCGGCCGACAGCTGCTCGGCCGCCATGAGACCGGCAGGGCCACCGCCGACGATGGCAACCCTGGCCACGGCACCGCGCGTCATTCGACCTCCACCAGTTCGCCCTGCCCCGTGAGGAATGCGGCGCGCACCGTGTCGCCCGGATAGGCCTCGCGCACCGCGTCGCGGTAGCGCTGCAACTGCGCGATCAGGCTGTCGTCGCGTTCCGGATGGCCGGCGGACTTGTAGTCGAGCACCCACCACCCTTCACCGCGGCGGCGCACCAGCCGGTCGATGCGCAGCACCGCGCCGCCGTGCGTCAGGGTGACCTCGTTGCCGTGCCAGTCGATGGCCTCGGCGTCCCAGGCCCAGGCGCCGGCGCCGGCGCGGATGCGCTCGGCCAGCACGGCGGCACCGCGCGCCTGCGACAGCGGCAGGCCGAACTCGCGCGCTGCCGCTCGCACGTGGGCGCCCGGCACCGGCTGGCCCGGTTGTGCCCATTCGAGCAGGCGGTGCACGGCCTGGCCGAAGGCGGCCGAGACGGTGCCCGCGGTCGCTATCTTTTCGATAGCTGATCGCGCAGGCGGGACGGGCGTTGCAGGCATTTTCTTCATGTAAAAGGTGTCGTCGGATGCGCTGGCGCAGGCCCGCTCGGGCGAAGCCGTGGCAACCGCCGCGCCGGCGGGAGCGGCGAGCGCTTCGAGCCGCATCCACCAGCTCTGCGGATTGGCACGCGCCGCCGCCACGGCCGACACCACCAGTTCCTCGCGCGCCCGCGTGGTCGCCACGTACAGGGCGTTGATCTCCTCGCGCTGGCGCTCGGCCTGCTCGCGCGCCAGCAACTCGGCGGCGCACGCGGGCGGCCGCTTCTCGCTGGCCAGAAAGACGAAGCGCTCGGGTGCCGGCGCCTCGCCCGGCCAGTCGACCAGCACGCCCATGGTCTGCGCGCGCTGGGCCTGCGCGTCGGTGTCGAGCAGCAGCACCAGTTCGGCCTCCAACCCCTTGGCGCCGTGCACCGTGAGCAGCTGCACCGCATCGGCGGCCGCCACCGAGGGCGCGCGAAGCCGGCCCGCACGCAGAGCGCGCACGAAGGCATAGGGCGTGGCGAAGCGCGCGCCGTCCAGCTCCAGCGAGGCGGCCAGCAGCCCGCGCAGGTTGGCCAGCACGCCGGCACGCAGTGGCGCGGGCACGGCCGCGGCAAAGCGCGCCAGCACGTCGGCCTGGTGGTAGATGGCGTTCAGCGCGTCGTGCGGCGGCAGCGTATCGACCAGGCGTTGCCAGGCCAGCAGGCGCTCGCCGATGCCGGCCAGCGCAGGCGGCAGGTCGGTGGCCTGCGTCAGGAGCGCGAACCAGCCCGGCCTTGCCGACGCACCGGCCTGCCGCTGGCGAACCGCCAGGTCGACCAGCGCGGCGTCGTCCAGGCCGAAGATGGGCGACTTCAGCGCACGCGCCAGCGACAGCGTGTGCCGCGGCGAGACCAGCGCATCGAGCAGCGCGGCCACGTCCTGCACCTCGGGCGCGGCATGCAGGTCGTTCTTCTCGGGCTGCTGCACGGGGATCTGCAGGCGCCGCAGTTCGTCCTGCAGCAGCGCGAGCCGGCTGCGCTTGCGCGCCAGCACCATGATGTCGCCGGGCGCGAGGCCGCCCACGATGCGCTCGGCGATCCACTGCGCGACCTGCCGGCTTTCGAGCTGCAGCAGGCGCTCCTCGGGCAGCACGCGCGGCGTCGTGAGGCTGTCGCGCCAGGCGGGCGCCGGCTCGGCGCCTGCGTCGCCGGCCGCGGCCTTGTCGGGGCGCTCGATGCGCGGCAGCCGCATGACGGCACCCGCCTCGGGCGACTCGGTGGTGTGGGCGCGGAAGCCCTGGGTCTCGCCGGCCTGCTGGGCCGCGTCCATGACCGCGTTGACGGCCGCGATGACGCCCTGCGCGTTGCGGCGCGTGTGGTCGCACTGCAGCAGGTCGCCGCCCAGCCCTTCGCGCACGTACTGCTGGGCCGCGACGAAGACCTGCGGCTCGGCGCGGCGGAAGCGGTAGATGCTCTGCTTCGGGTCGCCCACGATGAACACGCTGGGGCGGCGGCCGCCGGCGCCCGCATAGCTGCCCAGCCAGCCGTACAGCGCCTGCCATTGCAGCGGGTTGGTGTCCTGGAACTCGTCGATGAGCAGATGCCGCACGCCGGCATCGAGGCGCTCCAGCACCCAGCCCCACAGTTCGGGCTCGCCCAGCAGCAGGCGCGCCGCGCGTTCGACGTCGTTCATGTCGACCCACGCATGGGCATGCTTGACCTCGCCGTAGGTGGCGATCAGCAGGCGCGTGAGCCGCGCCAGGCGTTGCTGGTACAGCCACGCCTCGTGCTGTGCCTGCGCCGCGCAGAGCAGTTGCAGCTCCTGCTCCGCGGCCTGCGCGGCCGGGAACTTCTGCAGGTTCTTCGTGAGCCGGTCTTCGTCGGCGACGAAGAAGGCCTTGCGCAGCCGGGCCAGGGCCTGCTCGGCCAGCGCCGCTTCGACCGGCGCGATCCCCAGCACGTCGATCACCGCCTCGGCGGCCTTCTGCGGCGTCTTGTTCGCTTCGCGGCCCAGCTCGCGCGCCCAGCCGATCCAGCGCTGGCGCACCGCGTCGTCGCACAGGCGAGCGGCGGGCGCCTCCACGCCGGCCAGCGCGGGCCAGCGTTCGGCGACCGGCTGCACGCCGGCGTCCACCGCGCCCGCGGCATCGGCCAGCACGAACTCGGTGCGGCGGTTGAGCGCCTCGTCGAGCGCCTTGGCGGTCTGCGAACGGCCATGGCTGGCGACCAGCGCCTCGTAGTCGGTGCGTGCCGCGGGGTCGGCCACCAGCGCGGCCTGGAAGGGCCGCCAGGTGCGCGCGCGCGCCTCGGCGTCGTCTTCCAGCAGCTGGTAGCTGGCGGGCAGCTGCAGCCGCTGCAGGACGGCCAGCGGCGCGTTGCGCAGCAGGCCGGCGAACCACGCGTGGAAGGTGCGGAACTGCACCGCACGGCCCTGGGCGAGCAGTTGCGCGTAGAGCCCCGCCAGCCTGGGCGCGCCGGCCTCGGCCTGCGCGGCCGACATGCCGCGTGCGACGAGCTCGGGCACCAGCTCGGCCGGCGGGCGGTGGGCGAAGTCCTCCAGCCATTCGTCCAGGCGCTGGCGCATCTCGCCGGCCGCCTTCTTGGTGAAGGTGATGGCCAGGATCTCCTGCGGCAGGCAGGCCGCGTCGCCGTCCTCGAGCAGGGCGCGCAGGATGCGCGAAACCAGCATCCAGGTCTTGCCCGCGCCGGCGCAGGCCTCCACGGCGACCGAGCGCCGCGGGTCGCAGGCCACGGCGTAGAAGGCGGCGCGCGGGACGAGCTGGCCGTTGTGGCGGTAGGCGGCCTGATTCACGACCGGCCCTCCAGGCCAGGAGGCGTGTCCTCGGCCGCCGCCCGGCCGTTGCGAAGGCGGCCGGCCTCCCCCTCGGGGGGCTGCGTGGCACGGCCGGAGGGCGCGCAAAGCCGGGGGGCTTCATCACTCCAGAAATCCTTGCGACAGAGCCCGCGGGCGGCGCAGAACTCGCACACCGCGCCCTCGCCCAATGCGGGCATGGCCGCGCCCTCGCCGATGCGGTGCAGGTCGTGCAGGATGCCCTCGACCAGCGCATCGCGCGCCGCCACCACCTCGGTCTGCTCCACCGTCTGCGTGCCCGACGCCTTCTCGCCCACGTTGACGTAGGCGGCGCGCAGCGTGTCCTCGTCCAGCAGCGCGGCGTAGAAGGCCAGCTGCGTGTCCTCGAAGGGCTCCTTCACGCGCTGCTTCGAGCTGTCCAGCGACTCGGTCTTGTAGTCGATGACGTAGGCGCGGCCATCGGCCTGCAGGCGGTCGATGCGGTCGAGGCGGCCGACCAGGCGCACGTCGCCCAGGGGCTGCTCGAGCCTCGGCTCGGCCTGCTCGAAGACGGCCCCTTCGTCCGCCTCGTGCGCGGACAGCCAATCGAGGTAGCCCTCGCGCACCGCGGGCCACGCGGCGGCGAAGGGCAGGAAGTCGGCCTCGGACAGGCCCATGGCCTGCGTGGCCTGCTCGGATGCTATCGAAATCATGGCTGTCCGCGCCCGCCGGTCGGGCGTTGGCGCCGCTTTCAATGCCGCATGGAAGTGGTTCAGCACCTCGTGCAGCCAGTTGCCGAAATCGCGCTTGTCGACCTCGCCCTCGAGTTCGTCGCTGCGCGCCAGGCCGAGCTGGCGCAGCGCGAAGAAGCGGTAGGGGCAGTGGCGCAGGTCGTCGTAGGCGCTGGCCGAAAGCTGCGTCACCGGCAGCGCGTCGCCGCGCGGCAGCGGCGGTTGCGTGGGCTGCGGGGCGAAGGGAACGAGCGAGCGCGGATCGTCCGCGGTGCGCGTCGCCCCGTCCAGGCGCAGGGCCTGCACGAAGGGACTGGGCCGCACGGGCTCGCCGCTGGCATCGAACTGGCGCCACACCAGGTCGAGGGCGGGGGCCCTCGACGCCAGCGACCACGCGGCACGCTGCGCCTGCGCGAGCGTGTCGCGCGACGGCAGGCCGAGTGCGGCGCGCTGCGCTTCGGTCCAGTCGCCGGGCGGCTCCGGGCTTGCAGGCAGGCGCTGGTCGTCGCAGCCGGGAATCACGACCGACGCAAAGGCGCGTCCCAGCAGTTGCGCCAGCGGCAGCACGGTGACCGCGGGCTCGCCCATGCCGGGCACGGCCAGCACGACGCTGGCCGCCTCGAGCACGTCGCGCGCCCAGGCGCTGAACTCGACCAGGCTGCTGCGGCCGCCGCTGCGCAGCTCGCCCGGCGCCTCGTCGAGGTACAGCGCACCGACGACCTCGATGCCGGCCGCGTCGGCGACCAGGGCGTCCCACTGGCCCGCGGCCTGCAGCAGCTCGCGCATGGCGCGCAGCCAATCGTCCTGCGCGCGCGGCCGGCCCATGGCGGCGCGGCAGGCCTCGACCTCGGCCGTGAGTCGAGCAAGCGCAGCGTCGTCCATGCGTGCGCCCTCGCCCTCGGCCGCCTGGGCAATGAAATGGCACCAGGCGTTCCAGTCGCGCAGGCCGCGGTCGCGCAGGCGCATCTCGAGGGCGTCGAGCGTGTCGCCGCGCCAGCGCGGCGCGTTCTTGAGCCAGTCGAGCACCTCGTCGCTGCGCGCGTCGTGGGCGCAGGCGCGCAACGCGCTCATGGCCTGCGCTGCGGCGCGCGTGGTGGAGAGCTTCCAGCCCGTCTCGTCCTGCACCGCGATGCCATGCGCCGTGAGCTGGGCGCCGATGCGGCGCGTGAGCGCGCGGTCGGTGGCCACCAGTGCGACCGGCGCCTGGCGAGCCGCGACCCGCTGCATGACGCAGGCGGTGGCGCGCTCGGCCTCGTCTTCCGGATCGTCGGCCGCATGCAGGGCCGCCGGTGCCGGGGCGTCGGGCATCGCGCCTGCGATCGGGAGCCGCAGCACCTGCGATCCGAAGAGCGCGGCCAGCGACTGCGTGAGCGGGTCGGCCTGCAGGCCCTCGAGCACGATCAGCGCATCGGCCTGCGCCAGCGCGGCCCCCTCGAGCAGCACGTCGGTGGCGTACGACGAGCTGGCCACCCAGGCCAGCGCGATGCCGTTGAGCGCGCTCTCGGTGTCGAACCAGGCCGAGCCGCGGCCCGCGTCGATCGCGGGGCGCACGGATTGCGCCCAGGCCGCACGCTGCTGCGGCGGCTGCGCGGCCGCCAGCGGCGCGAGCTGCTGCGCGATGTCGACCAGGCGGCCGGCCAGCGCATGCCGCAGGCCGCCCTGTCCCGCACGCGTCAGCAGCGATTGGGCAGTGAGCAGGTCGCGCGCCATGTCGAAGGCGATGTCGTCCTCGGCCGGCACGAAGCCGCCCGCGCTGCGCGCCCAGTTGCGCGTGGTTTCGAAGCGCGGCGCGAAGCCCGCATTCCCGCACTGCGCCCACATCGCGCGGCCGATCGCGATGAGCTGGCCGTAGGGCACCAGCACGACGGTGCGGGCCGGATGCAGCGCGTGCTGCGCGATGTGCGCGGCGATGCGTGCGACCAGGCCCTGCGCCGGGTCGCACCACGGCGCGCGCGCGGGGTCGTTCAGGGCAGCATTCATGGGGTGCGGCGCAGGGCGCGACGAGGGGGAAAGCTATCGCCGCCATAGCCTGCCCGCAGGGCACGCCGGCTCTTGGTTTCTGTCACAATGGCCCGCACTGTAGCTGCACCGCAACCACACACAGCGCTAAGGAACAGCCCATGGCCAGCGAACTCATCAAGCACGTTTCCGATTCTTCTTTCGAAGCCGACGTCCTGCAATCCGACAAGCCCGTGCTCGTGGACTACTGGGCCGAATGGTGCGGTCCCTGCAAGATGATCGCCCCCATCCTGGACGACGTCTCCGCCACCTACGAAGGCAAGCTGCAGATCGCCAAGATGAACGTCGACGAGAACCGCGACATCCCGGCCAAGTTCGGCATCCGCGGCATCCCCACGCTGATGGTCTTCAAGAACGGCCAGCTCGCCGCCACCAAGGTCGGCGCGATGAGCAAGGCACAACTCACGGCCTTCATCGACCAGCAACTGGCCTGAGCCTTCAGGCCCCAACGAACGGCCGGCGCGCAATGCCCGGCCGTTCTTTTTTCCTGTCATAATCGCTCGCACTCACCGGCCTCACCCAAGCCCGGTCGAATTCCAAGGTTTGCAGGGCATGCACTTCGCCCCGCCGCAAACCCCTCCCCTCCCGCAGACATTCCAGAATTCCCCCCACGGGGTCATTCCATGCACCTGAACGAACTCAAGGCACTGCACGTGTCGGAACTCCTGAAGCAGGCCGAGGCGCTCGAAATCGAGAACGTCGGCCGCATGCGCAAGCAGGAACTGATGTTCGCGATCATCAAGAAGCGCGCGAAGGCCGGCGAACAGGTGTTCGCCGACGGCGTTCTGGAGATCCTGCCCGACGGCTTCGGCTTCCTGCGCAGCCCGGACACCAGCTTCACCGCGAGCACCGACGACATCTACATCAGCCCGAGCCAGGTGCGTCGCTTCAACCTGCACACCGGCGACATGATCGAGGGCGAGGTGCGCATCCCCAAGGACGGCGAACGCTACTTCGCGCTGACCAAGCTCGACAAGGTCAACGACGGGGCGCCCGAGGCGAACAAGCACAAGGTGATGTTCGAGAACCTGACGCCGCTGTTCCCCAAGGAGCAGATGAAGCTCGAGCGCGACAACTTCAAAGGCGACGAGAACATCACCGGCCGCGTGATCGACATCATCGCCCCCATCGGCAAGGGCCAGCGCGCGCTGCTCGTCGCACCGCCCAAGAGCGGCAAGACGGTGATGATGCAGCACATCGCCCACGCCATCGCGGCCAACTACCCCGACACGCACATGATGGTGCTGCTGGTGGACGAGCGCCCCGAGGAAGTGACCGAGATGCAGCGCAGCGTGCGCGCCGAGGTCATCGCCTCCACCTTCGACGAACCCGCCGCACGCCACGTGCACGTGGCCGAGATGGTGATCGAGCGCGCCAAGCGCCTGGTCGAGCTCAAGAAGGACGTGGTGATCCTGCTGGACTCCATCACCCGCCTGGCCCGCGCCTACAACAACGTGGTGCCGTCGTCGGGCAAGGTGCTCACCGGTGGTGTGGACGCCAACGCGCTGCAGCGGCCCAAGCGCTTCCTGGGCGCGGCCCGCAACGTCGAGGAAGGCGGCTCGCTCACGATCATCGGCACCGCGCTGATCGACACCGGCAGCCGCATGGACGAAGTGATCTTCGAAGAGTTCAAGGGCACCGGCAACAGCGAAATCCACCTGGACCGGCGCCTCTACGAGAAGCGCGTGTTCCCCTCCATCCAGCTCAACCGCAGCGGCACGCGCCGCGAAGAGCTGCTGCTCGCGCCCGAGGTGCTGCAGAAGACCCGCATCCTGCGCCAGTTCATGTACAACATGGACGAGATCGAGTCGATGGAAATGGTCCTCAAGAGCATGAAGGCCACCAAGACCAACGTCGAGTTCTTCGACATGATGCGCCGCGGGGGCTGATCGCCCCGCCCCGCCGCACCCCCACCGCGAAACCCGCTGTCCAGCGGGTTTTTCCTTTTCAGCGACGCAGTGCGCGTCCTTCGATCGCGCTGCGCCGGCCGAGGTCGAGCCAGTCCATCAGTTCGACCGCCTCGTCGAGCGAGACCGGCGCCGGGCCCTCGCCGCGGATCGCATCGCGCACCATCGCGTAGTAGCGCGTGTAGTCGCCCCGCACGTTGGGCACGGCCTGCGCAACGGGACGGCCATCGGGGGCGGGACGCACCCACTGTCCCTCCAGCGGGTCGAGGCCCCAGGCGTCTCCTCCCGGCGCCGCTCCCGCGCGCAGCGCGTCCTCCTGCGGATCGACACCCTGCTTGACATAGCTGCCCACGGTGCCATGCAGCAGGTAGCGCGGCGCAGCGTGCGCCGCCAGCGTTGTCGCATGCAACACCACCCGCAGCGGCGCGGCCGGGCCGCTCTCGTAGCGCAGCACGGCATGAAAGTAGTCCTCGACCTGCGCGCCATCGCGCAGCACGGCGCTGTCGAGTTGCAGCGTGTCGGGCGACCCGAACAGCTGCAGCGCCTGGTCCAGCAGATGCGAGCCCAGGTCCACCCACAAGCCCGCGCCGGGCACGGCCTGCTCGCGCCAGCGGTCGCGCACCTCGGGACGGAACCGGTCGAAGTGCGATTCGAAATACACGGGCCGGCCGACCGCCCCCTGCGCCAGCAGCCCGCGCAGGGTCAGGAAGTCCGCATCCCAGCGTCGGTTCTGGTAGACGGTGAGCACGCGGCTTCGCTGCGCCGCGAGCGCGGCCAGCTCGCGCGCCTGCTCTGCGTCGAGCGTGAACGGCTTGTCGACGACGACGTGCTTGCCCGCCAGCAGCGCGCGCCGGGCGACGGGATGGTGCTGCGCATTGGGCGTGGCGACGACGACGAGGTCGATGTCCGCACGGGCGACCAGCGCGTCGACATCCGGCACCACCGCCACGCCGGGCCAGGCCGCGTGCACCTTGTGCGGCTGCGAACTGGCGACGGCGGCCAGCACCAGGCCGGGCACGGCCGCGATCACGGGCGCATGGAAGGTCTGGCCGGCGAAGCCGAAGCCGACCAGGCCCACGCGCACGGGCGCAGGACTGGGGGAAGGATCACCGGATGGCGTGTCGGAAGCGGTCATGGGCGCGGGAGATTGACGACGGGCAGGGCCAGTATGCGATAATCGAAGGCTTCCCGCGAAAAGTGCACCCGGCACACCGCCGGCTTGCCAGCCGCCCCAGGACCTTGCGTCCAGCGCTTCTGGCAGATGTGGCTCTCGCATCGACCCTCGAGGAAAAGACCATGGCCAAAGAAGGCATCCACCCCGATTACCGCGAAGTCCTGTTCGTGGACCTCTCCAACGGTTTCAAGTTCGTGACGCGCTCGTGCGTGAACACCAAGGAAACCGGCAAGACCGACGACGGCCGCGAACTGCCGCTGTTCAAGCTCGACACCTCGAGCGAGTCGCACCCCTTCTACACCGGCACCCAGAAGTCGGTCGACAACATGGGCGGCCGCGTCGAGCGCTTCCGCAACAAGTTCGGCAAGACCGCGCTGTCGAAGTAAGCTTCTTCGCCGACCACCTGCACGCCGGGCCTCCGATGTGCAACGGGCAGCCCGGGTGACCGCGCTGCCCTTTTTCATGGCCCTTTCCATCGTCATCCTCGACGACACTCGGTTCCGTTGAATCAGCCCACGCCCGCCATCGTCGCCCAGAGCGCCGTGCGACGCCTCCCGCGCATCGCGCTGCTGATGCTGTGCGCGGCCTACCTGATGCCGGGCCTCGTGGGGCGCGGCCCGTGGAAGAGCGCCGACGTGACCGCCTTCGGCTACATGGCGGCGCTGGCGCAGAACAGCGCCGGCATCGCCCGCTGGTTCGACCCCCTCCTGCTCGGCCTGCGGCCCGAGACCCCGGCCCTGCTGCCCTACTGGCTCGGCGCCTGGGCGATCCAGCTGGCGCCCTGGCTGCGGCCCGACCTGGCCGTGCGCATCGTGTTCGCCCTGATGCTGTGGGGCACCTTCACGGCCACCTGGTACGCGGTGTACTACCTGGCCCGCACGCCGCGCGCACAGCCGGTGGCCTTCGCCTTCGGCGGGGAGGCGCGCCCCACCGACTACGCGCGCGCCATGGCCGACGGCGGCCTCCTCGCGCTCATCGCCAGCCTGGGGCTGGCCCAGTTGGGCCACGAGACCACGCCCGCACTGGCGCAGCTGTTCTTCGTGGCCTGTCTGTTCTACGGCGTGGCCGCCCTGCCCTATCGCCGCACCGCGCCGCTGGTCGGCCTGGCGGTCGGCAGCCTCGGCCTGGCGCTGAGCGGGGCTCCCTCGCTCGGCCTGGCGCTGGGGCTGGGCGCGCTGTGGCTCGCGATCAGCGAACGCCGCGGCGCCGCGCGCGACGACAGCAGCGACCCCGCGCCGACCTTCGGCTGGCCAGCCATCGCCGGCATCGCCCTCGCGGTGCTCATCGCGCTCGCCGCGGCCGTCGTGCTCAAGCAGGTCCACTGGCGCATCGCCCTGCCGGGCTCGCACCCCGGCGTCTCGGCCTGGTCGGACTGGCGCAGCCTCATCAAGCTGTTCATCTGGTTCACCTGGCCGGCCTGGCCGCTGGCCGTGTGGACGCTGTGGCGCTGGCGCCGGCAGCTCGGTGCGCGCCATGTCGCGCTGCCGCTGTGGTTCATGCTGGTGCCGGTGGCGGCCACGCTGCTCACCGATTTCGCCGATCGCTCGCTGCTGCTGGCCTTGCCGGCCCTGGCCACGCTGGCCGCCTTCGCGCTGCCGACCTTCCGGCGCAGCGTGTCGGCGCTGATCGACTGGTTCACGCTGCTGTTCTTCAGCGGCTCCGCGGTGCTGATCTGGCTGTACTGGATCGCCATGCAGACCGGCACGCCGCCGAAGATGGCCGCCAGCATCGCGCGGCTCGCTCCCGGCCATGTGGCGGAGTTCTCGCCGCTGGTGTTCGTGCTGGCCGTGCTCGCCACGCTGGCGTGGTGCTGGCTCGTTCGATGGCGCACCGGCCGCCACCGCGCCGCACTGTGGAAGACGCTGGTGCTGCCCGCCGGCGGTGTGACGCTGTGCTGGATGCTGCTGATGACGCTGTGGCTGCCCGCGCTCGACCACGCGTTGAGCTATGCGCCCCAGGTGCGTGCCATTGCGCAGCGCACCGGCCCGACGCGCTGCGTCGCCGAGCTGGGCGTGGGCCGCGCGCAGATCGCCGCGCTGCGACACCATGCGGGCTACGACCTGCAGCCGATCAACTCGCACACCGGGTGCGACTGGCTGATCGTCAAGCCCGAGGTCGTGAGCCTGCTGCACCACATCGTGAACCTCGAGGAGTGGCGCCTCATCGGCACCTTCCGTCGCACGACCAACCCCAACGACGACCTGCTGCTGTACCAGCGCGCGCCGGCGAGCCGGTGACGCGGGCCGTGAACGCCATCCGCAGCGGCCCGGGCGAGCGCGCCACCATCGCCCGCCACGCCGGCACCGTGCTCGTGGGGCAGCTGGCCGTGATGGCCTTCGGCGTCACCGACACCATCGTCGCCGGCCGCTTCGACGAGAACGCGCTGGCCGCGCTCTCGGTCGGGGCCGCGATCTTCATCAGCGTGTTCGTCTCGCTGATGGGTGCGCTGCAGGCGCTGCTGCCGATCTGGGCCGAGCTCCACGGTGCGGGCCGCGGCCACGAGATGGGCCGCTCCGTGCGGCAGTCGCTCTACCTGTGCGCGGCGGCCATCGTGGTGGGCATGGCGGTGCTGCTCTTCCCGCAGCCGCTGCTGCGCTGGACGCAGGTGCCCGAGGCGATGCAGACCGACGTCGCGCGCTACCTCGGCGTGCTGGCCTTCGCGCTGCCGCCGGCGCTGCTCTTTCGGCTCTACAGCACGCTCAACCAGGCCCTGGGCCGCCCGCAGCTCGTGACCTGGCTGCAGCTCGGCTCGCTGGCCGTGAAGCTGCCGTTGTCGATCCTGCTGACCTTCGGCGGCCTGGGCGTGCCGCCGCTCGGGCTGCTGGGCTGCGGCCTCGCGACGCTGGCGGTCAACTGGATGATGCTCGGCATGGCGATGTGGCTGCTGCGCACGGAGCCCCTGTACCGCGCCTTCTCGCTCTGGCAACGCCCCGAACGGCCGGACTGGGCCCAGTTGCGGCAGTTCGCGCGGCTGGGCGTGCCCGGCGGGCTGTCGGTCCTGGTGGAGGTCACCTCCTTCACGTTGATGGCCCTCTTCATCGCGCGCCTGGGCACCACCGCGGCCGCAGCGCACCAGATTGCCTCCAACCTCACAGCGGTGGCCTACATGGCGCCGCTGTCGCTCGGCCTGGCAACCAGCGCACGCGTGAGCTACTGGCTCGGCGCCGGCGACGCAGCGAAGGCCCGACACGCCTGCCGCCTGGGCTTCGAGCTGGCCCTGGCCTGCGCCCTGGTCGCTGCCGGCACCATGGCCCTGGCACGCCTGCCCTTGGCCGGGCTGTATTCCAGGAACCCCGAAGTGGTCGCCCTGGCCGCGACGCTGCTGCTCGCCACGGCCGCCTACCACCTGGCCGACGCCACGCAGACGATGTGCGTCTTCGTGCTGCGGTGCTACCGCGTCACGGTGCTGCCGCTGGCCATCTACTGCGCCTTGCTGTGGGGGCTCGGGCTGGCCGGCAGCTACCTGCTGGCGTACCACGGGCTCGGCCCGGTCGCGGCGATGCGCTCGCCGCTGGCCTTCTGGATCATGAGCGCCGCGGCGCTGGGCCTGACGGCGCTGATCTTCGTGCTGCTGCTGGTCTCGGTCCTCAGGCGTTCACGCTCACCGGCCGCGCCGGCCGCAGCCGCGTGACCGGGAACAGCAGCGCGAAGCGCGAGCCCTGCCCCGGCGTGCTCTCGATGCGCAGCTGCGCGCCGTGGCGCTGCGCGATGTGCTTCACGATCGCCAGGCCCAGGCCGGTGCCGCCGGTCTCGCGCGAGCGGCTGCGGTCGACGCGATAGAAGCGCTCGGTCAGCCGCGGGATGTGCTCGGCCGCAATGCCCGGCCCGGTGTCGCGCACGGCGAACTCGCCGCGGCCGTCGGGCAGCAGCCGCCAGGTCACCGTCACCTCGCCGCCCGGCGGCGTGTAGCGCACCGCGTTGCTCACCAGGTTGGACATGGCGCTCTGCAACTCGGTGGCCGCGCCGGAGAGCTCCGAATCGGATTCGCTGGCGAAGAAGAGCCGATGCCCCTGCGCGGAGAGCCGCTCCGACAGGCCGCGTGCCTCGTCCTCGCAGTGCGCGAGCAGAGCCCGCACCCGCGTCCACTGGTTCATCGGCGGTGCGGCGCTTCCCTCCAGGCGCGACAGCGTCAGCAGGTCCTGCACCAGCGTGCCCATGCGCTGCGCCTGCTGCCCCATGAGGCCGAGGTAGCGGCTGCGCTCGTCCGCCTCCAGCGGCAGGCTTTGCAGCGTCTCGACGAAGCCGGTGAGCACCGTGAGCGGCGTGCGGATCTCGTGCGACACGTTGGCGACGAAATCGCGCCGCATCGCGTCCGCCTGTTCCAGCGCCGTGATGTCGCGCGTCAGCAGCAGCCGCCGGTTGCCGGCATAGGGATGCACCTGCACCGACAGCCGCATGAGCTTGCCGTGCGGCCCGGTCTGCATCGAGGGCGCGTCGATGACCACGTCGCGGCTGTAGTTCCACGAGGCCAGGTAGGCCACGAAGGCCGGGTCCCGCACCAGGTTGGCCAGGTGCTGCTGCAGATCGCGTTCGGCGTCGATGCCCAGCTGGACGGCCGCCGTCTGGTTGCACCACTCGATGCGCCCCTGCTCGTCGATCAGCACCACGCCGTTGGGCGAGGCCTGGATGGCCTCGAGGAACTCGTGCAACCGGTCCTCGGCCTGCCGCGTCTGCTGCTCGCGCGAGCGCAGCAGCTTGCGGATGCGCTCGGCCAGTTCGCCCCAGATCCCCGGACCGCGCGTCGGCAGGCCGACCGCGTCATCCCGCAGCGCCCGCAGCAGACGCTGTGCGCGCCATGCGTCCAGCAGCAGCCAGGCCAGCGCGCCGGCCCAGGCGCCGATCCACAGGAATCTCCAGCCGAACAAGGCTCCAACGCCCGCCCCGCCTGCGCAGGAAGCTATCAAAAACGTAGCAATTCGGAAGGGCATGGGAGGCGATTATCCGTACCGGCCGGGCACCGGGACACGGTCATGGATGGCCAGCGCCGGGCGCCAAGGCCCAGCGCCTGGCAGGCGGCTCAGACGGTCGCCTGGGCCGTGAAGCGGTAGCCCGCGCCACGCACGGTTTCCACCATCGCGGCGGCGGCACCCAGCGATTCGCGCAGGCGCTTGACGTGCACATCCACCGTGCGTTCCTCGATGAAGACGTGGTCGCCCCACACCTTGTCGAGCAATTGCGAACGGCTGTGCACGCGCTCGGCGTTCTGCATCAGGTAGGCCAGCAGCTTGAACTCGGTCGGCCCCATCTTCAGGGGCGCGCCCTGCCAGGTCACGCGATGCGTCGCGGTGTCCAGCGCCAGTTCGCCCACCTCCACGCGCTCGGCGGCGGCCTCCGGCGCACGGCGGCGCAGCACGGCGCGGATGCGCGCCAGCATCTCCTGCGTCGAGAAGGGCTTGGTGATGTAGTCGTCGGCGCCGGCATCCAGGCCGGCCACCTTGTCGGGCTCGTCGCCGCGCGCGGTGAGCATCAGGATGGGCACGCCCTTCGTGCGCGCATCCTTGCGCCACTGTCGCGCCAGCTGCAGGCCGCTCTGGCCGGGCAGCATCCAGTCCAGCAGGATGAGGTCCGGCAGCACGGCGTCGATCTCGCGCTGGGCCGAGATGCCGTCTTCCGACCAGATCGGCTCGAAGCCGTTGTGCCGCAGGTTCACGGCCAGCAGTTCGGCGATGGCGGATTCGTCTTCGACGATGAGGACTCTGGGTTTCTTCATGTCAATGCGGGCACGGACAGCCGTACGCGAAGGTCCGCTTTATTGCAGTGCCGACTCGATCTCTTCCATCGAGGTATGCCGCACGTCGGCACCCTTGACGATGTAGATGATGAACTCGGCGATGTTCTTGGCGTGGTCACCGATGCGTTCGATGGCCTTGGCCAGGAACAGCAGGTCCAGGCTGGGGGAGATGGTACGCGGGTCTTCCATCATGTAGGTGACCAGCTTGCGCACGAAGCCGTCGAACTCCTGGTCGATCAGGTCGTCGTCCTTGAGGATCGACAGCGCCGCGGCGGTGTCCAGCCGCGCGAAGGCGTCGAGCGCCTTGCGCAGCAGGCCGGAGGCCAGGTCGGCCGCCACGCGCAGCTCGGTGGCCGGCAATTGGCGGGCCGAGCCGCTCTCGATGATCGACTTGACCATGCGGGCGATCTTGTTCGCCTCGTCGCCCACGCGCTCGAGGTTGGCGGTGGTCTTGCTGATCGCGATCAGCAGGCGCAGGTCGCGGGCCGTGGGCTGGCGGCGGGCGATGATCGACGACAGCTCGCGGTCGATCTCCATTTCCATCGCATTGACCTTGTGCTCGGTCGCCATCACGCGCTCGGCGGTCTCGACGTCGAACTGCAGCAGCGCATGGATCGCCAGCCGGATCTGCGACTCGGCCATGCCGCCGAGTTCCATCACGCGCGAGGAGACGCCGTTGAGTTCGCTGTCGAACTGGCTGGAAAGGTGTTTTTCAGTCATGTGCGTGTCCTTGAGGGCGGGTTGAATTCGGGCATCCATACGCGAAGGACGCAAAGGTTTCGCAAAGGGCGCGAAAGAATTCAAGAAGAAAAATCTGGCTTTCTCTTTTGCGTCCTTCGCGGAACCTTCGCGCTCTTC
The DNA here is from genome assembly GCA_031119395.1 of Pseudomonadota bacterium. GTDB lineage: Bacteria > Pseudomonadota > Gammaproteobacteria > Burkholderiales > Burkholderiaceae_C > Xenophilus. The sequence goes on from JAVHYA010000001.1 coordinate 179,325, forward strand.
GCGTACGGAAGTCCGTTTTCAGCCGAACCGTCCGGTGATGTAGTCCTCGGTTTCCTTGCGCTGCGGCTTGAAGAACATCTGTTCCGTCGGGCCGAACTCGATCAGGTCGCCCAGGTACATGTAGGCCGTGTAGTCGCTGCAGCGTGCGGCCTGCTGCATGTTGTGCGTCACGATGACGACCGTGTACTCGCTCTTGAGCTCGGCGATCAGCTCCTCGATCTTCGCGGTCGAGATGGGGTCCAGGGCCGAGCAGGGCTCGTCGAGCAGCAGCACCTCGGGCTTGATCGCGATGCCGCGCGCGATGCACAGGCGCTGCTGCTGGCCACCCGAGAGGCCGGAGCCGCTCTGCTGCAGCTTGTCACGCACCTCGGTCCACAGCGCGGCCTTCTTCAGCGCCCATTCCACGCGGTCGTCCATCTCGCTGGCCGAGAGGTTCTCGAACAGCTTCACGCCGAAGGCGATGTTGTCGTAGATCGACATCGGGAAGGGCGTGGGCTTCTGGAACACCATGCCGACCTTCGCGCGGATCAGCGCCACGTCCTGCTTGCTGGTCAGCAGGTTCTCGCCGTCCAGCGCGATGGTGCCCTCGGCGCGCTGCTCCGGGTACAGCTCGAACATGCGGTTGAAGGTGCGCAGCAGCGTCGACTTGCCGCATCCCGAGGGGCCGATGAAGGCCGTGACCTTGTTCTCGGGGATCTCGAGGTTGATGCCCTTGAGGGCGTGGAACTTGCCGTAGTAGAAGTTCAGGTCCTTGACGGCGATCTTGGCGCGCGGCGCCGGGGAGGCAACGGTGGCGGGCATGTCTTTCTTCTTTCTCTCGTTCAGTTCTTGCCGCGCGTCAGCACGCGGGCCAGGATGTTCAGCGCCAGCACGGCGACGGTGATGAGGAACACGCCGGCCCACGCCAGCTTCTGCAGGTTCGGATCGATGTTCATGGCGAACTTGAAGATCGTGACCGGCAGGCTCGCCATCGGCGAACTCACGTCCGATGTCCAGAACTGGTTGTTCAGCGCCGTGAACAGCAGTGGCGCGGTTTCGCCCGCAATGCGGGCCACCGCCAGCAGCACGCCGGTCACCACGCCGGCACGCGCCGCGCGCAGCGTGATCGACAGGATCACCTTCCACTTCGGCGTTCCCAGCGCGTAGGCGGCTTCGCGCAGGCCCGGTGGCACCAGCTGCAGCATGTTCTCGGTGGTGCGGATCACCACCGGGATGGTGATCAGCGACAGGGCCAGCGCGCCGGCCAGGCCGGAGTAGCTCTTGAACTGCGCCACCACGATGGCGTAGACGAACAGGCCGATGACGATCGACGGTGCCGACAGCAGGATGTCGTTGACGAAGCGCACCAGCGACGAGAGCCAGCCCTTCGGGTTGTACTCGGCCAGGTAGATGCCGGCCATGATGCCGATGGGCGTGCCGATGAAGGTCGCGAGCCCGACCATCACCAGCGACCCGACGATCGCGTTGAGCAGGCCGCCCTCGTCGCCGGGGGCGGGCGTCATCTCGGTGAAGATCGACAGCGACAGGCCGCCCAGGCCCAGGCGCAGCGTCTCCCAGAGGATCCAGACGAGCCAGAACACGCCGAAGGCCATCGCGGCCAGCGACAGGGTCAACGCGATCTTGTTGACGCGATCGCGCGCCGCGAACTTGGCCTGGCGCTTCTCGGCCAGGGTCTTCGCGTTGAGCAGTGCTTCGCCGGTGGTCACGATTTCTTCCCTTCGCTCTTCTTCATCCGGGCCAGCAGCAGCTTGGACAGCGACAGCACGACGAAGGTGATGAAGAACAGGACCAGCGCGAGGTACAGCAGCGCGGCGCGGTGCATGTCGCTGCTGGCTTCGGCGAACTCGTTGGCGAGCACCGAGGTGATGCTGTTGGCGGCCTCGAAGACCGACAGCGATGCGAGCTGGTTGGCGTTGCCGATCACGAAGGTGACGGCCATCGTCTCGCCCAGGGCGCGGCCCAGGCCGAGCATGATGCCGCCGATGACGCCGGCCTTGGTGTACGGCAGCACCACCTTGCTCACCACTTCCCAGGTCGTCGAGCCCAGGCCGTAGGCCGACTCCTTCAGCAGCGGCGGCGTGACCTCGAACACGTCGCGCATCACCGAGGCGATGAAGGGGATGATCATGATCGCCAGGATGATCCCGGCCGACAGGATGCCGATGCCCACCGGCGGGCCCGACACCAGCGCGCCCAGGTAGGGCACGCCCGCGAGCAGCTTCTGCAGCGGCTGCTGGACCCAGGTCGACAGGATGGGGCCGAACACCAGCAGGCCCCACATGCCGTACACGATGGACGGCACCGCGGCCAGCAGTTCGATGGCCGTGCCCAGCGGGCGCTTGAGCCAGGCGGGCGAGAGCTCGGTGAGGAAGAGCGCGATGCCGAAGCTCACCGGCACCGCGATCACCAGGGCGATGATCGAAGTGGCCAGCGTGCCGTAGATCATGACCAGGCCGCCGAACTCGTTGGCGACGGGGTCCCAGGTGCTGCTGGCCAGGAAGCCCAGGCCGTACTTGGCGATCGCAGGCCAGGCGCCGGCGATCAGCGACAGCAGGATGCCGACGAGCAGCGCGAGCGTGAGCAGCGCGGCGCCCTTGGCGGCCCAGCCGAAGAGCCGGTCGGCCATCGGGCCGGACCGCGCCTTCTTGGCGGGCGGAGGGGTGACGGTGCGCGCGCGCGCACGGTCGGCAGGCAGGTCCAGCGTGTTGGCGCCGGCGGTGAGGGTGGATGACACAGGTCGCTCCGTGGTGGGCGCGCGGTCCAGGCTGGCTCCTTCCACCGCGCGCCCTGTTCTGGTTCTTCTGTCGTGCTGCGAACGGCCGGTCAGCCGATCAGTCCGGGCTCACGACCTTGCCGTCGGCGGCCTTGATCTGCGTCCACGACTTGGCGATGGCCGTCTTCACGGGGGCAGGCATCGGCACGTAATCGAGGTTGTCGGCCGTCTGGTCGCCGTTCTTGTAGGCCCAGTTGAAGAACTTCAGCACGGTGGCGGCCTGCGCGGGCTTGTCCTGCGCCTTGTGCATCAGGATGAAGGTCGCGCCGGTGATGGGCCACGAGGCGTCGCCCGGCTGGTTCGTCAGGATCTGGTAGAAGCTCTTGTCCCACTCGGCGCCGGCCGCGGCGGCCTTGAAGGCCGTGTCTTCCGGCGAGACGAACTTGCCCGCGGCGTTCTGCATCTGGGCGTAGACCATCTTGTTCTGCTTCACGTAGGCGTACTCGACGTAGCCGATCGAGTTGGGCAGGCGGCCCACGAAGGCGGCGACGCCCTCGTTGCCCTTGCCGCCGGCGCCCGTGGGCCAGTTGACGGCGGTGCCTTCGCCCACCTTGGACTTCCACTCGGCATTGACCTTCGAGAGGTAGTTGGTGAACAGGAAGCTGGTGCCGGAACCGTCGGCGCGGCGCACCGGTGCGATCGCCGCGTCAGGCAGGTTCAGCGACGGGTTCAGGGCCTTGATGGCGGGGTCGTTCCACTTGGCGATCTTGCCCAGGTAGATGTCGCCCAGCACCGGGCCGCTGAGTTTGAGCTCGCCCGGCTTGATGCCCTGGATGTTCACCACGGGGATCACGCCGCCGATCACGGTGGGGAACTGCAGCAGGCCCTTGGCCTGGAGTTCGTCGTCCTTCAGGGGCGCGTCCGACGCGCCGAAGTCGACGGTCTTGGCCTCGATCTGCTTGATGCCGGCGCCCGAGCCGACGGACTGGTAGTTGATCTTGATGCCGGTGGCCTTGTTGAAGTCGGCCGCCCACTTGCTGTACAGCGGTGCCGGGAAGCTGGCGCCGGCGCCGGTGGCCTCCTGGGCGAAGGCGGGGACATGGGCGAAAGCCGCGACGGCGAGGCCGGCGACTGCAATTTGAAACGAGGTTTTCATGCTCTTCCTTTCGAAGGATCGTTGTGCCCCGTCGAGGGGTTGGGCGGACTGTAGGAAGCTTGTGTGACAGCACCGTGACATCGATCTCCCGAGGGAAAAGCGTGTTCCGGCGTCCCCTGGAACATGACAGCTGTCACGGTTTCGTCATCCGCCGCGCGCACCATCGGTGCCCCGGTGGCGCCGTTACCATGCAGGCTCATTCCGGCTCCTCCCTTCCCATGCAAAACGGCACCCGCCTGGCCGCGATCGACATCGGCTCCAACAGCTTCCGGCTCGAGATCGGGCGCGTCGACCACGGGCAGATCCACCGCAGCGAATACCTCAAGGACACCGTGCGCCTGGGCAACGGCCTGGACAGTGCACGCAACCTCACACCCGAGGCCATGCAGCGCGGCTGGGACGCCCTCGCCCGCTTCGGCGAGCGGCTGGCCGGCTTCGAGCGCTCGCAGGTGCGCGCCGTGGCCACCCAGACCCTGCGGGAAGCGCGCAACCGCGACGAGTTCCTGCTGCGCGCGCGCACCGTGCTGGGCTTCGGCATCGACGTCATTCCGGGGCGCGAAGAGGCACGCCTGATCTACCAGGGCGTGGCGCACCTGCTGCCGCAGGGCGAGAGCAGCGACGCCGAGCGCCGCCTGGTCATCGACATCGGCGGCCGCTCGACCGAACTCATCATCGGCCAGCGGCTCAAGCCGCTGGTCACCGAGTCCTACCGCGTCGGCAGCGTGGCCTGGTCGATGAAGTACTTCCCTCAGGGCCAGTTCACCGCCGGCGCCTTCCGCACCGCCGAGATCGCCGCCCAGGCGCTGCTCGACGATGCGCTGGGCAGCTACACGCGCGACCGCTGGGACGTGGCCTACGGCGCCTCGGGCACCATCGGCGCGGTGGGCGACGTGCTGGCCGCGGCCGGCGGTGCGCCCGGCGTGGTCACGCGCGAGGGACTCGACTGGCTGCTCGACCGGCTGCTCAAGGCCGGCAGCGCCGACAAGCTGCGCATCGACGGCATGCGCGAGGACCGCAAGGCCGTCATCGGCGGCGGCGTGAGCGTGCTGCGCGCGCTGTTCGACCTGCTGCGCATCGACCACATGAAGGTCGCGGCCGGCGCGCTGCGCCACGGCGTGCTGTACGAGCTGCTGGAGCGCGACGAGGCCGTGGCCGACCTGCGCACCACCACGGTGGAACGCCTGGCCACCCGCTTCGACGCCGACGCCGCCCAGTCGGCACGCGTGGAGGACGCCGCGAGCGCCCTCTTCGTGCAGCTCGTGCCCGAGGCGCGTGGCGGCGCGACGACCAGCCGCTCCGGCCGCTCGTTGCGCAAGCTGCAGTGGGCGGCGCGGCTGCACGAGATCGGCATGCAGATTTCGCACAGCGACTACCACAAGCACGGTGCCTACATCCTCGACCATGCGGATGCGCCGGGCTTCGCGGTCAACGAGATGCACGTGCTGAGCCAGCTGGTGCTGGGCCACCGCGGCAAGCTGCGCAAGATCGAACCTGCGCTGGACGAACCGGCCTTCGCGGCCCAGCTGCTGGCGCTGCGGCTGGCCGTCATCCTCTGCCATGCGCATCGCGAACCCGAGCTGGAGGCGCTCAGCGTCGACGCGGCGGGGCCGCGTGCTTTCGCCGTGCGGTGCAGCGCCGACTGGTGCGAGCGCTTCCCGCAGTCGGCACACCTGCTGCGCGAGGAAGTGCTGGCCTGGCAGAAGACGCCCTGGCGCCTCACGCTCACCGTGGGCTGAATGCTCTCTTTTTGATAGCTGATCGCGCCCGTCCGACGGGCGTTTCGGCCACTTTTGGCTCGAAGAACGAGCCGACGGCGATCAGAGCAGCTCGGGCGCCTGCACCGTCACCATCACCGTCTGCACCTCGCCGTCGCGCTCGCGCGTGCGCAGCCACCACACCGCCCCCTTGCGGACCGCGCAGCTGTCCTGCTTCAGGCCCAGCAGCCGGGCCACGGCCTGGCCCAGTGCCGGCTGGTGCCCCACCAGCAGCACGACCGACTTGCCGTTGGGCCAGCTGGCCGCGTCGAGCAGGGCCTCGGCCCCGGCATCGGGCCTGAGCTCGTCGCGCACCTTGTACTTGCGGCCCAGGGCCAGCACGGTCTGCTCGCAGCGGCGCGCCGGGCTGCTGAGGATGCGGGTGCCCTCGGGCAGTTGGCGGTCGAGCCAGGCGGCCATGCGCTTGGCCTGCTTCTCGCCACGCCCGGTGAGCGAGCGCTGCAGGTCGTCGCAGCCTTCGGTCCAGTCTTCGGCTTCGGCGTGGCGCCAGAGGATCAGGTCCATGTCCTTCTTCGCTTTCTCGTCGGCGATCGGGTTCAATCGCGGCGCGCCTCGCGGCTGCGCCCGCGCGCGCCGTAGCGCGCCATGAGCGCCTGCTGGGCGCCGTGGGCTTCGATGGTGCGCGAGGCACCTTCCTCGCCGGCGTGGGTGTCGCCGTGCACGCGCTCGTAGGTTCCGTCGGGTCGCAGCTCCCAGGCGTCGCGGCCGTCGTGGAGGTAGGCGACCAGGCATTCGTCGATGAGGCGCTGGCGCAGCACCGGGTCGGTCACCGGCCAGGCCAGCTCGACGCGCCGCATCATGTTGCGGTTCATCCAGTCGGCGCTGGACAGGTAGAGCGACTCGTCCTCGCCGTCGCGGAAATAGAAGACGCGCGAATGCTCCAGGAAGCGCCCGATGATCGAGCGCACGCGGATGTTCTCGCTGTGGCCCGGCACCTGGGCGGCCAGCGTGCAGGCGCCGCGCACGATGAGGTCGATCTTCACGCCGCGCTGGCCCGCACGCAGCAGCGCAGCGATCAGCGCCTCGTCGGTCAGCGCGTTCATCTTGGCCACCACGCGCGTCGGCCTGCCCTGCCCGGCCGCCAAGCCGAGCGCGTCGATCTGCGCGATCAGGTGGCTGTGCAGGTCGAAGGGCGCGAGCCACATGCGGTTGAGCCTGGGCAGCCGGCTCTGGCTGGCCAGGTGCACGAACACGGCTTCCATGTCGGCCGTGAGCAGCGGGTCCGCCGTGAGGTGGCTGATGTCGGTGTACAGGCTGGCCGTGCGCGGGTTGTAGTTGCCGGTGGACAGGTGGCCGTAGTGGCACAGGCGCTTGCCCTCGCGCCGCGTGACCAGCAGCATCTTGGCGTGGGTCTTGAGGCCCACGACGCCGTACACCACCTGCGCGCCGATCGCCTCCAGCACCTCGGCCCAGTTGATGTTGGCCTCTTCGTCGAAGCGGGCCTTCAGCTCCACCACCACCGTCACTTCCTTGCCGCGCCGCACGGCCTCGCGCAGCAGGTCCATCAGTTCCGAATCGGCGCCGGTGCGGTAGATGGTCTGCTTGATCGCCAGCACGGCGGGATCGGCCACGGCCTCGCGCAGGAAGGCCAGCACGCCGTCGAAGCTCTCGAAGGGCTGGTGGATCAGCACGTCGCCGCGCTTGAGGCGGTCGAAGAAGGACTGCCCCGGCGACAGGTTGATCGGGTAGGAGGCCTGGTACGGCGGAAAGCGCAGCTTGCGGAATTCCGGCGCATCGATCAGGTCGATCATCTGCGTGAAGCGCGCCAGGTTGACCGGCCCGTGCACGCGGTACAGCGCGCCCGCCGGCAGGTTGAACTGCGCCAGCAGGAAGCTCGCGAGCGACTCGGCGCAGCTGGACGACACCTCCAGCCGCACCGCCTGCCCATAGTGGCGGTGCTGCAGCCCCTGGCGCAGGGCGGTGCGCAGGTTGGTCACGTCCTCCTCGTCCACCGCCAGGTCGGAATGCCGGGTGACGCGGAACTGCGAGAACTCGCCCACCACGCGCCCCGGGAACATCGACTGCAGATGCGCCCGCACGATGCTCGACAGCGCCACCACCAGCGTCTTGCCGCCCGACACCTTGGCCGGCATGCGGATCAGGCGCGGCAGCACGCGCGGCACCTTGAGGATGGCGATCGGGTTCTCGCGCCCGAAGGCGTCCTTGCCCGCCAGGCGCACGATGAAGTTGAGCGACTTGTTGGCCACCTGCGGAAAGGGGTGGGCCGGATCGAGCCCCACCGGGATCAGCAGCGGGCGCACCTCGCGCTCGAAGTACTCCTGCACCCACTTGCGCTGGGCGGCGTCGCGCTTGCCGTGCGAGATGATCTGGATGCCGTGCTTGGCGAAGGCCGGCATCAGCTCGTCGTTGTAGAGCGCGTACTGGCGCTCGACCAGCGCGTGCGCGGCCTGCGACAGGGCCTCGAAGGACTCGGCGGTGTAGTTGCCCTTCTGCTCGCCGGCGGCGTGGGCCTGCAGGTGCGGCGCGGCGCGCACCTCGAAGAATTCGTCCAGGTTCGACGACACGATGCACAGGTAGCGCAGCCGCTCGAGCAGCGGCACTTCCGGCCGCTCGGCCCAGTTGAGCACCCGGCGGTTGAAGGCCAGGATGCTGTGGTCACGGTCCAGCAGCGTGACGGGCTGGAGAGCGGGCACGGGCACCGCCTCGGGCAACACGGCGTCGTCGGGGAGTGCGGGGGACAAAGGCATGAAACTTGATTCTGCGGCAAAGATGACAGCCGTCACGGAAGTGTCATCACGCCACATGACAGCCCCGTGACAGCGTTCTTCGCCGTTTGGCGTGGGCGCCGTGCGTCAGTTGCCCAGGAAATGCCGGCGGTAGCGCGGCGGCAGGTCCGCGATGCGCATCAGCATCGGCAGGTCGGCCGTGTTGAAGTCCGGGTCCCAGGCCGGCGCGCCGAGCACCTTGGCGCCCAGGCGGAGGTAGCCCCTGATGAGGGCCGGCGGCTCGATGGCGAGGGAGTCGTCCAGCCGCTCCACCGGCAGCGGCAGGCGCGGCTGCACGTGGTACTGGATCGGCGCCATGTGCGTCTGCGACACCTGTCGCCAGATGCTGGCCGCCGCGTCGCCGCTGGTCACGCCGTTGTGCCACATGGGAATGCTCGCGCAGCCGATCATGGTGTCCAGCTGGTTGCGGTGCATGAAGGCGGCCAGCGCCCCCCACAGCGCCATGATGACGCCGCCCTGGCGGTGGTCGCGGTGCACGCAGCTGCGGCCCAGTTCGACCATCCGCTCGCGCAGGCCGCGCAGCCGCGTCAGGTCGAATTCGGTGTCGCTGTAGGTGCCGCCCACGCGCCGCGCCTGGGCGGGCGTGAGCACGCGGTAGGTGCCGATGACCTGCCCCGTGGCCTCGTCGCGCACCAGCAGGTGTTCGCAGAAGTCGTCGAACAGGTCGACATCGTGGCCCGGCAGCGGCGTGCCCAGGCGTGCGCCCATCTCCCCGGCGAAGACCTCGTGGCGCAGGCGCTGGGCGGCCCGCACCTCGTCCTGGTGGCGCGCCCAGCCGACCACCAGGCCGCGCTGCGCGGACACCGCGGGGGTCTCGACGGCCAGGCCGGCGGCGCGCGGTGCGGCCGGAACGGGGGCGGGCCAGAGCGTGCGGCGCAGGTCCAGCCCGGCCAGGGCAAGGGTGGGAATGGGCAGGTCTTTCATGGAGCGTCTGTGGATGTCGCCGCGCAGTCTGGTGGCGCGGCATGAAGCCGGGATGACATGCGCATGGCAGTTGGATGACGGCCGCGGCTGGCGTCTAATGGCGCCGACCGCCCTTCCCACCCATCGACCAGGAGTGCCCATGGCCCAGACCGGCCCCACCGACATGGACAGCCGTCGCCACCAGATGTTTCCCGTGCTCGGCGACGCCGACCTGGCGCGCGTGGCGCGTTTCGGCACGATGGAGCGCTACCCCGACGGCACGCGCATCTTCACCGCCGGCGAGGTCGGCCCGGGCATGCTGGTGGTGGTGCACGGCGTGATCGCCGTGAGCCAGCGCGACGGCCTGGGCCACGTGGTGCCGATCGTGCGCCAGGGGCCGGGCGAATTCACGGCCGAGGTCGGCCAGCTCTCCGGCCGGCCGGCCCTGGTCGACGGCCATGCCGAGGGGGACGTCGAGGCCCTGGTCGTGCCGCCGGCCTCGCTGCGCGCGCTGCTGATCGCCGAGGCCGACCTGGGCGAGCGCATCACCCGCGCCCTGATCCTGCGCCGCGTGGCCCTGATCGAATCCGGCCACAGCGGCCCCGTGCTGCTGGGCGACCCCGACGCGGCCGACATGGCGCGCCTGCAGAACTTCCTGCGGCGCAACGGCCACCCCTACCACCTGGTCGATGCCAGCCAGGACCCCGACGCGGCCGCCGTGCTGGAGCGCTACGGCCGCTGCCAGGTGCTGGTGGTCTGCCCGGACGGCTCGGTGCTCCCCAACCCCGGCGAGGACGCGCTGGCGCGCTGCCTGGGCATGTTCGACAGCACGCCGCTGGACACCCTGTACGACGTCGCCATCGTCGGCGCCGGCCCCGCCGGCCTGGCCGCGGCGGTGTACGCGGCCTCGGAAGGCCTGCGCGTGGCGGTGCTGGACTGCCGCGCGTTCGGCGGCCAGGCCGGCGCCAGCGCGCGCATCGAGAACTACCTGGGCTTCCCGACCGGCATCTCCGGCCAGGCGCTGGCCGGCCGCGCCTTCGTGCAGGCGCAGAAGTTCGGCGTCGAGATGCTGATCCCGGTGGAGGTCGTCGGCCTGGACTGCGCCCGGGACAACCCCGACGGCGCACTGCACCTGCGACTGGCCGACGGTCGCGTGCTGCGCTCGCGCACCGTGGTGGCGGCCAGCGGCGCACGCTACCGCCGCCCGGCCGTGCCGCGCCTGGCCGAGTTCGAGGGCCGCGGCGTCTGGTACTGGGCCTCGGCCATCGAGGCCAAGCTGTGCAGCCAGCAGGAGGTCGCCCTCGTCGGTGGCGGCAACTCGGCCGGCCAGGCCGCGGTGTTCCTGTCGCAGCACGCGGCCAAGGTGTCGGTGCTCATCCGCGGCCCGTCGCTCGCGGCCAGCATGTCGCGCTACCTCATCGAACGCATCGAGGCCACGCCCAACATCGCGCTGCACCCGCACACGGAATTGCTGCGGCTCGACGGCGACCCGTCGACCGGGCTGGCCGGCGCCTACTGGCACAACCGCCAGAGCGGCGAGGACTACCGCTGCGACACGCGCAACGTGTTCCTCTTCATCGGCGCCGATCCGGAGACCGGCTGGCTGCAGGACTGCGGCGTCGAGGTCGACCACGCCGGCTTCGTGTGCACGGGCCGCAACGGCGCGGCACCGCTCGAAGCGAGCATCGCCGGCGTCTTCGCGATCGGCGACGTGCGCTCCGGCTCGGTCAAGCGCGTGGGCGGTGCCATCGGCGAAGGCGCGGCCGCCGTGGCCCAGATCCACCGGCACCTGGCGCCGGTGGCCTGAACGGCGCGCCGCCAAGCCCACGCGCCCGGCGGGGCGGTGCCACCGGCACCGGCGGGCGCGCCGGGCCGCCGCTATGCTGGCCGGCCCCTTCAAACCCCCTTCAATCCCGACGGAAGCCGAGCCCCATGCCCCAAGCGCCCATCGACGTCTATTCCTGGCCCACGCCCAACGGCCACAAGGTCCACATCCTGCTCGAGGAAACCGGCCTGCCCTACCGCGTGCACCCGATCAACATCGGCCAGGGCGACCAGTTCACCGAGGACTTCCTGGCCATCAGCCCCAACAACAAGATCCCGGCCATCACCGACCCCGACGGGCCGGATGGCCAGCCCATCTCCCTGTTCGAATCCGGCGCCATCCTCGTGTACCTGGCGGGCAAGACCGGGCAGTTCCTGCCCGAGGGCGACCGTGCGCGCTACGAGGTGCTGCAGTGGCTCATGTTCCAGATGGGCGGCGTCGGCCCCATGCTGGGCCAGGCGCACCACTTCCGCATGTATGCGCCCGAGAAGATCGGCTACGCCATCGACCGCTACACCAACGAGGCCAAGCGCCTGTACGGCGTGATCGACAAGCGCCTGTCCAAGAGCGCCTTCATCGCCGGCGACGACTACACCATCGCCGACATGGCCATCTTCCCGTGGCTGCGCAGCTGGGAGAACCAGGGCATCGTGCTCGGCGAGTACCCGCACCTCAAGGCCTGGTTCGACGGCATCGCCGCCCGCCCCGCGGTGCAGCGCGGCGTGAAGGTGCTGGCCGACCTGCGCAAGCCCATCACCGACGACAAGGCGCGCGACATCCTCTTCGGCAAGTCGCAGTACGAGCGGCGCTGACGCGCAGGTCGGGCCGCGGGTTTTCTGTGGGTAGAATGCGCAGTTCGTCGGAGCGTAGCGCAGCCTGGTAGCGCATCTGCTTTGGGAGCAGAGGGTCGCGAGTTCGAATCCCGCCGCTCCGACCACTTTTTTCCTTCTTCCCGTCCCGCCTCCACCGCATTCCTGCCACAGGAATCTGCCCGTAGCTCAACTGGATAGAGCAGCTGCCTTCTAAGCAGCAGGTCGGGGGTTCGAGCCCCTCCGGGCAGGCCACCGGATCGCCCGCACGCCGGGTGGACCAGACGGTCCTTCGCGAGGGGCGTCTTCAAAGCGCGCCGATCCCGATCGTCCTGTGGCGTTGCTTCCGGAGAACGCCCATGCTGCTCGTCCTGCTGTCCGCCACGGCGGTCTTCGTCGCCGCCTGCCTGTGGCTCGTCTTCGGCTGGACCGGCGAGGCGCCGCAGGACCGGCAGGTGCGCGAGGCGATCGACACGTCGTTGCAGACACTGGGAATGCCGCTGCGCCGGCGTCGTCGAGGGTAGCCGCGACATCGGTCTGTCCGCGATCGGCCCGATCGGCCGATCCCGGCGAGAACCGCATCGCTACCATCGCTCCGGTGAAATCGCCCCACGCCATCGCCCTCGCCGCCCTCGCGCCCGCCGTCGCCCTGCTCGCCGGCTGTGCCATGCCACCCACGTCCGGCGTGGTGCGCCTCTACGACGGGGTGCTCAAGGCGCCCGACGAGGCGCAGGCGATGGCCTTCTGCCGCATCGACGGCGCCCCGATCCGCTTCCTGACCGAGCCGCGCGGCGACGCGCTGCCGACGGACGGCGTGCTGTTCCGCTGCGACTGACGCCGACCGCGGCGCCGGGCACGGGCCTGCGAACGGCCATGCTGCTGCGCGAGCGTGGCGTGGGCACAATCACCGCATGGCAACCCTCCCCGGCCAACAACCCAGCCCGAGCCCCGACACGCCCGATGACGGCGTGCCGGGTCAGCCCACGCTGCCGCCGCAACCCCTCGACCCGGACGACGCCGGATTTCCGATTCCGGATTGACTGAGGTGGCGAGGGCGCGACCGCACACGCAGCCGCGTGGGCGGCGGGACGCCCGTGAGCATGCCGCTGGGCGACGCCGGCATGGACCGGGCCTGGGCTTCCTGCGCCGGCAAATCAGCCACGCTGCTCGCTCGCCGACGTGGCCGCACCCAGCGGCGGACCGGCCCGCCACGCGCGGGTGGCGCAGACCGGCGCCCTGCTGGGCTTCATCACGCCGCTGACGCAGCACTTCTGCGGCGACGGGCGGGTGGCGTCCGTCGCATCCGGGGTCGTGACGATGCGTGGCCGCCGGGCATGCGCGGGCA
>JAVHYA010000154.1 GCA_031119395.1 Pseudomonadota bacterium
CGGTCGAAGGCGCTGGCGCGCAGCGCAGCGTCGGCGCTTTCGCGCGTGGCGCGCTGGCCCCCCAGCAGATCGACGGTGTAGGCCACGCCGAGGCCCAGGCGGTGCGAGCTGCCTTCGACGCCGGCGTGGCCGCCGAGCCGCCCTTCGCGGGCCGACGCCAGCGTGGCCGTGACGGTCGGCCAGGCGCCGGCCGCCGCGATGCGCCGCTGCGCGTCGGCCTGCTGCACGCGGGCCAGGGCGGCCGCCTGCAGCGGGCTGTGCGCTTCGGCGGCGGCCACGAACTCGGCCAGCGGCGCATGGCCGAAGCCCTGCCACCACGGGTCGGCGGGGGCGTCGCGCGGCGCCGGCGCGGGCGGTGCGGCGCAGGCGGCCAGGAGCAGCAGCATGGCGGCCAGGGCGGCCGTGCCCGGCCGGCGGATCGGTGAATCGAGCAGGTTCATTCGGAAGACAGGGCCACCACGGGATCGAGCGCCGCGGCCTGGCGCGCCGGCATGAAGCCGAACACCAGCCCGGTCGCCACGGCGCAGGCGAAGGCACCCGCGATGGCGGTGAGCGAGAAGACGATGCTCACCTTCAACGCGATGAGCACGCCGCCCACGGCCAGCCCGATCGCCACGCCGACAGCGCCGCCGGTGAGCGTGACCAGCACCGCCTCGACCATGAACTGGCGCAAGATGTCGCCGCGCCGCGCACCGGTCGCCATGCGGATGCCGATCTCGCGCGTGCGCTCGCGCACGGCCATCAGCATCACGTTCATCACGCCGATGCCGCCCACCACCAGCGACACCGCGGCCACGAGGCCGAGCATCAGCGTCATGCTGCGGCGCGTCTCGGCCTCGGCCTGCAGGCGCGCGCCGGCGTTGCCGATGCCGAAGTCCTCGCGGCCGCCGTGGCGTGCCGCGAGGGTGCGGCGGATCGCGGCCTCGGCCGGCAGCACGTCGGCCGTGCCGCGCGCCTCGATCACCACGTAGTCGGGCTGCACCTGCACCTGGTAGACGCGGGCGCGGCCGGCCCGGTAGGGGATGAAGACCATGTCGTCGTAGTCCTGCGCGCCCGAGTCGGCGCCGCGCTCGGCCATCACGCCGATGACCTCGAACTGCGAGTTGCCGATCAGCAGCTGCAGGCCGATCGGGTCGGGCTCGTCGGGGAAGAAGTGCGCCGCCGCCTTGTGGCCCAGCACCACCAGCGGCGCGAGCTCGCGGTCCTCCACGCTGGTGAAGTAGCGCCCGCGCGCCACGGCCCAGCGGTGCACGGCCGGCATCTCGGTGCTGGCGGCGAAGACGTAGGTGCTGCGGTCGGCGCCGCCGCGGCGCACGGTGATGGGGTCGCCGATGACCGGCAGCACGCGGCGGATCTCCGGCAGCGCGGCGAGGGCCGCGAGGTCGTCCTCGGTGATGGGGCTGGCCGCGCCGCCGGTGGGCGGGGGCCGGCTCGACACGTAGAGGATGGTGGTGCCCATGGTGCCGAGCTGCGCCACCACCCGCTGGCGCGCGCCTTCGCCCACGGCCAGCATCACGATCACCGAGGCCACGCCGATCACGATGCCCAGCAGGGTCAGCGCCGTGCGCACGCGGTGCAGCCACATCGTGCGCCAGGCGGTGCGCAGCGCCTCGCGCCAGGCGCCGCGCGTGGCGTCGGGCGATTCGTTGCTATGAAATTCATAGCTGCTGGCGCCCGTCCCGCGTGGGCCGGAGGCGGATTCGACTTGAAAAGCCGGGGCGTCGGCACCGCTGTCGCCGACGATGCGGCCGTCGCGCAGCTCGATCACGCGGCGCGCGCGCTGCGCCACCTCGCGGTCGTGGGTGATGAGGATCACCGTGTGGCCGGCATCGGCCAGCTCGTCGAAGAGCGCCATCACCTCGCGCCCGCTGGCCGAGTCCAGCGCGCCGGTGGGCTCGTCGGCCAGCACGATGCGTCCGCCGTTCATCAGCGCCCGCGCGATCGACACGCGCTGCTGCTGTCCGCCCGAGAGCTGGTGCGGCCGGTGGTCCAGCCGCTCGGCCAGGCCCAGCCGCGCGAGCAGGGCGCGGGCGCGGGTGGCCCGCTCGGCGCCGGGCGTGCCAGCGTAGACGGCCGGCACCTCGACGTTCTCCTGCGCCGATTCGGTGGGGATCAGGTGGTAGCCCTGGAACACGAAGCCGAAGGCCTCGCGCCGCAGCCGGGCCAGCGCATCGGCGTCGAGCTGCGCGACGTCGCGTCCGGCGAAGAGGTAGCGGCCGGCGCTCGGCCGGTCCAGGCAGCCCAGCAGGTGCATCAGGGTCGACTTGCCGGAGCCCGAGCTGCCCACGATGGCGACGAACTCGCCAGCGCGGACCGTGAGGTCGATGCCGTGCAGCACCTCCACGGCGGGCGCGCCGCCGTGCCCGCCGTAGGTCTTGCGCAGGCCCTCCAGCGCGATCAGCGGCGGCCCGGGTTCGGCGGCGGCGCTCACCACTGGAAGCGCCGCGGGCCGGCGTCGGCGCCGCGCACGCCGGTGATGAGCACGTCGCCCTCGGCCAGGCCTTCGAGCACCTCGCCCTGGTGGCGGTTGCGCACGCCCAGGCGCAGCGCGCGCGTCTCGGGCTGGCCGTCCGCGTTCAGCACGCGGGCCGTGTAGCGGTCGCGCTGGCCGGGCACGGGTGTGAGCGCCGTGAGCGGCGCGCTCGGCACGTTGCGCGCCGAGGCAACGACGAAGCTCACCTGCGCCGTCATCTGCGGCATCAGTTCGCCGTCGGCGTTGGCCACGTCGAAGAGCACCGTGTACATGACCACCTTGGTGGCGGCCGCGGCCTGCGTCGCCGCGCCGTCGCCGCCCTTGCCGACCGGCGGGGGCGGGGCGGGCAGCACCTGGCGCACCGTGCCCTGCCAGCGGCGCGCGTCGTCGCCCAGCGTCCGGAAGTGCGCCGGCATGCCGGTGCGCACGCGGCGCACGTCGGCCTCGGACACCTCGGTCCACACCGTCATCGTCGACAGGTCGGCGATGCGCAGGATGTCGGGCGTCTGGTAGGTGGCGTTGAGCGTCTGTCCCTCGCGCGCCTGCAGCGAGACCACGGTGCCCGCCATCGGCGCGTCGATGCGCGTGTAGCCCAGGCGTGCCTCGTCGGCCTGGAGCGTGGCCTTCGTCTGCGCGATCTGCGCCTGCAGGTGCTCGATGCGCGCGGCCGACGCGGCCTCGGCCGCCTCGGCGGTCTGCACGTCCTCGTCGCGGGTGGCCTGCTCGCGCGCCATCTGGCGCTGGCGGGCCAGCTGCTGCTGCGCCAGGCGGTGCAGCGCGCGCTGCTCGGCCAGCTGGGCGCGCAGGCCGGCCAGCGAGGCGCGGCCGGCGTCCACGGTGGCCCGCTGCACGCTGGGGTCGATCTCCACCAGCAGCTGGCCCTTGTCGACCCGGTCGCCCGGCCGCACGTGCAGCCGCAGCACCTGGCCCGAGACCTGGGCGCCCACGTCCACGTAGCGCAGCGGCTGCAGGGTGCCCACGGCGGTCACCGTGGCCTCGATGTCGGCGCGGGCGAGAGGGATGGTTTCCCAGGCCGGGCCGCCGCGGCCGAGCCAGCCGGCGGCCAGGCCGGCGCCGGCCAGGCCGAGGCCGAGCACCAGCCCGGCGATCCAGCGCTTGCGGCGCAAGGGGGGGTGGGACGCGGTCATGTCAGCGGCCCACCCGAAGCGAATCACGTTTCATTCACCCCATGACGTTCGGGGCAGCGAATCGGGTAGGGCGATGGCCCTGCATCGACTTGGACAAAAATCGCCACGTCATAGAATGAGAGTGATTCTCAATAAGATACGCGTCGCCGCACTTTTTCTATTGCCCCTCCACCATGTCGCACCCGGAAATCGCCCACCTCTACACCGAGCACCACGGCTGGCTGCGCGGCTGGCTGGCGCGCCG
>JAVHYA010000093.1 GCA_031119395.1 Pseudomonadota bacterium
TAAAGAGGTACGTGAGCTGGGTTTAAAACGTCGTGAGACAGTTTGGTCCCTATCTTCCGTGGGCGCTGCAGATTTGAGGAAGCCTGCTCCTAGTACGAGAGGACCGGAGTGGACACACCTCTGGTGTATCGGTTGTCACGCCAGTGGCATTGCCGAGTAGCTAAGTGTGGAAGAGATAACCGCTGAAAGCATCTAAGCGGGAAACTCGTTTCAAGATGAGATCTGCCGGGGCCTCGAGCCCCCTGAAGAGTCGTTCAAGACCAGGACGTTGATAGGTCGGGTGTGGAAGCGCAGTAATGCGTTAAGCTAACCGATACTAATTGCTCGTGCGGCTTGACCCTATAACTTTGATCAGTCGATCATCGTTGTTATGCCAAGTGACGCAGTCAAATAAAAAGCTGATTTGCTCTATGAATTCGTCGTCTTGACCCAGTCAAGTCGGCAACAAGTTATGCCTGATGACCATAGCGAGTTGGTCCCACTCCTTCCCATCCCGAACAGGACAGTGAAACGACTCAGCGCCGATGATAGTGCGGGTTCCCGTGTGAAAGTAGGTCATCGTCAGGCTCTTACAGCCCAAGAACCCCCGATCAGCAATGCTGGTCGGGGGTTTTTGCTTTTGGCGACCGATGCATGGCAGCGCCCGCAATACAAGGTCAGGCGTTGGCGATGTGCTCCTGATGCAGAGCAATGGCCCCCGAAAAGGCGAGCTCGTCGAGCAGCTGTCGGAACATCGATGGTGCGGACATGGCGCCAAAGTATCGGGCGCCTACCAGCGCCATATAGGGCGTCTGTCCGAACCACGCGCCCAGTGTTTTCCGATCGGTGCGCCCGAGCTCGAGCAATTTGAACTTCAGCAAGACCTTCAGGGCGTGCCAAGCATGCTTTTCGGGCGCACGGACCTGGCCCTCGAGGCGGCGTCGTGCGGTACGCAGGGCGGCCGTGACGTGGGTGAACACTGCGCCGTGGCCGGGAATCACGATGCGAGGTGCGAGGCGTTCGATCAGGTCGAAGGTCGCGGCCACGTCGTCGAAGCCGGGCTCACCGCGCAGTTCGGGAAAGACCACGCCGAAGCCGTTCTCCCACAGCGCATCGGCCGAAATCAGGATCTTCGCCCGCGGCTCGAACAGGATGACCGAATGAGGATCGTGGCCCGGTGCGGCATGGACTTGCCATGTCTGGCCGCCCAGTGCCATTTCGGCGCCAGGGATGAGCAAGCGGTCGTGTCGAAATCGTGGGCAGTGTTGCCCTGTCCCTCGAAAGCTCAGCGCCGCTTCGTCCCAATGCGCGACGGCCTGGGCCTCGCCAGGGGGGATTGCGGTCTCCAAGGCCGCGTGACGCGCCTGCAGCGCGGCGTTGCCACCGCAGTGATCGCTGTGGAGATGGGTGTTGATCAGCAGGTCGAGCGATTCGCCGTGCAAGGCCGTCTCGACCAGCGCCACGGTCTGCGCGGCGTGCGAGAAGTACCCGCTGTCGACCAAGGTGGTGGGGCCGGCGTGGCCGCGCAGGAGCACATTGTTCGACGAGAGCCAGCCCCGCTCGAAGACGGTCAATCCCGGGGGCAGCGTGGCTGGAGTCAATGCGCCTGGGCGATGGAGCCGGTGGTGGCCGGCCGCAGCTCGCGTCGCAGGATCTTGCCGACGTTGGTCTTCGGCAGCGATTCGCGAAACTCGATGTACTTCGGACGCTTGTAGCCCGTCAGTTGGTCCTGGCAGAAGCGCATCACCGCCTCTTCATCGAGGCTCGCGTCCTTGCGCACCACGAACACCTTGATCGCCTCACCCTGCTTCTCGTCCGGCACGCCCACCGCCGCGCACTCCACGACGCCGGGGCACAGCGAGATGACGTTCTCCAGTTCGTTCGGGAACACGTTGAAGCCGCTCACGAGGATCATGTCCTTCTTGCGATCGACGATGCGCGAATAACCGTCTTCCTGCATGACGGCGATATCGCCCGTGCGCATGAAGCCGTCGGCCGTGAAGGCGCCTGCTGTCTCGCCCGGCTGGTTGTAGTAGCCGACCATCACGTTCGGGCCCTTGATGCACAACTCGCCCGGCTCGCCGTTGGGCAGCGTGCGGCCCTCGTCGTCCTTGATCGCGATGTCGATGCCCGGCAAGGGCAGGCCGATGGTGCCGGTGAAGCTCGTGTTCATGACCGGGTTGTTGGTCCCGATCGCGCACGTCTCGCTCATGCCCCAGCCTTCGATCATGGGGCAGCCCGTCACCTCCATCCAGCGTTTTGCCGTGCCCTCGGACGCCGCCATGCCGCCCGCCTGCGAGACAAAGAGGTTGGAGAAGTCGACCGTCTTGAACTCCGGGTGCATGAGCAGGCCGTTGAACAGCGTGTTGACGGCCGGCAGCATGTGGAAGGGGCGCTTTTTCAGCACCGCAACGAACTTGCCGATGTCGCGCGGGTTGGGAATCAGCGTCAAGTGCGAGCCCTGCCGGATGGCCAGCAGCGACAGGGTCAGCGCGAAGATGTGATACAGCGGCAGCGCGGCGATGCTGTTGACCTTCGAGAGGTCGCCCGCGCGGGCCAGCGCAGGGGTGAACCACGCTTCGGCCTGCAGCGTGGCCGCCACGATGTTGCGGTGCGTGAGCACGGCGCCCTTGGAGCGCCCGGTCGTCCCTCCCGTGTACTGCAGGAAGGCGATGGAATCGAGCGTCGACGTGTCGGGCGCGAGCGGCCGGCTGTGACCGGCCGCCATCGCCTTGGGCCACGGCGTGACCGTGCGGCCACCGCCCACGGGCAGCTTGAAGGGCGGCACCATCTTCGCGATGTGTCGGACGGCCGTCGTGATCCATGCGCCGTACATCCCGCCGAGCTGGTCGCCCATGGCCGTCACGAGCACGTGTCTCACGGCGGTCTTCGCGATCACCTGCTCCAGCGTGGCGGCAAAGTTCTCGAGGATGACGATCGCCGCGGCGCCCGAGTCGTTCAACTGGTGCTCGAGCTCGCGCGCGGTGTAGAGGGGGTTCACGTTCACGCAGGTGTAGCCCGCGCGAAGAACGCCCACCATCGTCACGGCGAACTGCGGGATGTTGGGCAGCATGATCGCGACCCGCGCGCCGGGCTCCAGGCCCAGCGACTGCAACCAGGCGCCCAGCGTGCGCGACAGCGCGTCGAGCTCGCGGTAGGACATCCAGCGCTCCATGCAGACCGAAAAGGGGCGCTCGCCGTGGCGCTGGAACGCCTCCTCGAACATCTGGCCCAGCGAGCGGTACTGCTCGGGGTGGACATCGTGGGGCACGCCCTCGGGGTAGTTCTTCAGCGCTGACGGCAGCATGCGGTTCTCCGGTCTCTCTCCTGGGTGGCGCGCATTGTGGATGCGGCGCCGCCGCAGCCGTCCCGGGGCTTGTCCTAGGGCGCGCGCGGCGGCTGTCGCGCGTGCGATAGTGACCGCATGATCGCTCGCCTCCAGCGCGTGCTGCTGCTCGTCACCGCCTTGCTCCTTGCGGCCTGGTGCGCGTATTGGGCGCGCCGCGCGCCTGCTGTTGCCTGGACGGGCATCGTGGTCGCGGCGCTCGCCCATACGGTGTGGTTAGCTATCGAATTCATAGCATGCTGGCGTGTCAACCGCCGGCACGCCGCGCCCCCACGGCTCGCAGCGCTGCTGCGCGCGTGGGCGGCCGAGAGTCGGATGGCGGTGCGCGTGTTCGGCTGGCGGCAGCCGTTCCGTGCCAACGCCGTGCCCGACCACCTGCCGCGCGGCGACGGACGCCGGGGCGTCGTCTTCGTCCACGGCTTCTGCTGCAACCGCGGATTCTGGACGCCCTGGCTGAGCGCGCTGCGGCGCGAGGGCCGCGCCTTCGTGGCGGTGAACCTCGAGCCGCCTTTCGGCTCGATCGACCGCTATGTCGACACGATCGAGGCCGCCGTCCAGTGCGTCCGCGGCGCAACGGGCCAGGCGCCGATGCTCGTCTGTCACAGCATGGGCGGCCTCGCGGCGCGGGCCTGGTTGCGCGAGCACGGCCGGTCCGGGGCGGTGCATCGCATCGTCACGCTCGGCACGCCGCACGCCGGCACCTGGCTGGCGCGCTTCGGCCGCTCGACCAACGGGCGCGAAATGCGCATCGGCGGCGAGTGGCTCCAGCGCATGGCCGAGGACACGGAGAGCGTGCGCCGGGTCCCCTTCACCTGCTGGTACTCCAACTGCGACAACATCGTCTTCCCGACGCCAACGGCCACGCTGCCCGGCGCCGACAACCGCCCGGTCCACGGCCTGGCCCACGTCGAGATGGCCTTCGACACCCGGGTGATGCGCGAAACGCTCGCCTTGCTGGATCTCGATCAGGGTCCGAGATGCACGCCGGCGCCGCGCCGGATCACTTGAGCCAGCGGTCCATCGTGCGCTGGAATTCGCCGCCCGCCTGCTGCAGGTGCAGCCACTGGTCCACGTACGCCTTGAAGGCCACGTCGTCGCGCGGCAGCATCCACGCCATCTCGCCGTACTGCAGCGGCTTGTCGGGGTTCACGGCGCACAGGCCCGGCTTGAGGCGGCTCTGCACGATGGCTTCGGCCGACTCGGTGACGAACACGTCGGCGCGCCCCGCGAGCACCTCGTCGAAGATGGTGATGTTCTCGCCGTGCAGCGTCAGCTTCGCCTGCTTGAAGTTGGTGCGCGCGAAGCGCTCGTTGCTGCCGCCGGGATTGAAGATCACCCGCGTCGTCGGCTTGTCGATGTCGGCCACCGTCTGGTACTTGCGCACGTCGGCGCAGCGCACGATCGGCGTCTTGCCGTTGACCATGTAGGGCGCGCTGAAGAAGGCGCGCTTCTGGCGCTCGGTCGTCACCGAGATGCCGCCGACCGCGATGTCGCACTTGCCGGCCGCCAGGTCCGGCAGCAGGTTGGCCCAGGTGGTCTTCACCCACTCCGGCTTGGCGCCCAGGCTGCTGCCGAAGCCGGCCATCAGGTCGATGTCGATGCCCTCGTAGCTGCCGTCGGGTTTCTGGAAGCTGAAGGGCTTGTAGTCGCCGGGGGTGCACACCCGCAACTGCGCAGCCTTCTGGACCGCGTCGAGGTGCGACGTGGCGGCCGTCGGGCCGCCCGACGTGGCGCAGCCCGCCAGCAGCAGGGCCGACAGGGCGAGGGAGGTGGTCAGGGCTTGGGCAAGGCGGCGTCGGTGCATGGGCTTTCTCGAAGGGGCGTTTGGGACAAAGGGGGGACGTCATTGTGCGGCGCCCCGGCCCGCGCCGGCGGGCCTGCCCCTGGCCGGCCGTGCCGGTTGCGGCAGCGCCACGCCCTACTGGCAATTCGTCACCAATCGGGCCACAGTTGTCCCGAGAGTGTCCTTGGCACCTCCGGATGATTAGGGAAAACCCTAAAATCCCCCCCATGCGTACCTTTCAGGCCATTTCCCAAGCCCTCGTCGGTGCCGGCAGCTTCCTGCGCCCGCCGGTGGTCGAGGCGCGCGCGGCTGGCGGGGTGGCGCCGCGGCACGCCCAGCCGGTGCTGGTGCCCATCCGATCGATCGGTCCCCGCGAGCGGGGCCGCATCCTCAAGCATCTGCTCGAACTGTCCGAGCGCGACCGCTACCTGCGCTTCGGCTACGCCGCCTCGGACGAGCAGATCGGCCGCTACGTTGAGAACCTGGACTTCGAGCGCGACGAGATCTTCGGCATCCACAACCGCCGCCTGGACCTGATCGCGATGGCGCACCTGGCCTTCGCGCCGGGCGACCAGCACAAGGACTGCGCCGAGTTCGGCGTCTCGGTGTCGGCCCATGCGCGCGGCCGCGGCTATGGCGCGCGGCTGTTCGAGCGCGCCGTGGTGGCCGCCCGCAACGAAGGCGTGGGCATGCTCTTCATCCATGCGCTGAGCGAGAACACCGCCATGCTGAAGATCGCCCGCAATGCCGGCGCCAAGGTCGAGCGCAGCGGTTCCGAATCCGAGGCCTTCCTCAAGCTGCCCGAAGCCACCTTCGACAGCCGCATGAACGAGATCGCGCTCGACCATTTCGCGCAGGTCGACTACCAGATCAAGGCCCGTGCGAAGCAGTTCTGGTCGTTCCTGGCCGGCCTGCAGGAAGTGCGCAGCGGCGTGCGCGACGCACGCGACCGCACCTCGCCCTGAGCGGCGAGGCCGCCCGATCCGGCCCGCGGTCGCGGTGCCGCGGGGCTTCCGGTATCCTTGTCCTTCCCCAACTACCGCCCTCCCGCAGTGGCAGACCCCCATCCTGAGCGCGCCTCCGCATCCCGCGAAGACAAGCGCAGCTTTCTCCAGAAGCTCGTCGAATTCATCAACCCGGGCCCCGACTCCCGCGACGAGCTGATCGAAACCCTGGCCGACGCGGAAGACAACGACGTCATCGGCGCCGAGTCCCGCGTGATGCTCGAGGGCGTGCTGCGCATGGCCGACATGACGGCCGGCGACGTGATGGTGGCGGCGCCACGCATGGACCTGGTCGACATCGATGCCCCCTACGAGGCGCTGCTGCACCTGGTCATCGACACCGCCCACTCGCGCTTCCCGGTGTACGAGGGCGACAAGGAAAACATCATCGGCATCCTGCTCGCGAAGGACCTGCTCAAGCTGCAGCGTTCGCCCGAGCTGAACATCCGCGCGCTGCTGCGCCCCGCCACCTTCGTGCCCGAAAGCAAGGGCCTGAACGACCTGCTGCGCGAGTTCCGCGGCAACCGACAGCACCTGGCCGTGGTCATCGACGAATTCGGGCGCGTGGCGGGCCTCATCACCATCGAGGACGTGCTCGAGCAGATCGTCGGCGAGATCGAGGACGAGTTCGACATCGCCGAGGACGAGGGCGACATCTTCGGCCTGGCCGACCACACCTACCGCGTGAGCGGCGACACGCCGATCGAGCGCGTGGGCGAGGCCTTCGGGATCACCTTCGACGACGAGCAGCTCAGCGAGGACTTCGACACCATCGGCGGCCTGATCGCCCACGAGATGGGCCACGTGCCCAAGCGCGGCGAGCGCCACACGGTGGGCGGCTTCGACTTCGTCGTGCTGCACACCAAGGGCGGCGCGGTGCGCTGGTTCAAGGTCTCGCCGGCGCGCGGCGAAGACGCGGCGGATTGAAAGCGACGCTGCTGCGCGCGCTGGGCTTCGGCGTCGCCGGCCTGGCGCAGGCCATCGCCATCGCCGCCCCGTGGAACGGCCAGCCGCAATGGTGGCTGCAGCTGCTGTCCCTCGCCGGCCTGGTCGCGCTGCTCGACGGCCTTCGCCGCGAGGGCGCCGGCTGGCGTCGCGCGGGCCTGTGGGGCTGGCTCTTCGCCACCGCCTGGCTCACCGGCACCTTCTGGTGGCTCTTCATCTCGATGCACACCTACGGCGGCCTGCCGGCGCCGCTGGCGGCCGTCGCGGTGCTGGCGCTGGCGGCGGGCCTGGGGCTGTACTACGCCGCGGCCTGTGCGGCCTTCGTGGTGTGTGCGCCCGCCAGCCGGGCGCGGGCTGCTCTCTTTTTTATAGCGCTCTGGTTGCTGGCCGAGCTGTTGCGCAACAGCTGGTTCACCGGCTTCCCGTGGGGTGCCGGCGGCTATGCGCATGTGGACGGACCGCTGGCCGGCTACGCGCCCTGGCTGGGCGTGTACGGGATCGGCGCCGTGGCCTCGGCCGTCGCGGCCGCCTTCGGTCTGGCGTGGCGTGCACCACGCCGCGCGCAGGCCTGGAGCGCCGGCGTCGTGGCCGCGCTGCTGGCGGCGCCGCTCGGCCTCGCCCTGCTGCACGACGACGGCGCCGAGGCGAACGCGCGTGGCCACCTGGGCGTGGCGCTCCTGCAGGGCAACATCCCGCAGGACGAGAAATTCATCCCCGGCAGCGGCATCGCCACCGCCTTGCAGTGGTACGCCGAACAGCTGCAGGCCGCCCGCGCGCCGCTGGTCGTGACGCCCGAGACGGCGCTGCCCCTGCTGCCGCGCCAGCTGCCGCCCGGCTACCTGGATGCCATCGCCCGGCGCTACGCGCAGGGCACGCAGGCGGCGGTCGTCGGCCTGCCCTATGAAGACAAGCCTGGCAGCTACAGCAACACGGTGCTGGGCTTCGCGCCCGGCCGGCCCGCGCCCTACCGCTACGACAAGCACCACCTGGTGCCTTTCGGCGAATTCATCCCCACGGGCTTTCGCTGGTTCATCGACATGATGAACATCCCGCTGGGCGATTTCGCCCGCGGCGCGCTGCCGCAGCCGCGCTTCGACTGGCAGGGCCAGCGCATCGCGCCCAACATCTGCTACGAGGACCTGTTCGGCGACGAGATCGGCGCGGCCTTTCGCGATGCGGCCACGGCACCGACGATCCTGCTGAACGTGAGCAACATCGCCTGGTTCGGCGACTCGATCGCCATCGACCAGCACCTGGCCATCTCGCGCATGCGCGCGCTCGAATTCCAGCGGCCGATGCTGCGCGCCACCAACACCGGCGCGACGGCGGTGATCGACCACCGCGGGCGCGTCACGCAGCAACTGCCGCGCCTCACGCGCGGCGTGCTCGAGGCCGACGTCGAAGGCCGCGCGGGCATCACGCCCTTCGCCTGGTGGGTGTCACGCGCGGGCCTGTGGCCGCTGTGGGCGCTGGCGCTGCTGGGCGCCGCGCTCGGCATCGTCGCCGCCCGTCGATCCAGCCGTTGAGGCGATCCGCTTTGCTATGAAATCAGGAGCTGACGGCGCCCGCCCCATGGGCGCCAGGCCCCTTTTTTCTTCATGAAATTGCTGAGCCGGATCTGAGCATTTGCGCTCAGGCGGCCACCGGCCAGCCGCGCAGCTTGCCCGGGTTGAGCAAGGCCAGTGGATCGAAGCGCGCCTTCATCGCCAGCACCTCGGGCGGCAGGTCGCCGCCGGCCTTGCCGTCCTCGACGACGAAGACATGCGGGTTGTTGATGCGCACGCCGTAGTCGCGGTGCTCCTGGATGATCTGCGCGAGACGCTCCTCGGTGCTGAAGCGCACCAGCTGCAGCGCGCTGCAGTTGAGCAGGCCGTCCATGCCGCGCAGGAATTCGGCATGCATCAGCACCTCGCCGGCGTAGCGCTGCGTCAGCTCGGTGATCTGCTGCACGTACTGGCCCGGCGTGAAGCTGGTCTGCAGGTAGGTCAGGCCCTTGTCGATGCGCAGCGCATGCAGCGTGGTGTGGTTCCAGGTGAACTCCATCAGCGTGCGGTTGCTCTTGTGCACCTCCTCGGCCGAGCGGCGGTAGCTCACCGTGCCGCCGTGCGCGGCCACCAGTTCCTTCAGCGCCTCCTCGCCGCCCTCGGCCACCAGCGACAGCACGGCATGGCAGCCGCGCGGCAGGTACTCCGACAGCTGGCCCAGGTGGTCGGGCACGGGGCTGGCGAAGAAGGCGACCTCGCGCTTGGCCAGGCCCGGCGCGCGCGCCAGCGCATCGCCGAAGGCCAGCGCCGCATCGAAGTCGGTGAAGGTGGTCAGCGTCTCGAGCCAGGGCTGCGCGGGCGCGAGGCCGATCTCCAGCTCCAGCACCAGGCCGTTGGTGCCCCAGAGGTGGTGCATGCGCATCGCCTCGGCGCCGCGCAGTTCGACCACCTGCGGCTCGGGCTCGATGGTCATGGCCTTCACGCCCAGCACGTTGCCCGGCGCGGCCAGGGGGCCGTAGTTGATCGAGCCCACGCCGCCGAAGCCGCCGCCGAAGAGGCCGCCCAGCGTGGCGCTGCGGTAGGTCGAGGGCATGCAGCGCAGCTCCTGGCCCTGCGTGCGCGCCTGCTTCTCGATGTCGTTCAGGCGGATGCCGGCCTGCGCGCGCGCCACGCCGGGGCGCACCCACAGCAGCTGGTTGTAGCCCGTCATGTCGAGCACCACGCCGCCGGCCAGCGGCGTGGTCTGGCCGTAGTTGCCCGTGCCGCTGCCGCGGATGGTGATCGGCACCTTCAGGCGGGCGCAGGCGCCCACCAGGCGGCGGATCTCGTCCTCGGTGCGCGGGCGCACCACGCTGTCGGCCAGCTTGCCGTCGAGCTGGCGCTTGAGCACCGGGCTGAACCAGGAGAAGTCCTGCGACAGCCGCTCGATGCGGCCGGGATCGGTGATCCAGTCGAGCTCGGGCAGTTCGAGTTGCAACTGTTCGATGGGGGTCACGGGGGCGTTCATGCGAAGAAGAAGGGAAAGGAGGTCAGTCCTGGGAAAGCTCGCTGGCATGCCAGGAGCCGAGCGCGGCCTTGGTCGCCCAGGCCATCAGCGCGAACAGCGCCACGCCGGTGAGCGAGATCAGCAGCAGCGCCGCGAACATGCGCGGGATGTTGAGCTGGTAGCCCGCCATGAGGATCTGGTAGGCCAGGCCGGTGGCCGCGCCGCCGGTGCCGGCGACGAACTCGGCCACCACCGCGCCGATCAGCGCCAGCCCGCTGGAGATGCGCAGGCCGCCGAAGAAGTAGGGCAGCGCGCTCGGGATGCGCAGGCGCACCAGCGTCTGCAGACGCGTCGCGCGGTTCATCTTGAAATACGCCTGCAGGTCGGGGTCGATGCTGCGCAGGCCCAGCGTGGTGTTGCTGATGATCGGGAACAGCGCCACCAGCGTCGCGCAGATCACCAGCGAGGCCGTCGGGTCCTTCACCCAGATGATGATCAGCGGCGCCACCGCCACGATGGGCGTGACCTGCAGCAGCACCGCATAGGGGAACAGCGCGGTCTCGATCAGGCGGCTCTGCACGAAGACGAAGGAGATCAGCACGCCCACCACCGTGGCGACCACGAAGGACAGCACCGTGATCTTCAGCGTCACCAGCAGGGCCATGCCCAGCGTGGCCCAGTCGGTGAAGAGCGTCTTCATCATCAGCGCCGGCGAAGGCACCAGGTAGGGCGGCAGTTCCATGCCCACCACCAGCGCCTGCCAGGCGCCGATGAGCACGAGGCCCACCAGCACCGGCAGCAGGATGCGCTGCGCCCGGGGCTGGCGCAGCAGGGGCACGGGGGCGGCGGGGCGGGGCGGCTGGATGGGTGCGGGAGCGATCACGGCGGGGCTCGGTGCGGGGGCGGGGTCGGCGTCGCGCGGGGCGACCGGGGCGTTCCAGGTGATGCTCACAGCACGGCCTCCTCGTCGTTGGCCTGGCTGGCCGCCAGCAGGCTGCGCTGCAGGTGCTTGGCATAGTGGGTGAACTCGGGGCTCACCATGAAGTCGGCGCTGCGCGGGTAGGGCTCGTCGATGCGCACCTCTTCCACGATGCGGCCCGGGCGCGCGGCCATCATGACCACGCGGCTGGAGAGGAACACCGCCTCGTGGATCGAGTGCGTGACGAAGACCACCGTGAGCTTCTTCTTGCGCCACAGCTCCAGCAGGTCGGCGTCGAGCTTGTGGCGCGTGATCTCGTCCAGCGCACCGAAGGGCTCGTCCATCAGCAGCAGGTTGGGCTGCACCACCAGGCCGCGCGCGATCGACACGCGCATCTGCATGCCGCCCGACAGCGCACGCGGCAGCGCCTTGGCGAACCTGGCCAGACCGACCAGCTCCAGCGCCTCGGCCACGCGCGCGTCGGCCTCGGCGCGCGGCACCTTGGCCAGGTCCAGCGGCAGCCGCACGTTGGCCTGCACGCTGGCCCAGGGCATCAAGGTGGGCGACTGGAAGACGAAGGCCATCTTCTTGCCTTCGCCTTCCTGCGCGGCCGCCACGGGCTTTCGCCACAGCAGCAGCCGCCCGTCGGTGGGCTCCAGCAGGCCGGCCACCATCTTCAGCAGCGTGCTCTTGCCGCAGCCCGAGGGGCCGAGCAGGGTGACGAACTCGCCTTCCTGGATCGTGAGGTCGACCGGCTGCAGCGCGATCGTGCCGTTGGGGTACGTCTTCTGCGCCGAGAGGACCTCGATCGCAGGCACGGGGGCGTTGTCGTTCATCGCGGCCTCGCTCGGACGGGCGTTCAGGGCAGGACCTTGGCGGCCTTGATGAAGCTCAGGTCGAAGGCCTGCGCCAGGTCCACCTTGCTGCCGTCGATCAGGCCGGCCGAGACGGCGAAGTCGTAGTTCTGCTTCACCCGCGCCTCGGTCATGGTGCCGATGCCCTGCTTGAGCGCGTCGCCGCTGGCCACGATGCCCATTTCCTTGAGCTTGGCCACGCTGTAGGCGAGCTGCTCGTCGGTCATGTTGGGGTTGTCCTTCTTGATCAGGGCGTTGGCCGGGGCCGGGTCGGCCAGGTAGGACTTCCAGCCCTCGGCCGTGGCCTTGACGAAGCCGTCGACGGCCTTGCTGCGCTCCTTCACCGTCTTGTCCATGCAGGAGATGGTGGTGGCGTACGAGGGATAGCCGTTGTCGGCCAGCAGGATGGTGTTGGCCTTCACGCCGGCCTTCTGCACCGCGAAGGGCTCGGAGGTGAGGTAGCCCTGCTGCACCACGTTCTTGTCGGCCACGAAGGGCTGGATGTTGAAGGTGTAGGGGCGCGTCTGCGCGTCGGTGAAGCCGTACTTGGTCTTGAGCCAGGCGTAGTAGCCGCGCTGGGCCGAGGGCGCGATGAGGATGGTCTTGCCCTTCATGTCGGCCAGGCTCTTGACGTCCTCGTGCGCGATGAGCACCTGCGGGTCCTTCTGGAACAGGGCCGCCACCGTCACCACCGGCAGGCCGCCGCTGCGCGCGATCATCATCTGCAGGTCGCTCGACCCCATGATGCAGTCGGCCTGTCCTGCGCCCATGATCTGCAGGATGTTGACCTGCGGGCCGCCCATCTTGATGGTCACGTCCAGGCCGTACTTCTTGTAGATGCCCGTGGCCACGGCCTGGTAGAAGCCGCCGTGCTCGGCCTGCGCGTACCAGTTGGTCATGTACGTGAACTTCTCCTGCGCGTGGGCGCCGGTGGCGGCCAGGCCGAGCACGGTGGTGCCCAGGGCCAGGGCGGCGCGGGCGGCGAAGCGGGTGAT
Organism: Pseudomonadota bacterium; assembly: GCA_031119395.1. Lineage (GTDB taxonomy): Bacteria > Pseudomonadota > Gammaproteobacteria > Burkholderiales > Burkholderiaceae_C > Xenophilus. The sequence continues at coordinate 12,796 of JAVHYA010000093.1, forward strand.
GCGAGGGGTCAAGGCAGGGCTCCTGGAAAGGTCAGACAAATCAGTGCAGGGAAGGGGAATGCGGGGGGATGGTGCGGGCGCGCTTCAAGCAAGAGCCGGACCGTGCGCGGACTCGATGTGGCCGGTGTACTGCCCGCGCTCCCAGGTGGGCGCGTCGCGCACCACCCAGCGCAGGTGGTAGAGCTCGGTGAGTGCCTGCACCCAGCTGTCGGCCAGCGTGCTGAGGATCTCCTCGCCCTGCTCGCGCGTGGCCGAGGTCGGGTCGCCGATGACGCCCGTGGGGCCGAAGTCGCGTGCCGTCCAGGCGCAGGCCGGACGGCCGTCGGCCGACAGCAGCTTGATCGGGAAAGGGGGCGGGAAGTTGGCGACCGCGCGCTCCATGTGCACCGTCTCGGGCGCCAGTGCCAGCATCAGTGCGGTCTCCGAGTGGCCGGCATGCATGGCGAGCTTCCTTTCCTGCTCGCTGACCTGCTTGCTGGCCGCGCTGGGCAGGCGCGAGACGCCGTGCGGCACCACCACGAAGTCGCCATGGCGAAGGCGCAGCTCGCGCGCCGCCATCTCCAGCACCTGGGGCTGGCCGCCGTGGCCGTTGGCGAACAGCAGCTTGCGAAAGCCCGAGCGGTAGACCGATTCGCCTACCTCGACGATGGTGGACAGCAGCGTCGTGCCGGTCAGCGTCATCGTGCCCGGGAAGTGCAGGTGCTCCTCGGACTTGCCGTAGGTGATGGTGGGCAGCGCGAAGGCGCGCACCTCCGCCGGCAGGCGCTCGAGCGCCTTGCCCATCACGCCGGACGAGATCACGCTGTCGACCGAGCAGGGCAGGTGCGGGCCGTGCTGCTCGATGGCGCCGCAGGGCAGCACGATCACGGTGTTCTCGCGGTCGGGCAATGCGTCGATCTCGGTCCAGCTCAGGTAGGGCAGGAAGCGGTGCGGAGGGATGTAGCCGTGGAGCATGGCGTTGGGTTCTCAGGTGAGGGCAGGAATCGGCAAGGCCGCGCCGGCCATCCGGCCGGCGGGCAGGTCGCCGTGCACGACGCGGCCGTCGCGCAGCACCACGCGCCGCGCGGTGCGCGAGGGGAAGCCGTGCGCATCGGCATCGTGGAAGAGCACCAGGTCGGCCGGCGCGCCGGCCAGCGTGGGTTGCGCGGCGGGCGCGCGGTCGAGCCAGTCGCCGCGGCAGATCGCCTCGGACCAGGCGTCGAAAGGCGCGGGCAATTGAGCCACCAGCGCACCGGTCGCCAGCGCGTCGATGGGGTCGTAGCTGCCGACGCGGCAGAACGGGTCCTGCACGTTGTCGCTGGCCAGCAGCAGCGGGATGCCGCGCTCGCGCGCTTCCTTCACCAGGGTGATGCCGCGCTGGCGCGGCGTGCGGCCGGTGACGGCGTCCTGCAGCAGCAGGTTGGTGGCGGGCAGCGACACGAGCGTGATCGGCGCGCGTGCCACGGCGTCGAGGGTGGCGAGCGCCGCGGCCTCGTCCTGCGCGGCCAACGCGCACACATGGCCGCAGACGATGCGGCCGTCGAAGCCGATTTCGCGGGCGATGCGGGCGATGGTCGCCAGCCCGTGCGCCGAAGGGTCCAGTTCCTCGTCCACATGCAGGTCCACGTCGAGTGCGTGGCGTTGCGCCGCGAGCAGCAGCTGGCGCAGTCCCGGCTCGTTCCAGTGCGCCGTGTGGACGAAGCCGCCCAGCAGCGCATCCGGGCCGCTCGCGGCGACGGTGCGCGCCAGACGATCGGCCTCGGCGGCGTCCTCGAAGAAGGCCAGGCGCATGAGGCTCACACGCTCCAGGCGGATGCGGCCGAGCCAGTCCTGCGCCAGCTCGCGCAGCACCGGCCAGGCGACGGGCGTGCGGTCGGCTTCCCACCAGTCCACATGGGTGCGCAGCCGCGTGCTGCCGGCCTCGAAGGCCCATTGCAGCGCACGTTCCGCGCGCTGGCGCACGTCGGCGGCGGTCCAGCCGGCGCGGTCGGCGAGCATCGCGTCGATGGCGCCGAGCAGTCCGGGTTCGATGTGGCGGATGCGCGGCAGGGTGAAGGTCTTGTCCAGGTGGACATGGGCGTCGACGAACCCAGGGAGTGCCAGGGCGCCGTGCAGGTCCCGGTCGCCCGGGCCGGCGGTGCCGCCCGACGGTCGGACCGAGGCGATGCGCCCCTGCGCCAGCGACAGGCGTGCGAGCGCCGGCGCGCCGGCCGTGTCGACGGGCCAGTCCGCCGGCAGCAGCCAGCGCGGCAGGCGCACGCGGTCGAGTTCACGCGGCATGTTCATGCGAACCTCGCCATGGCCTGCCCCACGCGGGCCTTGAAGCGCTCCAGCTGCGGGCGCGTCGCCACGTTCATGTGGTAGTGGGCGTGGTAGTCCACGCGCGCCTGCTGGGCCGTGAGCCGCTTCATGTAGCGCGTGACCATCTTGCGCGGCGGGTCGCCCATGTACCAGGCCATCCAGCGCGGCCGGCCGTAGGTGACGACGGCGCTGATGCGCTGGATGTTGGTGAGCATCGGCTTGACGTTGGCCGGGTCCGAGAGGTCGAAGGCCACGCCGGGCATGAGCAGCCGGTCGAACCAGCCCTTGAGCATGGCGGGCAGGCCGAAGCACCAGGTGGGAAAGCAGAAGACGATGGCCTCGGCCCGGTGCAGGCGGTCGATGTAGCCCTGCAGCGGCGCGCGATTGGCGGGCACGTCGTGGTAGCCCAGGCGTTCCTCGCGCGACATCACGGGGTTGAAGCCTTCGGCGTACAGGTCGCAGTCGTCCACCTCGTGCCCGGCGCCGCGCAACTGCTGCACCACTTCGGCATGCAGGGCGGCAGCGAAGCTGGTTTCGACCGGGTGGCAGTAGACGACAAGCACGCGCATGGGACTTTGACCGCTTAATCAGAGCAACTGGTCAGGTTTGCTCGCAAAGCGCGTGCCAGGGGCGCGTGCACCGA
>JAVHYA010000031.1 GCA_031119395.1 Pseudomonadota bacterium
GGCGAGACAAAGAAAAGTAGGTCGCCCGCCGGGGCGAAATCCCGGCCCCTGCCTCGGAAGCGGCGCAGCGCCAGCTTCGTCGAACCTGATCCCGACCGGCCGGAGGGCATGACCCCATGAACACCCCTCGCCGCGCCACCATCGCCGACGTCGCCCAGGCCGCCGGCGTGTCCAAAGCCACCGTCTCGCGCTTCTTCAACCACCGCGAGCGCCTCCTGTCCGACGACATCGCCGCCCGGGTCGAGGCCGCGATCGCGCAGCTCGGCTACACGCCCAGCCCGATGGCACAGGCGCTCAGCCGCGGCCGCTCGCGGCTGATCGGCCTGATCGTGGCCGACATCACCAACCCGTATTCGGTGGCCGTGCTGCGCGGCGCCGAGAAGGCCTGCCAGGACGCCGGCTACCTCGTCATGCTCTTCAACATGGGCAACGAGACCGGCCGCGAGCGCGAGGCCATCGACGCGCTGGCCGGCTACCAGGTCGACGGCTTCATCCTCAACACGCTGGGCCGCGGCGCGGGCGTGGTCGATGCCGTCGCCACGCACGGCAAGCCGGCGGTGCTGGTCGACCGCCGGCACGCGGGCATGACGGCCGACTTCGTGTCGCTCGACAACCCCGGCGCCATGGCCCGCATCTGCGCCCACCTGCTGGACAACGGCTGGCGCGAGCTGCTCTACGTGACCGAACCGCAGCAGGGCGTGAGCACGCGGCGCGAGCGTGCGGCGGCCTTCGGCGCCTGCCTGGCCGCACACCCGACGGCCCTGCGCGGCGAGGTCTTCGAGAGCGCCGAGGGCGAGGACGAGGCCCTGGTGCAGGCCCTGCGCGCGCTGCGCCGGCGCGCAGGCCGCAGCCGGCGCGCGGCGGTGGTCGCGGGCAACGCGGTGATCACGCTGCGCGTGGCACAGGCCATGAACCGGCTCGGCTGGCAGTTCGGCCAGGAACTGGGCTTCCTGGGGTTCGACGATCCCGAATGGGCCTCGCTGATCGGGCCGGGCCTGTCCACGCTGGCGCAGCCCACCGACGAGATCGGCCGCACGGCGGCCGGCTGCCTGATCGAGCGGCTGCACGGCCTGGAAGGCCCGGCGCGCGAAATGCTGCTGCCGGGGCGCTTGCAGGTGCGCGGATCGTCGGCCGCGCCGATCAAAGCCGCGTGATGACGGCCGACGCCGGCAGGCGCGACTTGGGCAGCCCGGCGTTGAAGTCATCGGCGGCGCGGTAACCGAGCGCGCACAGCACCACGGCGGTGTAGCCGCGCTCGCGCAGCCCCAGCTCGGCGTCGAGCACCGCCGCATCGAAGCCCTCCATCGGCGTGGCGTCGATCTCCAGCGAGGCGGCGCCCAGGAGCAGCGTGCCCAGTGCCAGGTACACCTGCTTCTCCATCCAGTGCTGAAGGTCCTTCTGGTCGAAGCGGTGCAGGTCGATGTAGCCCTGGCGGCTTTTGTGCTGCCCGGCGCGGGCGCCGTCGATGCGAAAGCGCCCGTCGGCCTCTTCCTGGTCGAGCAGCGCGGTGGTGTGGGCCGCGGGGAGTTCGGTGCGCGCCGCGAACACGATCACGTGCGAGGCGTTCGTCACCTTCGGCGTGTTGTAGGCGAAGCCGGCGTCGGTGGCCTTGGCGATGCGCGCCTTGCCGGCGGCGTCGCTGGCCACCACGAAGTGCCAGGGCTGCGAGTTGACCGACGAAGGGCTGTGGCGCAGGCCGTCGAGCAGTTCGTCGACCTGCGCGTCGGGAATGCGTCGCGTGGCGTCGTAGGCCTTGGCGGTGTAGCGGTAGCGGGTGGCGGCGAGGAAGTTCATGGCGATGTGACAAGAAGGCAAAGGGGTCAGAAGCCGGCCAGCACCGCCTTGCCGCGCGAGCGGTGGCTCTGCACCAGCGCGTGGGCGCGGCGCAGGTTGGCGGCGTTGATGGCGCCGAAGTGCTCGTTCGCGGTGCTGCGCAGCGTGCCGGCATCGACCAGCGCGGCCACGCGCTCCAGCAGCTCGTGTTGCCGCTGCATGTCCGGCGTCTGATACAGCGAACGGGTGAACATCAGCTCCCAGTGCAGCGAAATGCTCTTGGACTTCAGCGGCATGGCATCCAGCGTGGCCGGGTCGTCGATGAGCGCGAGGCGGCCCTGCGGCTGCAGCGCGGCGACGATCTGCAGGTAGTGCTGGTCGGTGTGGGTGAGGCTGGCCACCATCGACACCTTGGGCAGGCCCGCGCTCTCGAGTTCGGCGCCAAGCGGCCGCCCGTGGTTGATGACATGGTGCGCGCCCAGCGACTTCACCCAGTGCGCGGTGTCGGCGCGCGAGGCGGTCCCGATCACGGTGAGCTGCGTGAGCTTGCGCGCCAGCTGCACCAGCACCGAGCCCACGCCGCCGGCCGCGCCGACGACGAGCAGGCTCTGGCCGGCGCCGCCGCCCTCGGGCACGCCCAGGCGCTCGAAGAGCAGTTCCCACGCGGTGATCGCCGTGAGCGGCAGGGCGGCGGCCTCGGCCGCGCCCAGGCTGCGCGGCTTGTGGCCGACGATGCGCTCGTCCACCAGCTGGTATTCGCTGTTGCTGCCGGGCCGGTCGATGGCACCGGCGTAGAACACCTCGTCGCCCGGCCTGAACAGCGTCACGTCGGCGCCGACGGCGTGCACCGTGCCCACGGCGTCCCAGCCCAGCACGCGCGGCGCCGTCACGGGCGAGTTCATGCGCACCTTGGTGTCGACCGGGTTCACCGACACCGCCTGCACCTGCACCAGCAGGTCGCGCGGGCCGGGCAGGGGCATGGGCAGGTCGATGTCGACGAGGGCGGCCGGGTCGTCGATCGGCAGGCCGTGCTGGGTGTAGGCGATGGCTTTCATGGGAGCTCCGAGGGAAGAAGTCGGGAAGGGATGGGCGAATGGTGCGGCCTCGTCGCTTGTTTCGAAAGAGGCAAAATCGGACAACACTTTCATTGCCGGAGTGAAAATGATCCGCTTCGACGACCTGGCCCTCTTCGACCGCGCCGCCGCGCTGGGCAGCTTCTCCGACGCGGCGCGCGAGGCCGGCCTGCTGCCCGGCCAGGCAAGCGCCGCCATCCAGCGGCTCGAGCGCGAACTGGGCATCCGGCTTTTCGCGCGCTCCACGCGCAGCCTGCGCCTCACGGCCGAGGGCGAGCGCTATCTGCCGCACGCCCGCGCCGCCCTGGGCAGCCTGCGTGCCGGGCAGGACGAGCTGCGCGCCGAAGACCCGGAACTGCGCGGCGTGCTGCAGGTCGCCACACCCTCCGACCTCGGCCGCAACGTGCTGCTGCCCTGGCTCGCGGCCTTCCGGCGGCAGCACCCCCGGCTGGTGCTGCGCCTGTTCATGTCCGACCGCGTGACGGACGTCTTCAAGGAGCCGGTCGACGTCGCGGTGCGCTACGGCCCGCCGCCCGACGCGAGCTTCGTCGCGCTGCCGCTGGCGACCGGGAACCGGCGGGTGCTGGTCGCCTCGCCCGGCTACGTGCAGCGCTGCGGCCGGCCGGCGTCGGTCGACGACCTGGCCGGCCACGCCTGCCTCACCTACGCGCTGAGCAGCCGCATCCACGACCGCTGGACCTTCTTCGATGGCGAGCAGCGCCTGGTGGCGAACGTGCGCGGCCCGATCCAGGGCGACGACGGCGAGCTGATCCACCGTCTGGCGCTGGACGGCGAGGGCATCGCCTACAAGTCCTGGCTCGACGTGGGCGAGGACGTGCGGGCGGGGCGGCTCGTGCAGTTGCTGCCCCGGCTGAGCGGCGAGGCCGCACCGCTGCACCTCGTGTGCCCGCACCGCGGCCAGTATTCGGCGGCCGTGCAGCAACTGCATGCGCTGCTGCGCCAGCGCTGCGAAGCCATGGTGGCCGCGCTGCCGTCGCCGGAGGCGCCTGTGCGACGCCGGCCTGCGGGCGCAGCGCGCGAAGCGGCACGACAATCGCGCGCGACATCCAGAACCTGAACCAGGAGCCAGACGCATGAGCAGCACTGACACACCTTCCATCGGCATGGTCGGCATCGGCCTGATGGGCCACGGCATCGCCACCAACATCGTCAAGCACGGCCATGCGCTCACCGTGCTCGAGCACCCGGGCAACCAGCCGCTGGATGCGCTCAAGGCCGCGGGTGCGAAGAGTGTGGCCAGCACCGCCGAGCTGGGCGCCGTGGCCGACATCGTCATCCTCTGCGTGACCGGCTCGCCCCAGGTCGAGGCGGTGCTGCTCGGTGAGGGCGGCCTGCTGAAGTCGCTCAAGCCCGGTGCGGTGGTCATCGACTGCTCGACGGCCATCCCGTCGTCGACGCTGCGCGTGGCCGAGGCGGTGCAGGCGGCCGGCGTGCGCTTCCTCGATGCGCCCATGACCCGCACCCCCAAGGAGGCCGCCGAGGGCCGGCTCAACCTGCTGGTGGGCGGGGATGCGGCGCTGTTCGACGAGTGCCGGCCGCTGCTGGCCTGCTTCGCCGAGAACATCACGCACACCGGGGGCGTGGGCACGGGCCACAGCATGAAGCTGCTGCACAACTACGTGTCGCTGGGCACGGTGGCGCTGATCGCCGAGGCCGCCGCCTGCGCGCAGCGCTCGGGCGTCGACCCGCAGGTCTTCGTCGACGTGCTGGCCAAGGGCGGCGGCGGCGGCGTGGCCCTGGAGCGGCTCAAACCCTTCATCACCGACCGCGACCCGAACACGCTGCGCTTCGCCATGAGCAACGCGCAGAAGGACCTGGGCTACTACACCGAGATGGCGCACGACATCGGCGCCGCGCAGGGCATCGCCGATGCGGTGCTCGGCACCTTCGCGCATGCGGTGCAGGCCGGCGGCGCGCAGCGCTACGTGCCGGAACTGGTCGAGGTCCTCGCCCGGCGCTGAGCCGGCGCGCGGGGCCGCGTCGCCGAGCGGCCTATGCAATCCGGCGGCTTGCCGCGGCCCGGTCGTGGACCCCAAGATGGCAGCGGTGCGTGGCGCGCGGTGCGCACGCCGTTCCAGGAAGAATGATGGTCCATTCCGAATACGTGAAGGCCGCCCAGCGCGCCATCGCCCACGTGCAGTCGACGGTGCGCTACCGGGGCCTGAACACCGGCGGCGGCTGGATCCGCCACCCCTTCGAAAGCAACCAGAAGGTCGTGGCGCGGCTCTTCAACGTCTACGAGTCCCGCTCGCGCTCGGCCGCGCGCACGGAAGGCGGCCTGGACCGGGACCTGTACATCGACGAGATGGCCCGCGCGGGTGAGCTGAGCAACACGGGCAACTGCAGCGAGCTCTCCGCCATCGCCTTCCGCTACCTGGAAGGGCGCGAGATCTTCCCGATCGAGTACTTCACCGTCATGCGGGGCCACTGGGACCATGCCTTCGTGGTGCTCAACCGCGACGCCTCCATCCCGGTGAAGGACTTCGCGAGCTGGAGCTACCAGGCGGTGGTGTGCGACCCGCTGTACGACCGCGCGGCCGATGCCGGGCACCTGGCGACCTGGTACCCGCGCATGTTCCCGATGCAGGAGCAGGACATGTTCTGGCGCATCGAGCCCTAGGGATGCGCTTCACGAAGCCCCGCGGCGCGCGGCGGAGCTGGCGGCGCGCGACGACGAGCACGTCACGTGTGTGACGCAATTGGGCCGCAGCGCCCGGCCTGTGCGCATCGGTCCTGGCGCGATGGGCGCCGTGGTGTGGCCGTGCCTCAGGCCCCCTGCCGCACGGCCTGCGCGATCTGCGCCGGATCGGGGAGCACGCCGATGCCGGGCGCTTCGCCCAGATCGATGCAGCCCGTACCGTCGATGTGTGCGAGCGCGGGCGCCAGTGCGGTGCGCAGCGGGTTCTCGTTGGCGTCGACTTCGAGCATGCCGTCGCCACCCGCAGCGGCGAGCAGGTGGCCGGAGGCGAGCAGACCGACCCCCGCGCCCAGGTAGTGGGGGCAGTAGCGCAGCCCGGCGGCGCGCGCGCGATGGATCACCGGCCAGTTCGCCGAGATGCCGCCCCACTTGGCCGCATCGGGCTGCAACACCGACAGCACCCGCGCGTGCAGCGCCGCGTCGAAGGCCGCGTCGCCCGCGACGTTCTCGCCGGCGGCGAGGGGGATGGCGGTCTCGGCCTGCAGGGCCTGCCATTCGGACCAGGGGCGATCGGCGCGCAGCGGCTCCTCGAGCCACTGCAGGCCGTAGGGCGCCAGGCGCGGCGCCATGCGCCTCGCCTCGTCCAGCGACCAGCCCTGGTTGGCATCGGCCATCAGCGGCGCGGCGTCGCCGAGGGCTTCGCGCATGGCGTCGAGGTTGGCCAGGTCGCGCGCCTCGCCGAAGCCGATCTTGAGCTTGAAGGCCCGGTAGCCCTGCGCCCTGCAGCGCAGCGCGGTCTCCTCGGGCGCATCGGGATTGATGCCGCTCGCGTACACCGGGATGCGGCTGCGCGAGCCACCCAGGTGGCGCCACAGCGGCTGGCCGGCGCGGCGCGCGGCCAGGTCCCACAGGGCGAGGTCGATGCCCGCGATGGCCTGGGCGATCGGGCCGGGTTCGCCCGACTGGATGGCCAGCACGGCCGTGCGCTGGCTGAGATTCGCCCACGCGGCCGCCGGGCCGTCGAAGTGCTGGCCCAGGAGCAAGGGCGCGAGCACGGTGTCGATGAGGCGTGCGCGGTGCTCGGCACCGCAGGCGGGGAAGTTGCACCACACCTCGCCCCAGCCGAACGCGCCGTCGCGGTCTTCCACGCGCACGAAGAGGGCCGGCCGGTCGTGCATGGTGCCGAAGGAGGTGCGCACCGGCACCTTGACCGGGTAGCGGAACACGTGCGCGTCGATGCGCACGATGGCCAGGGGCGTGGCCGGCAGGGCGGGCGGGTTCATGGCTTGAGGTTCATTTCGACGTGGATGGCGTCGCCGCGGTAGGTGACCTCGGCCACGTAGATCACGCGCCCGGTCTCGTCGTGGAAGATGCGGCGCACCTCCGCCACCGGCGAATTGACCGGAACGCCGATCAGGCGCGCCACCTCCATGTCGGCGGTGCCGATGGTCAGCACCTGGTGGGCGCGGGCGATGGTCAGCCCCTTCAGCGAGATCAGCACCGGGATGATGGTCTCCTCGCGAAATCGCCTGGGCGCCTTGCGGAACACGCGTTCGTCGATGTGGATGTGGATCACGCAGTAGGGATGCCCGTCGCGCGAGTGCACGCGGCGCATGTAGACGTAGCGCTCGGCGGGCGTGCCCTCGTCGGGGCGCAGGGCAGGCGCGTCGGTCGACTCGCTGATGGTGACGATCTGCGGCTCGGTGTCGCGGTACATCCGCGCCAGCTCGTCGAGCGTGGTGACCACGCTGAGCCACCGCTCGTTGGCGGGGCGCCCGGTGACGAAGGTGCCGCGGCCCTGCTGCGGCGACACCAGCCCGTCGCGCGCCAGCAACTCGATCGCCTGGCGCAGCGTGACGCGCGCCACGCCGAACTCGACCATCAGCGCCTCGAGCGAAGGCAGGCGGTGGCCCTGCGGCCAGGTGCCCCGCGCGATGCGCTGGCGCAGCACGTCGGCCACCTGCAGATAGCGCGGGATCGGGCTGTCCGAGAAACGGGTGCCTGCGGCGCCCTCAGGGTTAGACGCACTTGCCATGACGGAACGATCAAAGGTATGGTCTATAGGACGACCATTCGAGTTCGAGCCAATATAGCAGAGCGAGACGCCCCGATGCCGCCGCCTGCCAGGAGACCCATCCGATGCGCCATCGCCCGGTGCCCGTTCGCGCCGCCCTGATCCTTGCCCCCTGGGTGCTGTTGCTGCTGCTGTGGTACGCCGTGCGGGCCAGCGGGCTCGTCAACCCGGCGCTGGTGCCCGCACCGCACCAGGTGGCTGCCAAGTTCGTCGAACTGATGGGCGACCGCCTGCCGATGGACCTCTGGATGTCCACGCAGCGCGTCTTCATCGGCGTGGCGCTGGGCACCCTGCTGGCGGTGCCGGTGGGTTTCTGCCTCGGCTGGTACCGCGGCCTGCGCAGCTTCATCGACCCGGTCATCAACTTCTTTCGCGCTCTGCCGCCGATCGCGCTGATCCCGCTCGTGATCGTCTACTTCGGCATCGGCGAGGCGGCCAAGACGGTGATCCTGTTCTATGCCTCCTTCTTCGCCGGCGTGATCGTGATGTACGAGGGCATCGCGCAGATCAGCCCGATCTTCGTGCGCGTGGCCCGCACGCTGGGCGCGAACGACTTCGAGATCTTCGCCAAGGTGATCGTGCCGCTCACGGTGCCGCACATCCTCACGGCGATCCGCGTCGCGCTCGGCGTGGCCTGGGCCACGCTGGTGGCGTCGGAACTCATCGCGGCGCAGCAGGGCCTGGGCGCATTGATCCAGAACGCCTCGGCCTTCTTCCAGCTCGACATCATCTACGTGGGCATCATCTGCATCGGCTTCATCGCGCTGGCGATGGACCTGGTGCTGCGTGCCGTGAGCCGGCGCCTGGTGGCCTGGCAGGATCGGCTGGCATGAACGCGGCACCCATGGACGCACCGGTGCGCGTCGCCTTCAGGGACGTGTCGGTCGAGTTCCCCACCGCGCAGGGGCCGATGCGCGTGCTCGACGGCGTGTCGCTCGACATCCGCCAGGGCGAGTTCGTGTCGATCATCGGGCCCTCGGGCTGCGGCAAGACCACGCTGATGAACATCCTGGGCGGCTTCGTGCAGCCCACCGGCGGGCAGGTGCTGCTCGACGGGCAGCCCGTGAGGGGGCCCGGCCCGGACCGCGGCGTGATCTTCCAGGAATACGGCGTCTTCCCCTGGCTCACGGTGCGGCAGAACATCGCCTTCGGCCTCAAGCTGGCGGGCAACCAGGTGCCCAGGGCCGAGCATGCCGCGATCGTCGAGCGCTACATGGGCCTCATGGGCCTCACGGACTTCGCCGACCATTTTCCGAAGCACCTGTCGGGCGGCATGCGTCAGCGCCTGGCCATCGCCCGTGCCTACGCGGTGCGGCCGCAGTTCCTGCTGATGGACGAGCCCTTCGGCGCGCTCGACGCGCAGACCCGCAGCGCCATGCAGGACCTGCTGCTCGAGGTGCTGCAGACGGAGGGCAAGACGGTGATGCTGATCACCCACTCGGTCGAAGAGGCGATCTACCTGTCGTCGCGCATCGTGGTGGTGACGGCTCGGCCGGCGCGCATCCGCACCGTGATCGACGTGCCCTTCGGCTATCCGCGCGCCGAGAACGTGCACGAGGACCCGCGCTTCGTCGAGCTGCGCGCGCAGATTCGCGAGCTGGTGATGCAGGAGTACGCGGCGCAGGCGCGCCAGGGCGTGCGCCTGTCGGACTGAACGTCGACCCTCCCTTTTCCCACTGCTTCCAACAGGAGACACCCATGGCCTTGCAGCGCCGAGATTTCATCCGTACCGCCGTCGCGGCGTCCGCCGTGTCGGGCCTCGGATTCCCCGCCTTTGCGCAGTCGCGCACCAAGGTCAAGGTGGGCTACCTGCACACGCCGGCGGTCGATGGGCAGATGTGGCTGGGCCTGCAGAGCGGCAGCTTCGCCAAGCAGGGGCTGGAGCTGGAGCCGGTGCTCTTCACCACCGGGCTGGAACTGTTCCAGGCCATGATCGGCGGGAGCCTGGACGTGCTGGCCACGGGCGCGGTGCTGTCCAACTTCCCTGCCCGCGGGCAGGGCAAGGTCTTCCTCATCAACGACGTGGAGTACGCCACCGCCCAGCTGTGGGTGCGCGAGGATTCGGGCGTGAAGAGCGTCGCCGACCTGAAGGGCAAGCAGATCTCGACCACCACCGGCACCACGGCGCATGTGTTCCTCGACCGGGCACTGCGCTCCGCGGGCCTGGACCCGGCGAAGGACGTGCGGCTGGTCAACCAGCGCATGTCCGAGGCCGTGACCTCGCTGATCTCCGGCGCGGTGCCCGCGGTGGCGCTGTGGGCGCCCTTCGACTCGGTGGTGCGCGGCAAGCTGCCCGGCGCCCGCAAGATCGTCGATGCCTCGGCCTTCTTCCCGCAGGCGGCCATCGTGGGCGGCTGGGCCGCGCGCAACGACTACTACGAGAAGAACAAGGCCGTCCTGGGCAAGCTCATCGCCGGCTGGCTGCCTGCCAACGAGCAGATCGTGGCCAACCCCGAGGCGGCGGCCGAGCAGCTGCAGAAGACGCAGTACAAGGAGGTGCCGCTGGCCGAGTTCAAGGAACAGTTCAAGGCCTCCAAGTACTACTCCGCGGCCGAGTGGCGCGCCAAGTACGCCGACGGCACGGTGACGCAGTGGCTGCAGCAGGTGACGGACTTCTTCGTGCAGAGCGCCAACATCCCGAATGCGCTGAAGGCGCAGCAGTACTTCGATCCGTCGCTGTTCACGGGCCTGGTCAAGGCGTGAGCGCCATGGCCCGCAACGCGAGGTCGCGTGGCGCGCGCCCGGACCCACGGGACACGAGATGAGCGCAGGCGAAGCGGCTTACGACGTCATCATCGTCGGCGCGGGTTCCGCAGGCTGCGTGCTCGCCAACCGGTTGAGCGCCGACCCGAAGCGCCGCGTGCTGCTGCTCGAGGCGGGCGGTGCCCGGCGGCACTTCTGGCTGCGGCTGCCGGTGGGCTACTTCCGTTCCATCTACGACCGGCGTTTCTCCTGGCAGTTCGAGGTCGAGCCGCAGGCCGAGACCGGCCAGCGCCGCATCGTGTGGCCGCGCGGGCGCGTGCTGGGCGGATCGAGCGCAATCAACGGCCTGATCTACATCCGCGGGCAGCGCGCCGATTTCGACGACTGGTCCGCGGCCGGCGCCACCGGCTGGAGCTACCGGGACCTGCTGCCGCTGTTCAGGAAGTCGGAGTGCTACGCCGGCGGCGAGAACGCCTACCACGGCGGCTCCGGCGAGCTCGGCGTGTCGGACCTGCGCAACGACCATCCCTACTGCGAGGCCTGGCTGGCAGCGGGCGCACAGGCCGGCTACCCGGCCAGCGAGGACTTCAACGGCGCGCAGGACGAAGGCCTGGGCACCTACCAGCTCACGCTGCGCGGCCATTGGCGCTGCGACGCGGCCACGGCCTTCCTGCGCCCGGTGATGCAGCGACCCAACCTCACGGTGCGCACCGGCGTCCACGTGACCCGGGTGCGCATCGAGCAGGGCCGCGCACGCGGCGTCGAGTGGATCGAGGGCGGCCAGCTGCAGCATGCGCTGGCCGATTCGGAGGTGCTGCTGGCGGCAGGCGCGTTGCAGAGCCCGCAGCTGCTGCAACTCTCGGGCGTCGGTCCGGCCGCGCTGCTGCGCCGTAACGGCATCCCCGTGCAGGTCGACGCGCCCGAGGTCGGCGCCAACCTGCAGGACCACTACCAGGCGCGCGTGATCGTCAAGCTGCGCGAGAAGATGTCGCTCAACGACCAGGTGCGCAGCCCGGTCGGCCTGGCGCGCATGGGTGCGCAGTGGCTGCTGCAGCAGCGCGGGCCGCTCACCGTGGGCGCAGGGCAGGTGGGCGGCATGGTGCGCAGCGCCGTGGCCAGGGACGCGCGGGCCGATGTGCTCTTCAACGTCATGCCGTTGTCGGTCGACAAGCCCGGCGACGCGCTGCATGCCTTTTCCGGCTTCTCCGCCTCGGCGGCGCAGTGCCGGCCCGAGTCCCGCGGCACCGTCGAACTGCGATCGGCCGACCCGCTGGCGCCGCCGCGCATCGTGTCGAACTACCTCACCGAGCCGCACGACATCCGCGTGCTGGTCGAGGGCCTGAAGATCCTGCGCGAGATCTACGACCAGCCCGCGTTCCGCGGGCTGACCACCGGGGTGGAGTACATGCCCGGCAACGCGCTGCGCACCGACGAGGACCTGGCGCGCTTCGCGCGCGAGAAGGGCGGCACGGTCTTCCATCCCGTGGGCACCTGCCGCATGGGCAGCGACGCACGCGCGGTCGTCGACCCGGCGCTGCGGGTGCAGGGCGTGCAGGGCCTGCGGGTGGTCGACGCATCGGTGATGCCGACCATGACGTCGGCCAATACCAATGCAGCGGCGATCGTGATCGGGGAGAAGGGCGCGGCGGAGGTCCTGCGGGCTTGAACCCGCGCGCGACCCACGATCAGTTGGCCGTGATCTTCCGCTCGCGCACGATGGCGCTCCACTTGGCGTCCTCCTGCTTCATGAAGGCGGCCAGTTCGGCGCGGGTCGTCGGCTGCGGCGTCAGCCCGTGCTTGTTCAGCGCCTCCTTCACGCCGGGGTCGGCCAGCACCTTCACGATGGCCTGGTTCCAGCGGTCCAGCAGGGGCGCCGGCGTCTTGCCGGGCGCCACGAAGGCGTACCAGTTGAGGGCCTCGAAGCCGGGGTAGCCCGATTCCGCCACGGTCGGAATGTTCGGCATGTAGGCGGGCCGCGTGAGGCCGGTCGTGGCCAGGGGAACGAGGTGGCCGGCCTCGACCTGCGGCAACGCCGTCGGCGGCGCCGAGAAGTAGGAGGCGATGCGCTGGCCCAGCAGGTCCTGCAGCGCCGGCGCGCCGCCCTTGTAGGGAACGTGGACCATGTCGATGCCCGCGCGCTGGTTGAAGAGCTCGCCGGCCAGGTGCGACGCCGAGCCCGCGCCGGTCGAGGCGAAGTCGATGCTGCCCGGCTTCTTCTTCGCGAGCGCCACGAACTCGGCCAGCGTCTTCACGCCGACGCCCTTGTGCACGACCAGGACGTTGGGGAAGTTCACGCCGCCCGAGACGGGCGCGAGGTCCTTGAAGGGGTCGTAGTTCACCTTCATGACGTGCGGCGCGATGGTGAGCGGGCCGATCGAGCCGAAGAGCAGCATCGATCCGTCCGCCGGCCCGTTGGCCACGTACTGGTGCGCGATGTTGCCGCCGGCCCCGGCGCGGTTGTCGACGATCACCGTCTGGCCCAGGTCGTCGCCGAGCGTCTTGGCGATCAGGCGCGCCGCGGCGTCGGCCGCGCCGCCGGGTGCGAAGCCGACCACCAGGGTGACGGGCTTCCTCGGAGGAAAGTCCTGCGCATGGCCGGCACCGGCCAGGCAGAGCGCGCAGGCGAAGGCGGTGGCGTGCAGGAATCGGCGCTTGTTCATCGTGAGTCTCCTGTTGGAATGGGTGATCCGTCGTCGGGCCGGTCAGTCGGCGCCCAGGCCGACCGGGTTGGGCAGCCGCTTCTCGACGGCGTGCCGCAGCAGGGCCGCGCTGCGGAACACGCCGTGCGCGAACTTGCCGTAGGGCAGCGTGGCGAACAGGGCCATCACGGCGCCCAGGTGCAGGCACAGCAGCAGCGCGAGCGCCGGTGTGCCGCGGCCGAGCCACAGCGCCAGCCCGCTGGCGCTGGTGAGGAACAGCAGCGCGATGAAGCCACGATCCATCGGCTTCTGCCTGGCGTCGCCGTGCAGCGGGTGGCGCCGCAGGTTCAGCCGCCACAGGCCCGCCGTGCCGATCATCAGGCTCACGCCGCCGACGACGCCGAGCAGCTTGGGCAGGCTCGGCAGCGCATAGGGCGCCGGCCAGCCGAAGGCGTAGTGGTAGAGCGTGGCCACGCTGGTGGCGGCGAAGCACAGCATGAAGCCGTAGAAGGTGAAGTGGTGGAAGCGCCGGCGCGCCAGCGTGTGGGCATCGTCTTCGTTGGGGCAGCCCTCGCCGTGGCCTCCATCGAGGTACTTCAGGCGCAGCACCGCGTCCGCCGCTTCGGCCGCGGCCGGTGCGTTCGCCGGTGCGCTGCCGGTGGCGGGCGTGACGTCGCGCCAGAAGCGCCGCACGCCCATGGCGAGGGCCAGCGCCGCGAACAGGAACACTGGTGCGAACATGCCGACCAGCAGGTTGTGCGGGAAGATGCGGTAGAAGTTGCCGCCCGCCGCGCTGCCCCAGAGGCTGCCCGTGGTGGCGGCGCCCAGCACGAGGAACAGCGTGAGGGCGGCCACCAGCGCCAGCGAGAGCGTCAGCCCGTTGCGCCGGTACAGCGCGCCCAGCGCCGGCGGCCAGGCGTAGTCGGCGTACGTCTGCCCGCGCACCTCGGCCATGGCCTGGGGCACGTTGATCGCGAACTCGTGGGGCGGGGCGTACTGGCACGCATGCAGGCAGGCCCCGCAGTTGTGGCACAGGTTCGCCAGGTAGTGGATGTCCGCCCGGCCGAATTCCAGCCGGCGCGTCATGGCCGGAAAGACGGCGCAGAAGCCCTCGCAGTAGCGGCAGGCGTTGCAGATGTGCATCTGCCGGTCCACCTCCGCCTCGCCGGCGGACAGGATCGGGATGACGCGCTGCGGTGCATCGGCCAGCGCGGCGGCCTCGCGCGTGAGTGCCTCAAGCGTGGACATGGGCTGCCTCCCGGTTCTTCAGCGCGGCGGCCGCGGCGCGCGTGCCGGCGATGCGGCCGAAGGCCGTGCCGATGCTCATGCCCACCCCGGCGGTGTAGCCCTTGCCGAGCACGTTGCCGGCCATCATTTCCCCCGCCACGAAGAGGTTCGGGCTGGGGCGGCCGCCGAAGCGCACCGCGGCGGTGTCGTCCACCTTCAGGCCCAGGTAGGTGAAGGTGATGCCCGGGCGCAGCGGGTAGGCGTGGAAGGGCGCGGTGTCGATGGGGCGCGCCCAGTGCGTCTTGGCCGGCGAGAGGCCTTCGGTGCGGCAGTCGTCCAGCGCGGTGTGGTCGAAGTGGCCGACGCGGCAGGCGGCGTTGTACTCGTCGATGGTGCGCTGGAAGGTCGCCTCGTCCAGGCCCAGTCGGCGGGCCAGTTCGGGCAGCGTGTCGGCCACCGTGCCGGGGAAGACCGGCGGCATGAAGCGGCCGACCGCCTTCTGGTCGATGATGGAATAGGCCAGCTGGCCCGGCTGCTGCGCGACCAGCCGGCCCCAGATGGCGTAGCGCTTGGGCCAGAAGTCCTCGCCCTCGTCGTAGAAGCGCCGCGCCTCGCGGTTGACCACCACGCCCAGCGACACGCAGTCGATGCGGGTGCAGATGCCGCCGTCGTACAGCGGTGCGCGGGCGTCGATGGCCACCATGTGCCCTTGCGACGGATCGCCGATGGCGTCGGCCCCTGCATCGATCATCTGCCGCAGCAGCACGCCCTGGTTGAAGCGCGTGCCGCGGATGAGGAAGTTGTCGGCCGGCCATTCGCCGCGTTCGTTGCGGCCCCAGGCTTCACGCAGCCATTCGCGGTTGGACTCGAAGCCGCCGGCCGCGAGCACGCAGCTCCTGGCGGCGATGCGCTCGCCGGCCTCGGTGTGCACCGCCACGAAGCGGTCGCCGTCGAGCTCGACCGAGGCCACCGGCACCTCGTAGCGGATGCGCACGCCCAGGCGTTCGGCGCTGCGGTAGTAGGCGTTGACCAGCGCCTTGCCGCCGCCCATGAAGAAGGCGTTGGTGCGCGCCACGTGCAGCGCGCCCGACAGCGGCGGCTGGAAGTGCACGCCGTGGCGGCGCATCCAGTCGCGGCAGCTGGACGAGGCCCGGATCACCAGGCGTGCCAGGTGCTCGTCCGTGAGGCCGCCGGTGACCTTGAGCAGGTCCTGCCAGTATTCCTCCTCGGGGTAGGCGTCGACCAGCACGTCCTGCGGCGCGTCGTGCATGCAGCGCAGGTTGCGCGTGTGCTGGGAATTGCCGCCGCGCCATGCCTGGGGCGCGGCCTCGAGCAGCAGCACGCTGGCGCCGGCTTCGCGCGCCATGAGGGCGGCGCAGAGGGCGGCGTTGCCGCCGCCGACGACCAGCACGTCGGCCTGGGGATCGCTCACTTCCTGTCTCCTTGTGGGGTGCGGGAGACTGTAGGCAGGCCGCCGCCGGGGCGACAGGCCGGATCCGGCAACGGGTCTTCAGTTTTCGAGAAGGGTGGCGCCGGCCCAGCGGCCTTCGCTGACCAGCGTGCGCGCCGTGTCGGCCAGCACCACGCGGGCCGCCAGCGCGGCGGGCGAGAGCTCGTCGTCGGACAGGCTCACCAGCAGATTGCGGCGGCCGACGTGGGCGTCGGTGATGCGGCTGCTGCTCACCTCGTCCCGCGGTTGCCGCGCGAGGGCGGCGCCGGGCTGGATGGTGGCGCCGAAGCCGGCGCGCACCGCGTCCATCAGCAGCGCGAGCCCGTCGATCTCGGCCACCACCTTCGGCACGATCCGCACGCGTTCGAAGGCCGCCGCGAGCGTCGCGCGCAGCCCGTGGCCGGCGCTGGGCATGATCAACGGCAGATCGGCCAGCTGCGCCAGCCGGACCTTGGCCGTGACCGGGCGCTGGGGCAGCGGCGTGGCGGCGAGCACGAACAGGCTTTCGTCCAGCAGCGGCTCGATGCTCCAGCGGCGCGGGGTGTCGGTCTTGAACAGCACGGCCAGATCGAGCTGGCGCGACTGCAGCATGGCGGCGAGGTTGCCGGACAGCGACTCCACCAGGTGCAGCCGCACGTCGGGGTAGCGGGCCCGCATCGCCTGCATCAGCGGAATGCCGAGCACCGCGGCCGTGGTGGGCGCCAGGCCCACGCTCACGTGGCCGGACAGGCGGGCCTGCTGCGCGGCACGCATCGCCTCGTCGGCATGGCGCAGGGTGAGCTGGGCCTGCTGCAGGAAGGCCAGGCCGGCGTCGGTCGGGGCGACGCCGGTGCTGCTGCGCCGCAGCAGCCGCGTGCTCAGCTCACCCTCGAGCCGGCTGATCTGCTGGCTCAGTGCCGAGGTGACCACGCCCAGTTCGAGCGCGGCACGCCCCATGCTGCGCAGCTCGCACACCTTCACGAAGTAGCGCAGTTGACGCAGTTCCATGGCTCCGAGCCTCTCAGACCGAACGCGTGATGCCCCCGTCGATCCGGATGTTCTGGCCCGTGACGTAGCCGGCCTTGTCCGAGGCGAGGAAGGCGATCAGCTCGCCCACCTCGGCCGAGGTGCCGTAGCGGCCCATCGGGATGCGCGCGCGGCGCTCGTCCTTCTCGGGCAGGCTGTCGATGAAGCCCGGCAGCACGTTGTTCATGCGGATGTTGTCGGCCGCGTAGCGGTCGGCGTACAGCTTGGCGAAGGACGCCAGGCCCGCACGGAACACGCCGGACGTGGGGAAGGCCGCCTCGGGCTCGAAGGTGGCGTAGGTGGAGATGTTGACGATGGCCCCCGACTTCTGCGCCTGCATGATCGGCGTGACCAGGCGCGCGATGCGCACCACGTTCATCAGGTAGAACTCCATGCCCAGGTGCCAGTCGGCATCGCTGATGGCGAGCAGCTCGCCCTTGGGGCCGTGGCCGGCGCTGTTGACCACCGCGTCGATGCGGCCCCAGCGCGCCATCGCGGCATCGACCAGGCGCTGCAGGTCGGCATCCTCCCGGTTCGAGCCGGTGATGCCGACGCCGCCCAGTGCCTCGGCCAGCGCCTCGCCCTTGCCCGACGAGGAGAGCACCGCGACCTGGAAGCCCGCGCCGTGCAGCGCGCGCGCCGCCGCCGCGCCCATGCCGCTGCCGCCCGCCGTGACGAGCGCGACGCGCACCCGTTCCTGGCTCATTCGACTTCGGCGATCAGTTCGATCTCGACGCAGGCGCCCATCGGGATCTGCGCCACGCCGAAGGCGCTGCGCGCGTGCGCGCCCTTGTCGCCGAAGACCTCGGCGAAGAGCTCGCTGGCGCCATTGGTCACCAGGTGCTGCTCGGTGAAGGTGGGCGCGGAGTTCACGAGGCTCATGACCTTGACGATGCGCTTGATCTTGTCGAGGTCGCCCACGGCCGCCTTCAACGTGCCGAGCAGGTCGATGGCGATGGCGCGGGCGGCGGCCTTGCCTTCGTCGGTGCCCATGTTCACGCCGAGCTGGCCGACCCAGGGCTTGCCGTCCTTGCGGGCGATGTGGCCGGAGAGGAAGACGAGGTTGCCGGTGCGCACGAAGGGCACGTACGCCGCTGCGGGGACCGAGACGGGCGGCAACTCGATGCCGAGCCGGGCGAGCTTGTCTTGAACGCTCATGGAAAGTTCTCCTGACAGGTTGATGAATGAAATCGGCCGGCGGCGCCCGCCGGCACTGTGTGGGCAGCTATCTTTTCGATAGCGAAGGCGAGTCAGCCCGCAGGGGGCGGCCCGGCTTCGGCGAGCTCATCGTAAGGCCGGACGGTGACGCCCACGTCCAGCACGTGGCGCGCGCCGCCGTGCAGCACGCCGCGCATGGGCGAGACGTCGGCGTAGTCGCGGCCGATGGCCAGCACGACGTAGTCTTCGCCGGGCTGGCGGCCGTTGGTGGGGTCGAAGCCGGCCCAGTCGCCCGCGCGGGTGGAGGCTGCCGTGCCCTCGTCGTCGGCGTCGTCGGGCCGGCCGGGCACATAGACCTCGACCCAGGCGTGCGAGGCGTCGGCGCCGACCAGGCGCGGCTGGCCGGGCGGCGGCTGCGTGAGCAGGTAGCCGCTGACGTAGCGCGCGGGCAGGCCCAGGCCGCGGCAGCACGCGATCATGATGTGCGCGAAGTCCTGGCACACGCCGCGGCGCTGGGCCAGGGCTTCCACGGCCGGCGTGTTGATCTCGGTGCTGCCGCTGTCGTAGTCGAAGTCGCGGTACATGCGCAGGGTGAGGTCCATCGCCGCCTCGAAGATCGGTCGGGCGGGCGTGAAGCTCTGGCGCGCATAGGCGAGGAAGTCGTCGTGCAGCGGCACGTAGCGCGACGGAAAGACGAACTCCGAGGCCGGGTCGTCGTGCACGCCCTTGCGGTAGCGGAAGCGCTCGCGCACGGTTTCCCAGGGCAGATCGGGAGCGGCCTCGGGGGCGAGCCGGGGCGCGCTGGTCTCGACCAGGCTCTCGGCCGTCACCACGAGCTGGTCGTGCGTCGATTCCAGCGCGAAGAAGGCGCGCGTGTTGCCGTACACATCGGTCGATTCGCTGCGCTGCACCGGCTCGGGGTCGATCGACAGCCGGTGGCTCAGCAGGCGCTGGCTCGCCCGCGTGAGCGGCTTGAGGTGCGCCATGTGCTGCGCCGTCTCGACGGCCGGGGAATAGTCGTAGCGCGTTTCGTGGGTGACGTGGAGCAGCATGGTCACACTCCCACGGAACGCACTGTGTCGGAGGTGAGGGTGAAGTAGCGCACCCCGATGGCGTCGGACACGTGGTAGGCCGCGTTCTCGCAGTCCTCCAGCACCTCCATCAGCGCGCCGTAGCGCGCATCGGGCCCGGGCTGGCACAGGCGCTCGAGCGTCCAGGCGGCGGGGTCGGGCAGCTCGTGCGACAGCGCGGTGAGCTTGCCCGGCGCGCTGCCGGCCAGGCGCGCGATGCGCCCGCGCAGCGTCTGCGCCACCCAGGCCAGGGAGCGCGGGTTGTCGCCATCGAGCACCAGCAGGTCAACCAGCGTCGCGACGTCGCGGCGCTGCTGGTAGCGCGCATGGAAGGTGATGGTGCTGTCGAAGAGCGCGACCATGGCCTCGAAGCCCGCGACCTCGTGCACCGTGCCCCGCTCGAAGCCGGCCGCCAGCGCGCTGGACAGAAAGCCCAGCCGCTCGATGTGGCGGCCGATGGACAGCAGTCGCCAGGCGTCGTCGCGCGTCATGCGGTCGGTCTGCGCGCCGGTGATGGCCGACAGCATGGCGCTGGCCGCCTCGAGCGAGCGCTGCGTGGCGCCGATCGCGTAACGGCCTTCGCCCGGCTCGCCGGCCTGGTCGGCCATGCGGCGCAGGAACTCCGTCTCGGCGCGCACGATGTGGTTCCAGTGTTCCTGCGACAGGCGTTCGCGCACGGCGGCCGCCGCGTCGCGCAGGCAGCGCAGGTTGAAGCCCAGGCTGCGGCCCCGCTGGGCGTCGCCCAGCTCGGCGATCAGGGCGCGTTCGAACACGCGGCGCGACTGCGCGGCGCGCGGCCCGTCCGGCAGGTGCTGCACGTCGGGCAGTTCGCGCGGCACCAGGGCGTTGCGCTTGCACAGGTCGCGCAGCCAGCCCACCAGCGAGCGCGAGGACTGGTCCTCGCCGCTGAGCAGGTCCAGGCTCAGGCGGGCCAGGCGCAGCGTGTTCTCGGCCCGCTCGGTGTAGCGGCCCAGCCAGAACATGTTCTCGGCCGCGCGGCTGGTGACGGGCGCGCGGTGGCGCGCCAGCGAGGCCGGCGTGGCATGCGGCGTGAGCAGGGTGGTGCGGTCCACCTCGCCATCGGTCTGCACCCACACGTCGGCGCTGCTGCCGCCGCGTTGCATGGAGGCGATCTGCGCGTCCGGCCCCGCCAGCCGCGCGAGGCCGCCGGGCAGCACGCGCCAGGACTGCGGGCCGTCGTTGACCGCGAACACGCGCAGCAGCACCGCCTTGGGTGCGATGTGGCCGGGGCCGAGGTCCTGCGCCCAGGTCGGCATCTGCGACAGGGGCATGTAGCTCTGCACCGTGTGGGCGTCGCCCTGGCGCATGATGCGGCCGGCCCATTCGTCCAGCTGGCGCCGGCCGAGCTGCGTGCCCAGCACCGCGTCGAAGGCCGGGTGCGCATCGGAGCCCGGGTAGGTCGGCTTGATCGCGCAGTCGGCCAGCTGCGGCAGCACCGATTCCATGGCCGCGCGCTCGCCGCACCACCAGGTGGGCAGGGCCGGCAGGCTCAGCTTCTCGCCGATCAGGTGCTGCGCCAGCGCGGGCAGGAAGCCCAGCATGGCCGGTGATTCGAGAAAGGCCGAGCCGGGCGTGTTGGCCACCAGCACGTTGCCGGCCCGGATGGCCTGCAGCAGGCCGGGCACGCCGAGGGTGGAGTCGGGCCGCAGTTCCAGCGGGTCGAGGTACTGGTCGTCGAGCCGCTTGATCAGCCCGTGCACCGGGCGCAGGCCCTGGAGGGTCTTGAGGTACAGGCGCTCGTCGCGCACCGTGAGGTCGCTGCCCTCGACCAGCGTCACGCCCAGGTAGCGGGCGAGGTAGGCGTGCTCGAAGTAGGTCTCGTTGTAGGGGCCGGGCGTGAGCAGCGCGATGTGCGGCGGCGCACCGGCCGGACACATGGTCTGCAGGCCTTCCATCATCGCGCTGTAGGTCGCGGCCAGGCGCTGCACCTGCAGCGACTCGAAGGCCTGCGGGAACTGGCGCGAGATGGCGAGCCGGTTCTCCAGCAGATAGCCCAGGCCCGAGGGTGCCTGGGTGCGCTGCGAGACCACCCACCAGTTGCCGTCGGGGCCGCGGGCGAGGTCGAAGGCGGCGATGCGCAGCCAGGTGTCGCCCGGCGGCTGCACGCCGTGCATGGCGCGCAGGTAGCCCGGGTGGCCGCGCACCAGGGCGGCGGGCAGCAGGCCCTCGGACAGCAGCTTCTGCGGGCCGTAGACGTCGGCCAGCACGCGGTCGAGCACGCGCGTGCGCTGCAGCACGCCGGCCTCGATCTGCGCCCAGCTGTCCGGCGGCACGATCAGCGGGAACAGGTCGAGCGACCAGGGGCGCTGCGGCCCGTCGCTGTCGGCGTAGACGTTGTAGGTCACGCCGTTGTCGCGGATCTGGCGCTCCAGGCTCACCGCGCGGCGCGGCAGGTCGGCAAAACCTGCCGGGCCGAGCGCTTCGAAGAACTGGCTCCAGGCGGGCGTGAGCGGCGTCTTGGGGGCGGCGGGCTCGATGGCCTCGTCTGCCGTGGGCGCCGGCTCGTGTGCCGCATCGTGCAGAGGCGCCGGCGCGTTGACGGGCGCCTGAGGCACGGCCTGGACGGCGGGCGTCGCGGCGCCGCGCAGCTCGTCGAAATGGCCCGGCTGGGCAGGCGGGGCGAGGGCGGACGCGAAGGCAGCCGGCGATTCCAGCGCCTGGGCGTCGAAGAGGGAGTCGTTCAGCAAGTCCACGGCGCGGCCATTGTCACATTGCCGTCACCGCACCTGGGCGGGCGGCGCGACGGCGGCATCCTGCGCCGCCGTGCGGTGGGCCAGCTGCGGGCCCACGGCCGACAGCAGCCCGCGCAGCCAGCGGTGCGCCGCCTGGTGCTGCGAGCGTTCGTGCCACAGCTGGTAGAAGCGCATGCGCGGAAAGCCCTCGGGTGCGGGGACGCTCACCACCGGCAGGGCGCCGGTGAACTGCTCGGCGAAATGGCGCGCCGTGGTGAACACCAGGTCGCTGCGGGCCACCAGGTAAGGGGCCATGCCGTAGTACGGCACCGATACACGGGCGTCGCGCGCCTGGCGCAGCCCGGCGAGGTGGCTGTCGACGACCGCGCGGTGCGACATGGCAAAAGGCGTGGGCACCACGTGTGCGGCCGCGAGGTAGCGCGACAGCGTCATCGCGCCCGGCTCGGCGAGGGGGTGCCGCGGGTTCATGAGGCACACCAGGTCGTCCTCGACGAGAAGCGCCAGGTGCATGCGTTCGGGGGGTTGCGGCCAATTGCCGATCACGATGTCGAGCGCGCCCTGGGCCAGCGCCTCCTCGTAGTCGTAGCCGGCCGTCAGCGGGTGGATGACCAGGCGTGCCTGCGGCGCCTCGGCGCGAAAACGCGCCACCACGTCGGCCATGAAGCTGGCCGCGAGGTAGTCGGGCGTGGCCACGGAGAAGGTCAGCGTGCTGGTGGCAGGGGTGAAGTCCTCGGGCCCGGCGAGCATGCGATCGATCTGGCCCAGCACTTCGCGGGCAGCGTCGCGCAACTCCCGTGCGCGCGGGGTGGCCACCATGCCGCCGCGCTCGCGCACGAGGATCGGGTCGCCGAAGGCGTCGCGCATGCGGCGCAGCGCCGCGCTGATGGCCGGCTGCGTCTGGTTCATGCGAACGGCGGCCCGGGACACGCTGTGCTCGGTCACCAGCGTCGTGAGGACGCGTAGCAGATGAACGTCGACCAGGTCCTGGTTTCTTCTCATGGGAATTCCTCCCTAAGGCGCGTCTGGCCGCGTACCGGGCCATCGCGCTGATTTATGGCGCACATTCCACGCGCCGCACGCGCGTCGCTGCCATTGTGCCTACAGTGCCCCGCAGGTGGCGGCTCCATCCGATCGAGCCTCCGATGTCCAACCGACAGGATCACAGAAGGGATGCATCCATGACCACGACGACCGCGGCCTCCAGCGCCGCGACCGGCCAGCCGCAGACAGCGACGAGCGAGCTGGACGGGATCTACCGCAAGATCATCTGGCGCCTCATTCCCTTCCTGATGCTGCTCTGGATCCTGGCCTGGATCGACCGCGTCAACATCGGCTTCATCAAGCTCACGATGCTCGACGAGCTGAAGTGGAGCGAGGCGGTGTACGGCTTGGGCGCGGGCATCTTCTTCCTCGGCTATTTCTTCTTCGAGGTGCCCAGCAACCTGCTGCTGCAGAAGATCGGTGCCAAGAAGACCCTCATGCGCATCACCATCGGGTGGGGGCTGACCTCGATCGCCACGATGTTCGTGAAGACGCCGGAGATGTTCTATTTCCTGCGCTTTCTGCTCGGGGTGTTCGAGGCGGGCTTCTACCCCGGCGTCATTCTCTACCTCACCTACTGGTTTCCGAACGACCGCCGAGCGAAGGCGTTCGGGATGTTCATGTCGGCGTCGGCCTTCGCAGGGGTGATCGGCGGCCCGCTCGCCGGCGCCATCATGACGGGCATGCACGGCGTGAACGGGTGGTCGGGCTGGCAGTGGGTGATGTTGCTCGAAGGCATTCCCTCGGTCCTGGCAGGCTTCGCCACATGGTTCTATCTCACCGACCGCCCCGAGCAGGCGAATTGGCTCACCGGCCGCGAACGCCTGCTGGTCAGCCAGGACCTCGAGCGTGACCGCAAGGCGCTGGGCTCGCGCGAACACAGCATGCTGGCCTCGCTCAAGAGCGGCCGCATCTGGCTGCTCATCCTCATCTTCTTCTGCATCATCGCCGCCAACTCGTCGCTCACCTTCTATGGTCCGACGCTGGTCAAGGAAGTGGGCTTCACCAGCCCGGTCGCGGTGGGCTGGATCATGGCTTTCGCGTACCTCTGCGGCGCCGCCGGCATGATCTGGAACGGCTTCCACTCCGACCGGCACCAGGAGTCGCGCTGGCACTGTGCACTTGCAGCCGCGCTGGGTGCTGCCTCGCTGCTCGCGGTGGCCCTGTTTCTCGGCCACAGCGCACTGGCGGTGCTCGCCGGGCTCACGCTGGCGATCGTCGGCACCATGAGCGCCATTCCGGTGTTCTGGCAGATGCCCAACCGCTTCCTGGCCGGTACGGCGGCGGCGGGCGGCGTGGCCCTGATCAACTCCATGGCCAATCTGGCCGGCTTCGGCGCGCCCTGGATGCTGGGCCTGATCAAGACCTCGACCGGCAGCCTGTCGCCCGGCCTGTACGTCGTCGCCGCCGTCGAGATCTGCGCCACCTTGCTCATTCTGGCCGTCGTGCCGGCGCTGCGGGCACAGCCAGCCGGCGCTGCCGCCACCCGCTGAGCCCGTACCGACGCAGGAGACATTGACCATGTCCGCCACCGAAGATGCCGCCCTCGATCTCGACGCCCTGAACGCGATGGCGCGCGAGGATTTCGTCCGTGTGCTGGGTCCCACCTTCGAAAACGCCCCCTGGGTGGCCGCGGCTGCCTGGTCGGCTCGCCCATTCGCCTCGGTCGAACAGCTTCATGCCTGCATGCTGGATGTCGTCCGGCATGCGCCGCTGGAGCGGCAGACCGAGTTCCTGTGCGGACATCCCGAGCTGGCGGGGCGCGAGGCGCAGGCCGGCACGATGACCAGCGAATCGACCCAGGAGCAGGGCAGCGCGGGCCTCGATGCCCTCCGCGCCGATGAACTGCGCGAGATGCAGCAGCTCAACCGCCGCTACCGCGAACGGCACGGCTTTCCCTTCATCATCGCGGTGCGCCATCACACCCGGCCACAGATCTTCGAGGCGATGCGTATGCGCACCGAGGCCGACACCGACGCCGAGCGCGGTGCCGCGATCGAGCAGATCGGGCGCATCACGCGCGCGCGCATCGGCGCCCTGCTGGCCGGCTGACGGCGCACGCCCAGCCAGGGCGGCGTTCGGCAACCGGCACGCCGGGCCCGCTACCGGCGCAGGTCGAGCGTGAACGGGAACTCGCGGCTGCCCGTGACCTCGATGTTGGCCGGCGGCGTGCGCAGCGTGCCCGGCGTGTGGCCCATGCGCGAGAAGCGCGCGAGGCGCCGGCTCTCGGCCTCGTAGGCGTTGACCGGGAAGGTCGTGTAGTTGCGCCCGCCCGGGTGCGCGACGTGGTACTGGCACCCGCCGATCGAGCGCTTCATCCAGGTGTCGACCAGGTCGATGGTCAACGGCGCATGCGGCTGGATGGTCGGGTGCAGCGAGGAGGGCGGGTTCCATGCCTTGTAGCGCACGCCGGCCACGTATTCGCCTGCAAAACCCGTGGGCTGCAGCGGCAGCACCTGGCCGTTGACGGTGACGACGTAGCGGCTCTGGTTCAGGCCCGTCACGCGCACCTCGATGCGCTCGAGCGAGGAATCGACATAGCGCACGGTGCCCCCGGGCGCGCCTTCCTCGCCCATCACGTGCCAGGGCTCGAGCGCGTTGCGCAGCGACAGCTCCACGCCCATGGCCTGCACTTCGCCCACGAGCGGGAAGCGGAACTCGAAGTGCGGCGCGAACCATTCGGCCTCGAAGGCGAAGCCGGCCTGGCGCATCTCGCTGATGACGTCGTCGAAGTCCATCTTCACGAAGGTCGGCAGCAGGAAGCGGTCGTGCAGCTCGGTGCCCCAGCGCGTGGCGGGCGCGGCGTAGGGCGCGTCCCAGAAGCGGGCGACCAGCGCGCGCAGCAGCAGTTGCTGCACGATGCTCATGCGCGCATGCGGCGGCATCTCGAAGGCGCGCAGCTCCAGCAGGCCCAGGCGGCCGGTGGGGCCGTCGGGCGAGTAGAGCTTGTCGATGCAGAACTCGCTGCGGTGCGTGTTGCCGGTGACGTCGATGAGGATGTTGCGCAGCGTGCGGTCGACCAGCCAGGGCGGCATGCTCTGGCCGTAGATCTCGCGGTTCTTCGCGATTTCCTTGAGCGCGATCTCCAGCTCGTAGACCTGGTCGTTGCGTGCCTCGTCCACGCGCGGCGCCTGGCTGGTCGGGCCGATGAACATGCCCGAGAACAGGTACGACAGCGACGGGTGGTTGTGCCAGTACAGCAGCAGGCTGGCCAGCAGCTCGGGCTTGCGCAGGAACGGGCTGTCGGACGGCGTGGCGCCGCCGAGCACGAAGTGGTTGCCGCCGCCGGTGCCGGTGTGGCGGCCGTCGGTCATGAACTTCTCGGCCGACAGTCGGGTCTGGAAAGCCGCCTCGTAGAGGAACTCGGTGTGCTGCACCAGCTCGCCCCAGCTGTGGGCCGGGTGGATGTTGACCTCGATCACGCCCGGGTCGGGCGTGACCTGCAGCAGCTTCAGGCGCGGGTCGCGCGGCGGCGGGTAGCCCTCGAGCACGATCTTCACGCCCAGCTCCTCGGCCGTCGCCTCGACGGCGGCGAGCAGGTCGAGGTAGTCCTCCAGCCAGGCCAGCGGCGGCATGAACACATACAGGATGCCCGACGCCTGGCCCACCTTCTCGGCGGCCGGCCCATTGGCGCGGCGCGGGTCGCGCGCCTCGACGCACAGCGCCGTGCGGGTGATCCAGTGGGCCGACTCGTTGCGCAGCGGGAAGCGCACGTTCGCGCCTTCGGCCGTGTTCGTTCGGGCCGCTGCCGGGCCCTGACCCTGGCCATTGGGGCCGGTGCCGAACTGCATGCGGTAGGTGCTCGGCGCCTGCTGCGGCGTGCCGTGGGCGTAGGGCACCGTCCCGCGGTCGGCGGCCGCCATGCCCGTGTAGCGGCTGCGGAAGTCGCCGGGCGAAGGCAGCGGCACGCTCGGCGCGTTGGGGTCGCGGTCCACCAGGTAGGGGTAGTCGCCCTTGCTGGCCCAGGGCTGCGAGTCGAGCGGCAGGCGGTAGCCCATCGGCGAGTCGCCGGGGATGAGGTACATGCGGTCGTCGCGCAGGAACCAGGGGCCGGTCTTCCAGCCGCCGCCGGCCAGCGCGGGATTGCCGCCGGCCGAGGCCGGTTCCAGCGGCAGCACGTAGCCGATCACCGCATCGAGCTTCTGCGTGAACACGCGGCGCAGGCGCGCGCGCTCGAGCTCGTCGTCCAGCTTGGACTCGAAGGGGTCGACGTTCACGGGCAGGCGGCGCTCGCGCCAGAGGTAGTAGTAGACGTCCTCGTAGCCGGGCTGGATGAAGCGTTCGGCCAGCCCGAGCTTCTCGGCCAGCTTGTAGGTGAAGCGGCGCGCGTCCTCGCTGGTGTAGTGCGCGGGCTGGCGCTCGTCGGCGAAGAGAGCGGGGTTGTGCCAGATCGGCTGGCCGTCGGCGCGCCAGAAGATCGACAGGGCCCAGCGCGGCAGCTGTTCGCCGGGGTACCACTTGCCCTGGCCGAAGTGCAGGAAGCCGCCGTGGCCGTATTCGCTGCGCAGGCGGTCGACCAGCTCGGTGGCGTAGCCGCGCTTGGTGGGGCCCAGCGCGTCGGTGTTCCATTCGGCCGCGTCGCGGTCGGAGGTGGCGACGTAGGTGGGCTCGCCGCCCATGGTCAGGCGCACGTCGCCTGCGGCCAGGCGCGTGTCGACGGCTTCGCCCAGGGCCAGCACCTCGGCCCACTGCTCGTCGGTGTAGGGCTTGGTCACGCGCGGCGATTCGTACACGCGCGTGACGTTCATCTCGTGGCTGAACTCGACCTCGGCCTCGTCCATCAGGCCTTCGATGGGCGCGGCGCTCGAGGGCGTGGGCGTGCACGCCAGCGGGATGTGGCCTTCACCGGCCAGCAGGCCCGAGGTGGCGTCCAGGCCGATCCACCCGGCGCCGGGCAGATACACCTCGCACCACGCATGCAGGTCGGTGAAGTCGACCGTGGTGCCGCTCGGGCCGTCGAGCGCCTTCACGTCGGGCGTGAGCTGGATCAGGTAGCCCGAGACGAAGCGCGCCGCCAGGCCCATGTGGCGCAGCAGCTGCACCAGCAGCCAGCCCGAATCGCGGCAGGAGCCCGAGGCGTTCTCCAGCGTCTGCTCGGGCGTCTGCACGCCGGGCTCCATGCGGATCAGGTACTTGACGTCCTGCTGCACCTGCTGGTTGATCTGCACGAGGAAGTCGATGGTGCGCTTCTCGGTGCGATCGATCTTGTCGAGGTAGGCCTGCACCAGCGGTGTTGCGGGCTCGGCCACCAGGTAGGGCGCGAGTTCCTCGGCCAGTTCCTTCGAGTACTTGAAGGGGAAGTTCTCGGCCTGGGGTTCCAGGAAGAAGTCGAAGGGGTTGTAGACCGCCATCTCGACCACGAGGTCGACGGTGACCTTGAACTCCGTGGTCTTCTTCGGGAAGACCAGCCGTGCCAGGTAGTTGGCGAAGGGATCCTGCTGCCAGTTGACGAAGTGCTCGGCCGGCTCGACGCGCAGCGAATACGAGATGACGTTGCTGCGGCAATGGGGTGCCGGACGCAGGCGGACCACCTGCGGGCCGAGCTGCACCGGCCGGTCGTACTTGTAGTGAGTGACGTGATGGAGGGCGGCGTGGATCGACATGGGTTGAGGCTCGGGTGCTTGTTATGGGTACGGTCCGCGCGATGGCGCGACCGACCGGCGCCATACTAGCCGACAAGCCAAGCAAGGAATGCGCCACGACAGCGTCATGGCGCCGTGCCTGGCGCGGAAGGTTCAAGGGATGGATCGAGGGCACGGGGAGGGCGCGCCAGCGGCGCCGCATGTCGATGGGGCCGAGGGCATGGCCATGGAAGGCCGGTGGGCGGCCTGGCGCGGTTTCGCCCTGCTGGGCGGCAGCGTGCTGGGCGCAGCGCTGCAACTGCAGCAGCAGGCGCTGTGGGGCTGGCCGGCCTACGCCATGGTCGTGGTGGTGGGCATGCTGGCGGCCACGGCGCCCCTGGCGCGGCGCGGCCGCATCGGCGTGGGCGTGCTGGGCCTGCTGGCCGGCCTGGCGCTGGGCTTCGGTACCACCGGCGGCCGGGCGCTGGCCTACCTGGCCGATGCGCTCGACCCGCGCCTCGAGGGCCAGGACATTCGCGTGGTCGGCGTCGTGGCCCAGATGCCTCAGCGCAACGAGACCGGCGTGCGCTTTCGTTTCGATGTCGACGAAGCGCGGTGGGCCGCCGGGGCGTCGGGCCTGCCGCCGCCGCGGGTGCCGCCCCGGCTGGCGCTGGGCTGGTATGCGGCGGACACCGGCGCCTGGTCCCGCGGTGCCGACGAAGGCGCGGCCGCGCGCACGGTGGAGCTGCCGCAGGTCCATGCGGGCCAGCGCTGGGCGCTCACGGTGCGGCTGAAGGCACCGCATGGCAACCGCAACCCGCATGGCTTCGACTACGAACTGTGGCTGTGGGAACAGGGTCTGCAGGCGACGGGCTACGTGCGCACCGGCGGGCACGACGCGGCTCCCGCGCTGCTCGGCCACGGCTGGGCCCACCCGGTGGAACGGGCGCGCGAGGCGGTGCGCGACGGCATCGACGCGCAGGTGGCCGACCGGCGCCTGGCCGGGGTGATCGCGGCGCTGGTCACGGGCGACCAGGCCTCCATCGACCGGGCCGACTGGGATGTCTTCCGCGCCACCGGCGTGGCGCACCTGATGAGCATCTCGGGCCTGCACGTGACGATGTTCGCCTGGCTGGCGGCGGCCGCGGTTGGGTGGCTCTGGCGGCGCAGCCCGCGCCTGCTGCTGCGCTGGCCGGCGCCGCATGCCGCGCTGGTGGGCGGCGTGGGTCTGGCGGCGCTGTATGCGCTCTTCAGCGGCTGGGGCGTGCCCTCGCAGCGCACGGTGTGGATGCTGGCGCTGGCCGCACTGCTGCGGCTGTCGGCCAGGCGCTGGCCCTGGCCCTTCGCCTGGCTGGCCGTGTGCGCGGGGGTGGTGGCGATCGACCCGTGGGCGCTCATGCAGGCCGGCTTCTGGCTCAGCTTCGTCGCGGTGGGGGTGCTGTTTGCTACGGATTCAGGAGCGCCTCGCGCAAGCGGGGCGGGCGCTGCAGCCCGGTTCGGCTCGACGCTCTGGCATCTGGCGCGCGAGCAGCTGGTGGTCACGCTGGCGCTCGCGCCGCTGTCGCTGCTGCTCTTCCAGCAGCTGTCGCTGGTCGGGCTGCTGGCCAATGCGGCGGCCATCCCGTGGGTCACGCTCGTGGTCACGCCGCTGGCCATGCTGGGCATCCTCTGCCCGCCGCTGTGGCAGGCCGCGGCCTGGGCGGTGCAGGGCCTCGGGTGGGGGCTGCAGGTGCTGGCAGCGCTGCCGGGCGCCACGGTGTCGACGCCCGCGCCGGCGCTGTGGGCCGCCATCGCCGGGGTCGCGGGCGGCCTGCTGATCGCGATGCGCCTGCCGCTGCCGATGCGGCTGCTCGGTCTGCCGCTCATCGTGCCGGTGCTGCTGTGGCCGGCGGCGCGGCCGCCGGCGGGCGAGTTCGAGCTGCTGGCCGCCGACGTGGGGCAGGGCAATGCCGTCATCGTGCGCACCGCCACGCACAGCCTGCTCTACGACGCCGGCCCGCGCTACAGCCTCGAGAGCGACGCCGGGCACCGCGTGCTGGTGCCGCTGCTGCGTGCCGAGGGGGTGACGCTCGACACGGTGGTGCTGAGCCACCGCGACAGCGACCACACGGGCGGCGCGGCAGCCGTGCTGGCCATGCAGCCGCAGGCGGCGCTGCTCAGCTCGATCGAGGCCGGGCACCCGTTGCAGGCGCTGCGGCCCGCCGTGCGCTGCGAGGCCGGCCAGCGCTGGGACTGGGACGGCGTGCGCTTCGAGGTGCTGCACCCGCTGCCGGCCGACCACGCCACCGCGACCAAGCCCAACGCCTTGTCCTGCGTGCTGCGCGTCGGCCACGCCGGGGCATGGGCACTGCTGGCCGGCGACATCGAGAAGGCGCAGGAGGCCGCGCTGGTCGCGCGGGCCGGCGAGTCGCTGCACGCCGACCTGCTGCTGGCGCCGCACCACGGCAGCAAGACCTCCTCCAGTGCGGCCTTCCTGGACGCCGTCATGCCGCGCCAGGTGGTCGTGCAGAGCGGCTGGCGCAACCGCTTCGGCCATCCGGCCCCGGAGGTGGTGGCCCGCTACCGGGAGCGCGGCGTGGAGATCGTCGATTCGCCCCGCTGCGGCGCCCTGCGCTGGCGCAGCCAGGCGCCCGCCGTCCTGGCCTGTGAGCGCCAGGTGGCGCCGCACTACTGGCAGCATCGGCCAGCCCCGTTGCCGTGAACGAAGTCCGCTCGGGCGCAGTGAAGGTGGTCCTGAACTTGCTAAGCTATGGCTCAAGGAGATTGGTCGTCCATGCACAAATTCGACGAAATGTATGAGCGGCTGCCCTATGCAGGGGCCGCGATCCGTCAGCACTACCAACGTTACGACCAGTGGCTCGCGAAGCAACCTCAGGAGGTGATGAATTCGCGGCGCGAAGAGGCGGAGATGATCTTCCGCCGCGTCGGCATCACCTTCGCGGTGTACGGCGCCAAGGACGAGGACGGCTCGGGCACCGAGCGCCTCATCCCCTTCGACCTGCTGCCGCGCATCATCCCGGCGCACGAGTGGGAGAGCATGCAGAAGGGGCTGGCGCAGCGCGTCAACGCCCTCAACCGCTTCATCCATGACGTCTACCACGACCAGGAGATCGTCAAGGCGGGCATCATCCCCTCGGAGCAGATCAACAACAACGCGCAGTTCCGGCCCGAGATGATCGGCGTCAACGTGCCGAACGACGTGTACTCCAACATCTCCGGCATCGATATCGTCCGTGCCCCCGATTCCGAGGGCAAGGGCGAGTACTACGTGCTGGAGGACAACCTGCGCGTGCCCAGCGGCGTGAGCTACATGCTCGAGAACCGCAAGATGATGATGCGGCTCTTCCCCGAGCTGTTCGCGCAGAACCGCGTGGCGCCGGTGGCCCACTACCCCGACCTGCTGCTCGAGACGCTTCGCGCCAGCGCGCCGCCGGCGACGGCCGAGCCCACGGTGGTGGTGCTCACGCCCGGCATGTACAACAGCGCCTACTTCGAGCATGCCTTCCTGGCGCAGCAGATGGGCGTCGAGCTGGTCGAGGGCCAGGACCTGTTCGTCAAGGACGACTTCGTCTACATGCGCACCACGCGCGGCCCGCGCCGGGTCGACGTGATCTACCGCCGCGTGGACGACGACTTCCTCGACCCCGAGGTGTTCCGTCCCAATTCGACGCTGGGCTGCGCCGGCCTGATGCGCGCCTACAAGGCGGGCAACGTGGTCATCTCGAATGCGGTCGGCACCGGCGTGGCGGACGACAAGTCCATCTACCCCTACGTGCCGAAGATGATCGAGTTCTACCTCGGCGAGAAGCCCATCCTGCACAACGTGCCCACCTGGATGTGCCGCAACAAGGACGACCTGGCCTATGTGCTGGACCACATGGACGAGCTGGTCGTCAAGGAAGTGCACGGGGCCGGCGGCTACGGCATGTTGATCGGGCCGGCCGCCACCAAGGCCGAGATCGACGAGTTCCGCGAAGTCGTGCGTGCCAAGCCCGACGGCTACATCGCCCAGCCCACGCTGAGCCTGTCGACCTCGCCGACCTTCGTCGAATCCGGCGTGGCGCCGCGCCACATCGACCTGCGGCCCTTCGTGCTGTCGGCCAAGGAGGTGCAGATGGTGCCCGGCGGCCTCACGCGCGTGGCGCTCAAGGAAGGCTCGCTGGTCGTCAACTCCTCGCAGGGCGGCGGCACCAAGGACACCTGGATCCTCGAATCCGACAAGCGCTTCGGCACGCAGTCGCAGAGCCAGGGCGGGCAGTCGCAGACCCAGACGCAGACGCAGGCGTCCTGAAGAAAGGGGAGGACACACACATGCTTTCACGCACCGCCGACCACCTCTACTGGATGTCCCGCTACACCGAGCGGGCGGAGAACACCGCCCGCATGCTGGACATCAACTACCAGACCTCGCTGCTGCCGCAGTCGGCCGAAATGGCGCAATCGGGCTGGCAGGGCGTGCTCTCGATCAGCGAGCTGCGCCCCGCCTACTTCGCCAAGCACGACACCGTGACGCAGGAAGGCGTCATGGAGTTCATGGTCAAGGACGAGAACAACCCCTCGTCGATCATCTCCTGCCTGCGCGCGGCGCGCGAGAACGCACGGGCCGTGCGCGGCGCGCTCACCACCGAGTCGTGGGAGACGCAGAACACCACCTGGCTCGACGTCAACCGCATGCTGCGCTCGGGCAGCTTCGAGCGCGACCCGGGCGCGTTCTTCGAGTGGGTGAAGTTCCGCTCGCACCTGTCGCGCGGCGTGACGCTCGGCACCATGCTGCAGGACGAGGCCTTCTACTTCTCGCGCCTGGGCACCTTCCTCGAACGGGCCGACAACACCGCGCGCCTGGTCGATGTGAAGTTCCACGCCATGGGCAGCGAGTTCTTCGGCGCCGCCACCGAGGGCGACCAGGAGTACGACTTCTATCACTGGAGCGCGATCCTGCGCAGCGTCTCGGCCTTCGAGGTCTACCGCAAGGTGTACCGCGACGTGATCAAGCCCGAGCGCGTGGCCGAGCTGCTGGTGCTGCGTGCCGACATGCCGCGCTCGCTGCATCACAGCCTCGGCGAGGTGGTCGCCAACCTGGCGAAGGTCGCCAACGACCAGAGCGCCGAAACCCAGCGCCGTGCCGGCAAGCTGCTGGCTGAACTGCAGTACGGCCGCGTCGACGAGATCCTCGCCACCGGCCTGCATGCCTACCTCACGCAGTTCCTCGACCGGGTGAACGAACTGGGCGGCCGCATCAGCCAGGACTTCCTGGTGCCGGCCCACTGATCCGGGGTCCGGGCCAATCCGGGCTGCGGCGCCCGCCCATCCAGCACGGGGTGCTATCGATTCGATAGCACCCCGTTGTCTTGGTGGTGATCGACGGCGGCGTGCGCCTCGTCCCGTGGCCGCAGGTGCACGCCCAAGCCCTGCTGCCCCGGCGCCAGGCCGGCGCGCAAGGTCAGTGCCGGGATGTCGTAGTCGCCGCCGTTCTGTGCACGGAAGGGCAGGGGCGCCGTGGTGGCGAGCGTGTCCAGGCGCTGCGCCAGCTCGGCCTGCGTGCGCTGCAGGCGCTCGGCGTCCATGCGGCTGCTCTGGTAGACCACGAAGGGCGGCAGCACGTCGAAGCCCGGGTAGTGGAGGATGCCGTGCTGGATCGGGAACAGCAGGTCGTCGATGGGCCCGTTGATGCCCCGCGGGCCGTAGTGCGATGCCCACCCGCCGGTGGTGACGACCAGCATCGCCCGCTTGCCGGCCATCACGCCTTCGCCGTAGCGTTCGCCCCAGCGCTGTTGCGAATGCTCGCCCACGCCGTAGGCAAAGCCGTGGGCGTACACACGGTCCACCCAGCCCTTGAGCCGCGCCGGCATCGAGAACCACCACATGGGGAACTGCAGGATCAGCACGTCGGCCCAGCGCAGCTTGGCCTGCTCGGCGGCGACGTCCGCGGACTGCTGCCCGCTGGCGAAGGCGCGCTGCGAGTCGTGCATGGGATGGAAGGGCGTGCCGGCATCGCGCGCCGGAAAGTCCTCGGCATCGAGCGAGGCCTTCCACCGCATCGCGTGCAGGTCGGAGACCTGGACCGTGTGCCCGGCCGCCTCGAGGTGCTCGCGCATGAAGTGCGCGAGGGTGCCGTTGAGGGAGCGGGCTTCGGGATGGGCGTGGACGAGGAGGATGTTCATGGGGCGTGCCTTCGTTCAGGAAAGCAGCCAGCGTAGAAGCGCCCGCGCTATATTGGAAATCGATCCTTTCGATAACCGATATCGCCATGAACGATACCGAGCGCCTGCGCCGCCTCGACCTGAACCTCCTGCTGACGCTGGACGTGCTCCTGGCAGAGAACCACGTGAGCCGCGCCGCGGCGCGGCTGCACCTCTCGCAGCCCTCGGTGAGCGCCCAGCTCGCACGCCTTCGCGAGGCGCTGGGCGATCCCCTGCTGCTGCCGGGCCCCCGCGGCATGCGGCCGACGGCGCGGGCGCTGCAGCTGCAGGCACCGCTGCGGCTCGCGCTCGAATCGCTCGCCCATGCGGTCGCGCCGCCGGCGGCCTTCGATCCGGCGCAGGCCACCGTCACCTGGCGCATCGCGGCCGCCGACTACGGCGAAGCCGCGATCGTGCAGCCCCTGCTGATGCGGCTGCGGGCGGCGGCACCCAGCACGCGCCTCGCGGTGCGGCAGGTGCCGTCGTCGCGGCTGGCCGCCCTGGCCGAGCAGGGGGAGGTGGACCTGGCCTTCCACACCGCGGACGGCGCCCCGGCGTCGCTGCACCGGCGCACGCTCTTCACCGAGGACTACCTGCTGGCCGGCCGCGCCGACCATCCGGCCTTGCGCCGGCGCCCCACGCTCGCGCAGTTCTGCAGGCTGGAGCACCTGATCGTCTCGCCCGACGGCGGCGGCTTCGAAGGACCGACGGACGCTGCCCTGCGCGCCATCGGCATGGCGCGTCGCGTGGTGCTGTCGGTGCCGCATTTCATCTTCGCGCGCTCGGTCATCGCCGGAAGTGATCTGGTCGGCCTGCTGCCCTCGCGCGTGCTGGCCGGCGTGTCCGGCCTGCGCGTGCTGCGGCCACCGGTGGAGGTGCCGGGCTACGAGATGGCGATGCTCTGGCACGAGCGCGTGCACCGCGACCCGGCGCACCGCTGGCTGCGCGAGCAGGTGGTGGCGGCGCTCGAGCCGCTGCCGCGGCGCGGGGCGCTGGTGCACTAGGATTCGCCCATGTCCAGCACGCCCGCCTGCCCCTCCTGCCGCCAGCCGATGGAGGTGCGCCGCCTGGCCACCCACACCGGCGTGACGACCGAGCTGGACATCTGCTTCGCGTGCCAGGGCCTGTGGTTCGACCCGCAGGAAAGCGCCCGCCTGTCGCCGGCCGCCGTGCTGGAACTCTTCGAGCTGCTGCACCAACACCGCGACGATGCGCATGGCCCGCTGCATGCGTCGCTGGCCTGCCCGCACTGCCGGCGCACGCTGGGCAAGAGCTTCGACGTGGTGCGCAGCGGCCGCTATGTGACCTACCGCTGCCCGCAGCGCCATGGCCGCTTCGCGAGCTTCTCGTCCTTCATGGTCGAGAAGGGCTTCGTGCGCCAGATGACCCAGCCCGAGGTCGAAGACCTGGCGCGCCGCGTGGCGGCCATCTACTGCACCGGCTGCGGCGCGCCGGTCGACATCCGGCGCGAGCATGCCTGCCCGCATTGCCTGGCGCCGTTCTCGCTGCTCGATCCGCAGGCGGTGGAACAGGCGTTGAAACGCCACGGCGCGAACGCGGCGCAGGCGGCGCGCGGCCCGGTGGCGCCGGTGCCGGGCCAGGTCGACCTGGCCGATGCGCTGATGGCCATCGAGCGCGACCGGCAGCGCGCCTTGCGCGAGGAAGAGAAGGAGCGGCGCGAAGGCACGCTGGACCTGTGGGCGGCCGGCGTGGAGCTGGTGTGGCGGACGCTCAGTCGCTGAGCCTCGGCTGCTGCTTCAAGCGAAAAAGTGGCTGCAACGCCGCCAGCCGGGCGCAGCCAGCTGTCAAAAAATAGCAGCACTCAGGTGGCGGTCGCCTGCCGCACCGCATGCTCCCACCGCGCCATGGCTTCCTGCGCCTGCGTGCGGCCCAGCGTGGGCATGAAGCGGCGCTCCACGCGCCAGAGCTTCGACAACTCGTCGGTGCCCGCATACACGCCGCACGACAGGCCGGCCAGGTAGGCGGCGCCCAGTGCGGTGGTCTCGGTGACCTCGGGCCGCACCACCGGGATGCCGAGCAGGTCGGCCTGGAACTGCATCAGCAGGTCGTTGACGCTGGCGCCGCCGTCCACGCGCAGCTCGGTGACGGGCTGGCCGCCGGCGGCGACCACGTCGCGGCTCATGGCCTGCAGCAGCGCGGCACTCTGGTAGGCGATGCTTTCGAGGGCGGCGCGCGCGATGTGCGCGACCGTGGTGCCTCGCGTGAGGCCGGTGATGGTGCCGCGTGCGTCGGCGTTCCAGTAGGGCGCACCCAGGCCGGTGAAGGCCGGCACCATCATCACGCCGCCCGCGTCGGGCACGCTCTCGGCCAGCGACTGCACCTCGGCGCTGCCCTTGATGGCCTTGAGGCCGTCGCGCAGCCACTGCACGACGGCGCCACCGACGAAGACGCTGCCTTCCATCGCATAGTGAGCCCGGCTCGAAGTCTGTGCAGCACTGGTCACCAGCAGGCCATTGCCTGAGGGCTGGAACTTGTCGCCCGTGTGCATGAGCAGGAAGCAGCCCGTGCCGTAGGTGTTCTTGGCCATGCCGGCCTCGAAGCAGGCCTGGCCGAACAGGGCCGCCTGCTGGTCGCCGGCCACGCCGCCGATGGGCAGCGCGTGGCCCAGCAGGCCCGCGTCGGCATCGGCGAAGTGGCTGCTCGACGGCTGCACCTCGGGCAGCACCGACGCGGGGATGTCCAGCGCCGCCAGCAGCTCGGTGTCCCACTCGTTGCGGTGCACGTTGAAGAGCATGGTGCGCGAGGCGTTGCTCACGTCGGTCACATGCACCTTGCCGCCCGTGAGCTGCCAGATGAGCCAGCTGTCGACGGTGCCGAAGGCCAGTTCGCCGCGCGCGGCCTGGGCGCGTGCGCCGGGCACGTTGTCCAGCAGCCAGCGCAGCTTGGTGGCCGAGAAGTAGGCGTCGATCACGAGGCCGGTCTTCTCGCGGATGGTCGGCTCCATGCCGTCCTGGCGCAGGCGGGCACACAGCGGCTCGGCACGCCGGTCCTGCCACACGATGGCGGGATGCACCGGCTGGCCGGTCCGGCGGTTCCACAGCAGCGTGGTCTCGCGCTGGTTGGTGATGCCGATGCCCGCCATGTCCGAGGCCTTCAGGCCGGCCTGGCTCAGCACGTCACGCGCGGTGGCCAGCTGGCCCTGCCAGATCTCCATCGGGTCGTGCTCCACCCAGCCGGGCTGCGGGTAGTGCTGCGTGAGCTCGCGCTGCGCCATGGCGACGATGCGGCCGCCACGGTCGAACACGATGCTGCGCGAGCTGGAGGTGCCCTGGTCCAGGGCGAGCAGGTAGGTCTTGTCGGTCATGGCGTTGGCGATGAAGGGGAGGATTCGGTGGCAGGGTCGGCCGCCACCACGCAGCGCACCCCGGCCGCATCGAGCAGCTCGGGGAAGGGCGCGGGCGGCGGCGCGTCGGTGAAGAGGCAGTCGATGCGTGCCAGCGGCGCGATCTGCACCATGGCCGGCCGGTGGAATTTGCTGGCGTCGGCCGCCAGCCAGACCTCGCGACCCTGGGCCAGGATGGTCTGCGCCACCTTCACCTCGCGCAGGTCGAAGTCGCGGAACGTGGCGCCGCCGCCCTCGGCCTCGATGCCCGAGCAGCCGATGAGGGCGATGTCGACCTTGAACTGGCGCATGAAGTCGATGGTCGCCTCGCCGACGACGGCGCGGTCGCGCGCCCGCACGGTGCCGCCGGCCACGATCACCTCGCAGGCCTCGTTGCCGGCCAGGATGTGGGCGACGTGCAGGTTGTTCGTGATGACGCGCAGGCCGCGATGGCGCATCAATGCGCGGGCGATGGCCTCGGTCGTGGTGCCGATGTTGAGGATCAGCGAGCAGTCGTTGGGCACCCGTTCGGCCACGGCGCGTGCGATGCGGGCCTTGCCCGCGGCATTCAGCGTCTCGCGCTGCGGATGGGCGATGTTCTCGGTGGTGGAAGCCGGCGCGCGCACGCCGCCGTGGAAGCGCAGCAGCAGCCCCGCGTCGGCCAGCCGCTGGACGTCGCGCCGCACCGTCTGCAGCGTCACGCCGAGCAGCTCGGCCAACTGCTCGACCGTCATGGCGCCGCGCTCGCGCACCGTGTCGAGGAGGCTGAGCTGACGCGGGTTGGAATTGTTCACGCCCGCACTTTAAACCGAAAAAAAACGAATGGACTTTAGGGATAACTAGGAGGAAAATCGCGCACTAACGAATCGATAGGAACAAAATCGCGGCATGTCGACTCCAAAAGGGCCGACACCCCCGACATCCTCGCGCAGGCCATGAGCAGCTCTTCCACTTCCACCGCCCTCCCTTCCTCCAGCGTCGACGCCGCCGCCTTCGACTGCGACGTGTTCGTGGTGGGCGGCGGCATCAACGGCTGCGGCATCGCCCGCGACCTCGCCGGCCGCGGCTGGCGCGTGGTGCTGGCGGAGAAGGACGACCTGGCGGCGCACACCTCGTCCTCGTCGACCAAGCTGATCCATGGCGGCCTGCGCTACCTGGAGTACTACGAGTTCTCGCTGGTGCGCAAGGCGCTGCAGGAGCGCGAGGTGCTGCTGCGCAGCGCGCCGCACATCATGTGGCCGCTGCGTTTCGTGATGCCGCACGACGCCTCGATGCGGCCGGCCTGGATGGTGCGCCTGGGCCTGTTCCTGTACGACCACCTGGCCAAGCGCGAGGTGCTGCCCGGCTCGCGCGGCGTCGACCTGCGCGAGCACCCGGCCGGCGCGCCGCTGAAGTCCAGCTACCGGCGCGGCTTCGTGTATTCGGACGGCTGGGTCGACGACGCCCGCCTGGTGGTGCTCAACGCCCTGGACGCCCAGGCCCGCGGTGCCCAGATCCTCACCCGCACCCGCTGCGTGGGTGCGCAGCGCGACGCGGCGGGCTGGACCGTCACGCTCGAAGGCACCGACGGCCTGCAGCGCACGCTGCGCGCCCGCGCGCTGGTCAACGCCGCGGGGCCCTGGGCGGAGTCCTTCCTGCGCGGCGGGGCGCATGCTGCCGCTGGCGAGAAGCTCGCCACCAAGAGCCTGCGCCTGGTCAAGGGCAGCCACATCGTGGTGCCGCGCGTCTTCGAGCACGACCACGCCTACATCTTCCAGAACCCCGACAAGCGCATCATCTTCGCCATCCCGTACCAGGACGACTTCACGCTGATCGGCACCACCGACGTCGAAGTGCAGGGCGAGCCCGGCACCGCGCGCATCGACGAGGGCGAGATCGCCTACCTGTGCGAGCAGGCCAGCCGCTATTTCTCCAAGCCCATCGTGCCGGCCGACGTGGTCTGGACCTATTCGGGCGTGCGCCCGCTGCTGGACGATGCCTCCGGCGACCCGTCCGCCGTGACGCGCGACTACCTGCTCGAGAAGCACACCGACGGCGCCCCGCTGCTGACGGTGTGGGGCGGCAAGATCACCACCTTCCGCAAGCTGGCCGAGGACGCGGCCGACGACATCGGCGAGATGCTGGGCGAGCGCCGGCCGGCCTGGACGCACGGTGCCCTGATGGCCGGCGGCGACCTGTCGGCCTGGGTCGGCGCACCGCACGCGGGCGAGCTGCCGCAGGAGCGTTTCGAGCGCTTCGTGGCGGCGGTGCAGCGCAAGTACCCGTGGCTGCCCGCCGTGCTGGCGCGACGCCTCTCGCGGGCCTACGGTTCGCGGGTGTCGGCGCTGCTCGGCCGCTCGCAGGAGATCGCCGACCTCGGCACCGAGATCGCGCCCGGCCTGTACGAGCGCGAACTGCACTTCCTGATCGACACCGAGTGGGCGCGCACGGCGGACGACGTGCTGTGGCGCCGATCCAAGCTCGGCCTGCGCCTGACGCCGGCGCAGCGCGAGAAGGTGGCGGCCTGGATGGACGCGCACGCGCCCAGGATCTGAGGCGCCGCGGCCCCTGCCGCGCGTCGGCCGGGTTCCGGCGTCCCGGTCGCTTGGCCCTGGCATGACGCGGGTCAAGCGGCGGGCGGCGCAGGATTGCTGCGACAGTGGGCGCCAGTCCGAGGGTGTTGCATGCAACGTCGACCTTTTCTCCTGGGCCTGACGCTGGCCGGCGCAGGATGCACGCCGCTGGCGTCCGACCACGAGCCCGCTGTCCAGGCGCTGCGCCAGGGTGGCTGCGTGCTGCTGCTGCGGCATGCGCGCACCGAGCCGGGTGTCGGCGACCCGCCCGGCTTCCGCTTGGGCGAGTGCAGCACGCAGCGCAACCTGAGCGAGGCCGGGCGGGAAGACGCCCGCGCCGCGGGCCGCTGGTTCGCCGCGGCCGGGCTGCGCCCGCAGGCGGTGCGCAGCAGTGCGTGGTGCCGTTGCATCGACACGGCGCAACTGGCGTTCGGCGCCTCGGTGCCGTGGCCACCGCTCGATTCCACCTTCGATTCGCCCTCCCTGTCGCCGTCCGCCACGCAGGCGCTGCGCGACGCGCTGGCCGGCATCCCGCCGCGGCGCTTCGAGGTGTGGGTCACCCACCAGGTCAACATCACCGCGCTGACCGGCGAAGTGCCGGCGATGGGGGAGGGGCTGGTGGTCGGCCCGCAGGCGCGCGTGCTGGCCCGTTGGCAGGCGCAGCGGGCAACGGGCTGACGCGCGCCGGCTTCAGGCGCCGACGGCCTGCCGCAGGTTGATGCGGGCCTGCGTCTCGCAGCGCGCCCGCACGCCGGGCGTCTGGTAGAGCGGCTCGCGTGCCAGGAAGCGGCCCAGGATGCCCTTGCGCCGCGGCTCGAACACCTCGGGCGGCACATGGGCGTACTCGCGGCGGATCTGCCGTTCGTATTCCGCGAAGCGCTCGGGCGGCGCGCCGAGGATGGACAGGTCGATGTCCACGAGCAGTCGCGCATCGGCGTCGGTGGGTTGCGCGTCGTGCAGCGTGGCCATGACCAGGGCGTGCACGCGCGCGGCCGCCTCGTCCGGCACGCCGGCGCCGCGAAGGGCATCGCGCGCCCAGTCGGCGCTGCGGGCCTCGTTGTCGCTCGCCTGCAGGTCGTAGACCGCGTCGTGGAAGAACAGTGCGAGCGCGACTTCGGCCGGGCGCGCGGCCTGTGCGCGCTCCTGCTCGAAGCGGTCGAGGCATTCGGCCAGGTGCTGCAGCGTGTGGTAGTGGCGATGGGGCTCGGCGTAGCGCCGCATCAGCGCTTCGAAGAGACCCGGCGACGGTTGGCGCCCGAGCGCGTGCCACGCGG
The DNA here is from genome assembly GCA_031119395.1 of Pseudomonadota bacterium. Lineage (GTDB taxonomy): Bacteria > Pseudomonadota > Gammaproteobacteria > Burkholderiales > Burkholderiaceae_C > Xenophilus. The sequence continues at coordinate 41,496 of JAVHYA010000031.1, forward strand.
CGTCCCAGGGCGGACGCAGGACCGTGGTGAGATGCAGCGGCAGGCCCATGGTCGGCTCACGGGGCCATCGCGGCCCTGATCTCGTTGCCGAGATCGAGCACCGACATGGCGTAGTAGCTGCTCCAGTTGTAGCGCGTGATGACGTAGAAGTTCTGCGTGCCGGCCACGTACTGGGCCGGCGCATCGGCGCCGTTCTGCAGTTCGATGAGCGCCAGCAGCCCGGGGTGGCGGGCGCCCGCGGCATCGAGCTGCGCGCCGGCGGCGACGAAGCTGTCGGCGCTGAAGCTCGGCAGGATGTCCTTCTCGAGCAGCAGGGGCATGCGCGCGTCGGGCGCCAGCCGCACCGGGTAGGTCGCCGCCACGCCGCGCTGCCAGCCGAAGGACTTGAAGTAGTTGGCCACCGATCCGATGACGTCCGTGGGGTTGTTCACCAGGTCGATGCGGCCGTCGCCGTCGTAGTCGACCGCGTACTTGGCGATGCTGCTGGGCATGAACTGCGGCATGCCCATCGCGCCCGCGTAGCTGCCCAGGGGGCGCGTCGGGTCCTCGTGCGTGCGGCTTTCGGTGGAGAGGAAGCTCTCCAGCTCCTCGCGGAAGAAGGCGCGGCGCTGCTGCGCGCGCGGGTGCGCGTCGGGGAAGTCGAAGCTCAAGGTGGCCAGCGCGTCGAGCACGCGGAAGCTCCCCATGTTGCGGCCGTAGATGGTTTCCACGCCGATGATGCCGACGACGATCTCGGGCGGCACGCCGAAATCGCGTTCGGCGCGGGCCAGCGTGTCGGCGTTGTCGCGCCAGAAGCGCTGGCCGGCCGCGATGCGCACCGGGTCGATGAAGCGGCTGCGGTACACCGCCCAGTTCTTGCGCGTGCCGCCGGGCGCGGGCAGCATCAGCCGCGGCACGTTGTTCAGCATCCTCGCGCTGCCGATCGTGGCGCGCACCCAGGCCGGGTCGAGGTTGCGGCGTCGGGCGACGTCGTCGGCGAACTGCATCGCGTCCTCGCGCGTGGCGTACGAGGCGCTGTCGCGGGCTGAGCCCACGGCCTTGGCTTTCGAGGCTTTCTGGGCTGCAGCGCCCGCCGGATGGGCGCTGAGTGCTATGAAAAGAAGAGCAATCGACAGGGGCTGGAGCGGGCGCAGGCGAGGCATGGGCGGATTGTGCCCGCGCGCGGGGAATGCGCCGGCGCGATCCCCGCTCAGGCGGTGGACGAAGCCCCGCTTGCCGCAGGCGACGCCGCCGGCCAGCGCAGGCGGCGCAGTTCGGCACGCAGCGCCGGCAGACCGGCCTCGGGCTGGCGGGCGTAGCGCTGCGCCTCCAGGCGCAGCAGCCAGTCGCGCGCCGCGGCGCTGGCTTCGGCGCCGAAGCGGGCTGCGAGCTGCTCCGCCATCTGGCGCGGGGCGGCGTTCGGCGGCACGGCGACGCCGGCGCGCGCGAGCCGCCTGCGCGCCTCGGCCAGCAGGCGCAGCCAGGGGTCGACGCGGCTGCGCTCCCACAGCGTCCATGCCGCGCCGCCCAGGCTGGCCGCCACCAGCAACAGCAGCAGCACGTAGGCCAGGTCGTCCAGGCTGGGGCTGTCGAAGCCCAGGTTCTTCAGCAGGTCGAGCTGGCGGCTCTGCGTGTAGTTCAGCACCCACTGGTTCCAGCCGTTGTTGACGGCCTCCCAGGCGGCGCGCAGGTTCTGCACGAGGGTGGGGCTCATCGCGCCCACGGCCCCGGCGAGAAAGCCCGGCGCGGGCGCCAGGCGCCGGAACTGGCCGATGCGGTCGGGCGAGATCGAGGCCGTGGGATCGACGCGCACCCAGCCGCGGCCTTCTTCCCAGACCTCGGCCCAGGCGTGGGCATCGCTGTTGCGCACGGTCCAGTAGCCGTCGACGCCGTTGAGCTCGCCGCCCTGGAAGCCGGTGACGATGCGCGCCGGCACGCCGGCGGCCCGCATCAGCACCACGAAGCCCGACGCGATGTGCTCGCAGAAACCCGCCTTGCGGTCGAACCAGAATTCGTCGGCCGTCTGGTCGCCGTACACGCCCGGCTCCAGCGTGTAGCTGTAGCCGCCGGTGCGCAGGCGCTGCTGCGCGGCCCGCACCAGCCGGGGCACGAAGTCGGCGCCGACCGCCGCGGCGCGGGCCTCGGCGGCCATCTGCCCGGCGAGTTCCGCGGTGCGCGGGTTGCTGCCCGGCGGCAGCGCGGTGTAGGCCTGCAGGCCCGGCAGGCGGCGCGTCGGGCCGCTGTCGAAGTCGAGGTAACTCTCGACGCGGTAGCGCAGCAGGTCGCCGACGGGGCGGTTGGTGAACCACTGCAGGTCCGGCGTCTGCGACACGCGCAGGCCGGCCACCTCGGGCGCATCGCGTGCCGCGTCGAGCGTGAGCAGCCAGGGGCGGTTGCTGGGCTCCATCGTCACCGCGTAGCGCACCGGCTCGCCGCGCACGCGCAGGTTGGCCGGCAGGAAGCCGCGCTCCCACGGCGGCGGCGCGGTCCATTCGCGGCCGTCGAAGTTCGACAGCACCGGGCCGCGGAAATACAGGCGGTCGCGCGGCGGCGTGAGGTCGCCGTCGAAGCGGATGCGGGCCGCGATGCCGTCGTCCAGCGCCAGCTGCGCGATGGCGCCCACGCGCATCGTGTTCGACAGGCCCGTGCGCCCCGTCATGTTGTCGTTGGGCGTGCCCCACAGCGGCGCCAGCCGCGGGAAGAGCATGAACAGCGCCAGCATGATCGGCGCGCCGGCCAGCGCCATCCAGCCGGCCGTGCGGGCAGCTTGCGCGAGCGGCGGCCGGCCCACCGGCATGTGCGCGTTGACCAGCGCCGTCAGCAGGCCCAGCAGCGCCAGCAGCATCGCGAAGGCGGTGAGCAGGGACTGCGAGTAGAAGAAGTTCGTGAGCATCGCGAAGAAGCCCAGGAAGAAGACGACGAAGGCGTCGCGCCGCGCGCGCAACTCCAGCGTCTTGAGTGCCAGCAGCACCACCACCAGCGTCACGCCGGCATCCTTGCCCAGCAGCGTGCGGTAGCTGGCGAAGGTGCCGGCCAGCGCCAGCACCAGCAGCGCCACGCGCCACCAGCGGTTCGGCAGGGGCCGCGCCTGCACGGCCAGCACGCCGCGCCAGAGCAGCACCGCGGCTGTCAGGCCGATGCACCACAGGGGCAGGTTGGGCGTCTGCGGGAGCACGATGAGCGCGATCACGCCCAGCAGGAAGAGCGTGTCGCGCGTGTCGCGTGGCATCTCTCGGCGCAGCGTGGCTGGCGCAGTCAGCATGTGGCCAGCACCTCCAGGCAGGCGCGCTTGTGCGCCTCGCCCTGCGCCGGCGCGACGATGCGGGTGCCGATGCGCAGGCCGTAGTCCAGCCCGAGCCGGTCGGCCTGCAGCACCCAGGCCGTGAGGCGCGAGACGCGACCTTCCAGGTCCGTCAGGCCGGTGGCCTGGGCGTCGAGCCACAACTCGTGCCGCTGGGCCTGCTCGGCATCGCGGCTCACCAGCTCGTCGGAGCCCGCGGCCTGTGCGCGCGCGGCCTTCTTCCACACCACGAGCTTGAGGGGGTCGCCCCGGCGGTACGGGCGCACGCCGTCGTATTCGCCGGCGCCTTGCGTGGTGGCGGCCGCGATGGCGTCGCCCTCGCGCGGCTCGCCGGGCGGCAGCGGGGGCGCGTGGGCTTCGGGCGCGGGGTAGACCAGCATCTTCGCGGCCGGTCGCCAGACGGTCCAGACGCGGAAGGTGCCGAGCGGGAAGCGCGTCTCGGCCGTCAGCACCGGCACCGGGTGCAGGCCGCGGCGCGGCGGCTGGAAGGCGATCTCCACGGTGGCCGTGCCCTGGGCCGGCACGTCGGTCCAGGCCCAGTGGCCGCTGCCGCGCACCGCCAGCCCGATGCCGTAGCGCGCGCGCCGCCGCTCGTTGTGCAGCACCACGCGAAAAACGGCCGCAGCGCCCGCGTACTGGGCGTCGGGCGCTATCAAATGCATAGCGAGGCCCCGCAGGGTGGCATGGCACACGTGCATGCCCACGGCCACGCTGCCGGCCAGCAGGAAGGTCAGCAGGTAGCCGAGGTTGAGCTGGTAGTTGATCGATGCGACCAGCAGCACCAGCAGCGTCGCGCCCAGCATCCAGCCCGCCGCCGTGGGCACGATGTAGACGTTGCGCTGGGTGAGCGCGATTTGGTCCGAGGGCGGCCGGCGCGAAAGGAACCAGCCGTCGATGCGTTGGCGCAGTGCGGCCGATGGATTCATGGGCGGGGGGCGTTCAGGGCAGCGGCACGGCCGCCAGCATCGCGCGCACCTGCTCCACCGCACCGCGGCCCGCATCGCCCACCGGCGTGAGGCGGTGCGCGATGGTCTGCGGCAGCACGGCCTGCACGTCGTCGGGCGCCACGTAGTCGCGGCTGGCCAGCAGCGCCTGCGCCTTGGCGGCGCGCAGCACGGCGATCGCCGCGCGCGGCGACAGGCCCTGCAGGAACCAGCGGCCCGAGCGCGTGGCCGCGACCAGGTCCTGCAGGTACTCCAGCAGCGGCTCGGCCGCATGCACCTGCAGCACGCGCTGCTGCAGCGCGTTCAGCTCGCCCGCCGTGAGCAGCGCCGGCAGGCGGGTCAGCATCTCGCGCCGGTCGGCGCCGGCCAGCAGCTGGCGTTCGGCGGCGCGGTCGGGGTAGCCCAGCGAGATGCGCATCAGGAAGCGGTCGAGCTGGGACTCGGGCAGCGCGAAGGTGCCCAGCTGGTCGTGCGGGTTCTGCGTCGCGATGACGAAGAAGGGCGAGGGCAGGGGGCGCGTCTCGCCCTCGACGGTGACCTGCTTTTCCTCCATGGCCTCGAGCAGGGCGCTCTGCGTCTTGGGGCTGGCGCGGTTGATCTCGTCGGCCAGCAGCACCTGCGTGAACAGCGGCCCGGGGTGGAACACGAAGGCCTGCTGGCCGCGGTCGTAGATGGCAACGCCCGAGAGGTCGCCGGGCATCAGGTCGGAGGTGAACTGCACGCGCGAGAACTGCAGCCCGAAGGTGTGGGACAGCGCATGCGCCAGCGTCGTCTTGCCGACGCCGGGCACGTCCTCGATCAGCAGGTGGCCGCCCGCGAGCAGGCAGGCCACGCAGTCGCGCACCTGCGCCTCCTTGCCCACGATCACCGTGTTAAGCTGGCCCAGCAGACTGGCGAGCTTCGCAGCGACGTCCATTTTTGTATCCATATGCAAACGATACCGCATGGCCTGCGGCCCCCGTGCCGAGTGAGGTCATGCGCCGCTTCCGAGACATGGCCCCCACCGGTTACTACATCCATCGCGATTTCTGGAAGCACGAGATGGGCCGGGGGCATCCGGAGTGCCCGGAGCGGCTCGATGCCATCGAGGACCGGCTGCTTCTCACCGGCGTGGCCGACGCGCTCGAGCGCCACGACGACATCCCGCTGGCCAGCCTGGCGCAGATCACCCGCGCCCACACGGCCGAGCACCTCGAACACCTCGAATCGTTGAACCAGCGGCTGGTGGCGGACGAGTCCGTCGGCGGCCCGGCCTACGCGCAGCTCGACCCCGACACGTCGCTGTCCCGCGGCACGCTGCTGGCGGCACGCCGTGCGGCCGGCGCCGCCATCGCGGCGACCGACGCGGTGATGCGCGGCGAACTCGCCAACGCCTTCTGTGCCGTGCGTCCGCCCGGCCACCACGCCTGCCGCGAGCAGGCGATGGGCTTCTGCTTCCTCAACAACGTGGCCATCGCGGCCAGGCATGCGCTGGAGCAGCACGGGCTCTCGCGCGTGGCGGTGGTCGACTTCGACGTGCACCACGGCAACGGCACCGAGAACATCCTCTCGAACGACCCGCGCGTGCTGATGGTCGGCATCTTCCAGCATCCCTTCTATCCCTTCAGCGGCACCGAGCACCCGGCCGCGAACATGGTGAACGTGCCCATCCCGGCCTACACCAAGGGCATGGACGTGCGCGAGATGATCGAGTGCATCTGGATGCCGCGCCTGGAGGAATTCAAGCCGCAGATGCTCTTCGTCAGCGCGGGCTTCGACGCGCACCGCGAAGACGAACTCGGCCAGCTGGGGCTCAACGAGAACGACTTCACCTGGATCACCAGCCGCATCCGCGACGTGGCCCACCGCCATGCCAAGGGCCGCATCGTGTCGCTGCTCGAAGGGGGCTACCACCTCGACGCGCTGGCGCGCAGCGTGGAAGCCCACGTGCGCGTGCTGGCCGACCTGTGACCGAACGGGCCGGCTGAAGGGATGATGGACTGGAACGGTTTCCTGCTGCGCCTGCAGCAGATCGACGCGCGCAGCTTCTGGATCGAGATCGCCGTGCTGGTGGCCTGCGTCGGCGCGGCCTGGGGCGTCAGCCGCTGGTTCGGCCGCGACCAGCCCAAGGACTCGGTCTGGTTCGGCGAGCGCACCTTCGACGGCCTGCTGTTTCCGCTGCTGGCGCTCGTGCTGACCGACCTGGCGCGCCGTGGCGTGCTCAGCTTCCAGCCCGTGCTGGTGCTGCGCATCGCGGTGTCGGTGTTCGTCGCGCTGGTGGCGATCCGCCTCTTCGCGCGCGTGCTGCGCGCGGTGTTCCCCACCTCGGCGCTGGTGCGGCTGGTCGAACGCACGATCTCCTGGCTGGCCTGGATCGGCGCGGTGCTCTGGATCGTCGGCCTGCTGCCGCCGGTGCTGGCCGAACTGGACGAGATCACGCTGGGCTTCGGCAAGACGCGCGTGAGCGTCCGCACCATCTTCGAGGGCACGCTCTCGGCCGGCGTGGTGCTGGTCATCGCGCTGTGGATCGCCGCGACGATCGAGAAGCGCATCCTCAGCGAAGCGGTGTCGGACCTGTCGATGCGCAAGGTGGCCTCGAATGCGGTGCGCGCCTTCCTGCTGCTCATCGGCCTGCTGTTCGCGCTCTCGGCGGTGGGGGTGGACCTCACGGCCCTGTCGGTGCTCGGCGGCGCGCTCGGGGTCGGCCTGGGCTTCGGCCTGCAGAAGCTGGCGGCCAACTACGTGAGCGGTTTCGTCATCCTGCTGGAGCGCTCCATCCGCATCGGCGACAACGTGAAGGTCGACACCTTCGAGGGCCGCATCACCGACATCAAGACGCGCTACACGCTCATCCGCGCCGGCAACGGGCGGCAGGCGATCGTGCCCAACGAGTCGATCATCACCAGCCGGGTCGAGAACCTCTCGCTGGCCGACCTCAAGTTCAACATCACGACCAGCATCGTGGTGGGCTACGAGAGCGACGTGGGCCAGGTGCAGTCCATCCTCTGCGAGGCGGCGAAGGCGCAGCCGCGCGTGATGGGCGAGCCGGCGCCGGTGGCCTTCCTCACCAACTTCGCGCCCGACGGGCTGGAGTTCACGCTGCACTTCTGGGTGCGCGATCCCGACAAGGGCAAGGACAACCTGCGCTCGGCCATCAACATCGCGATCCTCGAAGGGTTGCGCGCCGCGAACATCGACATCCCCTATCCGCAGCGCGTCGTGCGCGTCGAATCCCTGCCCGAAGGTCGGCCATCGGTGCCGGGGCAGGGCACTGCCCTATAATCGTAAAAAAGCACGATCGTTCTTTTTTGACTGCGTGCAGCCGGCGCCGTGATTGAAATGGACAGCCTGCCCCGAAGCGTCACCCTAGAATGATTTGTTGCCCGGCCCGAGCGCCACGCGGCCGCCGTTTTCGCAAATCCATGGAGTCCAACCAATGAAAGTTCTGGTCCCCGTCAAACGGGTCGTCGACTACAACGTCAAGGTTCGCGTCAAGTCCGATCAAACGGGCGTGGACATCGCCAACGTGAAGATGAGCATGAACCCCTTCGACGAGATCGCCGTGGAAGAGGCGGTGCGTCTGAAGGAAAAGGGCGCCGTGACCGAGGTGATCGCCGTCAGCTGCGGCGATGCCAAGTGCCAGGAAACCCTGCGCACCGCGATGGCCATCGGCGCCGACCGCGGCATCCTGGTCGAGACCACCGAAGAGCTCCAGCCCCTGGCCGTCGCCAAGCTGCTCAAGGCCCTGGTCGACAAGGAACAGCCCGGCCTCGTCATCCTGGGCAAGCAGGCCATCGACGACGACGCCAACCAGACCGGCCAGATGCTCGCCGCCCTGGCCGAGCTGCCCCAGGCCACCTTCGCCTCCAAGGTCGAGGTCGCCGGCGAGAAGGTCAGCGTCACCCGCGAGGTCGACGGCGGCCTGGAAACCCTTTCGCTGAGCCTGCCGGCGGTCGTCACCACCGACCTGCGCCTGAACGAGCCGCGCTACGTCACGCTGCCCAACATCATGAAGGCCAAGAAGAAGCAGCTGGACACCGTCAAGCCCGAGGACCTGGGCGTGGACGTCAAGCCGCGCCTGAAGACCCTCAAGGTCGCCGAGCCGCCCAAGCGCGGCGCCGGCGTCAAGGTGGCCGACGTGGCCGCCCTGGTCGACAAGCTGAAGAACGAAGCCAAGGTGATCTGAGGAGTTTTGAGACCATGACCGCACTCGTTATTGCCGAACACGACCACGCCACCGTCAAGCCCGCGACCTTGAACACCGTCACCGCCGCCATCGCCTGCGGTGGCGACGTGCACGTGCTGGTGGCCGGCGCCAATGCCGCCGAAGCCGGCAAGGCCGCCGCGCAGATCGCCGGCGTCGCCAAGGTCATCGTGGCCGACGGCGCCAGCCTGACCGACGGCCTGGCCGAGAACGTCGCCGCCCAGGTGCTGGCGATCGCCTCCAACTACAGCCACATCCTGTTCCCCGCCACCGCCGCGGGCAAGAACGTCGCACCGCGCGTGGCCGCCAAGCTCGACGTGGCCCAGATCTCCGACATCACCAAGGTCGACAGCCCCGACACCTTCGAGCGCCCGATCTATGCCGGCAACGCCATCGCCACCGTGCAGAGCAGCGACGCCACCAAGGTGATCACCGTGCGCACCACCGGCTTCGATGCCGCGGCCGCCACCGGTGGCAGCGCCGCGGTCGAGACGGTCGATGCCGTGGCCGACAGCGGCAAGAGCAGCTTCGTGGGCCGCGAGGTGACCAAGAGCGACCGCCCCGAACTGACGGCCGCCAAGATCATCGTCTCGGGTGGCCGCGCGCTGGGCAGCTCGGAGAAGTTCAACGAGGTGATGACGCCCCTGGCCGACAAGCTGGGCGCCGCGCTGGGCGCGAGCCGCGCCGCGGTCGATGCGGGCTACGCCCCCAACGACTGGCAGGTGGGCCAGACCGGCAAGATCGTCGCGCCGCAGCTGTACATCGCCGCCGGCATCTCCGGCGCGATCCAGCATCTGGCCGGCATGAAGGACTCCAAGGTGATCGTGGCGATCAACAAGGACCCCGAGGCGCCGATCTTCAGCGTGGCCGACTACGGCCTCGAGGCGGACCTGTTCACGGCCGTGCCGGAACTGGTCAAGGCGCTCTGAGGCCGTCCCCACACCGATCCGCCATCGAAGGGGCATCGTTCGCGATGCCCTTTTTTTGTCCGCTTGCCGGACCCTAGGAGACACCATGAGCTACACCGCCCCCCTGAAGGACATGCTGTTCGACATCGAGCACCTGGCCC
>JAVHYA010000155.1 GCA_031119395.1 Pseudomonadota bacterium
CGGCGACTGGGCTCGGCGGGAGGAATCCACCATCCCAGCCCGTAAGGCAGCCCGCCGGGCCTGCCGCCGCTGTTCTGCGGCGCGGTGGCTGCATCGAGGTAGTCCGGGTCGAGGTGTTGCACGCCCGCCCATCGGCCGCGCTGCAGCCACAGCTGGCCCAGCGTGGCCATGTCCCGGGTGCGCATGCGCAGGGCGCCACCGTCCAACGACGGTGCGGCCATGCCCAGCGGCCCGGTCAGGACGTCCTGTGCGTACCGGGCGACGGGCCGGCCGGTGTGCTTCTCCAGCAGGGCACCCACCAGCGGGGCCAGCGCGTTGTCGTACGCGAACGCGCTGCCCGGCGCCTGGGCGAGCGGCCGGCTCCAGGCGCTGGCAGTGCTGGCCCTGCGCCACGGCGCGCGCGTGTCGAAGCCGGTGCTCATCGACAGCAGATGGCGCAGCGTGATCGAGCGCGTGCGCGCGTCGGCGTTGAGGCCGGCCCATTCGGGCATGAGCTCTTCGATGGGCTGGTCCAGGCCGGCGAAGCGCTTTTCCGCCATGGCGATGCCCACCAGCGTGGAGGCGGCACTCTTGTCGATGGACTGGACGTCGTGCAGGGTGTCGGGATTCCCGTCGCGGTGATAGGCGTAGACCGCCTGGCCGCGCCACATCACCACGGCACTCCGTACGTTGGGCAGGTCGCGCTCGATGTGCGCGTCCATGCCCTCGAAGGCGCGGTCGGCGGACGCGGCCACGGTGGGTGCTGCGTCCTGCGCGAGGCTGGCCAGCGGCCAGGCCGCGAGCAGACCGGCCAGGCGTCGTCGACCGATCAGGCGGGCCTCGTTCAGGGCATGGGCGCTTGCAGTCATGGTGTCGCGATCTCCGGCCACGTCCCGTGGATGACCGACTCTAGGGCCTGTGCCGCAACGCGGCGCTACGGCCCTACCCGCGCAGGGGCCGCGTGCGAGCGCGCGCCCTTCAGGGCGTGGCGTACGGCGCGAGCGACCAGGTCACGTTGAGGTCGAAGGGCGTCCATCGGCTCACCGGCACGCCGGCCGCGCGCAAACCGCGGCCGGTCCAGGTGTTGCAGGTCTCGAAGAGGTGGTAGCGGCCGGTGGCCTCGTAGAAGGCGTCGTCCGTGCCGTAGTGTGCGCCGGGGATCGGCACGGCGCGGCCCTGGGGCAGGCTGGCCCGCACATGGGCCACGAGGCGCGCGTACTGCGCAGGCGTCAACGCCAGCTGCCAGGTGCTGCCGGGACGCAGCTGCGCCGTTGCGAGCCAGCTCACGTGCAGCAGGGACGGGTTGGCGCCGACCAGGGCGCCGAGCGCGCGTCGCAGCGTGAGGTCGGCCCACGTGGGGGTGTTCAGGTAGAACTCGCGGTCGCCCCAGCCGAAGCCGATCCACGCCGCGTCGGCCGGCGCGGCCCGGGCCTGCGAGGGCGGGAAGTCGCGGCGCCAGTCGATGCCGGCGGCCTGCAAGGGCAGCACGAGGTCGGTGTGCACGCCGTTGCTCACGACGAAAGCGGTGATGCGCTCGCCACCGGCGGGGACGGAGGGGTCCCCGCGCGCGGGCCACAGCATCAGCGCGGCGGCGGTGCCGACGTAGAGGGCCGCCGTCGCCAGCAACGCGCCGGCGCCCCAGGCCAGCACCCGCAGCACCCGGCGCAGCGCAGGCATCAGAACAGCGATCCCGTCGTTGCTATCGAATCGATAGCTGTCCGCGCCCGTCCGGCGGGCGCAGCAGGCCGATTCGGCTTGGAATTCGCCTCGGGACTGTCGGCCCGCGCGAGCGTGCCCACGCGCACGCCCAGCAGGCGCAGCGGGCGCTCGAGCGGCACCCGCTTGAGGCACAGGCCGGCGGTGCGGCGGATCAGCTTCGCATCGGCCGTGAACTCGGCCAGGCTCTGGTCGCGCGTCGCCGTCTTGAAGTCGTCGTAGCGCAGCTTGATGCCGATGGTGCGGCCCACGTAGCCCTTGCGCTGCAGGTCTTGCGCCACCTTCTCGCACAGGTGCGTGAAGATCTCGCCCAGCTCGGCCCGGTCGCGCACCGCGTGCAGGTCGCGCTCGAAGGTGGTCTCGCGGCTCATCGACACCGGCTCGCTCTCGGTCACCACCGGCCGGTCGTCGCGGCCCCAGGCCATCTCGTGCATCCAGGCGCCGCTGGCCCTGCCGAAGGTGGCCATCAGCCAGTCGCGCTCGCGCGCCGCGATGTCGCCCACCGTGCGGATGCCGTGCTTCTCGAGCCGGGCGTCGGCCTTGGGCCCGATGCCGTTGACCTTGCGCGCGGGCAGGGGCCAGATGCGCGTTTGCAGGTCGCTCTCGTGCAGGATGGTGATGCCGTTGGGCTTGTCGAACTCGCTCGCCAGCTTGGCCAGCAGCTTGTTGGGCGCGACGCCGATCGAGCAGGTCAGGCCGGTGGCGTCGAAGATCGATTTCTGGATCAGGCGCGCCAGCACGCGCCCGCCCTCGCGCTGGCCGCCGGGCACGTCGGTGAAGTCGATGTAGACCTCGTCCACGCCGCGGTCCTGCATCACCGGCGCGATCTCCGTGATGATCGACTTGAACTGCCGCGAAATGCGGCGCACCTCCTCGAAGTCCACCGGCAGCACGATGGCCTGAGGGCACAGCTTGGCGGCCTTCATCATGCCCATGGCCGAGCCCACCCCGAACTGCCGCGCCGGGTAGGTCGCGGTGGTGATGACGCCGCGGCCCACGTAATCCCGCAGCAGCGGAAAGGCCTCGACCGGGATCTCGTGCGAGGGCAGGCCCGCGTAGTCGCGCGCCAGCATCTCGTCCACTTTGCGGCGCCCGCCGCCGATCACCATCGGCAGGCCCTTGAGCTGCGGGTAGCGCAGCAGGGCCACGGAGGCGAAGAAGGCGTCCATGTCGAGGTGGGCCACGCGGCGGATGCGGCCGGGCACGGGAGACGGCGGTGGCGGAGCGTCGGCGGAAACGGTCACTTCGCGATTGTCGACGCAGCGTTCGCGGGCGCGGCGTCGGCGGGCTTCTCTTTCGGCGAGGGTGGCGCCGCGCCTTGCGTGGCGGCGGCGGCGGGGCGATCATGCGCCCCATGCAAACCGTCGCCACCATCCTCTGGCGCCGCCAGGACGTCCCCGGCCACGACGCGTGCCGCCTGGAGCGCAACGACGTGGCCTGGCAGCTCGACGGCGCGGCCGCCTTCCGGCACGAGAGCGGGCGCATCGCGCAACTGCACTACCGGCTGCGCTGCGACAAGCACTTCCACACCCAGTGGGCCACGGTGCGCGGCTGGCTCGGCGGCACGTCGATCGACCTGTCGATCGCGCGCACACCCAAGGGCTGGACGGTGAACGACGCGGCCGTGCCCGACCTGGCGCACTGCGCCGACCTGGACCTGGGCTTCACACCGGCCACCAACCTGCTGCCCATCCGCCGCATGCACCTGCAGCCGGGCGAAGAAGCCGACGCGCCCGCAGCCTGGCTCGATCTGTCGGAAGACGGGCTGGGCCTGCTGGAGCAGCGCTACGCCTGCATCGATGCCACGCGCTACCGCTACACCTCGCCGCGCTTCGCATACGACGCCGAGCTGGCGCTGAGTGAGGACGGTTTCGTGCTGGAGTACCCGCAGCTCTGGTCGGCCGAGCGCTGAGGCGACGAGCGGGCAAGGCCCGATCGCGAGGTTGCGGTGTACGATCCCCTCCGTGTGCCGCATCGCTGCGGCCCAGGGAGGACATCACGAGGCGGCGGCGCGCACGACTGTGGCGTCGACCAA
>JAVHYA010000156.1 GCA_031119395.1 Pseudomonadota bacterium
GCCCTCACATCGCCCTCATCGGGGCCACCTGAAGATCGCCGCATGAGCATTGAAGTCTGGCAAGGGGACATCACCACACTCGACGTCGACGCCATCGTCAACGCCGCCAACGAGACGTTGCTCGGCGGCGGTGGCGTGGACGGCGCGATCCATCGCGCGGCCGGCCCCCGGCTGCTCGATGCATGCATGCAGGTGCCGGAAGTGCGCGCGGGCGTGCGCTGTCCCACCGGCGAAGTGCGCGCCACGCCCGGCTTCGACCTGCCCGCGCGCCACGTCATCCACACGGTGGGCCCGGTGTGGCGCGACGGCGCGCACCACGAGCCCGAACTGCTGGCGAACTGCTACTGGCAGTCGCTGCGCCTGGCCGAACAGATGGACCTGCATTCGATCGCCTTCCCGGCGATCAGCTGCGGCGTCTACGGCTACCCGCTGCAGCTGGCCGCGCGCGTGGCGGTGAGCGAGACGCTGGCGTGGGAGAAATCGCACAAGGTGCCGCGGCGCATCGTGCTGGTGGCCTTCAACGACGCCACGCTCAAGGCCTACCAGCAGTTGCTGGCGCAGGCGCTGCCGCAAGTGGCCTGACGCCCGCTGCCCAGGTGGAAAGAAAAACGCCGGCTTTCGCCGGCGTTTTTCGTATTGCAGCGTGCGTGGCGGCGATCAGCCCTTCCACTGCCCCAGCGCGGCCAGGCCGTTCTCGCGGGCGCGCTCGTAGACCACCTGCTGGGCCTTGGCGAAGTTGCCCTTCATGTCCTTGGACCACAGCTTCAGCGCGGCCTGCTGCATGGCGCGGCCGTAGGAGAAGCTCAGCGGCCACGGCAGGTTGCCGAGCTTGTTCATCGCGTTGAGGTGCGCGGTGGACTGCTCGTCGGTCTGGCCGCCGGACAGGAACACGATGCCCGGCAGGATCGCCGGCACGGTGCTCTTCAGGCACATCACGGTGGACTCGGCCACTTCCTCGACGTCGGCCTGCTCTTCGCAGTCCTTGCCCGAGATGACCATCGAGGCCTTCAGGATGGTGCCTTCCAGCAGCACGTTCTGCTGGTACAGGGCGTCGAACAGCGAACGCAGGGTCGCTTCGGTGACTTCGTAGCAGGTCTCGATGTCGTGGTCGCCGTCCATGATCACTTCCGGCTCGACCATCGGCACCAGGCCCTGCTCCTGGCACAGCGCCGCATAGCGCGCCAGCGCATGCGCGTTGGCCTCGATGCAGGTGCCGGACGGGATGTCCTCGCCGATGTTGATGACCGCGCGCCACTTGGCGAAGCGGGCGCCGAGCTTGTAGTACTCCTCCAGGCGCGCGCGCAGGCCGTCCAGGCCTTCGGTGACCAGCTCGCCCGGCATGCCGGCCAGCGGCTGGGCGCCCTTGTCCACCTTGATGCCCGGGATGATGCCGTGCTCGCTCATGTACTTGGCGAACGGCACGCCGTCCTTGGTGGACTGGCGGATCGTCTCGTCGAACAGGATGGCGCCGGAGATGTAGTCGCCCAGCTTCGGCGTGGTGAGCAGCAGCTCGCGGTACGCGCGACGGTTCTCTTCGGTGTTCTCGATCCCCACGCCGGCGAATCGCTTGGCGATCGTGCTGGTGGACTCGTCGATGGCGATGATGCCCTTGCCCGGGGCGACCATGGCCTGGGCGATTTCGGCAAGCTGTTCGATGCTCATGTGTTTCCTGTGGCAGCAGCGGGGGAGAACCGAATTATACCCATGAACGCGTACAGCCATTCCTTCACGGAATGGCTGCAAACGTTTACAGATTTATCGGCTATGGCTGTCGATGACCGTCCCGTCGTCGCGACGGGACAGCCATCGGCCAACGCGCGAACTTACAGTTCGCCCAGGCCCGAGGCGCGGCCGTCCGGACCCACTTCCAGCAGGCGCAGCGTGTTGGTCGCGCCGTGGGTTTCCATGTGCTCGCCGCTGGTGAACACCACGCGGTCGCCGCCGGTGAGCAGGTTCGCCTCGACCAGCACGCGGATGCTGCCGCGCGCGGCTTCGCGCGGGGTCAGGCCGCGGCTGTCGAAGTTGATCGGGAACACGTCGCGCATCATCGCCATCTGGCGGCGGGCGCCGTCGTGGCGGGTCACCGCGTAGATCGGGGCCTTGGCGCGGAAGCGCGAGAGGTAGCGCGCGGTGCCGCCGGATTCGGTCATCGCGACGATGGCGCGCACGCCGACATGCTCGGACAGGAACATGGTGGCCATGGCGATGGCCTGGTCGGCGCGCTCGAGGTTGCGGGCGGCCTTGCTGAAGTCGGCGTCGGTCTCGAACTGGCGTTCGGCGCCGAGGCAGATGCGCGCCATCGCTTCGACCGCGCGCACCGGGTAGGCGCCGGCGGCGGTTTCGGCCGAGAGCATCACCGCGTCGGTGCCGTCGATGACGGCGTTGGCGACGTCCAGCACTTCGGCGCGGGTCGGGATCGGGCTTTCGACCATCGACTGCAGCATCTGGGTGGCGGTGATGACGACTTTGTTCTGCGCCAGCGACTCGCGGATGATCTTCTTCTGCAGGCCCGGCAGTTCGGCGTCGCCGATTTCCACGCCGAGGTCGCCGCGGGCGACCATGACGACGTCGGAGGCTTCGACGATCTCGGTGAGGTTCTCGATGGCTTCGGTGCGTTCGACCTTGGAGACGAGGGCGGCATCGCAGCCATGCGACTGGGCGATGCGGCGCGCTTCGTTCATGTCCTCGGCGTTGCGGCAGAACGAGACGGCGATGAAGTCCACGCCGATCTTGGCGACGATGCCGATCAGTTCCTTGTCACGCTCGGTGAGGGCGCCCAGCGAGAGGCCGCCGCCCTGCTTGTTCAGGCCCTTGCGGTCGGACAGGACGCCATCGTTGAGCACGGTGCAGACGATGCGCGGGCCCTGCACTTCGACCACGCTCAGCTGCATGAGGCCGTCGTCGAGCAGCAGGACGTCACCCGGGCCGACGTCCTGCGGCAGGCCGAGGTAGCTGACGCCGACCTGGGTCTGGTCGCCCATCGGGGCGTTCGGGTCGGCGACGAGGTCGAAGCGCTCGCCGGTCTTGAGGGTGATCTTGCCGGTGGCGAAGCGCTCGATGCGGATCTTCGGGCCGGGCAGGTCGGCCAGGATGCCGACTTCGGCGCCCACGCGGGCCGCGGCGGCACGCACGTCGGCGGCGCGCTTGGCCTGGCCGGAGGGGTCGCCATGGCTGAAGTTCAGGCGCACGACGTTGACGCCTGCGCGGAACAGATCCTCGAGCACGCCCGGCGGATCGGTGGCCGGTCCGAGGGTGGCGAGAATCTTGGTGCGGCGCTGGCGTTCGGTCATGACGTTGGGCTCCCCCGGAAAAGTCCGGGAAATTAGCACATGCAGGCGGGGGGCTGGATGGCTTTGCGATATAGCGTGGCTGTAATTGTGGAATGGGTGCTGCAACATGCGGTTGCGCATGGAGCGAACCGTTGTTCATTGCTTGGTGTTTTTGCGCGTGTCGGCTTGCGTGGGTCCGCGCGCGGCCGGTGGGGCCATGCCCTTTCCGGGACACGCCGTGAATCCATCCATGGAGGCTCGTAGGCGACATCCATGTCGCCTACGGTCCCGGAAAGGGCATGGCCCCTCCGACCCGACAGATCACCGATGCCGGATCCAAGCGCATGCACCTCCGGGGCGCATGCGCTGGCGGATCGACCAGGGTGCGTCAGACGAGCTTGGGCAGGTCTGCGGGGTGTTGGGCGAGTATGTCGGCGC
>JAVHYA010000032.1:0-41693 GCA_031119395.1 Pseudomonadota bacterium
CCTTCATCTGGCCCACGTAGTAGGAGTTGGCCAGGCCCACGTCGCAGATGCCGCCCAGGATGTCGCGCGCCACGTCGCGGTCGCCGCCCGTGGCCTTGCGCGCCAGGTTGTTCTTCACGCCGCGCAGCCATTGCTCGGCCTGCGCCTCGCCATCGTGCGCGATCAGCGCGGCCACGAGGGCCGTGTTGTAGGGGTGCTGGCCGGCGCGGATGCAGACTTTGCCCTTGTACTTCGGGTCGGCCAGGTCCTCGTAGCGGAAGTTCGCCAGCTTGAGGTTCTTGTCGGCGTACAGCACGCGCGCGCGCATCGACAGCGAGAACCACTGGCCGTCCGCCCCGCGCAGGTTGGCGGGAATCGCCGACTCGAGTGCGGCCGACTTCACCGGCTGGGTCACGCCGCCTTCGACGAGGTCGAGCAGGTTGCCCACGTCCACCGTCATCAGCACGTCGGCGGGCGAGCGCGCGCCTTCGGCCTTCACGCGTTCGAGCAGCCCGTCCTTGACGAACACGGTGTTCACCTTGATCTGCGTCTGCGCGCTGAAGGCCGCGATCAGCGGCTGGATCAGGCCCGGCTCGCGGGTGGTGTAGAGCGTGAGTTCGCCCTGCGCATGGGCGGGCAGGGCGGCGGCCACCAGGCCGGCGGCCGCCAGGGCGAAGGCGCACGCCTTCCGGCGCGGACGGGACAACAGGGACATGGAAACTCCTCCGGGCGTCGACAGGGATCTCTTGTGCCGGCGGGCGCCGGCCCAGCGTGTTGCTGGTTGAGAATCATTGTCAACGACAAGAGGGCGTTTCCAGGACGAAGGACCCTGGGCCCGTGGGGTTGAAGCGCCCGGGCGTCAGCGCGCCGCCGGCAGCTCGAACACCAGGCAGGTGGTCGTGGCGTGGGCGTACAGCGTGCCGTCCGGGCCCACCAGCCGCGCCTCGGCCGTCGCGAGCTGCCGGCCGCAGTGGATCACGTGGCCTTGCGCGCGCACGCGGGGCACCCTGGGCGTGATGGCCTTGACCAGGTTCACCCCCAGCTCGGCCGTGGTGTAGCCGCGCCCCGGCGGCATCATGGTGTGGACGGCGCAGCCCAGCGCCGAATCGAGCAGCGTGGCGAACCAGCCGCCGTGCACGGTGCCCAGCGGGTTCAGGTGGCGCTGCAGCGGGGTGCCCTGGAACACCGCCTTGCCCGGCCCGACCTCGACGATGGTGAAGTCCAGCGTCTTCGCGATCTCGGCATAGGGCAGCTCGCCGCGGAGCATCCCTTCCATGACCTGCAGGCCGGTCTTGCCGGCGATCTGGTCGGGCCGCGCGAGCCCGGGGCCGGGGCCGGCGTCGAGCCGGGCCATGACCTCGGCCTCCTCGGCAAGCCAGGTCTTCAACACGTCTTCGGAATTCGTCGGGGTCACGGGCATGGTCCTCGCTGGATGACTTGAAAGTTGCATATGCAATCATTGCAGCTACAATGATTGGCATGGATGCTATCGCAAAGCCCAAGGGCTGCACGAGTTTCAAGCTGCGCCAGCTCAGCCGGGTGGTCGCTCGCCACTACGACGCCCACGTGTCGGCCAGCGGCCTCAAGACCTCGCAGTACTCGCTGCTGTCCAACATCCTGGCTGCCGGTCCGGTGCGGCCGGTCGACCTGGCGGCGCGCATGAGCCTGGACGCGTCGACGCTCACGCGCAACCTCAAGCCGCTGATCGCGCAGGGCTGGGCCGAGATGGGCGGCGGTGCCGACGCCCGCAGCCGCCTGATCCGCATCACCCCGGCCGGTCGTGCCAAGCGCGAGGAGGCACGCGCCCTGTGGCAGCAGGCCCAGCGCTCGCTCAACGAGCGGCTCGGGCTGGTTCGCGTGGCCCAGCTCCATGCCCTGATCGACGAGGCCCTGGACATGCTCGCGCCCGGCGAGGCGGACGACCCGGCCTGCTGAGCCGCGCGCCCGGCCACCACCCCGACTTCATCGACCCCTGGAATCCCGATGTCCGCCACACGCGTCTCCGCCTGGCTGCAAGCCCGAGGCATCCACTACGGCTGGCTGGTGGCCGCCGTCACCTTCCTCACCATGCTCACCATGGCGGCCGCGCTGGGCCTGCCCGGCGCGATGCTCAAGCCGCTGGGCGACGAGTTCGGGTGGACCACGGAACAGATCTCCTCGTCGCTGGCCCTGCGCTTCGCGCTCTTCGGGCTCATGGGGCCTTTCGCTGCGGTGCTGATGGAGCGCTTCGGCCTGCGCAGGGTCATGGTGTGCGGCCTGGCGCTGGTCGGCGGCGCGATGGCGCTGGTCACGGCCGCGCACCAGCTGTGGCAGCTGTTCGTGCTCTGGAGCCTGATGCTGGGCCTGGGCACCGGCATGACCGCGATGGTGCTCGGCGCGGTGGTGGCCAACCGCTGGTTCAACGCCAGGCGCGGGTTGGTCATCGGCCTGCTCACCGCGAGCTCGGCCACGGGGCAGCTGGCCTTCCTGCCGGTGGCCGCATGGATGATCGAGCACTGGGGGTGGCGCTCGGCCGTCGTGCCCATCGTCGTCGGTGCCTTCCTGATCGCCGTGCTCGCGCTGTGGCTCATGCGCGACCGGCCGGCCGACGTGGGCCTGCTGCCCTATGGCGAGACGCCCGCGACGGCGACGGCACCCCAGGCCCCGATCACCCGCCTGGGCTTTGCGACGCCCTTCCGGGTGCTCGCCGAGGCGGCGCATCACCGCACCTTCTGGATCCTGGCCGGCACCTTCTTCATCTGCGGGCTCAGCACCAACGGGCTGGTGCAGACGCACTTCATCTCGCTGTGCGGCGACAACGGGCTGGGGCCGGTGCCTGCCGCGTCGGTGCTGGCGGCGATGGGCGCCTTCGACTTCGTCGGGACGGTGCTGTCGGGCTGGCTGTCGGACCGCTACGACAACCGCAAGCTGCTCTTCTGGTACTACGGGCTGCGCGGGCTCTCGCTCTTCTGGCTGCCGCACTCCGGCTTCTCGCTCGTGGGGCTGGGCGTGTTCGCCATGTTCTACGGCCTCGACTGGATCGCCACGGTGCCGCCCACCGTCAAGCTGGCCGGCGCGGCCTTCGGCCCGCAGAAGGCCGGCATGGTGTTCGGCTGGGTCTTCGCGGCTCACCAGCTGGGCGCGGCGACGGCGGCCTGGGGCGCCGGCATGTCGCGCACGCTGCTGCTGACCTACACCCCCGCGCTCTACGTGGCCGGCGGCGCCTGCCTGCTGGCGGCCCTGCTGGTGCTCACGATCCGCCGGCCCGCGGGCCCGGTGGGCAAGCCGGCCGCACCGGCCGCCCAGGGCGGCATGGCCGCGGCGCAGGCGCGGGCATGAACGCGCCGCTCGATCCGCGCACGCAGCGCCTGCTGCACGACCCGATCGTGCCCACGCTGCTGCGCATGGCGGCGCCCAACGTGCTGGTCATGGTGGCGCAGGCCGCGGTCGGCCTGATCGAGACCTGGTTCGTCGGCAAGCTCGGCACCGATGCCCTGGCCGGCATGGCGCTGGTGTTCCCGATCGTGATGCTGATGCAGATGACCTCCGCCGGTGCGATGGGCGGCGGCATCGCCTCGGCCGTGGCACGCGCCCTCGGCGCCGGCCGCAGGGAGGATGCGCAGGCCCTCGTCTGGCAGGCGGTGGCCATCGCGCTGGGCTTCGGCATCGCCTTCACGCTGGCCCTGTGGCTGGGCGGCCGCGCCCTCTACGGCGCGATGGGCGGCAGCGGCGCGGCGCTGGAGGCGGCGCTGACGTACTCGCACTGGGTGTTCGCCGGCGCGGTGCTGGTGTGGATGTTCAACTCGCTGGCGGCCGTGATCCGCGGCACCGGCAACATGGCGGTGCCGGCCAACGTCACGGTGGCGGGCGTGGTGCTGCTCATCCCGCTGTCGCCGCTGCTGATCTTCGGCTGGGGACCGGTGCCGGGCATGGGCATCGCGGGCGGCGCGATGGCGCTGCTGGTGTATTACCTGGCCGGCACGGTCGCGCTGGCGCTGTACCTGCGCTCGTCGCGCAGCCTGCTGCGGCCCGTGTGGGCGCAGGCGCGGCTGCGCTGGCCGCTGTTGCGCGACATCCTGCGGGTGGGGCTGTTCGGCGCCATCTCCACCGTGGCCACCAATGCCTGCATCGCGCTGGCGACCGCATTTGCCGGCCGCTACGGCGCGGGCGCGATCGCGGGCTACGGCACCGCCTCGCGGCTCGAGTACCTGCTGGTGCCGCTGGTCTTCGGCCTGGGCGCTCCGCTGGTCGCCATGGTGGGCACCTGCATCGGCGCCGGCCAGCGCGAGCGGGCGCTGCGTGCCGCGTGGACCGGCGCCGTGGTGGCCTTCGTGCTGACCGGCGGCATCGGCCTCGCGGCGGCGCTGTTCCCGCGCCAGTGGCTGCTGCTCTTCGGCAACGACCCCGCGATGCTCGAGGCCGGCACGCAATACCTGCGCGCGGTCGGGCCGCTGTACGGGTTCTTCGGGCTGGGGCTGGTGCTGTACTTCGCCTCGCAGGGCGCGGGCCGCCTGATGTGGCCGGTCTTCGGCACGCTCATCCGCCTGGCCGTGGCCGGCATCGGCGGCTGGCTCGCGCTGCGCTGGGGCGGGCAGCTCGTGCACGTGTTCATCGCCCAGGGGCTGGCGCTGGTCGCCTACGGGCTGTTCATCGCCTCGGTGATCTCGGGCGGCGCCTGGTTCGGGCGGCCCGGCTGGCCGCGAACCACGGGTGCGCTGCTGCGCCGGCTGGCCTGAGAAGGTGTGAACGAACCCGGTATGGCCGCTCACTCCGCCAAGACACCACACCCGCTCGTCGTTGCAAATGCTGGCACCGTCTGAGCGTGCCGCCCCCTCCATTTCCTTCCTTCTCTCCACTCCCGTCCATTCGGAGCATGTCATGAACCTTCAGGATTCCGTCGTCTTCATCACCGGGGCCAACCGTGGCCTGGGCCTGGCCTTCGCGAAGGCCGCACTGGCGGCCGGCGCGCGCAAGGTCTACGGCGCGGCGCGCGATGCGAGCACCGTCACCCTGGCGGGTGTGACGCCCGTCGCGCTCGACGTCACGAAGCCGGAGCAGGTCGAGGCCGCCGCGCGCGCCTGCGGCGACGTGACCGTGCTGGTCAACAACGCAGGCATCTCGCGCGGCGCGAGCCTGCTGGGGCCTGCCTCGGTGGAGGCGGCCCGCGCCGAACTCGAGACCAATTTCTTCGGCCCCTGGCTGCTGGCACGCGCCTTCGCGCCCGTGCTCGCGCGCAACGGCGGCGGTGCGATCGTCAACGTGCTGTCCGCGCTGGCCTGGACGACCTTCCCGAGCGTGGCCACCTACAGCGCCACCAAGTCGGCGGCCTGGTCGCTCAGCAACGGCCTGCGCAACGAGTTGGCGGGGCAGGGCACGCAGGTCGTGAGCGTGCACGTAGGCTACATGGACACCGACATGGCCGCCCATGTCGATGTGCCCAAGACCTCGCCCGACGACGTGGCGCGCCAGGCTCTCGACGCCGTGCAGGCGGGCCGCGTGGAGGTGCTGGCCGACGAGGTCTCGCGCCAGCTCAAGCAGGGCCTGTCGAGTCCCAACCCGCCTTACGCGGCCAGCGCTGCGGCGGCCTGACCTCGCCCGGACACGTCGAGGAACGCCCCGCGCGGGGCGTTCTCCTGCCGCTCAATAGCGGTAGGGGTTGTTCGGACGGCGGTCGTAGCGGTTCGGCACGCCGTCGCGGTCGCTGTCGCGCCAGCCGTGCCGGCGCTCCCAGTGGCGATGGCGGGGGTGGTAGCGCGGGCCGTCGGGGTAGTAGCCGGGGTGCACGTAGCGCGGCGGCGGCGGCGGCCGGTGGTAGCGCGGGGGCGGCGGGGGCGGGCCGTAGTACTGCACCTGGACGACGGGGCCGTGGGGCTGGGCCTGGGCCGGGGTGCCGAGCATGGCCAGCGACATCAGGGCGGCGCCGCCGACGGCTGCGATGAGTTTCTTCACGGTGACTCCTCGTTATGGGGTGCTCGAATGGTCGCCGCGCCGTGTGAACGCTGTGCAAAGCTGCGACGAAGGCGCATGAAGAGTTGTGATCGCGTTCGAGCCCGAGCGTACCGCGGCGGCGCGGTTCCGGGCGTCGTGCGAAGGGTGTAGGCCGTGCGGCGACGCCCCGGGTTCGCTCACGCCCGCGGGGCCGGCAGCAGGCGACGCAGCGCCTCGAAGAACAGGTCCGACTGCTCGCGCTCGCCCTGGATCTGCGCCGCGACGTGGGCCGCCAGTTCCGGCCGCACGGGCACCAGCGGCCGGCCGGTGCTCTGCGCCAGCACCTGGTGCAGGCAGGCACGCTCGAGGTAGTACAGGTCGTCGTAGGCATGGGCGATGGTGGCGCCGGCCACGATCACGCCGTGGTTGGCCAGGAACGCGATGTCCTTGCCGGCGTTGTCGCCCATCATCGTTCGCGCGATGCGCTCGCCCTCCGCGTCGTCCAGGGCCAGGCCGTTGTATTCGGCGTCGATGGCGATGCGGTTCATGTAGCGCATGGCGTTCTGGCTCAGCGTCGGGTCCAGGCCGCGGTCGGACGTGAGCGTGAGCGCGGTCGCGTACGGCATGTGACAGTGCAGGACGACGGTGCGGCCCGTGAGGCGGTGCACGGCGCCGTGGATGAAGAGGGCCGTGGGCTCCACGCGGTGGCGGCCGGCGAGCACGTTGCCCTGCACGTCGATGAGCACGATGTCGTCGGGACCGACTTCGCTCCAATGCAGGCCGCGAGGATTGATCAGGTACTTGTCCTGCGCCCCCGGCAGCATCACGCTGAAGTGGTTGCAGACGCCTTCCTCCAGCTTGTGGTGGGCGGCGGCGCGCAGGGCCAGGGCGAGGTCTTCGCGCAGGCGGCGCACGGCCGGGCTGGCGTACTCGGCGTCGGCCGAGCCGGCGGTGTGCAGATGGGAGGTCGCGGTCTTTTCAGGCATTTTTGGCCTCAGGCGCCCGTCGGGCGGGCGTAAGCAGCTACGAATTTGATAGCGTCGGCCGCCACGGCCGCCGCGCTCTTGCCCGGTTTGTACAGGGAAGAGCCGATGCCGAAGCCCGCCGCCCCCGCGTCGCGCCAGGGCTGCATGGTCTCGGGCGAGATGCCGCCGACGGGCATCAGCGCCGTGCCCCGGGGCAGCACCGCCAGCAGCGCCTTCACCACGGCGGGCGAGGCGAGTTCGGCCGGGAACAGCTTCAGCCCGGTCGCGCCGGCGGCCAGGGCGCCGAAAGCCTCGGTCGGCGTCATCACGCCGGGCAGGCTCACCATGCCCAGCCGCCGCGCCTCGGCCACCACGGCGGCGTCGAAGTTGGGGGCGACGACCAGCTCGCCGCCCGCGTCGTGCACCGCACGCACCTGCGCCGCGTCGAGCACGGTGCCGGCGCCTACCAGCGCGTCGGGGAAGCGCCGGCGCAGCAGGGCGATGCTGGCCAGCGGCTCGGGCGAGTTCAGCGGCACCTCCAGCAGGCGAAAGCCGGCGCCGACGAGCGCATCGCCCACCGGCTCGGCCTCGGCCGGCGTGAGGCCGCGCAGGATGGCGACCAGCGGCAGGGCCTGCATCGCGCTCTGGAATTTGTCGAAGGCAGGTGAAGTCATGGAAATCGGACGTCGCCGCCCGACAGGGCGGTGTGAAGGGCATGCGCGCCGGCCCAGGTGGCCTCGGCCCCCAGCACGCGCGGCTGGATGTGCAGGCTGTCCAGCGCGAGCGAATAGCGCGCCGTGAGCGCCGGCGCGCCGATGAGCACCACGTCGGCCTGCGTGTCGAGCCGCTGGACGCGAAACTCCTCGCCGATCAGCAGGCCCGAGAGGTAGCTGGCCAGTTGCGCCGCCGACATGCGCTCGAACAGCCCCAGCGTGCGCGCGCCGAACGCGTTGTGCAGCAGGCCACCGCCTCGCGCGGAGCGATCCATCCCCTGAACGAAGGCTTGCGCGTCGAGCGGCGCGGCGGGGTCGATGGTGCGCGACAGGATCGAATGTTGCGTGAGCAGGGCGTAGAACTCGCCGGTCATGAAGGTGCGAAAGCCCAGCACGCGGCCGCCTTGCACCCGCACCCACTTGTTGTGCGTGCCCGGCAGCACGAACACGCCGTCGTGCAGGCCCGTGAGCTGCATGGCGCCGAAGATCTGCACCTCCTCGCCGCGCATCACGTCGGGCACGCCGTCGTGGCTGTCGCTGAGGCCCGGCACCATCGCGATGCGGTTCGCGACGACCGGGATCACATGGCGTGCCAGGTCGGCGGCGTCCGCCGGGCAGGGGCAGTAGGGCGCCTCGACCCAGCCCTGCCGGCTGCCGGCCATGCCGGAGATCAGGCAGCGCCGGTCCGCGGGCGCCATCCAGTCGCCGAAGAGCGCATCGAACGCTGCCGGGAAGCCGCCCGCGGGCACGCCGAGGATGCCGCGCGGCGCCTGGCGCTCGTCCAGCACGCGGCCGGTCTCGTCGATGAGCGCGCCGCGCAGCGAGCTGGTGCCCCAGTCGACGGCCACGAAGCTCATGCGTCGAGTCCTGCCCTGCGGCTCACGGCGTCAATGGTTGTCGCGCGGCACGAAGCTGCCGCGCTTGCCGCGCAGGAAGCCCAGGTCGGCGCCCTCGTCGGCCTGCAGCACGTTGTCGACGTAGAGCTTCCAGTAGCCCGAATCCAGCGGCGGCTTGGGCGCGGTCCACTCGGCGCGGCGGCGTGCGAGTTCCTCGTCGCTCACATGCAGGTGCAGCCGCCGGTTCGGCACGTCGAGTTCGACCATGTCGCCGTCCTTGACCAGGGCCAGCGGCCCGCCGGCCGCCGCCTCGGGGGCGGTGTGCAGCACCACGGTGCCGTAGGCGGTGCCGCTCATGCGCGCATCGCTCACGCGGACCATGTCGGTGATGCCCTTGCGCAGCACCTTGGGCGGCAGCGGCATGTTGCCGGACTCGGCCATGCCGGGGTAGCCCTTGGGGCCGCAGTTCTTCAGCACCATCACGCAGGTCTCGTCGATGTCGAGGTTCTCGTCGTCGATGCGCCTGTGCAGGTCGTCGGCGTTCTCGAACACCACGGCGCGGCCCTTGTGCACCAGGAGTTCGGGCGTCGCGGCGCTGGGCTTGATGATGGCGCCGTTGGGCGCCAGGTTGCCGCGCAGCACGCAGATGCCGGCCTTGTCCTTGAAGGGTTCGGCCAGCGGGCGGATCACCTGCGGGTTGTAGTTCTCGGCGTCCTGCACGTTCTCCCACACCGTCTTGCCGGTGGCGGTGACGAGGTCCTTGTGCAGCAGGTCGATGATCTGCTTCATGACCACGGGCACGCCGCCCGCGTAGCAGAAGTCCTCCATCAGGTACTTGCCCGAGGGCTGCAGGTCGAGCAGGCAGGGCAGCTCGGAGCCCAGCCGATCGAAGTCGTCGATGGTCAGGGGAATGCCCAGGCGGCCGGCGATGGCGATGAGGTGGATCACGAGGTTGGTCGAGCCGCCGATGGCCGCGTTGACCTTGATGACGTTCTCCATCGCCTCGCGCGTGACGATCTTCGACATGATGAGGTCCTCATGGACCATGTCGACGATGCGCCGGCCGGCCATGCGCGCCAGCACGTTGCGCCGACCGTCCACCGCGGGGTACGCCGCGTTGCCCGGCAGCCCGATGCCGATCGACTCGACCATGCTCGCCATCGTGCTGGCCGTGCCCATGGTCATGCAGTGGCCGTGGCTGCGGTGCATGCAGCTCTCGGCCTCGAAGAAGTCCTGCAGCTTGAGGGTGCCGGCGCGCACCTGCTCGCTCATCTGCCACACCCCGGTGCCCGAGCCCAGTTCCTGGCCGCGCCACTTGCCGGACAGCATCGGCCCGCCCGACACGCCGATGGTCGGCAGGTCGACGCTGGCCGCACCCATCATCAGCGCCGGGGTGGTCTTGTCGCAGCCCATGAGCAGCACCACGCCGTCGAGCGGGTTGGCGCGGATCGATTCCTCCACGTCCATGCTCGCCAGGTTGCGGTAGAGCATGGCGGTGGGGCGCAGCAGCGTCTCGCCGAGCGACATGACGGGGAACTCGAGCGGGAAGCCGCCCGCTTCGTACACGCCGATCTTCACCTGCTCCGCCAGCGTGCGGAAATGCGAGTTGCAGGGCGTGAGCTCGCTGAAGGTGTTGCAGATGCCGATGACGGGCCGGCCGTCGAACTGGTCGTGCGGCACGCCCTTGCCCTTGACCCAGCTGCGGTAGATGAAGCCGTCGCGGTCGGTGCGTCCCCACCACTGCTGGCTGCGCAATTCGTGCGCGGGTTTCTTCTTCTTCGGCGTCTCGCTGCTCATGGTGTCTCCATCGTGGCGCGGCTCGCTGCTCAGGGTTTTCACTCTGCGAGGCCGGCGATTCAATCATCATATGATAAGAACCAGCTCGTCAGTCCCTGCTCAGGGTTTTCGAGTGCCACCCCAGGAGACGACATTCATGACGACCGGCTCGAACGGGCATTCCTGCGACCGCACGGCGCCTGGCGCGGGGCGGTGCATGGGTTGCGCGCCTGGCGCCGCGGGCGGTGGCTGTCACGCATGACGACCATCAAGAACGTCCACGGCAACACGGTCGATCGCATCGGCGCCGACATCGTGGCCGGCCGCTATCCGCCCGGCACGTCGCTGCCGCCCGAGCCCCTGCTGTGCGAGGAGCTGGGTGTCAGCCGCACCGTGATCCGCGAGGCCGTGAAGTCGCTGATCGCCAAGGGGCTGATCACCAGCGGCCCGAAGGTCGGCACCCGCGTACTGCCCGAGGACCAGTGGAACTGGTTCGACGCCGACGTGATCGTCTGGCAGACGCGCGTGGGCCTGTCGCGCGAGTTCCTGCGCGACCTGCAGGACCTGCGGCGCGCCGTCGAGCCGGCGGCCGTGCGGCTGGCCGCCGAGCGCGCCACGGCCGGCGACATCGCGGACATGGAAGCGGCGTTCGCGCTGATGAAGCACGCGATCGAATTCGGCGGCGACTACGTCACGCCCGACCTGCGTTTCCACCAGGGCCTGATCGCCGCCAGCCACAACCGCATGCTGGTGCAGATGAGCCGGGCGCTCGCGGCGCTGCTGCGCACCAGCTTCGAGATCTCGACCCGCCGCAAGAACGGCCCGGCCGTCTCGCTGCCGCTGCACCGTGCGGTGCTCGACGCGGTGATCGCGCGCCAGCCCGAGCGGGCCGAGAAGGCGATCCGGGTGCTGATCGACGGCGCCCGCGAGGACATCGACACCGTGCTCGCCTCCGGCAAGCGCATCCCGCAGATCCATGCGCCGCCGCGGCGCATCAAGGCCGCGGCCTGACCCCGTACCGACAACAACAACCCAACAGGAGACAAACCCCATGAGAGGCGTGATCGACGCGTTCTTCAAGCTGCTCGAGTTCCTTGTCGTCGTGTGCATGGTGGCCATGGTCGTCATGGTCTTCGGCAACGTGGTGCTGCGCTACGGCTTCAATTCGGGCATCACGGTGTCGGACGAGATGTCGCGCTACTGCTTCATCTGGCTCACCTACATCGGGGCCATGGTCGCGATGCGCGACGGCGCCCACCTGGGGGTGGACACGCTCATCAAGCACCTGCCGCGCGCGGGCAAGAAGGTCTGCTTCTTCATCAACCAGGTGCTCATGCTGTTCTGCAACGTGCTCTTCTTCATGGGCACCTACGAGATGCACGAACTGCAGACCACCAACATCTCGCCGGTGGTCGGCATCTCGATGATCTGGATCTACGGCATCGGCTACATCGTCTCGGTGGTCATGGGCCTCATCAACATCGAGAAGCTGTGGCGCCTCTTCACGGGCCGCATGAGCGACGATGAACTGGTGCAGGTGATGGAGTCCGAGGACGTGGCGCCCGTACCGGGCCACGCCGGCGAAGCGAGGAGCGCGTCGTGACGGTCGCGGTCTTCGTCGTCTCGCTGCTGGCCGCCATGGCCATCGGCATGCCCATCGCCTATTCGCTGCTGGTCTGCGGCGTCGCGCTCATGGGCTGGCTCGCCTTCACCGGCGTGCTGCCGGCCTTCGACAGCCAGATCATCGCGCAGCGCTTCGTCGACGGCGCCGACAACTTCCCGTTGCTGGCCGTGCCCTTCTTCCTGCTGGCCGGCGAGTTCATGACCGCCGGCGGGCTGTCCCGCCGCATCGTCGACCTCGCGATGGCCTGGGTGGGCCACTTCCGCGGCGGCCTGGGCTATGTGGCCGTGGTGGCGGCGATCATCATGGCGTCGATCTCGGGTTCGGCGGTGGCCGACACGGCCGCGCTGGCCGCGCTGCTGATTCCGATGATGAACCGTGCCGGCTACCAGACCAACCGGTCCGCCGGCCTGATCGCCGCGGGCGGCATCATCGCGCCGGTCATCCCGCCCTCGATCGGCTTCATCGTCTTCGGTGTCGCGGGCAACGTGTCGATCACCAAGCTCTTCCTGGCGGGCATCGTGCCCGGCATCCTGATGGGCCTGGCGATCGGCATCGCGTGGTGGATCGTGGCGCGCCGGGACAAGGTCCAGTCGGCGCCCCGCGTGCCCTACGCCGAGCGCCTGCGCATCACGGCGCGGGGCAGCTTGGCGCTGGCGCTGCCGGTGGTGATCATCGGCGGCATGAAGTTCGGCATCTTCACGCCGACCGAGGCGGCCGTGGTCGCTGCCGTGTACTCCTTCGTGGTCGGCATGTTCATCTACCGCGAGCTCAAATGGCACATGATGTACCAGCTCATCGCGGCGGCCGGCAAGACGACGGCGGTGGTGATGTTCCTCGTGGCCGCCGCCATGGTGAGCGCCTGGCTCATCACCGTGGCCGACATCCCGGGCGAGGTGACGAAGCTGCTGCAGCCCTTCATGGACAACAAGACGCTGCTGATGTTCGTGATGATGGTGCTGATCGTGATCGTCGGCACGGCGCTGGACTTCACGCCGACGGTCCTGATCCTCACCCCCGTGCTGATGCCGGTGGTGCTCAAGGCCGGCATCGACCCGGTGTACTTCGGCGTGCTGTTCATCATCAACAACGCCATCGGCCTGATCACGCCGCCGGTGGGCACCGTGCTCAACGTGGTGTGCGGCGTCGCGCGCATCAGCATGGACGATGCCTTCAAGGGCGTGATGCCTTTCTTCATCGCGCAGCTCATCGTGCTGTTCTCGATGGTGTTCTTCCCCCAGATCGTGACCGTGCCGCTGTCGTGGTGGCTCGCTCGATGAGGCGGCGCCCGGCCGCCGCCCGCTGACTGCGTTTCGCAGCCGTTCCCCACCCACCCAAGACGAGAGAAGGAGACATCCCATGTTCAACCGCAGAAGCCTGGTCGCCGCGGCGGCCGCCGTCGCCCTGGCAACCCCTTTCGCCGCCTCGGCCCAGTTCGCCGAGCGCACCATCAAGCTCACCAACGGCGTGAACGAGGACCACCCGGTGGGCCAGGGCGTCAAGAAGATGCAGGAGGTGCTGGCCGCCAAGACCGGCGGCAAGATGAAGATCGCCGCCTTCTGGGGCGGCGCCGCCGGCGGCGACCTGCAGGCCACGCAGGCCCTGCGGGCCGGCACGCAGGAGATGGTGTGCACCTCCAGCTCGCCGCTGGTGGGCATCGTCAAGGAGCTGGGCGTGTTCGACCTGCCCTTCCTCTTCAACAACGAGAAGGAGGCCGACGCGGTGCTCGACGGCCCGGCCGGCGAATACTTCAACAAGAAGCTCGAGGCCGCGGGCCTGGTCAACCTGGCCTACTGGGAGAACGGCTTTCGCAACCTCACCAACAGCAAGCGCCCGGTCGCCAAGGTCGAGGACTTCGAGGGCGTGAAGGTCCGGGTGATGCAGAACAACATCTTCCTGGACTCCTTCAAGACCCTGGGCACCAATGCCGTGCCGATGGCCTTCGGCGAGGTGTTCACCGCGCTGGAGACCCGCACCATCGACGGCCAGGAGAACCCCTTCGTGACCATCGAGACCTCGAAGTTCAGCGAGGTGCAGAAGTACCTGAGCGTGACGCGCCATGCCTACACGCCCTTCCTGATCCTCTACAGCAAGAAGCTGTGGGACCAGCTCAAGCCCGAGGAGCAGGCCGTGCTGCGCGAGGCCGCGATCGAGGGCCGCAAGGTGGAGCGCGAGGCCAACCGGGCGCTCAACGCCAAGTCGCTGGAGAACCTGAAGAAGACCATGACGGTCAACGAGGTGACCCCGGCCGAGCAGAAGCGCATGTTCGACAAGGTCAAGCCGGTCTACGACAAGAACATTCCCACCATCGGCGCCGAGGCCGTCAACGTGGTGATGGACGCGCTGAAGAAGGCTCGCGGCAGCTGAAGCGGCGTGACCCGCAGGCCGCTCCCATCCGGGCGCGGCCTTTTTCTTTCTCCCTGCCTGAACGAGCGTCATGAAGATCACGCAAGTCGAAACCGTCCGCCTGGGCGAATTCCCCAACATCCTCTGGGTGCGCCTGCACACCGACGAAGGCCTGGTGGGCCTGGGCGAGACCTTCATGGGTGCCGCCGCCGTCGAGGCCTACCTGCACGAATGGGCCGCCCCCAAGCTGCTGGGCGCCGACCCGCTGGCCATCGAGGCGCGCAACCGCGACCTCACCGGCTACCTGGGCTGGCGCGGCTCCGGCGTCGAGACGCGCGGCAACTCGGCCGTGGACATCGCGCTGTGGGACCTGTTCGGCAAGGCGGCCAACATGCCGGTGCACACCGCGCTGGGCGGCAAGAGCCGCGATGCGATCCGCATCTACAACACCTGCGCCGGCTACCAGTACGTGCGCAGCACCGCCAACCAGAGCACGTCGAACTGGGGGCTGGGCCCGGCCGCCGGCGGCCGGCCGAACCCCGCGGGGCCGTACGAGGACCTGCAGGGCTTCCTGCACCATGCCGACGAACTGGCCGAGTCGCTGCTGTCCGAAGGCATCACGGCCATGAAGATCTGGCCCTTCGACCCGGCCGCCGAGAAGAGCCACGGCCAGTACATCAGCAACGCCGACCTCGACACGGCACTGGAGCCCTTCCGCAAGATCCGCTCGGCCGTGGGGCGGCAGATGGACATCATGGTGGAGTTCCACAGCCTGTGGCGCCTGCCGATGGCGCAGAAGATCGCACGCGCCCTGCAGGAGTTCGACACCTTCTGGCACGAGGACGCGATCCGCATGGACAGCCTCGACCTGCTCAGGCAGTACGCCGTGGATTGCAAGGCGCTGGTGTGCGCCAGCGAGACGCTCAGCTACAAGTGGGGCTTCAAGGACTACCTGCAGACCGGCGTGGCCGGCGTGGCCATGCTCGACCTGAGCTGGTGCGGCGGCCTCACCGAGGCGCGCAAGATCGCCGCCATGGCCGACGCCTGGCAACTGCCGGTGGCGCCGCACGACTGCACCGGGCCGGTGGTGTGGGCCGCCTCCACGCACCTGAGCCTGCATGCGCCCAACGCGCTGGTCCAGGAAAGCGTGCGCGCCTTCTTCACCGGCTGGTACAAGGAGCTGGTGACCGAGCTGCCCATCGTCGAGAAGGGCACGGTCCGGCTCAACGACAAGCCGGGCCTGGGCCTCGAGCTGCTGCCCGACCTGCACAAGCGCCCGGATGCCACGGTGCGTGTCTCCAAGGCTTGACGCGATCGAATCGATGGCCGTGCGCGAAGGCCGGGGGCGGTACGGGCTCAGGCGATCCGCAGCCGCAGCAGCGCGCGCACGAAGCCGTGGTCCGAGCGGGTGCGGTCGCGGCCTTCGTGCAGGTGGTCGTTGAAGTAGTCGACACGCCGCACGTCGCCCAGGGCGCGGGGAGAGCCGGCCATGAACTCCTCGCTCACGAAGACCTGGTCGAGGATTTCCGGGAAGCCCTGGTGCACGTGCGAGTACGCCACGTCCTTCTTCAGCGCCGACTCGCCCTGCATCTCGTAGGCGTTGAACAGCGCCACGTCGCGTGCCGACTTGTCGTAGACCGCGTCCGAGGTGGCCGCCACCAGCTGCGAGGTCACGCTGTGCGGATGGTCGTTGAAATCGCCCATCACCACCAGCGGCACCTGGCTGCCGCGCAGCAGGTCGATCACGATGCAGCGCAGGGCCGCGGCCTCGGCGCCGCGCATGAGCAGCGAGCGCAGCGAGGCGCGCGCCGCCACCTTGCGGTCGTCGCGGTCCTCCAGCGACTGGCCGGCGGCATCGAGCAGGAACTTGGGGCGCTTGGACTTGAGGTGCACGGTCAGCACGTTGACCGGCTGGCCGTGCTTCATGCGCAGCCGCGCGAGCAGGGGCGGGCGCTCGAAGCGCG
Organism: Pseudomonadota bacterium; assembly: GCA_031119395.1. Taxonomy (GTDB): domain Bacteria; phylum Pseudomonadota; class Gammaproteobacteria; order Burkholderiales; family Burkholderiaceae_C; genus Xenophilus. The sequence continues at coordinate 16,108 of JAVHYA010000032.1, forward strand.
TGTGCAGTCCCAGGCCCGGCACGTCGACGGCGATGTCGTCGGGGAAGTCGACGAAGGATTCGATGCCGTCCACCCGCAGCCGGGTCGCGATGCCCACGCGCGGCGTGCCCTGCGCGCCCTGGGCGGGCGGCGCGCTCTCGGCGCCGGGAACCGCGAGGGTGTCGTAGCGAAGCCCGCTGGCGAGCACCGCATCCTTGAACGCCGTGTCGTCCCACACCTCCTGCACGGCCAGCACGTCCGCGTTGAGGACGCGGAAGCGCTCGCCCAGCCAGGCCACCTTGCGCTGGTAGTCCCGCGGGTCGTACGGATCCTGGTTGGCATAGAAGATGCGCTGCGGCCGGGCCAGGTTGAGCAGGTTGCAGGTGGCCACGAACAGCGTCGCGAAGTTCGGCGGGATGTCTTGCATGGCTGCAATCTAACCCGCCGCGTCGGCGCCGTCGGCCTCAGGCGTGCCGGACGGCGGCCGGCAGGCTGCCGGCACCCATGTCCACCCCGCGCCGTTCGCGGCTGAAGAGGATCAGGCCCGCGATGACGACCGCCACCGTGCCGGCGACCACGGCCATCGCGAAGGCGTAGTCGTTGCCGTGGCGCGCGGCGAGCGAGGCCTGCAGGGTCGCGTTGACCGAGGCCAGCAGGTTGCCGAGCTGGTAGACCAGGCCGGGGAAGGTGGCGCGGATGCTGTCGGGCGAGATCTCGTTCAGGTGCACCGGGATCACGCCCCAGGCGCCCTGCACGGCGATCTGCATCAGGAAGGCGCCGAAGGCGAGGCCGGCCGCGGTGTGCGAGTAGGCCCACAGCGGCAGCACGGGCAGCGCCAGCAGCGCGGCCCCGAAGATGGTCCAGCGGCGCCCGATGCGTTCGGACAGCGTGCCGCAGGCCAGGCCGCCGACGATGGCGCCGATGTTCAGCACGATGGTCACCAGGGCCACGGTGTGCGCATCGAAGCCGTGCTGCACGCGCAGGAAGGTGGGGTACAGGTCCTGCGTGCCGTGCGAGAAGAAGTTGAAGGCGGTCATCAGCACGATGGCATACAGCGCCAGCTTCCAGTCGTGCCGCAGCGCCGCCAGCAGGCTCGGGCGCGGCTGCGCGCGCTGTCGCTTCCAGGCCGGCGATTCGGGCACGTGCGAGCGCACGTAGAGGACGAGCAGCGCCGGCAGGATGCCGACGAAGAACATGCCGCGCCAGCCGATGCGGTCGTAGAAGAGCCCGAACACCAGCGAGGCGAGCAGGTAGCCGGTCGGGTAGCCGGCCTGCAGCAGGCCCGAGACGAAGCCGCGCGAACGCGCCGGCACGGTCTCCATGGTGAGCGCCGAGCCCACGCCCCATTCGCCGCCCATCGCGATGCCGAAGAGCGCGCGCAGCACGATCAGCGTCGCGAGGTTGGGCGAGAAGCCCGACAGCAGTTCCAGCACCGCGTAGCAGAGGATGTTGGCCATCATGGTCGGCCGGCGGCCGAAGCGGTCGGCCAGGCGCCCGAAGATCAGCGCGCCGACGGGCCGCATGGCCAGCGTCAGCGTGATGGCCAGCGCCACCGAGGGGATGGGGGTGTGGAACTGCGCCGCGATGTCCTTCAGGATGAAGACCATCAGGAAGAAGTCGAAGGCGTCCAAGGTCCAGCCGAGGTAGCTGGCAGCGGTGACGTGGATCTGCTCACGGGTCCAAGACATGCGATATCTCCTGGTTGTTTGCGCAAGGGCGTCGCGCCTGGCAAGCAGAGGAAGAAACCACCTGTCGGTGTGCAGCGTCGGCTTCAATGTAGGAGCCGGGCGCGCGGGGCGCGCGTCGGACGCCGCCTTGTGTGGCGCGGCTTAAGCCTGGCCTAAGTCGGGGCGCACGGCGCAGGCCTACCGGCGCCGCCCCAGGAAGGACGCGAAGAGCTGCCGCGCACTGTTGACCAGCACCGACCCGAGCTCGGGCTCGGTGCGCGTCATGCCCAGGAAATTGCGCGCCTGCTCGGCCGTGATGTGCGGCGGCAGCGGCGGCACGTTCGGGTCGGTGCGGCATTCCAGCACCACCGGCCGGTCGGCGCGCAGCGCCTCGTCCCAGGCGGGCCCGACCTGCTCCGGCGCATCGACGTACAGGCCCCGCAGGCCCAGCAGTTCGGCGAAGCGGTGGTAGGGCACGTCGGGCAGCTGCTGCGTGCTCAGCGTCTTGCCTTCGCCCATCTGGATGCGCTCTTCCCAGGTCACCTGCGCCAGGTCCTGGTTGTTGAGCACCATCACCACCAGCGTCGGGCTGGCCCACTCGCGCCAGTATTTGGCGATGGTGATGAGCTCGCCCAGCCCGTTCATCTGCATGGCGCCGTCGCCGATCAGCGCGATCACCGGCCGGTCGGGAAAGGCCATCTTGGCCGCCACCGCATACGGCGTGGCCGAGCCCATGGAAGCCAGCGTGCCCGACAGCGAGCCCATCATGCCGCGCCGCAGGCGCACGTCGCGCGCGTACCAGTTCGCCACCGTGCCGGCGTCGCCCGTCAGGATGCTGTTCTCGGGCAGCCGCGGCGACAGCTCCCACAGCACGCGCTGGGGATTGAGCGGGTCGGCCGGCTGCATCGCACGGGCCTCCAGCGTGCGCCACCAGTCGGCGACCTGGCGCTCGATGCCCTCCCGCCAGGCGCTGCGCGCACGCGGCACCAAGAGCGCCGACAGGGCGCGCAACGTCGGCACGGCCGCGCCGAGCAGGTTGACCTCGGTCGGGTAGCGCAGGCTCAGCGCGGCCGGGTCGACGTCGATCTGCACCGCACGTGCCGAGCCGGGCTTGGGCAGGAATTCGCTGTACGGGAAGGACGTGCCGACCATCAGCAGCGTGTCGCACGACTGCATCAGCTCCCAGCTGGGCTCGGTGCCCAGCAGCCCGATGGAGCCGGTCACCCAGGGCAGGTCGTCGGGCAGCGCCGCCTTGCCCAGCAGGGCCTTGGCGCAGCCGGCCTGAAGGGTGTCGGCAACCTCGATGAGCAGGTCGGTCGCACCCAGCGCGCCGGCGCCCACCAGCATCGCCACCCGCTGGCCGGCATTGAGCACCGCGGCGGCATCGATCAGCGCCTGTTCGTCGGGCAGGCCCGCGCTGCGCGCATGGCCGACGCCGGTGTGCGTGCTGCCGTGGGCGACCGGCGGGTCCTCGTAGGGCATCTGCTGCACGTCGTGCGGCAGCACCACGCAGGTGACCGTGCGGCGGGCCGCCGCGATGCGCACCGCGCGGTCGATCAGGTGGCGCACCTGGGCGGGCGAAGTGGCCGTGCCCACGAACTCCGACGCCACGTCCTTGAAGAGCGCGGCCAGGTCGACCTCCTGCTGGAAGCTGGCCCCGATGGCGGAACGCGGCTGCTGGCCGACCAGCGCCACCACCGGCACATGGTCCATGCGCGCGTCGTACAGGCCGTTGAGCAGGTGCACCGCGCCCGGGCCCGAGGTGGCGAAGCACAGGCCCACCTCGCCGGTGAACTTGGCATGCGCGCAGGCCATGAAAGCCGCCATCTCCTCGTGCCGCGCCTGCACGAAGGACATGGCCCTCGAGCGCTCCAGTGCCACGTCCAGGCCACCCGCGCCGTCGCCCGGGTAGCCGTAGGCGCGGTGCAGGCCCCATTGCGCGAGCCGCTGCCAGACGAATTCGCTGACGTTCATGGTCGGAACCCGCGCAGGGCTGGGTGCGCGGTGGTCGCGCGCCGGTTCATGCAACAGGGGGCAGGGGGCATGGCGAGTCGATGCATAGTGCGGTCCAGCGGGTGATGGGCGACCGCGCGGCGCGGCCGGTGCCGCGGCCGGAAGACCGGCCTGCGTGTCGACACTAGGCAGGTGCCGTCCGATTGCAGTAGGTCGGCAGCGCACGCGCTGTAGGAACGATGGCCAGGCCGCCCACGGGGGCCGCCGGCGTTGCAGGCGACGAGATTGCACGGAGCGTCCTACGCCGGCGTGCCGCGGACAGGTCTACAAGCGACGAGTCACTGTTCACCTGGACCCCACCATGCCCGCCTATGTCCGCTTCGCCGTGATGATCGGCTGCTCGACCGTCCTGATGTTCGGGCTCATGTACCTCAACACCTATTCGCTCGATCACGTCTTCTTCAGCGAGACGCGCGCGTACATGGCTGTGCTGATGGGCGCGGCGATGGCATTCGTCATGATGGGCTTCATGTGGCACATGCACCCGAGGCGCGGGGTCAACGTCGCGATCCTGGCCGGCAGCGCGGCGGTCTTCGCGCTGGCCCTGTGGCTGGTGCGCAGCCAGGCCACCGTGGCCGACGTGGCGTGGATGCGGGCCATGATCCCGCACCACTCGATCGCCATCCTCACCAGCGAACGGGCGCATCTTGCCGACCCGCGGGTGCGGCGCCTGGCCGACGGGATCATCGCCACGCAGCGCCGGGAGATCGACGAGATGAAGGGGCTGATCCGCGACATGGAGCGCTGAGCGCGGGCAAGAAAAAAGGCCATGCCCCGAAGGACATGGCCTGTGCCTGGACGCGCTGTGCGCCGTGCTCAGTAGCCGCCGCGGCGGCCGCCGCCGCCGCCGAAGTTGCCGCCACCACCGCCGCCGCCGCCGCGGCGCTTGCCACCGCCGCCACCGCCGCCGTAGTTGCCGCCCCCACCGCCGCCATAGCCACCGCCGCCACGGCGCTTGCCGCCGCCGTAGCTGTCGACGCTGGTGCGCAGCGGATCGGGCTGGCCCGCAGCGCCGCCGACGCTGTCGGCGCGGCGGTGCGCCACCATGTCGGCGTGCGACGGGCTGGTGGAGTTGCCGTAGTGCTTGGGCTGGCGCTCGGGCCGGTCCTCGTACAGCGCGTGCGGCTGTGCCGGGCTGGGATGGTGGCGCTTGGGCGCGTGCTGGCGCGGCGGCTGGCCGTCACGCTGGGCATCGCGCGGCGGGCGCTGGCCGCCCTGGCCGCGGCTGCCGCCGTTGTTGCCGCCACCGTTGCCGTTGGCACCGCCGTTGGCCTTGCGGGGCGCCTGGCCGGCCTTGTTCTCGCGGATGCGGGTCATCATCTCCTGGCGCGCGGCCTTGGCGGCAGCGGCCATCACCTCGCGGCTCGGCGGGCGGCCGGCGCCGCCCCACAGGGTCTGGCGGCCCATGGCGATCGGCTCGGCGATCTCGCCTTCGTCGGGGCCGAAGCCCTCGATGACCTGCGAGGGGATCTGCTGCTTGGTGAAGCGCTCGATCTCCTGCATGAAGCCTTCCTCGTCCAGGCAGACCAGGCTCACGGCCTGGCCTTCCTTGCCGGCACGGCCGGTGCGGCCGATGCGGTGGACGTAGTCCTCGGGCACGTTGGGCACTTCGTAGTTCACCACGTGCGGCAGGTCGTCGATGTCGATGCCGCGGGCGGCAATGTCGGTGGCCACCAGGGCGCGGATGTCGCCGCTCTTGAAGCCCGCCAGCGCCTGCGTGCGGGCGCTCTGGCTCTTGTTGCCGTGCAGCGCCATGGCGGTGACGCCGTTCTTGGCCAGGAACTCGGCCACGTGGTTGGCGCCGAACTTGGTGCGGGTGAACACCAGCACCTGGCTCCAGTCGTGCTCCTGGATGATGTGCGCCAGCAGCTGCTTCTTCTTGGCGCGGCCCACCGGGTGCACGACCTGGGTGATGCGCTGCACCGTGGTGTTGCGCGGGGTGACCTGGATGCTCTTGGGGTTGCGCAGCAGGCCGTTGGCCAGTTCGCGGATCTCGTCGCTGAAGGTGGCCGAGAACAGCAGGCTCTGCTTGTCGTCGGGCAGCAGGGCCAGGATCTTCTTCACGTCGTGGATGAAGCCCATGTCCAGCATGCGGTCGGCTTCGTCCAGGACCAGGATCTCGACGGTGGACAGGTCCAGGTTGCCCTGCTGCTGCAGGTCGAGCAGGCGGCCGGGGGTGGCCACCAGGATGTCCACGCCCTTCTTGATGCGGTCGATCTGCGGGTTCATGCCCACGCCGCCGAAGATGACGGTGGAGGTCAGCGGCAGGTTCTTGCCGTAGGTGCGCACGGATTCCTCGACCTGGGCGGCGAGTTCGCGCGTGGGGGTCAGCACCAGGGCGGCGATGCCGTCCTTGCCGAACTTGTTGGTCTTGCCCTGGCCCTTGGAGAGCTTGTGCAGCAGGGGCAGGGTGAAGGCGGCGGTCTTGCCGGTACCCGTCTGCGCGCCGGCGAGGAGGTCATGGCCCTCGAGCACGGCGGGGATCGCCTGGGCCTGGATGGGGGTGGGGGTTTCGTAGCCCTGCTCGCGCACGGCGGAGAGGATGGCCGGAGCCAGCTTCAGTTCGTCGAAGTTCATTGAGATGAAAGAGCGCCTTGCACGGCGCGGTGTTCTTTGGGTATCGGCCTGCCGCGGTGCGCTCGCTGGGAGCGGCCGGGCCAGTCAAAGGCAGATGCAATCGAGAGAGAGCGGGAGCCAGGAAGGGATTTCCGTCGTCCCCGGCAGGAAGCCGGTGTTGCGGGTAACTGCGCCCGGCAACCCGCGTATTGTCGCATGAGTCGCCGCCCGGCGTGGCCGCGGTGCGGATTTTCGGCGCCGGGCGGCCCGGCCGACGTGGGTGCGCGGATAATCCACGGTTTCGCGCCGGCCCGGCCCCCGGGCGCCTTCGCATCGCACGGCGCGCTCCCACCCACCTGAAGATACGCCCATGGCCCAGTACGTCTACACCATGAACCGCGTCTCCAAGACCGTGCCGCCCAAGCGGCAGATCTTGAAAGACATCTCGCTGTCCTTCTTCCCCGGCGCCAAGATCGGCGTGCTCGGCCTCAACGGCTCGGGCAAGTCCTCGCTGCTCAAGATCATGGCCGGTGTCGACAAGGAGATCGAGGGCGAAGCGCTCCCGATGGCCGGCCTGTCGATCGGCTACCTCGAGCAGGAGCCCAAGCTGAACCCCGAGCACACCGTGCGCGAGGCGATCGACGAGGCGATGGGCGAGGTCAACGACGCGAAGAAGCGGCTCGAGGAGATCTACGCCGCCTATGCCGAGCCCGACGCCGACTTCGATGCGCTGGCCGCCGAGCAGGGCCAGCTGGAGGCGGTGATCGCCGCCGCCGGCACCGACTCGGAGCACCAGATCGAGATCGCCGCCGACGCGCTGCGCCTGCCGCCGTGGGACGCCAAGATCGGCCTGCTCTCGGGCGGCGAGAAGCGCCGCGTGGCGCTGTGCAAGCTGCTGCTGTCCAAGCCCGACATGCTGCTGCTCGACGAACCCACCAACCACCTGGACGCCGAATCGGTGGAGTGGCTGGAAGTGTTCCTTCAGCGCTTCTCCGGCACCGTGGTGGCCATCACCCACGACCGCTACTTCCTCGACAACGCGGCCGAGTGGATCCTGGAACTGGACCGCGGCCGCGGCATCCCGTGGAAGGGCAACTACAGCACCTGGCTCGAGCAGAAGGGCGAACGCCTGGCGCAGGAGCAGAAGAGCGAAGAGGCCCATGCCAAGGCGCTGAAGAAGGAGCTGGAGTGGTCGCGCCAGAACCCCAAGGCCCGCCAGGCCAAGAGCAAGTCGCGCCTGGCCCGCTTCGAGGAACTGAGCGATGTCGAATACCAGAAGCGCAACGAGACGCAGGAGATCTTCATCCCCGTGGCCGAGCGCCTGGGCAGCCAGGTCATCGAGTTCAAGGACGTCAGCAAGAGCTTCGGCGACCGCCTGCTGATCGACAAGCTGTCCTTCAACATCCCGGCCGGCGCCATCGTCGGCATCATCGGCCCCAACGGCGCGGGCAAGTCCACGCTGTTCAAGCTGATCGCGGGCAAGGAGCAGCCCGACAGCGGCGAGGTCGTGATCGGCCAGACCGTGAAGATGGCCTTCGTCGACCAGCACCGCGACGAACTGGCCAACAACAAGACCGTGTGGGAGGACATCTCCGGCGGCCTGGACATCATCAACGTCGGCAAGTTCCAGATGGCCAGCCGTGCCTACGCGGGCCGCTTCAACTTCAACGGCCAGGACCAGCAGAAGAAGGTCGGCAACCTCTCGGGCGGCGAGCGCGGCCGCCTGCATCTGGCCAAGACGCTGATCCAGGGCGGCAACGTGCTGCTGCTGGACGAACCGTCGAACGACCTCGACGTGGAAACCCTGCGCGCCCTGGAAGACGCGCTGCTCGAATACGCGGGCACCGTGCTGGTCATCAGCCACGACCGCTGGTTCCTCGACCGCATCGCCACCCACATCCTCGCGGCCGAGGGCGATTCGCAATGGGTGTTCTTCGACGGCAACTACCAGGAGTACGAGGCCGACAAGAAGAAGCGCCTCGGCGAAGAGGGCGCCAAGCCCAAGCGGGTGCGTTTCAAGGCGCTCAAGTAGGCCGCGCACCGCGCGCTGCCCCGCCAGGGCCCGTCGTCGACGGGCCTTTTTTCTTGTCCGTCGGCGGCGCCGGTGCAGGACATCGCCGCAAATCGCGGCCCGGCCCTTGGCAGCGCCGGGGGCCCGCGCGCACACTGCCGCGATCCTTCGACGGAGAACCGCATGACCCGTGCTGCTGTGCGTCCCTGGGGCTGGAGCCTCGTCCTGCTCGTCGCCGGCTGTGGTGGCGGGGGCGGAGGAGGCGGGGGCTTCCCGATCGCGGCGCTGCCGGGCACGCCTGCCCCCGCGCCGGCGCCCGCACCCGCGCCTTCACCCGCGCCGGCTCCCTCTCCCGCCCCTGCACCGGCTCCGGCGCCGGCTCCGGCGCCGGCACCCGCGCCCGGCCCGCTCAAGGTGGTCGAACTGGCCACCGGCCTCGCCAACCCGTGGAGCCTGGCCTTCCTGCCCGACGGCCGCATGCTCGTCACCCAGCGCGGCGGCCAGATCCGGCTGCGCAATGCCGACGGCAGCGCGGCCAACGGCGGTGCCGACGATGTGTGCTGCGTGCCGGCGGTCGACACGGCCGGGCAGGGCGGGCTGCTCGACATCGCGCTCGACCCGGCCTTCGCCAGCAACCGGCGCATCTACTTCAGCTTCTCCGAACGCGACGGCAGCGGCGCCAACGGCACCGCGGTCGGCCGTGCCGAGATCGACCTCGCGACCCGCACGCTGGCCAACGTCACCGTCATCTACCGCCAGACGCCCAAGGTCACGGGCAGCAGCGGCCACTACGGCTCGCGCCTGGTGTTCGACCGCGGCGGCGCGCTCTTCGTGACGATGGGCGAGCGCCAGATCGACAGCCAGCGCGGCTTCGCGCAGGACCTCACGCGAGGCAACGGCAAGGTGGCGCGCATCACGACCGACGGCGGGGCCGCGCCCGGCAACCCGGCGTGGACCGTGGCCGGCGCGCAGCCCGAACTGTGGAGCTACGGCCACCGCAACCCGCAGGGCGCGGCGCTGCATCCGGCCACCGGCGAACTGTGGACCAGCGAGCACGGCCCGCAGGGCGGCGACGAGATCAACCGCACGCTGCCGGGCCTGAACTACGGCTGGCCCGTCATCAGCTGGGGCCAGGAATACGGCACCACCACGCAGCTGGGCGAGGGCACGGCCAAGGCGGGCATGGAACAGCCCGCCACCTTCTGGGAAACCATCGACGGCTCGCCCTGGACGCCGGGCACGCAGAAGTCGTCGATCGCGCCCAGCGGCCTGGCCTTCTACACCGGCGACAAGATGCCCGAGTGGCAGGGCAGCCTGTTCAGCGGCGCGCTGGCGGGCACGGCGCTGTGGCGGCTCACGCTCAGCGGCAACACGGTCGTCGCGCGCGAGCGCCTGCTGGCCGAGCGCGGCGAACGCATCCGCGATGTGCGGCAGGGCCCGGATGGCTGGCTCTACCTGCTCACCGACGGCGGCAACGGCAAGCTCCTGCGCCTGGAGCGCTGACCCGCGTCTTTCCGCTTGCTATCGATTTCGTAGCTGCTCACGCAGGCGGGGCGGGCGCTGCAGCCCGATCGGGCCTGAATCCCCGGCTCAGGCGGGCTGGCCTGCCGGCGCCGGCGCCACCGCGGCGGCAGGCCGCGCCGCCAGCAGCCGCTTGCGCACCGCGTGGATGTTGTTGCGCAGCGCGTAGAGCTCCTCGGCGTACGACAGCGGCACCGTCACGCGGTTGGCCACGCGGTCGAGCTCGTCCAGCTCGTCGAGCAGCTCGTTGCGATCGCCTTCGCCCGAGGCCACCTTGGCCTCGATCTCGCGCAGGCGCGCGTACCAGCGGAACACGCGCCGCCGCACGCGGAAGGTGTAGAGCGGCGGCACGATGCGCGACAGCGGCAGCAGCAGCACGATCAGGCCGCCGATCACCAGCCACATGCGCTCGATGAGGTTGCTGGCCCAGAAGGGCAGGTAGCGCTGCCAGAAGGCCGGCGTGCCGTTGATGGCGCGGTCGCCCTCGGCGCTCACCGGCAGCTCGCTGGTGCGCGTGTTGGGGAACTCGCGCGCCCGGTTGAACCAGTGCGCGCCGCCGTGGATGGCCTGCGCCGCCTGGGCGAAGAGCTGGCGCAGGGCGGGGTGCGTGGCCTCGCGCGTGAGCAGCGAGGTGGTGGCCGCGAGCATGGCCACGTCGTGCGTGGGCACGTCGCCCGCCAGGTCGACGATGCCGCGCGGCAGGCTCACCGACGAGAAGAAGGGAAAGATGCGCGTGTACGCATCGACCTGGCTCAGGTCCACCAGCGCGATGCCCGGCGTGCGCAGCAGGCGCTGCACCAGCGGCGACTGCGGCGCCGAGGCCAGCACCACGGCGTCGAGCAGGCCGGCCTCCAGCGCCTCGGTCGCGGGCGCCTGTTCGAGTTGCGACAGCTTCAGCTTCGACGCGTCGAGCCGGTTGGCCGCGAACATCCTCTCCATGATCTCCGGCACGCCGCTGCCAGGCTTGTCGACGTTCACGCGCAGGCCCTCGAGCTGCGCCAGCGAGGTGATGGGTGCGGGTTCGGGCGGCGCGGGCGGCGGCTCGCCGCGGCGCCGCGGCGGCGCCTTCGGGTCGGGCGCGGGCACGGGCAGCGCATCGGTGCGGTAGAAGATCCACAGCGGCTCGAAGAACAGGGCACCCAGCGAGGTGAGGCCGGCCTCCTCGTCGGCCGCCGGGTCGGCCGCCCCGCCGCGCACGAAGCCCACGTCGGCCTGGCCCTCGCGCAGCAGGCGCAGATTGTCGAGCGAGCCGCTGGTGGGCTTGAGCTCCACCTCGATGCCATTGGCCTTCAGCGCATCGGCATAGCGCTTGCCGAATTCGGCATACGCGCTGCCTGCCGGGCCGGTGGCCAGCGACACCTTCTTGGGCGGCTGCGGGTCGAGCCAGACGTAGGCCGCGACCAGCACGCCGATGACGATGAACACCACCGGCCCGGCCGAGGCGACCAGGTCGCGGATGGCCAGCAGCACCAGCTTCACGGGGCGGGGCAGGCCGAGCTTCACGGCATGCCCCCGAGCTCGTTCATGGCCGGCACGCGCCAGTCGCCCACCTGCACCGTGCGCGCCGCCTGCACGGCACGCACGGTGGCGCGTGCCACCGCCTCGGCGGCCATGGTCGACAGCACCGTCATGCCCGGGGCCGCGCCCTGCAGCGGCACGCGGCCCGTGGCCAGCGCGAACAGCGTGTCGCCATCGCTCATGGTGTGCACCGGGTTGATGGCGCGGGCCAGGCCGTCGTGCGCCACCGTGGCCAGGCGGTTGGCCTGCACCTTGGTCAGCACCGCATCGGTGGCGACCACGCCGATGGTGGTGTTGGTGCCGGCCAGCAGCGGCTGCGGCAGCTCGCCGCGCAGCAGCGAGCGCCGCGTGTCGCGCAACGCGCGGCCGTCGTCGGTGCGCGCGCCGGCCAGCACCGCGCCGGTGTCGGGGTCGACCACGTCGCCCAGCGCGTTGCAGGCGATCAGCGCACCGACGGTGACGCCGCCCACGGTGACCGACGCGGTGCCGATGCCGCCCTTCATCGCGTGCTGCACGCCGAACAGCTTGCCCACCAGCGCACCCGCGCCGGCGCCCACGTTGCCTTCGGCCGGCGCCCCGCGCGAGGCGGCCTCGCAGGCCGCATAGCCGGCGGCCGCGTCGGGCCGCACGCGTGCGCCGTCGGCATGGCTCAGCGGCAGGTCGAACAGCACGGCTGCGGGCACGATCGGCAGCGTGCCGTAGCGCACGTCCAGGCCCACGCCGCGCTCCTCCAGCCAACGGACCGCGCCGTCGGCGGCCGCCAGGCCCCAGGCGCTGCCGCCTGCGAGCACGACCGCATGCACCTGCTGCACGAAGTTGCCGGGCGCGAGCAGGTCCGTCTCGCGTGTGCCCGGCGCTGCGCCGCGCACGTCCACGCCGCCCACCGCGCCTTCGCGCGCGATGACGACGGTGCAGCCGCTGGGCCGTCGTTCGTCGGTGAAGTGGCCGACCTCGATGCCGGCGACGTCGGTGATGGCGCCGTCGCCGTGCAGCGGGCGTGGGGAGCGGGCGGGTGCGTGGGACATCGGGCGGCATCATAGGCGCGGGGCCTGCCGCCCGACCCCGTGCGCTGGTGACGCTTTGCATCCGTCGTCCCCATCGGTGGCGCCTGCGGCGGAATTGGTAACGGATGTGACGAATTGGCCCGCAACGCCCGCTGCACCTGCGCTGCGGGCCGATCGCACTTTGCATGCCTCGCACGGGCGAGGCCCTTACGATCCCCCGGATGAGCATGGATGAACAGACGAACGCACGCCGCCACGTGGTGGTGATCGGCGCGGGCGCGATCGGCTGCGCGAGCGCGATCGAGGCCCTGCGGGCAGGTCTTCGGGTGACGGTGGTCGAGCCCGGCGAACCCGGTGGAGAGCAGGCCACGAGCTACGGCAACGCGGGCTGGCTGTCTTCGCACTCGGTCGTGCCGCCCGCGCTGCCGGGTGCCTGGCGCAAGGTGCCGGGCTGGCTGGCCGATCCGCTCGGGCCGCTGGCGGTGCGCTGGGCCTATCTGCCGCGCGCGTTGCCCTGGCTGCTGCGCTACCTCGCCTCGGGCCGGACCGAGGCGCGCGTGCAGGCCATTGCCGATGCGCTGCGCACGCTGCTCGTCGACGCGCCGGCCCTGCATGCCCGGCTGGCCGCGGCGGCGGGCGTGCCCGAGCTGATCGAGCAGCGCGGCCTGCTGCACGTGTACCGCTCGCGCGAGGAATTCGACGGCGAGGCGCTGGCGTGGCGGGTGCGCGGGCGCACCGGCGTGCAATGGGAGGCATGGGACGCCGCCACCCTGCGCGCCCGCGAGCCCGACCTGGATGCCCGCTACACGCTGGGCATCCACGTGCCCGAGGCGGGCCACTGCCGCCAGCCCGGCGCCTACGTGGCGGCGCTGGCACGGCATGCGTCGGTGCTCGGGGCCGATTGGCACCGGGGCCGCGCCACCGGCCTGCGCATCGAAGGCGGCCGCCTGTGTGCCGTGCAGACCGAGCGTGGCGAGATCGCGGCCGACGCCGCCGTGATCGCCGCGGGCGCGCGCTCGGCACCGCTGGCGGCGGCGGCCGGCACGCCCGTGCCGCTCGAATCCGAGCGCGGCTACCACGTGATGCTGCAAGGCGCCGCCGCCGGCCCGCGCACGCCCACGATGGCGGCCGACGGCAAGCTCATCGTGCACGCGATGCGCGACGGCCTGCGCGCCGCGGGGCAGGTCGAGATCGCGGGCCTGGCCGCCGCGCCCGACTGGCGCCGCGCCGAGATCCTGCGGCAGCACCTGCTGCGCATGTTCCCGGCGCTCGAGGCGCAGGCCGGCGCGATCGAGGTGCGCCAGTGGCTGGGCCACCGCCCGAGCCTGCCCGACGGGCTGCCGTGCATCGGCCTGTCGCGCGCGAGCGAGGACGTCGTGCTCGCCTTCGGCCATGGCCACGTGGGTCTGGGCGCGTCGGCGCGCACCGGCCAGTGGGTGGGGCGGCTGCTGGCCGAGCGCCGCGCCTGGCCCGCGCTCGCGCCCTTCGATCCGCGCCGCTTCCACGCACGCCACGCCGCCTGAGGGGCGTGGCGGCGTGGCCGCATCCTGTGCGGTGCATGGCCAAGGTTTGACGCCTGTCAAATTTCCGACCTGGGCGGTGGTCGGTCGATGCGGGTTCACCGCCTATCGTCGGTTCTGGTCGCATCTTTCCTGTTTCGGTCGATCCAGCCATGACGCACGCCTCCCGCCCGCCCGACCTTTCGCACACCGCACCGTACGACGTGGAGGTGCGTGCTGCCCTGGCCCGGGCCACCGGGGCGCTGTCACCCGCTGCCGCGCTGCTCGCCGCGGTCGACTGGGCGGTGCACCTGGCCGTGTCGCCGGGCAAGCGCCTGCAGCTGGTGCAACTGGCGCTGCGCCTGCAGCGGCAACTGGCGCACGATGCCGGCGCGCGGATGATCGCGCCCCACGGTGTCGCCCCGCCGGCGCGGGCGCCCGACCGCCGGTTCGCGGCGCCCGAGTGGCAGCAGTGGCCCTTCTACCTCTGGCAGCGAAGCTTCCTGGCGACCGAGCGGTGGTGGGACGCCGCGACCCACGACGTGTTCGGCGTCGAGAAGCACCACCAGGACCTGGTGGCCTTCGGCGCCCGCCAGTGGCTGGACATGTTCTCGCCCGGCAACCTGCCGTGGACCAACCCGCAGGTGGTGGCGCGCACGGTGCAGCAGGGCGGTGCCAACCTGTGGCGGGGCCTGTGGTACTGGGCCGAGGACCTGCAGCGCCTGGCCAGTGACGCGCCGCCGGTCGGCAGCGAGGCCCATCGTGTGGGCCAGACGCTCGCCGTCACGCCGGGCAAGGTGGTGCTGCGCAACGCGCTGATCGAGCTGATCCAGTACGCCCCGGCCACGCCCACCGTGTACCCGGAGCCGGTGCTCATCGTGCCGGCCTGGATCATGAAGTACTACATCCTGGACCTGTCCGCGCAGGACTCGCTGGTGAAGTACCTCGTCGGGCAGGGCCACACCGTGTTCTGCATCTCGTGGAAGAACCCCGGCGAGGCGGAGCGCGGCCTGGGCATGGAGGACTACCTCGCGCTCGGCCTGAACGCGGCGCTCGATGCCGTGAACACCCTGTGCCCCGGGCGCAAGGTGCACGCGACCGGCTACTGCCTGGGCGGCACGCTGCTGGCCATCGGCGCGGCGGCCATGGCGCGCGACGGCGATGCGCGGCTGGCCACCACCACCTACTTCGCGGCGCAGACCGACTTCTCCGAGCCGGGCGAGCTGGGCCTGTTCATCGACGAGAGCCAGCTCAGCCTGCTGGAAGCGCAGATGCACGAGACCGGCTACCTCACCGCGCAGCAGATGGCCGGCGCCTTCAGCATGCTGCGCAGCTACGACCTGCTGTGGTCCCGCGTGGTCGGCGAGTACCTGCTGGGCGAGCGCCCGCCGATGAACGACCTGATGGCCTGGAACGCCGACGCCACCCGCATGCCGGCGCGCATGCACTCCGAGTACCTGCGCCGGCTGTTCCTCGACGACGACCTGGCGGAGGGCCGCTTTCCGGTCGGCGGCCGGCCCGTCACGCTGGGCAGCCTGCACCTGCCCACCTTCATGGTCGGCACCCTGACCGACCACGTGGCGCCCTGGCGCTCGGTGCACAAGCTGCACTTTCTCAGCCCGGCCGAGATCACCTTCGCGCTGACCAGCGGCGGGCACAACGCCGGCATCGTCAATCCGCCCGGGCCCGAGTCGCACCGGCGCTATCAGCTGCTCACGCGTCCTGCCCAGGGCCCCTACCTGGCGCCCGAGGAATGGCTGGCGCAGGCCCCCGAACATGCCGGCTCGTGGTGGCCGGCCTGGCAGCGCTGGCTGGCGGCCCATTCCGGCGCCCGGGTCAAGCCGCCGCGCATGGGCGCGGCCCTCGCGGATGCGCCGGGGCAGTACGTCCTGGAGAAATGACATGGACCTGTTCTCCCTCGCCGGCCGCAAGGGCCTGGTGGTCGGCATCGCCAACGAGCACAGCATCGCCTGGGGCTGCGCGCGCGCATTCCGCGCCGCCGGTGCCAAGCTGGCCGTGACCTGGTTCAACGACAAGGCGCGGCCCCACGTGGAGCCGCTGGCACGGCAGCTGGACTGCCCCATCGCCCTGCCGCTGGACGTGGAGCAGCCCGGCCAGATGGAGGCCCTGTTCGAAGTGGTCGCCGCGCAGTGGGGGCGGCTGGACTTCGTGCTGCACTCCATCGCCTTCGCGCCCAGGAGCGACCTGCACGGCCGCGTGGTCGATTCGTCGCGCGAGGGTTTCGCGCGGGCCATGGACATCTCCTGCCATTCCTTCGCGCGCATGGCGCACCTGGCCGAGCCGCTGATGAAGGACGGCGGCAGCCTGATGACCATGAGCTACGTGGGCGCGGAGGAGGTCATTCCCGACTACGGCCTCATGGGGCCGGTGAAGGCCGCGCTGGAGGCCAGCACGCGCTACCTCGCGGCGGAGCTGGGGCCCCAGGGCATCCGTGTCAACGCCGTCTCGCCCGGGCCGCTGGCCACGCGCGCGGCCTCGGGCATCCCGAACTTCGACGCGCTGCTGGAAAGCGCGCGCCAGCGCGCGCCGCTGCGGCGGCTGGTGGACATCGACGAGGTCGGTGCGCTGTGCACCTTCCTGGCCGGCGACGCATCGCGCGCCATCACCGGCAGCACCCTGTATGTGGATGCGGGCTTCCACGTCCTGGGCTGAGCGCGTGCGGCGCCGCCTTGCGTGCCGGACCGTGAGCGCGCCGGCGGCAGCGCTGATGCTCGCGGGCTGCGCGTCGATGGCGCCGCCGCCGACGCTGCCCGAGCCGCCGGTGCCGGCGCAGTTTCCGATGGCCGGCCCGGCGGTGGAGGCCGGGGCGCCGGCATCGGCGGCCGCGCTCGCCTGGAGCGACGCCTTCCCCGACCCGCAGCTGCACGCACCGATCGCGCTGGCACTGGCCCACAACCGCGACCTGCGCGCTGCGGCCCTGCGGGTGCAGGAGGCGCAGGCGCAGCGCCGGATCCAGGGCGCGGAGGCCTGGCCCGCCGTGGGCGCCTCCATCGACACGCAGCGTGCGCGGGTGCCCGGCGACCTGAACGCGAGCGGCCAACCGATCGTGAGCAGCCAGTACCGCGTGGGCCTGGGCCTGGCGGATTGGGAGCTGGACTTCTGGGGCCGTCTGCGCAGCCTGGACGACGCGGCGCTGCACAACGAAATGGCCAGCGCCGAGGCCTGGCGCGCCGCCGCCCTGTCGATCGTCGGCCAGGTGGTGCAGGGCTGGCTGGCCCTGCGCGAGCTGGACGAGCGCCTGCGGCTGGCGCGCGAGGCCGTCGACAGCCGCAACGAGTCGCTGCGCATCTTCACGCGCCGTGTCGAGGTGGGCGCCACCTCCCGCCTGGACCTGGCCCAGGTGCGCGTGCTCGCCGAGCAGGCGCGTGCGCTGAGCGCGCAGT
Source organism: Pseudomonadota bacterium (assembly GCA_031119395.1). GTDB lineage: Bacteria > Pseudomonadota > Gammaproteobacteria > Burkholderiales > Burkholderiaceae_C > Xenophilus. Next base: position 33,280 of record JAVHYA010000032.1, read on the forward strand.
TGGCGCAGCAGCGGGCGCAGCAGGCCAATGCGCTGGCGCTGCTGGTGGGCGCGCCCCTGCCGCCGGCCATGGCCGAGCCGCCCGCGGACCCACGGCTGCCCGAGCGGGTGGTCGCGCCGGTGGCCGCCGGCCTGCCTTCGCAGCTGCTGGCCGACCGGCCGGACATCGCCTCGGCCGAGCACCAGCTGCGCGCGGCCCATGCCAGCATCGGTGCCGCACGCGCGGCCTTCTTCCCGCGCATCGCGCTCACCGGCAGCCTGGGCACGGCCAGTGCCGAGCTGGACCACCTGTTCCACAGCGGCAGCCGCGCCTGGGCCTTCGCCCCGAGCGTGTCGCTGCCCCTCTTCACCGCCGGGCGCCTGCGCGCCAGCCTGGACCTGGCCGAGCTGCGCCGCGACATGGCGGTGGCGGCCTACGAGAAGGCCATCCAGTCCGCCTTCCGGGATGTGGCCGATGCGCTGGCCGCCCGCCGCTGGCTGGCCGACCAGCTGGCCGTGCAGCGCGAGGCCCTGGCCGCGCAGTCCGAGCGCGCGCGCCTGGCGCGGCTGCGCTACGACGCCGGATCGGCCGCCTTCCTGGAGGTGCTGGACGCGCAGCGCGACCTGCTGGCGGCCGAGCAGCAGCGCGTGCAGACGCAGCGCGCGCTGCTGTCCTCGCAGGTGGCCCTGTACACCGCGCTGGGCGGCGGCTCGCGCGTGCTCGCTGCCGCCGGCGCATCTCCTCGTCCCTGACTCCCTTCCCGAGGCCGCGTGCGATGAATGCGAAGAACAGATGGCTTGCCGCCCTGGCCGTGCTGGCGCTGGCCGCCGCCGGCGTGTGGGTGTGGCAGCGGCTGCAGCCTCAAGGGCCCGGCGAAGGGCTGGCCAGCGGCAACGGCCGCATCGAGGCCACCGAGGTGGATGTGGCCACCAAGCTGGGCGGCCGCGTGCAGGACATCCGGGCCGAAGAGGGCGCTTTCGTCCGGGCCGGCGAGCTGCTGGCGACCATGCAGGTCGATGCACTCGAGGCCCAGCGTGCGGAGGCGCAGGCCCGGCTGCAGCAGGCCCACACCAATGTGGCCGCCGGCGCCGCCCAGGTGGCCATGCGCGAGAGCGACCGCCAGGCCGCGCAGGCGGTCGTGGTGCAGCGCGACAGCGACGTCGATGCCGCCCAGCGCCGGCTGGGCCGCTCGCAGGTGCTGTCGGCGGAGGGCGCGGCCTCGGTGCAGGAGACCGACGACGACCGCGCCCGGGTGCGCAACATGCAGGCGGCCGCCGGCGCCGCGCGCGCCCAGGTCGCAGCCGCGCAGGCGGCGGTGGAGGCGGCCCGGGCACAGCTGGTGGGCGCGCGCTCGGCGGTCACGGCGGCGCAGGCCACGCTGGCCCGGGTGGAGGCCGACATCGCCGACAGCCAGCTCACGGCGCCGCGCGACGGCCGCGTCCAGTTCCGCGTCGCGCAGCCGGGCGAGGTGCTGGGCGCGGGCGGGCGGGTGCTCAACCTGGTGGACCTGTCGGACGTCTACATGACCTTCTTCCTGCCCGAGACGGTGGCCGGGCGGGTGGCGCTGGGCAGCGAGGCGCGCATCGTGCTGGACGCCGCGCCGCAGTACGTCATTCCGGCCCGCATCTCCTTCGTGGCCGCCACCGCGCAGTTCACGCCCAAGACCGTGGAAACCGCCAGCGAGCGGCAGAAGCTCATGTTCCGCGTCAAGGCGCAGATCGACCGCGAACTGCTGCGCAGGCACCTGGCCCAGGTCAAGACCGGCCTGCCGGGCGTGGCCTGGGTGCGCGTCGATCCCCAGGTGCCGTGGCCGCCGCAGCTGGCGGTGAAGGTGCCGCAGTAGCGCCGGTCCCGCATGAGCGCCACCGCCCCGCCCGTCGTGCGCCTGCAGTCGCTGCGGCTGCGCTATGGCCGCAACGAGGCGCTGCGCGGCGTGTCGCTGGACGTGCCCGCCGGCCGCATGGTCGGGCTGATCGGGCCCGACGGCGTGGGCAAGTCCAGCCTGCTGTCGCTGGTGGCCGGGGCACGCCGCGTGCAGCAGGGGCGGGTGGAGGCGCTGGGCGGCGACATGGCGGACCCGCGCCACCGCCAGGCCGTGTGCCCGCGCATCGCCTACATGCCGCAGGGCCTGGGCCGCAACCTCTACCCCACGCTGTCGGTGGAGGAGAACCTGCAGTTCTTCGCCCGCCTGTTCGGCCACGGCGCGGCCGAGCGGCGCCGGCGCATCGACACGCTGACGCGCAGCACCGGCCTGGCACCCTTCCTGGCGCGGCCGGCAGGCAAGCTCTCGGGCGGCATGAAGCAGAAGCTGGGCCTGTGCTGCGCACTCGTCCATGATCCCGACCTGCTGATCCTCGACGAGCCCACCACCGGCGTGGACCCGCTGGCGCGCGCCCAGTTCTGGGACATGATCGAGCGCATCCGCGCAGCGCGTCCCTCGATGAGCGTGATGGTGTCCACGGCGTACATGGACGAGGCGCGGCGCTTCGAATGGCTGGTGGCGATGGACGACGGCCAGGTGCTGGCCACCGGCACGCCGGACGAGCTCCTGGCGCGCACCGGCACCCCGCAGCTGGAACAGGCCTTCATCCACCTGCTGCCCGAGGCCAAGCGGCGCGGCTGGGCGCCGGTGGAGATCGCACCGCTGGCGGCCTCGGACGACGACATCGCCATCGAAGCGCGCGACCTGACCATGCGTTTCGGCGATTTCACGGCGGTGGACCACGTCAGCTTCCGCATCCGGCGCGGCGAGATCTTCGGCTTCCTGGGCAGCAACGGCTGCGGGAAGTCGACCACCATGAAGGTGCTCACCGGGCTGCTGCCCGCGACCGAAGGCCAGGCCTGGCTGTTCGGCCGCGCGGTCGACCCCCGGGACCTCGACACCCGCCGCCGCGTGGGCTACATGTCGCAGGCCTTCTCGCTCTACGGTGAATTGACCGTGCTGCAGAACCTGCTGCTGCATGCCCGCCTGTTCCACCTGCCCGTGGCCGAGCGGCCGGCGCGCGTGCGCGAGATGCTCGAGCGCTTCGGGCTGGACGAGGCGCAGCACCGGCTGCCCGAGAGCCTGCCGCTGGGCATGCGCCAGCGCCTGTCGCTGGCCGTGGCCATGGTGCACCGCCCCGAGCTGCTGATCCTGGACGAGCCGACCTCGGGCGTCGACCCGATCGCGCGCGACGGCTTCTGGCGGCTGCTGGTGGAGCTGTCGCGGCGCGACCGGGTGACCATCTTCGTGTCCACGCACTTCATGAACGAGGCCGAGCGCTGCGACCGCATGTCGATGATGCATGCCGGCCGCGTGCTCGACAGCGACCGCCCCGCGGCGCTGGTGCACAAGCGCGGCGCCGCCTCGCTGGAGGAGGCCTTCATCGGCTACCTGGTGGAGGCGGGCGCGGGCACGAGGGGCGATGCCGAAGCGGCGGCCCCGGCCGGCCCGGCCCCCGCGGCAGGCCCGCCGCCCGCACCGGCGCGGCACCGCGCCTTCAGCCTGCAGCGCCTGTGGAGCTACCTGTGGCGCGAGGCGCTGGAACTGCAGCGCGACCCCGTGCGCGCCACGCTGGCGCTGGCCGGCTCGATGGTGCTGATGTTCGTGATGGGCTTCGGCATCAGCATGGACGTGGAGAGCCTGCGCTACGCCGTGCTGGACCGCGACCAGAGCACGCTCAGCCAGAACTATGCGCTCAACCTCGCGGGCTCGCGGTACTTCGCGCAGCGGCCGCCGCTCGCCAGCTACGACGAGCTGGACCGGCGCATGCGCAGCGGCGAGCTGGCCCTGGCGCTGGAGATCCCGCCGGGCTTCGGCCGCGACCTGCTGCGCGGGCGGCCGGTGCAGGTGGGGGCCTGGATCGACGGCGCGATGCCGCAGCGCGCGGAGACGGTGCAGGGGTACGTGCAGGGCATCCACCAGCAGTGGCTGGCGGAGCAGGCGAACGAGCGCGGCCTGGGCAGCGCCGCCGCCGTGGCGGTGCAGACCCGCTTTCGCTACAACCCCGACGTGCGGAGCCTGCCGGCCATGGTGCCGGCCGTCATCCCGATGCTGCTGCTCATGCTGCCGGCCATGCTCACCGCGCTGGCGGTGGTGCGCGAGAAGGAGCTGGGCTCCATCGTCAACCTGTATGTCACGCCGGTCACGCGCACGGAGTTCCTCCTGGGCAAGCAGTTGCCCTACGTGGCGCTGGCGATGTTCAATTTCGCGTTGATGTGCGCGCTGGCCGTGACTGTCTTCGGCGTGCCCATGACCGGCAGCTTCGCGGCCCTGGCACTGGCGGCGCTGCTGTTCTGCCTGGCGTCCACCGGCATGGGCCTGCTGGCCTCGGCGGTCACGCGCAGCCAGATCGCCGCCATGTTCTTCGCCATGATCGGCACCATCATCCCGGCCCAGCAGTTCGCCGGGCTGACCGACCCGGTGTCCTCGCTGCAGGGCACCGGCCGATGGATCGGCGAGATCTACCCGGCCACCCACATGTTCGCCATCAGCCGCGGCGTCTTCAGCAAGGCGCTGGGGCTGGCCGACCTGCACCAGGCGCTGCTGCCGCTGGCGGCCTCGGTGCCGGTGATCCTGGGCATCGCGATCGTGCTGCTGAGGAAGCAGGACCGATGAAGCACGCATGGCGCCGGCACCTGGCCAACATCCTGCGCCTGGGCGTCAAGGAACTGTGGAGCCTGTGGCGCGACCCGGTGATGCTGGTGCTCATCGTCTACACCTTCACCGTCTCGGTCTACACCGCGGCGCGGGCACTGCCCGAGACGCTGCACAACGCACCCATCGCCATCGTCGACGAGGACGCCTCGCCGCTGTCCGCGCGGATCGCCTCGGCCTTCTACCCGCCGCACTTCACCCGCCCGGCCATGGTGCCGCTGGCCGAGGTCGATCCGGCCATGGACGCCGGCCGCACCACCTTCGTGCTGGTCGTGCCGCCGGGCTTCCAGCGCGACGTGCTCGCCGGCCGGGCGCCGGCGCTGCAGCTCAACGTGGACGCCACGCGCATGAACCAGGCCTTCTCGGGCAGCGGCTACGTGCAGCAGATCGTGCTGGCGGAGGTCGGCGAGTTCGTGCAGCGCTACCGCGGCAGCGCCGCGCCGCCGGTCGAGCTGGCCTTGCGGGCGCGCTTCAACCCCGCGCTGGAGAAGGCCTGGTTCGGCGCGCTGATGGAGATCATCAACCACGTGACGCTGCTCTCGCTCATCCTCACCGGCGCCGCGCTGATCCGCGAACGCGAGCACGGCACGCTGGAGCACCTGCTGGTCATGCCCGTGACGCCCACCGAGATCATGCTGGCCAAGGTGTGGTCGATGGGCCTGGTGGTGCTGGTGGCGGCCGGCACGTCGCTCGCGCTGGTGGTGCAGGGCGTCATGGGCGTGCCCATCGGCGGCTCGGTGCCGCTGTTCCTCGCCGGCGCCGCGCTGGCGCTGTTCGCCACCACGGCCATGGGCATCTTCCTGGCGACCGTGGCACGCGACATGCCGCAGTTCGGCATGCTGATGGTGCTGACCATCCTGCCGCTGCAGATGCTCTCGGGCGCGCTGACGCCGCGCGAGAGCATGCCAGCCCTCGTGCAGACGGTGATGCTCGCGGCGCCCACCACCCACTTCGTGGAGCTGGGCCAGGCCATCCTCTATCGCGGGGCCGGGCTGGAGGTGGTGTGGAAGCCCTTCGTCTGGCTGCTGGCGATCGGCAGCGTGCTGTTCGCCGTGTCCCTCTCACGCTTTCGCAGGACCATCGGGCAGATGGCCTGAGACGGACCGCCCTGCGACACTTCCTTCCCACCCGATCCAGGAGATCCACCCGATGCATCCCCACGACGGCCCGGCGCCGGCCGGCCTCGGCCTGATCCGCAACCGCACCTTCGACGAGATCGCCGTCGGCGACAGCGCGAGCATCCAGCGCACGCTCACCGCGCAGGACATCCAGCTCTTCGCCGTGCTCTCGGGCGACGTCAATCCGCAGCACCTGGATGCGGAGTTCGCCGCCTCCACCCGCTTCCACGGCGTCATCGCACATGGCATGTGGGGCGCAGCGCTCATCTCCGCCGTGCTGGGCACCCGGCTGCCGGGGCCCGGCACCGTCTACCTGGCGCAGTCGCTGAAGTTCCTGCGCCCGGTGCGGGTGGGCGACACGCTCACCGTCGCCGTCACCGTGGCGGCGCGTGACGAGGCGAAGAAGCGCCTGACCCTCGCCTGCACGTGCGTCAACCAGGCCGGCGAGGCGGTGATCGAGGGCGAGGCCGCCGTGCTGGCGCCCACCGAGCGGATCGAGCGCCCCGCCGCCACGCTGCCCGAGGTGCGCATGAGCGCCGGCGGCGACGGCCTGCCGCGGCTGCTGGCGCACGTGCGGCCGATGGGCGCGATCCGCATCGCCGTGGTCCACCCCTGCGATGCGCTCAGCCTGGGCGGTGCGCTGGACGCACGCGACGCCGGCCTGATCGAGCCGGTGCTGGTCGGCCCGCGCGCCAAGGTCGAGGCCGCCGCGAAGGCGGCCGGCCTGGACCTGGCCGGCGTCGAGGTCGAGGACGTGCCGCACAGCCACGCCGCCGCTGCCCGCGCCGCCGAGCTGGCCGGCCAGGGCCGGGTGGAGGCGTTGATGAAGGGCAGCCTGCACACCGACGAGCTGATGGGCGCGGTGCTGCAGGCCGATGCCCACCTGCGCACCAAGCGGCGCCTGTCGCATTGCTTCCTGATGCAGACGCCGGCCTATCCGCGGCCCTTCATCATCACCGACGCGGCCATCAACATCGCGCCCACGCTCGAGGAGAAGGCCGACATCGTGCGCAACGCCATCGAGCTGGCGCACGCGATCGGCGTGGCGCAGCCGCGCGTGGCCATCCTGGCGGCGGTGGAGACCGTCAATCCCCGCATGGCCGCCACGCTGGATGCCGCGGCGCTGTGCAAGATGGCCGAGCGCGGCCAGATCGCCGGCGGCGTGCTCGACGGCCCGCTGGCCTTCGACAACGCCGTGTCGGCCGTGGCCGCGCGCGTCAAGGGCATCGAATCACCCGTGGCCGGGCAGGCCGACGTGCTGGTGGTGCCCGACCTGGAAAGCGGCAACATGCTGGCCAAGCAGCTCGAGTACATGGGCGACGCCGCGACCGCCGGCATCGTGCTCGGCGCGCGGGTGCCGATCGTGCTGACCAGCCGCGCCGATGCACGCGATACGCGCATGGCCTCCTGTGCCATTGCGGTGCTGCTGGCGCACCGCTGGCGCACCAGCCCGCCGTGAGTGCGGACACGGGCGTGAACGCGATGACCGACTCCTTCATCCTCGTTCTCAACTGCGGCTCGTCGAGCATCAAGTTCGCGCTCTTCGAGGCCGGCACGGCGCAGCCCGCGCGGCGGCCGGCGTGGAACGGCAAGGTGCAGGGCATCGGCGGCCCCGAGCCCGACTTCGGCGCGCGCGACGTGGCGGTGGCGCCCGTGCCGCTGGATGCGGACCACCCCTACCGGGCGGCGCTCGAACTCATCCGGCGGCACGCGCTGCGCTGGCTGGATGGCCGGCCGCTGGCGGCCGTGGCGCACCGCGTGGTGCATGGCGGCAGCCGGTATTTCCAGCCGGTGCGCGTCGATGCACGGGTGCTGGCCGACCTCAAGGGCCTCATCCCGCTGGCCCCGCTGCACCAGCCCTTCGCGCTGGAGGCGATCGAGATCCTGCTGGCCGAGCGGCCCGAGCTGCTGCAGGTCGCCTGCTTCGACACCGCCTTTCACCACACCCTGCCGCGGGTCGAGCAGATGCTGCCGCTGTCGTGGTCGGCCTGGGAGCGCGGGTTGCGCCGCTACGGCTTCCACGGCCTGAGCTACGCGTACATCGCCACCGCGCTGGCCGAGCGCCATGGCCGCGAGGAGGCGCAGCGCGCACGCACCGTCGTCGCGCACCTGGGCAGCGGCGCCAGCCTGTGTGCGCTGCAGGGCCTCGAGAGCGTGGCCACCACCATGGGCTTCTCGGCGCTGGACGGGCTGATGATGGGCACGCGCACCGGCGCGCTGGACCCCGGCGCCGTGCTGTACCTGATGGAGATCGAGAAGCTGAGCCTGGCCGAGGTCGGCCATGCCCTGTACCACGCGTCGGGCCTGCTGGGCATCTCGGGCCTGTCGAGCGACCCGCGCATGCTGCTGGCCCGCGAGGGGGAAGACAGCGAGGTCGGCGAGCGCTGCCGCGCGGCGCTGGAGCTGTACGTGCGGCGCATCGTGCGCGAGATCGGCGCCATGGCGGCGGTGCTGGGCGGGCTCGACCGGCTGGTGTTCACCGCCGGGGTGGGCGAACACAACGCGGCGATCCGCGCGCGGGTGGGCGGCGCGCTCGGATGGCTGGGCGTGGAGATCGACGACGCCGCCAACCGGGCCGATGCCATACGCATCAGCACGGCGAACGGCCGCGTCGACGTCGGCGTGGAGCCGACCAACGAGGAGTGGGTGGCGGCGCGCTGCGCGTGGGCGCTGGCTTGACG
>JAVHYA010000032.1:41793-50791 GCA_031119395.1 Pseudomonadota bacterium
CGGCCTCAGGGCCTGGCCGGTTCGATCGACATCACGGTGAGGTTGCCGTCGACCTTGTCGGCGGTGATCACCACCTTGTCGCCGGCCTTGACCTTCTCGAGCAGGGCGGGGTCCTTGACGCGGAACACCATCGTCATGGCGCCCATGTCGATGTTGGGAATGTCGGCGTGCCGCAGCGTGATCTTCTGCGTGGCGGTGTCGACACGGCGCACTTCGGCCTCGACCTTCGGGAGCGCGGCATGGGCGAATGCGGCGCCGGCAACGAGGGCGGCGGCGAGGGCGAACGTCAGTCGTTTCATGGTCGGTTCCTGGATGGGCGTCTGCCGAAGCATCAGGCCTCGCGCTGGAACACGCGGGTGCTGCCGTCGGCCAGCACGAGCAGCACGTCGTACGGGTCGCGCCGGCCGCCGTAGGCCGGGCCGTCCATGCCGGGCGAGCCGATGGGCATGCCGGGGACGGCGAGGCCGACGGCCTGCGGCTTCTCCTTGAGCAGGCGGTGGATGGCGCTGGCGGGCACGTGGCCTTCGATGGCGTAGCCGCCGACGCTGCCGGTGTGGCAGGAGCCCAGCCTGGCAGGGATGCCCAGGCGCGCACGCGCTTCGGCGTTGCCGCTGTCGTGCACGCGCGTCGCGAGCTTGTTCATGTTCAGGTGCTTGACCCAGTCCTGGCAGCAGCCGCAGTTCGGGTCCTTCCAGATCTCGACCATGGGCGCGGCCGCGAATGCATCGCGCGCGAACAGGGGTGCAACGAGCAGCGCCGCGGCGCCTTGCAGCGCGAGGCGACGGCGGGTCGGGTTCGGGGTGTTCATGGGATCGGATTCTCCAAGAGAAAAAAGGCTGCAGCGCCCGCTGGACGGGCGCGAGCAGCTATGAAAGAAATAGCAACCGACATGGGCCTCAATGGTGGTGCCCGCCCGCGGGCTTGCGCACCGCGTTCGCGGCAGGGGCCGCGCCGGCGCCCGGTGCACGCGATGCCGGTGGCGCGCGGTCGTCCGGCACCTCGCGCGCCACCGTGCCGGCCGGGTGCCTGAACCAGCCCGGGTCGCGGTAGTCGCCCGGCTTCTGGTCACGGCGCACCTTCAGCAGCGTGAACATGCCGCCCATCTCGGCCGGGCCGAAGGGACCCTGGCCGGCCATCATGGGCAGCGTGTTGTCGGGCAGCGGCATCTCCATGGCGCCCATGTCGGCCATGCCCTTGTCGCCCATCACCATGTAGTCGGGCACGAGCTTGCGGATCTTCGCGACCAGGTCCTTCTGCTCGACGCCGATCAGCGTCGGCACCTCGTGGCCCATCGGCCCCATCGTGTGGTGCGACTTGTGGCAGTGGAAGGCCCAGTCGCCGGCCTCGTCGGCGACGAACTCCACCTGCCGCATCTGGCCCACCGCGATGTCGGCCGTCACCTCGGGCCAGCGGGCCGAGGGCGGCACCGGGCCGCCGTCGGTGCCCGTCACCTCGAACTCGTGGCCGTGCACGTGGATCGGGTGGTTGGTCATGGTGAGGTTGCCCACGCGGATGCGCACCCGGTCGCCCTGGCGCACGTTCATCGAATCGATGCCGGGGAACACGCGGCTGTTGAAGGCCCAGGTGTTGAAGTCGGTCATGGTGTTGACCCTGGGCGTGGCGCTGCCGGGCTCGACGTCGAAGGCGCCGAGCAGGAAGCAGAAGTCGCGCTGCACCCGTGCGATGCGGGGGTCGGCACGGTCCTTCGGGTGCGTGACCCAGAAGCCCATCATGCCCATCGCCATCTGCACCATCTCGTCGGCATGCGGGTGGTACATGAAGGTGCCGGGGCGCCGCGCGGTGAACTCGTAGACGAAGGTCTTGCCCGGCGGGATGTGCGGCTGCGTGATGCCGCCCACGCCGTCCATGCCGTTGGGCAGGCGCTGGCCGTGCCAGTGCACGGTGGTGTGCTCGGGCAGGCGGTTGGTCACGAAGATGCGCACCCGGTCGCCCTCGACCACCTCGATGGTGGGCCCGGGCGACTGGCCGTTGTAGCCCCACATGTTGACCCGGAAGCCCGGCGCCATCTCGCGCACGACGGGTTCGGCGACGAGGTGGAATTCCTTGACCTTGCCGTTCATGCGCCAGGGCAGCGTCCAGCCGTTGAGCGTGACGACCGGGTCGTAGGGGCGGCCATCGGGTGGCAGCAGTGGCGGCGCGGTGGCGGCGGAGTCCTGCGCGGGCGCCTCGGGCACGGCGGCGAGCGCGACACGGCTGACGGCTGCGGCAGCGACCGCGCCACCCACGGCGCCGGAGAAGAAGCGTCGGCGGTCCATCAGTGGCTCCCTTCCACGGCGGCGACCGCGTCGCCGTCGCCTTGCAGCGCCGACAGCCCGGCGGGCGACGCCCCCGTGAGGGCGAGCAGCAGGTCGGTGTCGGCGAGCCAGAAGTCGCGCTGGGCGGCCATCGCGGCGTTCACCGCCAGGGCGCTGGTGCGCGCTTCGGCCAGCAGCTCCCAGACGCTCGCCAGCATGCCGTTGTAGCGCAGCAGCATCTCCTCGCTGACCTTGCGGCGCAGCGGCAGCACCTCGGCCTGGTAGCGCTGCGCCACGCCCCAGGCGCTCTGCCAGGCGGCATGCGCCTCGCGCGCCTCGCTGGTGGCCTGCACGGCGGTGGCCCGCACCCGCGCGGCCGATTGCAGGTACAGCGCCTCGGCCCGCGCGCTGCGCGCCTGGCCCCAGTCGAAGAGCGGGATCGGCAGCGAGAGCTCGACCCCGCGCTCCGTGCTGCGGCCACGGTCGGCCTCGTTCGCGAAGGAGGTGTTGCGCACGGCGCCGATCTCCAGGGCGTCGACCAGGCGCGTGGCCCGGGTGAGGCCCTGCGCGTCGGCCGTGGCGCGCAACCGGGCCTGCGCCGCGCGCACGTCCAGGCGCTCGCGCAGCGCCGTCGCCTGCACCTCGGCGCGTTCGGGCAGCGACGTGGGCAGCGGCGGCAGGCGATCGGGCAGGCGGTAGGAAGCCTGTTCGTGCGACAGGCCGAGCAGCCGCGTGAGCTGCTCCCGGCTGGCGACGGCCGCCTGCTCGGCCCGCGCGAGCTGCGCCGCGGCGTCGGCCTGCAGCAGTTCCTCGCGCGTGCGCCGCAGCGCGCTCCAGTTGCCGGCCTGGGCCATGCGCTGCGCCAGCGCGGCGCCGCTGTCCGCGGCGTCGCGGGCATCGCGCAGGTAGGCCACGCCCTGCTGCGCCGCCACGGCACGCACCCAGGCGCGGCGCGCGTCGGCCGCCACCTGGGCGATCTGCTGCGCCGCCTCGAGGCGCGCCACCTCGTGGCGCTCCCCGGCCCAGCGGGCCCGCCAGGGCAGGGTGAGCAGGCCCAGCACGTCGAAGCCCAGCGCGCGGTCGAGCTCCAGCTGGCGCCCTTCGCGCAGGCGGCCGAAGGAGAACACGGGGTTGGGCAGCGTGGCGGCCTGCACGCGCTCGGCGTCGCTCAGCTGCAAGGTCGCGAAGGCCTGCTGGACCCGGGGGCCCTGCAGCAGCGCGATGCGCACTGCGGCCTGCGCGTCGAGCGGCTCGCGCAGCAGCGCCTCGACGGCAGCGCGGCTGGCGTCGTCCGGGGCCGCCTGGGCGCGCGCGTCGCCGGCCAGGGCGGCTGGCGCCGCGGGGTCGAGCAGGGCCTGCACCGCGTCGCGGTCGGCCTGCGGCGATACGGCCGCACAGCCCGAGAGGAAGAGCGTCACACCGGCGATCAGCGCCGGATTTCTGAACGAAAAGTGCCGCCAGCGCCCGTGGGACGGGCGCAGCCAGCTATGAATTCGATAGCGGTCGGAGCGCAGCGAAGCGCGCGGGGGAAGAGGGGCCATGGGAACTCTCCAGCATCCAGACATCGGCGCCGCGCGCAGGGATCGCGTGCGGCGGACGGACTACGGGTGGGGAGTTCAGGAAATGGGCGGTTCGGCCAGGCGCCGCGCGTCGGCACTCGCGAAGTGCGGCAGCGCCGCCTGCGGTGCCGCATGCGGCAGGGCCTCGCCGCCGAGCGCGGGGGCTGCTTCGGCCATCGCGATCGAATGGCAGACCTGGCAGGCCGTGCACGCCAGGTGGCTGCTGCCGTGGCCGGCATGGCCGTCGGCCGTGCCTTGGGTGGCGCCGTGCGCGCCGTGCCCATGGCCCGCATGTGCATCGTGCATCGCGTGGCCATCGCCATGGTGGGCGTGCGGCGAGGCTTCGGCCGCGGCCGGCGCATGCGTGTGCACGGCCTGAAGCGCCGGCTGCAAGAGTTCCATCGCCATCACGTCGCCGATCCAGCCGCGCAGGGGCAGCATGAGGATCATGAGGGCGACGAAGAGGCGGCGCATCGGCCGATGATAGACCGCCGCGCGGTGGCCGGACGTTCAGGAGGGCATCGCGAGCTGCCGCGCACGCTGCCGTCGCCAGGTCGCCGGCGGCGCCCCGAACTCGCGCCGGAAGGCGCGGCTGAAGGCGGTGTCGGTCTGGTAGCCGACGTCCTGGGCGATGCGCAGCAGCGGCGCGTTGCTGCGTGCGAGGAGGTTCGACGCCAGCAGCATGCGCCACTGCGTCAGGTACTGCATGGGCGACTGGCCGACCAGCTGCTGGAAGCGCTCGGCCAGCACCGAGCGCGAGGTGTTCGCCTCGCGCGCCAGTTCCTCGAGCGACCAGTTGCGCGCCGGCTCGCGGTGCATGGCATTGAGCGCGCCGCCGACGATGCGGTCGCCCACGCCGGCCAGCCAGCCGGTGCGGCCCTCGGCCTGCTCGTTCATGTGCAGCCGCAGCACCTCGATGAAGAGCACCTCCGACAGCTTGGCCAGCACGCCGGCGCCGCCCGGCCGCGGCGAGCGCGCCTCGGCCAGCGCGTAGCGCACCGAGGCCTCGAGCCAGGCGCCGGCGTCGGATCCGCGCACGTTCACCCGCACCAGGGGCGGCAGGCCGGCCAGCAGCATCCGGCCCAGCCGCGCGTCGCAGGCGAGGTAGCCGCACACCAGCCGCGTGGCCGGGCCGCCGCCGCCGTAGGCCAGCAGGCGGGGGCGGCGCGCCAGCACCTCGCTCAGCCGCGCGCCGCGCGCGGGCGGCAGGCCGGGCTCGGAGCCCATGCGGTGGGCATGTCCCTGCGGAAAGAGCAGCGCGTCGCCGGCCACCAGCCGCACCGGTGCCTGCGCGGGCAGTTCGACGAAGCACTCGCCCTCGGTGATCAGGTGGAAGATCACCAGCCGCTCGGCGCCGGGTTCCAGCACCGGCGCCACGCTGTCCGCCGGCGGTGACTGGTAGCACCAGGGCGCCGTGAAGCGGCCCTGGATGAAGATCGAGCCGACCAGCCGCACCACGCGCAGCGTCTGCGACAGGGCGTCCATCAGGGCTGCTCCAGGACCTCGACGTGCACCGCCAGCGGCAGCGCCTCGCGCAGGGCGCGGGCCAGGGGCGAGCCGTCGCAGCCGGCGGCGGCGAGCCGTTCAAGGCGCTCGGCCGGCACGCCGCGCGCGGCGATGCGCACCGCCATGCGCAGGTCGAAGGGCGCCGGGCTCACGGCGACGCCGCCGGCGTCGGGCAGGTCGAACAGGCCTCGCGCGTCGGAGCGGCTGGCGGTGCTCACCTCCAGGGTGTCGAGCGCGATGCCGGCGCGTGCCGCCTCCATGGCGATGCGCGTGGCCGTGCAGGCCGCGACGCTCGCGCGCAGCAGCCAGCCGGGCGTGGGTTGCGCCGCGCCGCCGCCGAGCTCGGCGGGCATGTCGCTCTCGAGCACGTGGCCGTGGGGGTGGGCGATGCGGGTGCGCAGGCCGCCGTCCCAGCGCGCGGTGGCGGGCAGGTCGGCGTCGATGCCGGCCTCGGGCCGGCGGCGCAGCACGGCCTCGACGCGCGCGAGCGCCTCGGCGACGGAGGGCATCGATGGCATGGGCAGGCCTCCTGGGATCGTGCGATCGGGCATTGTCCGGCGCGGGGCGGGCGCCGGACAGTCGACAAGTGGCCTATGCCGCGGCGCGGACGTTCGGTCAGGCTGTGCCGACGATCGGGCAGGACGGCGCGACGGGTCGCGGCCGACAGTGCGGTCCTTCCCCACCCATCGCGGAGACCATGCCATGAACGCCCCCCTCATCGATTTCGACGCCGTCAAGGCCCGCCAGCAGGCCGCCTGGGCCAGCGGCGATTACGCCGTCATCGGCACCACGCTGCAGATCGTCGGCGAGCAGCTGGCCGAGGCCTGCGACCTGCGCTGCGACGAGCAGGTGCTCGACGTGGCCGCCGGCAACGGCAATGCCACGCTGGCGGCCGCCCGGCGCGGTGCCCGGGTCACCTCGACCGACTACGTGGGCACGCTGCTGGAGCGCGGCGCCGAGCGCGCGCGTGCCGAACGGCTGGAGGTGCAGTTCCAGACCGCCGACGCCGAGGCGCTGCCCTTCGCGGACGCCAGCTTCGACGCCGTGCTGTCCACCTTCGGCGTGATGTTCGCGCCGAACCATGCGCAGGCGGCGGCCGAGATGCTGCGCGTGTGCCGGCCCGGTGGGCGCATCGGCCTGGCCAACTGGACCCCGGAGGGCTTCATCGGCCAGCTGTTCAAGACGCTCGGGCGGCACCTGCCGCCCCCGGCCGGCCTGCAGCCGCCACCGCTCTGGGGGCAGCCTGCACACCTGCAGGCACTGTTCGGCGCGGGCGCCGCGCGCATCGACCTCACGCTGCGCGACTTCATGTTCCGCTACCGCTCGCCGGCGCACTTCGTCGACGTGTTCCGGCGCTGGTACGGGCCGGTGCACAAGGCCTTCGGCGCGCTGCCGGCCGAGGGCGCCGCGGCGCTGGAGGCCGACCTGCTCGCGCTCCTGGCACGCAGCAACCGGGCGGGCGACGCCTCGCTGGTGGTGCCCAGCCAGTACGCGGAGGTGGTGGTCACGCGGGCCTGAGCGTCGCCGAGCCGGCCGCAGCCGGCGCGCCGTCCAGCGCCTTGAGCAGTCGCAGCCCGTTCGCCACCACCAGCAGGCTCGCCCCCATGTCGGCGAACACGGCCATCCACATCGTGGCCTGGCCGAAGATCGCGAGGCCGAAGAACACGGCCTTGATGCCCAGCGCCAGCGCGATGTTCTGCCACAGCACCGCGTGCGTGCGGCGCGACAGGCGGATCGTCTCGGCGATGCGGCCGAGGTCGTCGTTCATGATGACCACGTCGGCGGCCTCCATGGCGATGTCGGTGCCCGCCGCGCCCATCGCGAAGCCCAGGTCGGCCTGCGCCAGCGCGGGGGCGTCGTTGATGCCGTCCCCGGTCATGCCGGTGGCGCCGTAGCGCTGGCGCAGCGCCTGCACGGCCTGCAGCTTGTCCTGCGGCAGCAGGCCGCCGCGGGCGTCGTCGATGCCGGCCTCGCGCGCCACCGCCTGGGCGGTGCTGGGGTTGTCGCCGGTGAGCATGACGGGCGTGACGCCCAGCGCTTTCAGCGCCGCGACCGCCTGGCGCGAACCCGGCTTGACGGTGTCGGCCACCGCGAACAGGCCCAGCACCGCCTGCGCGTCGGCCAGCAGCGTCACGGTGCGGCCCTGCTGCTCGTGCGCGGCCAGCGCGGCCTCGAGCTCGGGCGTGCACAGGCCGCGCTCCTCGATCAGCCGGTGGTTGCCCAGCACCAGCGCGCGGCCCTCGACGCGGCCTTCGACACCGCGGCCGACCAGGGCACGGAAGCCCTCGATGGCGTCGCCGCCGCGCGGCACCTCCTGCAGGCCGCTCGCGATCGCGGCCGACACCGGGTGGTCGGAGCGGCCCGCCAGGCGCGCGGCATCGGCCGCCGTGCGCGCACGGTCGGCACCGCCCCAGGGCTGCCAGTCGACCAGCACCGGCTTGCCGGCGGTGATGGTGCCGGTCTTGTCGAGTGCCACGGCACGCAGCCGGCGGGCGGTTTCCAGGTGCACCCCGCCCTTGACGAGGATGCCGCGGCGGGCCGCCGCGGTGAGTCCGCTGACGACCGTGACCGGCGTCGAGATCACCAGCGCACAGGGGCAGGCGATGACCAGCAGCACCAGCGCCTTGTAGACCGACGCCAGCCAGGCCGCACCCAGGAAGAGCGGCGGCACCACCGCGACCAGCACGGCCAGCACGAACACCGTGGGCGTGTAGACGGCCGCGAAACGCTCGACGAAGCGCTGCGTCGGCGCGCGCGAGGCCTGGGCGCGCTCCACCGATTCGATGATGCGGTCGAGCGTGGTGTGGCCCGCGGCCGCGCTGACGCGGATCTCCAGCTCGCCGCCCTGGTTGACGGTGGCCGCGAACACGGCGTCGCCCACCGTCTTGTCCACCGGGATGCTCTCGCCGGTGACGCTGGCCTGGTCGATGCTGCTGCTGCCGGCGGTGACGGTGCCGTCCAGCGGCACGCGTTCGCCGGGGCGCACGCGCAGCACCTCGCCCACGGCCACCTCGGCCGCCGGCACGCGGCGCCACTGGCCGTCGGCACCCCGCACCTCGGCCTCGTCGGGCGCCAGCGCCATCAGTCCGGCGATCGCGTTGCGTGCGCGGTCGGCGGCCTTGTGCTCGATCAGCTCCGCCAGCGCGTACAGCGCCATCACCATCGCCGCCTCGGGCCACTGGCCGATCACGAAGGCGCCGGTCACGGCGACCGCCATCAGGGTGTCGATGCCCAGGCGACCCTTGCGCAGCGACTTCAGCCCGCTTCGGTAGATCCCCAGGCCGGCCAGCGCGATCGCCACGGCGGCCAGCGCCATGCCGACACCGCGCCACACGGCCGTCCCGGGCAGCAGCAGGTGGCTCAGTTCGGCGGCCAGCGCCACGACGAGGGCGGCTGCCAGGCGCGGCCAGCCGGGCAGCGGGCCATGGTCGTGGCCGTCGCCGTCCGCATGGCCTTCGGCGCCGTGGGCGTGGTCGCCGGCATGGTCGTGCGCGTGCGCCCGGGGCCTGGCCGCAGCCGGGCGCAAGGTCACCGGCGCGCCGCAGCAGCCGTCGCCGCACGCGGGCGCGGCCGCCCGGTCGGGGTCGGCGAGGGGGAGCAGGGCGGCAGGCTGGCGGGGGGAGGCGGACATGGCTGGCGGTACGGTTTTCGAAGCTGTGCCAGCATTGGAAAGGTTGA
>JAVHYA010000033.1 GCA_031119395.1 Pseudomonadota bacterium
GCATTACATGCCCATGTCGCCCATGCCACCCATGCCGCCCATGCCACCCGGCATGCCGCCGGCCGGCGCGTCGTCCTTGGGCGCTTCGGCGACCATGGCTTCGGTCGTCAGCAGCAGCGAGGCCACGGAAGCGGCGTTCTGCAGCGCGGTGCGGGTCACCTTGGTCGGGTCCAGGATGCCCAGCTCGAGCATGTCGCCGTAGCTGTCGTTGGCAGCGTTGAAGCCGTAGTTGCCCTTGCCTTCCAGCACCTTGTTCACCACCACCGAGGGCTCGCCACCGGCGTTGGCGACGATCTCGCGCAGGGGCGCTTCGATGGCCTTGAGCACCAGCTTGATGCCGGCGTCCTGGTCGACGTTGTCACCCTTGACCTTGTCGCCCACGGCCTGCTTGGCACGCAGCAGGGCCACGCCACCGCCGGCCACCACGCCTTCTTCCACCGCAGCGCGGGTGGCGTGCAGGGCGTCTTCGACGCGGGCCTTCTTTTCCTTCATCTCGACCTCGGTGGCAGCGCCGACCTTGATCACGGCCACGCCGCCGGCCAGCTTGGCCACGCGCTCTTGCAGCTTCTCGCGGTCGTAGTCGCTGGTGGCTTCCTCGATCTGCACGCGGATCTGCTTCACGCGCGCTTCGATGTCGGCTGCGGCGCCCGCGCCGTCGATGATGGTGGTGTTTTCCTTGCCCACTTCGATGCGCTTGGCCTGGCCCAGGTCGGCCAGGGTCACCTTCTCGAGGGTCAGGCCCACTTCTTCGGCGATGACCTTGCCGCCCGTCAGGATGGCGATGTCTTCCAGCATGGCCTTGCGGCGGTCGCCGAAGCCAGGCGCCTTCACGGCCACGACCTTCAGGATGCCGCGGATGGTGTTCACCACCAGGGTCGCCAGGGCTTCGCCCTCGACTTCCTCGGCAATGATCAGCAGCGGACGGCCGGCCTTGGCGACCTGCTCCAGCGTGGGCAGCAGGTCACGGATGTTGCTGATCTTCTTGTCGAACAGCAGCACGAAGGGGTTTTCCAGAATCGCCGATTGCTTTTCCGGGTTGTTGATGAAGTAGGGCGACAGGTAGCCACGGTCGAACTGCATGCCTTCGACGACGTCGAGTTCGCTGTCCAGCGACTTGCCGTCTTCGACGGTGATCACGCCTTCCTTGCCGACCTTGTCCATCGCGTCGGCGATGATCTTGCCGATCGTCTCGTCGCTGTTGGCCGAGATCGAGCCGACCTGGGCGATTTCCTTGCTCGTGGTCGTGGCCTTGGAGGCCTTCTTCAGCTCTTCCACCAGGGCGGCGACGGCCTTGTCGATGCCGCGCTTGAGGTCCATCGGGTTCAGGCCGGCGGCGACGTACTTGCTGCCTTCGCGCACGATGGCCTGGGCCAGCACCGTGGCGGTGGTGGTGCCGTCACCGGCGTTGTCGCTGGTCTTGGAGGCCACTTCCTTCACGAGCTGGGCGCCCATGTTCTGCAGCTTGTCCTTGAGTTCGATTTCCTTGGCGACGGACACACCGTCCTTGGTCACCGTGGGGGCGCCGAACGAGCGCTCGAGCACCACGTTGCGGCCTTTGGGGCCGAGGGTCACTTTGACTGCGTTGGCCAGGATGTTCACACCCTCGACCATGCGTGCGCGGGCTTCGCCGCCGAACACAACGTCTTTTGCTGCCATGTTGATTGACTCCGAATATCAGGGGTGAATGGATTACTTCTCGACGACCGCGAACAGGTCGTCTTCCTTCATGACGAGCAGCTCGTCGCCGTCGACCTTGACGGTCTGGCCCGAGTACTTGCCGAACAGCACGCGGTCGCCGACCTTCACGGTCAGGGCCGAGAGCTCGCCCTTGTCGTTGCGCTTGCCGGGACCCACGGCCAGCACTTCACCCTGGTCGGGCTTCTCGGCGGCGGCGTCGGGGATCACGATGCCCGAGGCGGTCTTGGTTTCGCTGTCAATGCGCTTGACGATCACGCGATCGGCCAAAGGACGAAGTTTCATTGCATCTCCTGGGATATGAGAAACGGGGTTGGTTCTGTGGACGGCCGGGCCCGGAAAAGCCGGTCGACCGTCCGGTCGACTTGGGATCGTGCAAGGTGTTGTTAGCACTCGACCCCAGCGAGTGCTAATCATAAGGGCATTTCGAACCCTTTCAAGTGCGCATCCGCAATGCGGTCGCGCGGCCGTCCGACAGCGACACGTCCGGGCATCGTGGTGAGGCCGCATGGCGCGGCGGTGACATCCGCCGCCGCAATGTCCCCACCGCCAGGCTGCCCAGGCTCGTTCACCTTGGGTTAATAAATACAATGCGAATCACTCGCAATTAAAGCCCGCCTGATGTTGTTCCTCCACTTGTTGTCATCGACCCGCGCCCGGCCTGCGGCGCTGCCTTTCCTGATCGCGTCGCTGGGGCTCGGCCTGGGCGCCACCTCGCGGGCCCAGACCTCGGAGGCGCCGGCGGCCGGGGCCGCGGTACCCACCCTGCCGGCCGTGCAGGTGGACGCCAGCGCCGAGCGCGAGACCGCGACGTCGCCCGTCATCGGCTACCGCGCGAAGAACGCCGCCACCGCCACCAAGACCGACACCCCGCTGGCGGAGACGCCGCAGTCGGTGACGGTGGTCACGCGCGACCAGATCGTGGACCAGGGCGCCACGAACCTCCAGGACGCGCTCACCTACGCGGCCGGCGTGCGCTCCGACGCCTACGGCCTGGACTCGCGCGCCGACTCGGCACGCATCCGCGGCACCGAGCCGACGGTGTTCCTCGACGGGCTGCGGCAGGCCTACGGCTACTACACCAGCACGACGCGCACCGACCCGTTCACGCTCGAACGGCTCGAGGTGCTGCGCGGTCCCTCGGGCATGCTCTTCGGCGCCGGCACGGCGGCCGGCGTGGTCAACATGGTGAGCAAGCGGCCGCTGTTCGAGACGCAGCGCGAGATCGGCGTGCAGTACGGCAGTTTCAACCGCCGCCAGCTGCAGGTGGACTTGACCGGTCCGCTCGATGCCCAGGGCACACTGGCCTATCGATTCATCGCACTGGGCCGCAAGTCGGGCACGCAGGTCGACCATGTGCCCGACGACCGCGTGCTGCTGGCGCCGTCGCTCACCTGGCGGCCCACGGCCATGACCTCGCTCACCTTGCAGGGGCTCTACCAGAAGGACAAGAGCGGCAGCTCCTCGCAGTTCTTCCCGTGGGAAGGCACGCTGCTGCCCAACCCCAACGGCCAGCTGCCGCGCAACCGCTTCATCGGCGAGCCGGGCGACTACTACGACAGCCAGCGCAAGACCTTCGGCTGGCTGTTCGAGCACAAGTTCAACGACCAGTGGGCGGTCCGCCAGAACTTCCGCGTCGCGCGCAACGTGAACGACAGCCTCTACCACTGGGGCGACTTCTACGGCAACGGCGTCGATGCCGGCCCGGGCGGCTGGGGCGCCGACCCGATCTTCAAGCGCACGCTCGGCCGCTACACCTCCAACTCGCGCACCGAGCAGCAGATCACCAACCTCGACAACCACGTCGAGGGCCGCTTCAGCACCGGCGCGCTGCAGCACACGCTGCTCGTGGGCGCCGATTTCACTCGCTCGCGCGAACGCACCTGGACCGACTACTCCGGCTACAGCACGATCGACGCCTATTTCCCGGTCTACGGCAACGTGGCCGCGGGTGTGCGCACGCCCAACCCGAAGACCCGCCAGCGCCAGTCGGGCTTCTACCTGCAGGACCAGATGAAGCTCGGGCCGTGGATCGTCGTGGCGGGCCTGCGGCACGACCGCGCGGTGTCCAGCGCCGAAGGCAGCGAGTCCGACAAGGCCTCGGCCACCACCAAGCGCCTGGGACTGATGTACGCCTTCGAGTCGGGCTGGTCGCCCTACATCAGCTATGCCGAGTCCTTCACGCCCCAGTCGGCCATCAACGGCCAGATCTTCAAACCGCTGCGTGGCGAGCAATGGGAGGCGGGGGTCAAGTACGAACCGGCCGGCCGCAGCGTGGCCTTCAATGCCGCGGTGTACGACCTGAAGGAAAAGAACCAGATCCAGCAGACCGGCCCCTACACCTACGAACAGGTGGGCCGCACGCGCACGCGCGGGGTCGAGCTCGAGGCGCGCGGCACCGTGGGCCGCAACCTGGACCTGATCGCCCACTACACCTACACCGACCTCGACCCGCAGCTCGAGGGCCTGCCGCGCCACCAGGCCAGCGTGTGGGCCAAGTACCGCTTCGCCATCGCGGGCGTCAACGGCTTTTCGGCCGGCGCGGGCGTGCGCTACATGGGCGCGTTCCGCGACACCTCGTACGGCGGCTACGGCCCGCGCGTGCCGAGCTCGGCGCTGCTCGACCTGGTCTTCGCCTACGACACCGAGCGCTGGCGCTATGCGCTGAACATCAACAACGCGACCGACAAGAACTACTTCAGCACCTGCCTGGCCCGCGGCGACTGCTGGTGGGGCGCCCGCCGCAACGTGGTGGCCAGCGCCACCTACCGCTTCTGACGCCCGGCGTCGCGCACATTCCGACCACGATGAAGAGCCAATCGATCAAGACCTGGGCCTGGGTGCACAAGTGGAGCAGCATCGTCTGCACCGCCTTCATGCTGCTGCTGTGCATCACCGGCCTGCCGCTGATCTTCCACCACGAGATCGGGCACCTGCTGGGCACGGAGGTGGAGGCGCCGAAGATGGCCGCGGGCACGCCGCACCAGAGCCTGGACCGCATCCTCGAGGTCGCGCGCGCACAGCATCCCGACCGGGTCGTGCAGTTCGCGTCCAAGGCCGAGGACGACGACAACCTGTGGTTCGTCACCATGACGCCCA
Source organism: Pseudomonadota bacterium (assembly GCA_031119395.1). Taxonomy (GTDB): domain Bacteria; phylum Pseudomonadota; class Gammaproteobacteria; order Burkholderiales; family Burkholderiaceae_C; genus Xenophilus. The sequence continues at coordinate 4,795 of JAVHYA010000033.1, forward strand.
CGCCCGCGCCGACCGACGACTTCCGCTCCGTCGCCATCGACGCGCGCACGGCCCAGGTGCTGGCGCAGCCGCGCTTCGACCAGGGCTTCATGTACGTGATGTTCAAGCTGCACGTGGACCTGTTCGCGGGGCTGCCGGGCAAGCTCTTCCTCGGGCTCATGGGGCTGCTGCTGCTGGTGGCCGTCGTCAGCGGCGTCGTGCTGTACTCGCCCTTCATGCGCAAGCTCGACTTCGGCACCGTGCGACGCGACCGGCGCACGCGCCTGAAGTGGCTGGACCTGCACAACCTGCTGGGCATCGTCACCCTGGTGTGGGTCTTCGTGGTGGGCGCCACCGGGATGATCAACACCTGGGCCGACCTCGTCATCAAGTACTGGCAGCACGATCAGCTCAGTGCGTTGCTGGTGCCCTACCAGGGTCAGCCGCTGGTGCCGGTGGCCGAGCGTGGATCGGTGCAGCGCTCGATGGAGGCCGCGCAGGCACAGGCGCCGAACACCAAGCTGTCGTTCATCGCCTTCCCGGGCACCGCGTTCTCGAGCCCGCACCACACCACCTTCTTCCTCAAGGGCAACGAGCCCTTCACCTCGAAGCTGCTGCAGCCCGTGCTCGTCGACGCGAAGACGGCCGAGGTCACCGCGGCACCGAAGCTGCCGTGGTACCTCACCGCGCTGCTGGTGTCGCAGCCGCTGCACTTCGGCGACTACGGCGGCATGCCGATGCAGATCCTCTGGGCGCTGCTGGACATCGCCACCATCATCGTGCTGGGCAGCGGCCTGTACCTGTGGCTGCGCAAGGGGCAGCCCACGCACGAGCACAAGCCGAAGCCCGCGGCGGCCGACGTCGCGGCGCCTGCACAGGCACCGCCGCTGTCGCCGGCGACCGCCACGCGCGCCTCGACGCAGCTGGAAGGCGCGCCATGAAGTCCTCGCGTTCCGCCACGGCGATGTGGGGCTGGCCGATCGCGATGGGCGTGCTCACCGCCATCGGGCTGGTCTCGGCCTTGTTCAGCGACGGCGGCTTCGGCGACATGCTGGCGTGGGTCACGCTGGGCATCCCGGTGGCGGCCTGCGTCTGGTTCGGCTGGCTGCGGCGGCGCGGCTGAACCGCCGGCTTTCGAGCGAAATCGCCCTGCAGCGCCCGGTGCGCGGGCGCGGGCAGCTATCGATTTCATAGCGAATACGCGGAGGCCATGCCGGGCGCGGCTCGCCCACAATGCGTCGCATGATCCCGAAGACGCTCCACCCCACCGTCGCCTGGCTGGCGTGCGCCATGCCTTGCGTGGCCGCCGCGCAGACGAGCGCTGCCGATCCTGCCGCGGCGGCCACGCCGATGCTCGATGCGGTGACGGTCAGCGTCCCGCGCGGCCAGGTCTCGCCCTTCGACGTGGCCGGGTCGGTCGACCGGGTCGAGGGCGACGAGGCGCGCGACAGCCGCCTGCAGGCCCAGCTCACCGAAAGCCTGGCCGGCGTGCCGGGGCTGCAGCTGCAGAACCGCTACAACTTCGCGCAGGACCTGCAGCTGTCCATCCGCGGCTTCGGCGCGCGTTCCACCTTCGGCGTGCGCGGTGTGCGCATCTACGTCGACGGCATCCCGGCCACGCTGCCGGACGGGCAGGGCCAGACCTCCAACATCGACATCGCCTCGCTCGATCACGTCGAGGTGCTTCGCGGGCCCTTCTCGGCGCTGTACGGCAATTCCTCGGGCGGCGTGCTTCAGGCCTTCACCGCCACGGGCGAGGGGCGGCCGCGCCTGCAGTACTCGGCCGCGGGCGGCAGCTTCGGCACCTGGCGGCAGGGCCTTCAGCTCAGCGGCGCGCAGGCCCTGGGTGGCCCCGGCGGTGCGGCCATCGACTACCTCTTCAGCGCCAGCCGCTTCGACACCGAGGGCTGGCGCGAGCACAGCGCCGCGCGGCGCGACCTGGCCAACGGCAAGCTCGGCCTCACGCTCGACAACGGCGACCGCCTGACGCTGGTGGTCAACCGCGTGCGCATCGACGCGCAGGACCCGCTGGGCCTCACGGGCGAGCAGTTCGCGCTGGCGCCGCGCAGTGCGCCGCTGGCGCAGCAGTACGACACGCGCAAGACCGTTTCGCAAAGCCAGGCCGGCCTGCTCTACGAGCGTCGGCTCGACAGCCGCAACCAACTGCGGCTGATGCTCTACGGCGGCGAGCGCGAGACCACGCAGTTCCAGGCCATCCCGCCCTCGGCCCAGCAGAATCCGCTGCAGGCCGGCGGCGTGATCGGCCTGGCGCGCAACTACAGCGGGCTGGACGTGCGCTGGACCGGCGAGTTCGACCTGGCCGGACGGCCCCTGGATGTGGTCGCGGGCCTGGGCTATGACCGCATGCGCGAATGGCGCACCGGCTACGAGAACTACCTCGGCCCGGCGTCACGCCCCTGGCTGGGCGTGCAGGGCCGCCTGCGCCGCAACGAGCGCAACGAGGTCTGGAACCTCGACCCCTATGCCCAGGCCACCTGGCGCTTCGCCGACGCCTGGACGCTGGAGGCGGGGGTGCGCCGCAGCAGCGTGCACTTCGATTCGCAGGACCGCTACGTGCTGGGCCGCAACCGGGACGACAGCGGCAGTGCCCGTTACGCCCGCACGCTGCCCGTCGCCTCGCTGCGCTGGCAGCCGACGCGGGACCTGGCGCTGTACCTGTCGGCCGGGCGCGGCTTCGAGACGCCGACACTGAACGAACTGTCGTACCGGCCCGACGGCAGCGGCGGCCTCAACTTCGCACTGCGACCCTCGGTGAACGACAGCGTCGAACTGGGCGCGAAGGCGCGGGTGGGGGGCGGCCTGCTCACGGCGGCGGTCTTCGAAACCCGGACCCAGGACGAGATCGTGACCGCCACCAACGTCGGCGGCCGCGCCACCTTCCAGAACGCCGGCCGCACGCGCCGGCAGGGCGCCGAACTGGGCTGGCAGCACGAGACGGCGAATCACTGGCGCACGCAGCTCGCCTACACCTGGCTCGACGCGCGCTACCAGGATGCCTTCTGCTCGCCCGCGCCCTGCACCGGCGCGAGCTTCGTCGCGGCGGGCAACCGCATCCCCGGCATCGCGCGGCAGTCGCTGTTCGCGTCTTTCGGCTACGTGCCGCCGCAGGGCTTGCGGGCGGGGGTGGAACTGCGCGCGCTCAGCCGCATCCAGGCCAACGACCGCAACACGGCCAGCGCGCCGGGGTACGCCGTGGCTGCGCTGTACGCGGGCTATGTGCAGCGCTGGGAGCGCTGGGAATTCAACGCCTTCGCACGCATCGAGAACGTCGCCGACCGCAAGTACGCCGGCTCGGTCATCGTCAACGAAGGGAATGCCCGCTACTTCGAGCCGGCGCCGGGCCGCAACTGGACGGTGGGGATCGGCGGCGCCTACCGCTTCTGAGGTGCGGGACTCAGGCCAAAACGGGCCGCAGCGCTCGTCGATCCTGCGCAGGCAGCTATCAAAAAATGAGCGCGGACCCGATGATCGCGCTCAGTTCTTGACGCACTCGAACATCACCTCGACATTGCCCGGCGCCATGCCCAGCATCCGGGCACGGCCGCCCTCCTTGGCGCAGTAGGCGCCGGCCTCGTTGGCCGAACTGGCGCGCAGCTTGCCGCCCGGCATGCGGACGACTTCGAAGGACGTGCCGCACGCCGTCAGGGCGAGGGCGGCGGCAAGGAGGCAGAGGGTCGGAAAGCGGGTCATGGTGCGATTGTGGGACACGCACGCCGCGTCTGGCGTTTCAAAGTCCCGCGGCCGCACGCAGCGCGGCAGCCTTGTCGGTTCTTTCCCAGGTGAACTCCGGCTCCTCGCGGCCGAAGTGGCCGTAGGCGGCGGTCTTGGCGTAGATGGGGCGCAGCAGGTCGAGCATCTGGATGATGCCCTTGGGGCGCAGGTCGAAGTGCTCGGCCACCAGCGCCGACAGCTTGTCGTCGGAAATGACGCCGGTGCCTTCGGTGTAGACCGTGATGTTCATCGGCCGCGCCACGCCGATGGCGTAGGCCACCTGGATCTGGCACTGGCGCGCCAGGCCGGCCGCCACGATGTTCTTGGCCACGTAGCGCGCGGCATACGCGGCCGAGCGGTCGACCTTCGACGGATCCTTGCCCGAGAACGCGCCGCCGCCGTGCGGGCAGGCGCCGCCGTAGGTGTCGACGATGATCTTGCGGCCCGTCAGCCCGCAGTCGCCCTGCGGGCCGCCGATGACGAAGCGGCCGGTGGGGTTGATCAGGTACTTGGTGTCCTGCAGCCACTCCTTGGGCAGCACCGGCTTGATGATCTCCTCGATGATGGCCTCGTTGAAGCTGGCCTTCATCTTGGTCGGCGACTCGCTCTGGTCCGGGTGGTGCTGGGTCGAGAGCACCACGGTGTCGATGCTGTGGGGCTTGCCGTCCACGTAGCGCATCGTGACCTGGCTCTTCGCGTCGGGACGCAGGAAGGGCAGGCGGCCGTCCTTGCGCAGCTGGGCCTGGCGCTCGACGAGGCGGTGTGCGTAGTAGATCGGCGCGGGCATCAGCTCGGGCGTCTCGTCGCAGGCGTAGCCGAACATCAGGCCCTGGTCGCCGGCGCCGGTGTTCAGGTGGTCGTCGCTGGCGTGGTCCACGCCCTGGGCGATGTCGTTGGACTGCTTGTCGTAGCAGACCATGACCGCGCAGCCCTTGTAGTCGATGCCGTAGTCGGTGTTGTCGTAGCCGATGCGCTTGATGGTGTCGCGTGCGACCTGGATGTAGTCCACGTGCGCGTTGGTCGTGATCTCGCCGGCCAGCACCACCAGGCCGGTGTTGGTCAGCGTCTCGGCGGCCACGCGGCTGCGCGGGTCCTGCTCGAAGATCGCGTCGAGGATCGAATCCGAGATCTGGTCCGCGACCTTGTCGGGGTGGCCCTCGGAAACCGATTCGGAAGTGAAGAGAAAGTCGTTCGCCATGAAAGAAAGCTCCTTGTGCAAGTCCATTGGCGCGTTGCCAGGCTTGGGAGTCTTGGCGAACGCTTTAGCGGAGTTGTTTAACGTCGCCCCGCAAGTAGTTCCATAACTCGGCGACAATTTGCATTCTATTCAAGCCGCGCAAGGCTCGCCTTGCCCGCGCGTCTGTCCCTCCCATCCCTGTTGCCTTGCCCTGAATGACCGCGCTGTTCCGTCTGCTCGCCCGTGTGCCGCTGCCGCTGATGCACGCGCTGGGCCGGGCCTTCGGCTGGCTGGTGTGGTGGTTGGCGCCCAACTACCGGCGGCGCTTCCGTGAGAACGCCGAGGCCGCCGGTTTCACGCCCGCCCAGTGGCGCCCGGCCATCGGCGCGGCCGGCGAGATGGTGGCCGAGCTGCCCTGGCTCTGGGCCCGCCCGGCCGGCGAGAGCGTGCTGCCCAGGGTCGTGCGCTGGGAAGGCGCGGAGGTGTTCGAGGCGGCCCTGGCCGAGCGCAAGGGCGTCATCATGGTCGTGCCGCACCTGGGGAGCTGGGAGATGTACGGCCAGGCCGTGGGCGAGCGTTTCGTGAAGCAGCACGGGCCGATCACCGCGCTCTTCCGGCCGTCGCGCAAGAAGTGGATCGCCGAGCTGGTCGAAGGCTCGCGCGACCGGCCCGGCCTGCAGACGCTGCCCACCACCGTCAAGGGCGTGCGCGGGCTGATGCGCACCCTCAAGGAAGGCGGCTACACCGGCATCCTGCCCGACCAGGTGCCGCCGCTGGGGCAGGGCGTGTGGGCGCCCTTCCTGGGCCGGCCGGCCTACACCATGACGCTGCTCCCGCGGCTGGCGCAGACCACCGGCGCGAAGGTCTTCCTCGGCGTGTGCGAGCGGCTGCCGGGCGGGCGCTACGCCATCCGCTTCATTCCCTTCACCGGCACCGCGCTCACCGACCGTGACGCCCCGCCCGAGGCGGCTGCGGCCGCGATGAACGAGGGCATCGCGCAACTCGTGCGCAGCCTGCCCGGGCAGTACGTGTGGGACTATGCGCGCTACAAGCAGCCCAAGAGCGAGCCGATGGAGGTGGCGCAATGAGGGAGGCAGCATGAGCCTTTCGGCGCGGCTGGGCATCGGCTTCATGAAGGCGCTGGCGCACGTGCCGCTGCCCGTCACGCGCGCGCTGGGCGCCGTCCTGGGCCGCCTGCTGCATGCGGTGGCCAGGCCGCGCCGGCACGTGGTGGACGTGAACCTGGCACTGTGCTTCCCCGACAAGTCACCCGAAGAGCGCCGCCGCATCGCGCGCCGGACCTTCGTGTACGTGGCGCAGGCCTGGCTGGATCGCAGCTGGCTCTGGCATGCGTCCCCCGAGGTGGTGGACCGCCGCATCCGCATCACCGGCGCCATCGGCGAGATCGACGAGGGCCACGACCCGACCATCCTGTTCGCGCCGCACTTCTACGGCCTCGACGCCGCGGCAACGGCGCTCACCAAGCACAGCCCCAAGCCCTCGACCACCATCTACACCACGCAGCGCGACCCGATGGTCGACGAATGGACGCGCCGGGGCCGCACGCGCTTCGGCAACGTCACGGTGCTGCATCGCGTCGACGGCGTGAAGGAGATCGTGGGCGGCCTGCGCAAGGGCGGCGTGCTCTACCTGCTGCCCGACATGGACTTCGGCCCCTCGCAGTCGGTCTTCGTGCCCTTCTATGGCGTCATGGCGGCCACCGTGCCTTCGCTGTCGCGCTTCGCGCGCCTGGGCCGGGCCAAGGTGGTGCCCGTGATCTCGAAGCTCGTGCCCGGCGGCTACGAGATCGAGGTGCTGCCCGCCTGGACCGATTTCCCCAGCGACGACGCCGTGGCCGACACGGCCCTGATGAACCGCCGCCTGGCCGGCTACATCGACGCCATGCCCGAGCAGTACTACTGGGTGCACCGCCGCTTCAAATCACGCCCGCCGGGCGAGCCCAAGGTGTACTGACCCACGCGCTGCGGCCCGGCGGCCTCGGCGCTCGAACGAGTCCTTCCGTCGCTATGCATCCCCGCGCCCTGCCGACCGATTCCCTCCTGCACGGCCCCGACCGGCCCGACCTGCTGCGCCACGAGGTGCTGGCCGACCTGTTCGAGGCCACGGCAGCCCGCGTGCCCGGCAAGACCGCGCTGCGCTTCGATACCGCCGCGCTGAGCTACGGCGAACTCGACCAGGCGGCCGACCGCGTCGCCCACCGGCTCATCGAGGCGGGCGTGCGGCCCGGTGACATGGTGGGCCTGTGGCTCACCCGCGGCATCGAGCTGCTGGTGCTGCAGCTGGGCATCGCCAAGACCGGCGCGGCCTGGCTGCCCTTCGACGCCGAGGTGCCGGTCGAGCGCATCGCGGTGTGCCTCGACGATGCCGCGGCGCGCGTGCTGCTCGTCGATGCCACCACCGGCGCGGCGCTGGCCGAGCCGCCCGCCGGCACGCAGGTGATCCAGGCCGCGGACCTGCTGGTCCCGCTGCCGCCCGGCACCGTGCTGCGCCGGCGCGAAGGCGCGCTGCCGTCGCACACCGCCTACGTCATCTACACCAGCGGCTCCACCGGCAAGCCCAAGGGCATCGCCATCACGCAGGGCAGCATCTGCCACTTCCTGCGCAGCGAGAACGCGCGCCTGGGCGTGGAGGAGGGCGACCGGGTGTACCAGGGCTTCTCGGTCGCCTTCGACATGAGCTTCGAGGAGATCTGGATCAGCTACCTGGTCGGCGCCACGCTCTGGATCGCGCCGCGCACGCTGGCCGGCGACCCCGAGGCGCTGCCGCGGGCGCTGATCGAGCAGGACATCACCGTGCTGCATGCGGTGCCCACGCTGTTGGCGTTGTTCGCGCAGGACGTGCCCAACCTGCGCATCATCAACCTGGGCGGCGAGATGTGCCCGCAGGCGCTGGTCGACAAGTGGGCCGCGCCCGCGCGCCGCATCTTCAACACCTACGGGCCGACCGAGGCGACGGTGTCGGCCTCGCTGGCCGAACTGCACGCCGGCGAGCCGGTGACCATCGGCGAGGCGCTGCCCAACTACGGCCTGCTGGTGATCGAGGTCATCGAGCCCGAATCCATCGTCGACGGGCAGCTGCCGCCGCTGAAGCTGCTGCCGCTGGGCGAGACCGGCGAGCTGTGCATCACCGGCCCGGGCGTGGCGGCCGGCTACCTCGGGCGGCCGGAACTCACGGCCGAGAAGTTCGTCGCCAACCCCTGGGCACGCAATGCGGGCGAGGCGCGCCTGTACCGCACGGGCGACCTGGCCCGCGTCGAGCTGCGGGCCGACGGCACACCGCAGATGCAATGCCTCGGCCGGGCCGACGACCAGGTCAAGGTGCGGGGCTTCCGTGTCGAGCTCGGCGAGATCGAGGCGGTGCTGGCGCAGCAGCCGGGCGTGGGCACCACGGCCGTCGTGCTGCGGCCCGAGGGCGGGATCGATCAGTTGATCGCCTTCTATGTGCCGGCCGGCGAAGCACCCGCCGCGTCGGCGCTGCGCTCGGCCCTGGCCGGGCGGCTGCCGCCGTACATGGTCCCGGCGCGCTTCGAGCCGCTGGACGCGATGCCCCGGCTGTCCAGCGGCAAGATCGACCGCAAGGTGCTGCGGGCGCTGCCGCTGGCGGCGGCCGGCGAGGCCGAGGGCGGCGACGTGCCGCAGACGCCGGCCGAGGAGCTCCTGTTCGCCACGCTGGGCCGGCTCTTCCCCGGGCAGCCGATCCGGCGCGCGCAGGACTTCTTCGCCGACCTGGGCGGGCATTCGCTGCTGGCGGCGCGGCTGGTCTCGCAGCTGCGGCAGGACGCGCGCTTCGCGCAGGCCACGGTGGGCGACGTGTATGCCGGCCGCCAGGTGGGTGCGATCGCCGAGGCGCTGCAACGCGGCATGGCCGACGCCGGCAGCGCTGCTGCGCCGCAGCGGCCCTTCCTCCTCCACTCGGCCTGGCGCCGCTGGCGCTGCGGGCTGGCGCAGGCGGCGCTGATTCCCTTCCTGGTGCTGCTGAAGATGGCGCAGTGGCTGGCGCCCTTCTTCGCCTACCACTTCAACACCGGCGAGGAGGGCGACAGCGTGGCCTTCGCCGTCGCGGCCTCGGTGGCGGTGTTCGTCCTCACCACGCTGGCGGAGTTCGCGGTGGCCTGGGCCGGCAAGTGGCTGGTGGCCGGCCGCCTGGCGCCTGGCAGCTATCCGCTGTGGGGCTGGGTGTACTTCCGCTGGTGGCTGGCCGACCGGCTGGTGGAGGCCGTGCCCACCTACATGATCAACGGCTCGCCGCTCTACGCCTGGTGGCTGCGGGCACTGGGCGCGCGCATCGGCGACGAGGTGAACCTCGGCTCGGTCACGGTGCGGGTGCCGGAGCTGGTGCGCATCGGCGAGGGCAGCAGCATCGGCAATGCGGTGATGCTGGAGAACGCCCGCGTCGAGGGCGGCCTGCTGCACCTGGGCCGCATCGACATCGGCGCGCAGGCCGGCATCGGCTCGTACGTGGTCATCGAGGGCGGCACCACCATCGGCGACTGGGGGCACCTGGAGGGCCAGTCGGCGCTGTCGGCCGGGCAGTCGGTGCCGCCGCGCAAGGTCTGGCACGGCTCGCCCGCCCGCGAGCGCGCCGACTTCGACCCGGCCAGCCTGCCGCCGCGTCCGGCCGTGAGCCGCCGGCGCCTGCGCTGGGAGATGGCGTTCTTCGTCACCGGCGCGCTCGCCGTGGCGGTGCTGTTCTTCATGCCGGTGTTCCCGACCTTCCTGCTCATCGACCAGTTGGACGTGGAGGCGATTTCCGTGCGGCCGCTGGTCGACGCCGGCACCATCACCGACTGGCAGGCCTTCGGCCTGCGGCTGGTGAAGTTCTTCCTGCTGGCGCTGCCGGCCAGCCTGGTCTTCATCGCCTTCACGGCGCTGGCGGCGGCGGCCCTGCGGGTGCTGTTCCTGCCGCGCATGCAGGCCGGCACCTGGCCGGTGCACGGCAACCGCTACCTGGGCAAGTGGCTGGTCAACCAGATCCAGGAGTCGAGCCTGGCGGTGCTGCACGGCGTGTATGCGACCGTGTTCTCGGCCAGCTGGTACCGGCTGCTCGGCGCCAAGGTCGGCAAGGAGACCGAGCTCTCGACCGCGCTGGGCGTGGTGCCCGACATGCTCACCCTGGGCGACGAGTGCTTCATCGCCGACGCCGTGATGCTGGGCGACGAGCACATCGACGGCGGCTGGATGACGGTCCAGCCCACGGTCGTGTCGCGCCGCAGCTTCGTGGGCAACGGCGCCTACGTTCCTGACGGCACGGTCATTCCCGAGAACGTGCTGATCGGCGTGATGAGCGCCGTGCCGCGCCGCACCGCCATGCAGCCGGGCGACACCTGGCTGGGCGCACCGCCGGTGCACCTGCCGGCGCGCGAGGTGATGGGCGGCTTCGCGCCGCACCTGACCTTCGCACCGTCGCGCTGGCGCAAGCTGGGCCGCGGCACGGTGGAGGCCTTCCGCATCGCCGCGCCGCATGCGCTGGTCATCGCCGTCGGTTATGCCATCGTGCTGGACGCCATGCCGCTGGCCGAGTCCGGGCGCTGGGGCGACGTGGCGATCGACCTGGCGGTGGGCGGCGCGGCCTTCGCGCTGGCCACCTTCCTCTTCGTGGCGGTCTTCAAGTGGCTGACGGTGCGGCGCTACGGCCGCCGCGCGACGCCGATGTGGACGCCCTTCGTCTGGCTCTCGGAGGCGGTGACCAACATGTACGAGGGCATCACGGTGCCCTGGTTCCTGCGCTACCTGCGCGGCACGCCGTGGCTCAACAATGCCTTCAACCTGCTGGGGGCGGACATCGCGCGCGGCGTGTACCTCGACACCACCGACATCACCGAGTTCGACTGCGTGCACATCGGCGAGCACAGCGAGCTGAACGCCGCCTGCTGCCCGCAGACCCACCTGTTCGAGGACCGCGTGATGAAGATCGACCACGTGCACATCGGCAGCCGGGTGACGGTGGGACCGCGCTCCACGATGCTCTACGGCACGCAGGTGGGCGACGGCGCGCAGCTGGGGCCGATGACGCTGGTGATGAAGGGCGAGACCATTCCGCCCGGCACGCGCTGGCACGGCCTGCCGGCGGTGCCCTGGCGCGCAGCGGCGCCGGGCGGCGGCAGCGCTACTGCGGCGACGGCGTGCGCGCGATGAAGGCGCCGATGTCGCGCGCCACGCCCTCGGGCTGCTCGTGGATGATCCAGTGCGTGGCGCCGGGCACGCGCTTGATCTCGAGCTGCGGCACGTAGGCGTCCAGGCCGTCGAGCAGGCCGGGCAGCAGCGCCGCATCGTCCATGGCCCACAGCACCAGCGTGGGCACCGTCACCGCGAGGCGCTCGTGGGGCAGGGTGGGGATGTCGTCGGCGCTGGTCTTGCCGGGGACGGGCGGCTTCATCGGCGTCACGCGGTAGAGGTTGCAGGCGCCGGTCAGGCCCTGGCTCCACACGTCGCGGTACTTCTGCTTCACCGGCTCGGTCAGCCAGCCGAAGCCGTCGGGCCCGGCCTTCATCATGGTGAACATGGCGAAGAGGCGGGCGAAGTCGTTCTCGGCCAGGACCTTCTCGGAACCCGGGGCCGCGAGCCAGTTCATGTACGCGCTGGCCTTCTGCTGCTCGGCGCTGTTCTTCAGCTCGCGGGTGAAGGTGCCGGGGTGCGGCGAGTTGATGATCACCAGCCGCCGCACCTGGCCCGGGAAGGCGTTGGCGTGGCCCCAGCCGAAGGCGCCGCCCCAGTCGTGGGCGACCAGCGTGTCGATGATGCCGTCCTCGCGCTCGGTCTTGACCAGCTCGACCATGTCCTGGATCAGCAGGTGAGGGCGGTAGGCCTCGACCTCCTTGGGCTGGCTCGACTTCTCGAAGCCGCGCAGGTTGGGCGCGAGGCAGCGGTAGCCGCCGTTGGCCGGCTGCGAGAACCATGCGAGCAGCTCGTCCCAGATGAAGGCGGCTTCGGGAAAGCCGTGCAGGAACACCATGAGCGGACGGCCTCGCTCGCCGGCGGCGCGGCAGCTGAGGGTGATGCCGTTGGGCAGGGTGCGCTCGAAGGTCTCGATCGTCATGGGGCTTGTCTCCTTGTGTGCTCTCGTTTTGATAGCTGCTTGCGCAGGCTGGGTGGGCGCTGGAGCCCGATTCGGCACTCAATCGGCGGCGGTGCCGTCCGCCGCATTCTCGGCATGGGCCCAGCGCCAGAGCAACTCCGCCGCCTCGTCCACGCCCTGGCGCTTGAGGGCCGAGAAGAGTTTGACCTCGCCCCCGCCGGCCTGGAGTCGCGCAATCGACAGCGCCTTGGCGCCTTCGGAGCGCGACAGCTTGTCGGCCTTGGTGAGCAGCACCAGGAAGTTCAGGCCTTCCTCCACGCGCGGGCGGATCACGTCCAGCAGGATCTCGTCGAGCTCCGTGAGGCCCAGCCGTGGGTCGACCATCAGCACCACGCCCCGCAGCGTTTCGCGCGTGACGAGGTAGTTGCCCATCACCCGCTGCCAGCGCAGCTTGGCCTCGCGCGGCACGGCGGCGTAGCCGTAGCCCGGCAGGTCGGCCAGCACGGCATCGTCGACCTGGCCCTTGCCGACGCCGAAGAGGTTGATGTGCTGGGTGCGCCCGGGCGTCTTGGAGGCGAAGGCCAGGCGCTTTTGCTGCGTCAGCGTGTTGATGGCGGTGGACTTGCCGGCGTTGGAGCGGCCGACGAAGGCGATCTCCGGCAGCGTGAGGGGCGGCAGGTGCTCCAGCTGGGGCGCGCTGGTGAGGAAGTGGGCGGTGTGCAGCCAGCCCATCGCGGTGCGCGCGCGCGCCGCGAAGGACGACGCGCCGTCAGGCGCGGTCGGGTTCGGGGAAGGGGCAGTGCCCGGCGCCGCTGCGGCGGCGCGGGCCGGCGAAGGCGGCGAGGTCATGGGTCGCGAAGGGCACAGGGCCCAGGCTTGGGGAGCGGGGGGCCATTGTAGAATCGCCGGGTTTTGCGCCAACAAACGTAGCCCCCCGATATGAAGTTGTTCGCCCATGTCCTGCTTGCGGCCGCACTCGGCGCAAGTGCCAGCGCCGCTCTTGCGGCCGATGCACCCGCTGCGGCGCCGGCGGCCGCGGCCAAGCCGGCCAAGCCCGATCCCGCCAAGGGCGACACGCTGTTCAACACGGCACCGGCGAACAGCCAGTCGTGTGCGTCGTGCCACAACGCCGACGGCAACTCGGCCATCGCGGCCAACCCCAAGCTGGCGCAGCAGCACCCCGAATACATCCTCAAGCAGCTGCAGGACTTCAAGTCCGGCAAGCGCAAGAGCGCCATCATGAAGCCCTACGCCTCGGCGCTGAGCGACGAGGACATGCGCAACATCGCCTGGTTCGTCGGCAGCAAGAAGGTCAAGACCGGCTTCTCGAAGGAGAAGGACCTGGTTTCGCTGGGCGAGCGCATCTTCCGCGGCGGCATCGCCGACCGCATGGTGCCCGCCTGCGCCGGCTGCCACAGCCCCAACGGCGCCGGCATCCCGGCCCAGTACCCGCGCCTGGGCGGCCAGCATGCCGACTACACCGACGCGCAGTTGAAGGCCTTCCGCGACGGCGTGCGCACCAACAGCCCGCAGATGACGGGCGTGGCCGCCAAGATGAACGACCGCGAGATCAAGGCCGTATCGGATTACATCGCCGGCCTGCGCTGAATCAACGCGTCACCGCGAACCAACCGCCGAAAATAAAACCCAACAAGGGCGGGCCGATCCAACAGGATGGCCCGCCCTTTCGTTTGGTCCTCCTGCCGCCCGCTCCCGCCCACGCCCGCCATGTCCGTTTCCACCCACGGCCTTCGACTGAAGACCGGCTCGCAAGCCCTGCGCGCCGGGGTGGAGCTGCTGTCGTCGATGCGCTTCGCCATCGCGCTGCTGACGGTCATCTGCATTGCCTCGATCATCGGCACGGTGCTCAAGCAGCACGAGCCGATCGGCAACTACATCAACCAGTTCGGGCCCTTCTGGGCGCAGGTGTTCCGGGCCGCGCGGCTCGATTCGATCTACAGCGCCTGGTGGTTCCTGCTGATCCTGGCCTTCCTGGTCGTCAGTACCTCGCTGTGCATCGCGCGCAACACGCCGCGCATCCTGGCCGACCTGAAGACTTTCAAGGAAGACATCCGCGCCCAGAGCCTGAAAGCCTTCGGCCTGCGTGCCGAGGCGGCCCTGCCCGAAGCGCCCGAGCAGGCGGCCAACCGCATCGGCCAGTTGCTGGTGGGCGGCGGCTGGAAGGTGAAGTTGCAGCGCCGCGACGGCGATGGCAGTGCCGGCGGCTGGATGGTCGCGGCGCGCGCGGGCGGCGCCAACAAGCTGGGCTACATCGCGGCGCACGGCGCCATCGTGCTGGTGTGCCTGGGCGGGCTGCTCGACGGCGACATGATCGTGCGGGCGCAGACCTGGTTCAACGGCAAGAGCGTCTACACCGGCGGCGGCCTGATCTCGGAGGTGCCGCCGCAGTACCGCCTGTCGCCCGGCAATCCCACCTTCCGCGGCAACATCCTGGTGCCCGAGGGCAGCCAGTCCAGTGTCGCGATCCTGAACCAGGCCGACGGGGTGCTGCTGCAGGAACTGCCCTTCGCGATCGAGCTCAAGAAGTTCATCGTCGACTACTACTCGACGGGCATGCCCAAGCTCTTCGCCAGCGAGGTGGTCCTGCACGACCGCGCCACCGGCGAGACCAAGGAGGCGCGCATCGAGGTCAACCACCCGGCGAGCTGGAAGGGCATCGAGATCTACCAGTCCAGCTTCGACGACGGCGGCTCGAGCGTGAAGCTCAAGGCCGTGCCGATGGCCGCGGCGGCCAAGCCCTTCGAGATCGAAGGCACCATCGGCGGCAGTTCCGAACTCACCAACGGCAACGAGCGCCTGAAGCTGGAGTACACGGCGCTGCGCGTCATCAACGTCGAGAACTTCGCCGACCAGAACAGCGGCAGCGGCGCCGACGTGCGCAAGGTCGACCTGCAGCACAGCCTCGAATCGCGCCTGGGCGCCGCCAACAAGGTCAACAAGCCCAAGGTGCTGCGCAACATCGGGCCGAGCATCGGCTACAAGCTGCGCGATGCCTCGGGCCAGGCGCGCGAGTACCAGAACTACATGGTGCCCGCCATGATGACCGAGGACGGCCCGCCGGTCTTCCTGCTGGGCATGCGCGACCAGCCCGACCAGCCCTTCCGCTACCTGCGCGTGCCGGCCGATGAACAAGGCTCGATGGACGGCTACCTGCACCTGCGCAGCGCCCTGGCCGATGCGGCGGTGCGCCGCAAGGCCGTGGACCGCTACGTGGCCCATGCCATCGATCCGGGCAAGACCGAGCAGGTCGACCAGCTTCGAAACTCGGCCGCGCGCGCGCTGGCCCTGTTCGCCGGGGCCGAGCGCGTGCGCCCGCCCGCGGAGGGCAAGGCCGACGACGCCTCGGCCGGCGGCTGGCAGGCGATCGCCGAGTTCATCGACCTGCAGGTGCCCGAGGCCGAGCGCCAGCGCGCTGGCCAGGTGCTGGTGCGCATCGTCAACGACGTCCTTTTCGAATTGCTGAACCTCAGCCGCGAGCAGGCCGGCCAGGCCGCGCTGCCGATGGACGACAAGACGCAGGCCTGGCTCACGCAGGCGGTGCTGGCGATCAGCGACGCGCACTTCTATCCCGCACCGGTGGCGCTGATGCTGACCGACTTCAAGCAGGTGCAGGCCAGCGTCTTCCAGGTGGCACGCGCGCCGGGCAAGAAGGTGGTCTACCTGGGCTGCCTGTTGCTCATCGTGGGCATCTTTGCCATGCTCTACGTGCGCGAACGGCGGCTCTGGGTCTGGATCGCCCCGGCCGGCGGCGCGGATGCCGGCAGCCACGCGACGATGGCGCTGTCGGCCAATCGCCGCAACCTCGACAGCGACAAGGAATTCGCCCACCTGCGCAGCAAGCTGCTGATGCTGCCCGCGCCGGCCGGCCCTGGAGACACACCCCGATGAACACCACCACCCTCACCCTGAACGAGAGCTGGTTCTCCCGCCGGACGCTGTTCGACTGGGTCTTCGCCGCCATCGTCGTGGCCGGCGGACTGTTCGCCTTCACGCGCTACCAGCCGTCGATGGACGTGTACGAGAAGGCGATCCTGCTGGGCACCATCCCGGCGCTGATCTGGCTGTGCTGGTTCTGGCGGCCGCTGCGCGTGCTGGCGCTGGTGGTGGGCGCCGCTTCCTTGCTGGCCATCGCGTCCTACCAGGGCGACCTGGCGCGGGCCGACACCGTGTTCTGGCTCAAGTACTTCCTCTCGAGCCAGTCGGCCATTCTCTGGATGAGCGTGCTCTTCTTCATGAGCACTGTCTTTTACTGGCTGGGTTTCTTCGGCGGCAGCCAGGCCGACGCCATGGAACGCATCGGCTCGCGCATCGCCTGGGCCGCGGTGACCATGGCGCTCATCGGCACCATGGTGCGCTGGTACGAGAGTCACCAGATCGGCCCCGACATCGGCCACATCCCGGTGAGCAACCTCTACGAGGTCTTCGTGCTGTTCTGCTGGCTCACGGCGGCCTTCTACCTGTATTTCGAGGAGCGCTACGCCACGCGCTCGCTCGGCGCCTTCGTCATGCTGGTGGTCAGCGCGGCCGTGGGCTTCCTGCTCTGGTACACGATCGTGCGTGAGGCGCACGAGATCCAGCCGCTGGTGCCGGCCCTGCAGAGTTGGTGGATGAAGCTGCACGTGCCGGCCAACTTCATCGGCTACGGCACCTTCTCGCTGGCGGCGATGGTGGCCTTCGCCTACCTGATCAAGCAGCAGGCGGCCGAGACCCGCTGGTGGCGCCTCACGCCGATCTGGCTGCTGGGCGTGGCCATGTGCTTCGTGCCCATCGCCTTCCGCCAACGCGGCGTGGCCGAAGCGGGCGGCAGCTACTGGGTCGGCTATGCGCTGGTGTCGGCGCTCATCGCCGCGGGCATCCTGCTGGCGCGCAAGCGCATCGCGGCGCGGCTGCCGAGCTTCGAGGTGCTGGACGACGTGATGTACAAGTCCATCGCCGTCGGCTTCGCCTTCTTCACCATCGCCACGGTGCTGGGTGCGCTCTGGGCCGCCGATGCCTGGGGCGGCTACTGGAGCTGGGACCCGAAGGAGACCTGGGCGCTGATCGTCTGGCTCAACTACGCGGCCTGGCTGCACATGCGGCTGGTCAAGGGGCTGCGCGGCACGGTCGCCTCGTGGTGGGCGCTGGTCGGCCTGGCCGTGACCACCTTCGCCTTCCTCGGCGTGAACATGTTCCTGAGCGGGCTGCACAGCTACGGGACGCTGTAGCCGCTGTCCGGCCAGCGCGGCCGGCCGAATTGAGGCAGACTGAAACCGGAGCGGCCCGCGGCGCGTAACCCGATGGGGGGATGCGCCGAACTAACCGGCGTACCTCCTTGTCTCATCGAGTGCCGGCCCGTCGTGCCGGCGCACCGCGAAAGGTCCCCGCATGCTGATCCGTTCCCGCGATTCCGGTTTCAACCACCCGCACGCCAGCGACATCACGCCGCGTGCCGTCTACGAAGGGCGCCGCGACATGCTGCGCCTGCTGGCCGGCGGTGCCGCCGGCGCGGCCCTGGCCGGCTGGGCCGGCCGCGAGGCGCTGGCCCAGGCCGCGCCGGGCAAGCTGCCCGCCCTCAAGGGCGTGAAGTCCACGGTGCCCGGCGCCCAGACCATGGAAAAGGTCACCGACTACAAGGACGCCACCACCTACAACAACTACTACGAGTTCGGCACGGACAAGTCCGACCCCGCCAAGAACGCCGGGACGCTCAAGACCCGGCCGTGGACCGTGGAGGTCGAAGGCCTGGTCAAGAAGCCGGGCAAGTACGGCATCGAGGACCTGCTCAAGCTCAGCGCGCAGGAAGACCGCGTCTACCGCCTGCGCTGCGTGGAAGGCTGGTCGATGGTGATTCCCTGGGTGGGGTACTCGCTGGCCGAGCTGATCAAGAAGGTCGAGCCGCAGGGCAACGCCAAGTACGTCGAGTTCCTCACCCTGGCCGACCCCAAGACCATGCCTTTCGTCGGCTCGCGCGTGCTCGACTGGCCCTACGCCGAGGGCCTGCGCATGGACGAGGCGATGCATCCGCTCACGCTGCTGACCTTCGGCATGTACGGCGAGGTGCTGCCCAACCAGAACGGCGCGCCGGTGCGCATCGTGGTGCCGTGGAAGTACGGCTTCAAGTCGGCCAAGTCGATCGTGAAGATCCGCTTCGTCGAGAAGGAGCCCGGCACCGCCTGGAACAAGGCGGCCGCCAACGAGTACGGCTTCTATTCGAACGTGAACCCGGACGTCGACCACCCGCGCTGGAGCCAGGCGACCGAGCGGCGCATCGGCGACGGCGGTGGCCTCTTCGCCAAGCGGCACAAGACGCAGCTGTTCAACGGCTACGAGCAGCAGGTCGGCCAGCTCTACGCCGGCATGGACCTGAAGAAGTTCTATTGAAGCGGGCGGCGGTCTCGCGATGAACAAGCTGCTGCTGCACCCGGCGGCCAAGCCGCTGGTCTTCCTGCTGTGCCTGCTGCCCTTCGCGTCGCTGGCCTACGGCGCCTTCACCGATGGCCTGGGGGCCAACCCGGCCGAATTCCTCATCCGCGCGACGGGCGACTGGACGCTGCGCTTCATCTGCATCACGCTGGCGGTGACGCCCTTGCGCGTGATGGGCAAGCTGACCGGGCTGGCCCGTTATCGGCGCATGCTGGGGCTGTTCGCGTACTTCTACGTCGTGCTGCACCTGCTGAGCTACGCCTGGTTCGACATGGGCTTCGAGCTGGCCGACATTGCGAAGGACATCGCCAAGCGACCGTTCATCCTGGTCGGCTTCGCGGCCTTCGTGTTGCTCACGCCGCTGGCGGCAACCTCCTTCAACCGCGCGATCAAGGCGCTGGGGGCGAAGCGTTGGCAGGCGCTGCACAAGCTGGTGTACCTGATCGCCGGGTTGGGCCTGCTGCACTTCTTCTGGCTGCGAGCCGGCAAGAACAACTTCGCCGAGGTGAGCGTCTACGCCGCCATCATCGCCGTGCTTCTGGGCTGGCGCGTGTGGAACTTTGCAAGCAAAAAATGGCTGCAACGCCCGCCGGTCGGGCGTCAGCAGCTATCGAAACAATAGCAATCAGAGGGCCTGCTCGGTGCGCAGCTGGTCCTCGACCGTCTCGCGACGCCGGATGAGCGTGGCATTGGCGCCGCTGACCAGCACCTCGGCGGCGCGGGCGCGGGTGTTGTAGTTGCTCGCCATGCTCATGCAGTACGCGCCGGCCGACAGCACCGCCAGCAGGTCGCCGGCCTCGACGGCCAGGTCGCGGTCGCGGCCCAGCCAGTCGCCGCTCTCGCACACCGGGCCGACCACGTCGTAGCGCGTGGCCGGCAGCGACGGCCGTTCGGCCACCGGCACGATGCGGTGGAAGGCCTGGTACATCGCCGGACGCGGCAGGTCGTTCATGGCCGCGTCGACGATGCAGAAGTTCTTCTCTTCGCCCGGCTTGGTGTAGAGCACCTCGGTCACGCACAGGCCGGCGTTGCCGACCAGCGAACGGCCGGGCTCGATCAGGATCCGGCGGTCGCCGAAGCCGCGGGCATCGAGCCGCGCGAAGAGCTGCTTCCACAGCACATCGGCCGCGGGCGGGGTGTCGCCGTCGTAGTCGATGCCCAGCCCGCCGCCGAAATCGATGTGGTGCAGCGGCACGCCGGCCGCTTCGATGGCCTGCACCAGGTCGAGGATGCGGTCCAGCGCGTCGAGGTACGGCGAGGACTCGGTGATCTGCGAGCCGATGTGGCAGTCGATGCCCACCACCTGCAGTCCCGGCAGCGCGGCCGCGTGGCGGTACACGGCGACGGCGCGGTCGTGCGCCACGCCGAACTTGTTGCCCTTCAGGCCGGTGGAGATGTAGGGGTGCGTCTTGGGATCGACGTTGGGGTTGATGCGCACGCTCACCGGTGCGCGCCGGCCCTGCGCGAGCGCCACTTCATTGAGCACGTCGAGCTCCGCCTCGCTCTCGACGTTGAAGCAGCCGATGCCGGCCGCCAGCGCCTGGCGCATCTCGGCGCGCGTCTTGCCCACGCCCGAGAAGATGACCTTGGCCGGTTCGGCCCCGGCCGCGAGCACGCGCGCCAGCTCGCCGCCCGACACGATGTCGAAACCGCAGCCCGCCTCGGCGAACACGCGCAGCACGCCGAGCGAGGAGTTGGCCTTCATCGCGTAGCAGATCAGTGCATCGCGCCCGGCGAAGCCGCGCTGGTAGGCCGCCAGCGCGTCGAGCATCCACTGCTTCGAATAGACGAAGAGTGGCGTGCCGTGCTCGCGCGCGAGTGCGTCGAGTGCGACGTCCTCGACCTGCAGCGTGCTGCCGCGGCGCGCGATGTGGGGGTGGCCGGGCAGCGTCGGTGCGTCGCTCATCGCGCGGCCCCTGATGCGGGTGCGCTGCTGGCGGGCGCGGCCGGGCGCGCACCTGCGTCCTCGGGTTTGCCGGCGTTGTCGCGCAGGGCGGGCACGACGATCTGGGGGAGGGTCGCGCGCTGGGCTGCTGCGGGCTCGGTGGGCAGGTAGAGCGGGCCGCGCTGGCCGCAGGCCGCCACACTCAGAAGGACCGCCAGGCCGGCGACCCCAAGGCCGATGCGG
This sequence comes from Pseudomonadota bacterium, assembly GCA_031119395.1. Classification (GTDB taxonomy): domain Bacteria; phylum Pseudomonadota; class Gammaproteobacteria; order Burkholderiales; family Burkholderiaceae_C; genus Xenophilus. The sequence continues at coordinate 25,269 of JAVHYA010000033.1, forward strand.
GCAAGGTCGCTGCCTAGAATTCGCTGGAGATTCAACATCGCGAAATTCTAGTCATGACCGACCCCGAGTACCTCGACCTTGCCGAAGCCGCGCTGGCGGCCATCGAACAGGGCTGCGACCGCATCAACGAGGCGACCGACGCGGACATCGACAACCAGCGCGTGGGCGGGATGATCACGCTGACCTTCGCCAATCGCAGCCAGCTCGTGGTCAACCTGCAGCCGCCGCTGCACGAGATCTGGCTCGCCGCGCGCACCGGCGGCTACCACTACCGGCACGACGGCGCCCAGTGGCGGGACACGAAGACGGGCGAGGAGCTGTTCGAGAACCTCTCGCGCGAGGCGAGTCTGCAGGCCGGCATGCGCTTGCGCTTCGCCGCGGCCTGAGCGCCGCGCTCCCGGCGCCCGAAGCGCTGGCGGGCTTCAGTTGCGGAACATGTCGAGGATGCGGTTGCGCTCCTCGCTGCCGCCACCTCCATTCCCGCCGCCGCCCGGCGCCGCATTCGGGTCGGTCGTGGCCGGCGCCGCGGCCTCCACGCCCAGGGTCGACACGGCGCGTCCCGGCGTGTAGTCGTCGAAGTACCACTCGCCGCCGACCTGCACCACGCCCGGGGGCGGCGGCAGCTCGGCCACGGGCACGCCCTTGAGCGCGGTCTGCATGAAGCTGATCCAGATCGGCAGGCTCAGGCCGCCACCGGTCTCGCGGTCGCCGAGCTTGCGTGGCGTGTCGTAGCCCATCCAGACGACAGCGGCAATGGTCGGCTGGAAGCCGGCGAACCAGGCGTCGAGGGAGTCGTTGGTGGTGCCCGTCTTGCCGTACAGGTCGGTGCGCTTGAGCGTGGCCTGCGCCTTGGCCGCCGTGCCACCGCTGGCCACGGACTGCAGCAGGCTGTCCATGATGAAGGCGTTGCGCTGCGGGATGGCGCGCATCGACTCGTTGAGCAGCGGGGGCTGCACGTCGACCAGTACCTTGTCCTTGTGGTCGGTGATCTTGGTGATGAGGTAGGGGCTCACGCGGTAGCCGCCGTTGGCGAACACCGAATAGGCGGTGGCCATCTGCATGGGTGTGACCGAGCCCGCGCCCAGCGCCATCGGCAGGTAGGCTGGATGCTTCTCGCGTTCGAAGCCGAAGTTGCCGATCCAGTCCTGGGCGTAGCGTGTGCCGATCGACTGCAGGATGCGGATCGACACCATGTTCTTGGACTTCATCAGCGCCCGGCGCAGCGACATGGGGCCTTCGAAGGTGCCGTCGTAGTTCTTGGGTTCCCACGGCTGGCCGCCCGTGGTGCCGCCATCGAAGAAGAGCGGGCCGTCGTTGACCACGGTGCTGGGCATGAAGCCCTTCTCGAGTGCGGCCGAGTAGATGAAGGGCTTGAAACTCGAGCCCGGCTGGCGCCAGGCCTGCGTGACGTGGTTGAACTTGTTCTTGCCGAAGTCGAAGCCGCCGACCAGGGCCTTCACCGCACCGTCTCGCGGGTCGAGCGCGACGAAGGCGCCTTCCACTTCGGGCAGCTGCGTGATCTCCCAGGTGTTCTTGGGCGTCTTGACGACGCGGATCACGGCGCCGCGGCGGATCTTGATGTTCGGCGGCGCCTTGTCGGAGAGGCCCGACTGCGCGGGACGCAGGCCTTCGCCGGTGATCTGCAGCGTGTCGCCGTTGGCGCGCACGGCATCGATCTGCTTGGCATTGGCCTTGAGCACCACGGCCGACATCACGTCGCCGTTGTCCGGGTGTTCCGACAGCACCTCGTCGACGGCATCGTCGAGTTCCTTGGGATCGTTCGGCAGGTCGATGAATTTCTCCGGCCCGCGGTAGATCTGCCGCCGCTCGTAGTCCATGATGCCCTTGCGCAGGGCGGTGTAGGCGGCCGTCTGGTCGGCCGCCACGATCGAGGTGTAGACCTTCAGGCCGCGGGTGTAGGTGCTGTCGCCGTACTGGGCGTACATCAGCTGGCGCACCGTCTCGGCGATGTACTCGGCATGCAGGCGCCCCGGCTCCTGGCCATCGCGCAGATGGAGTTCTTCCTTGCGGGCGACCTCGGCTTCCTGCTCGGTGATGAAGCCGGCCTCGACCATGCGATCGATCACATAGAGCTGCCGGCCGCGTGCACGCGACGGGTTGTTCACCGGGTTGTTGGCGCCTGGCGCCTTGGGCAGGCCCGCGAGCATGGCCGCCTGGGCGATGGTGATGTCCTTGAGCGGCTTGCCGAAGTACGCCTCCGACGCTGCGGCAAAGCCGTAGGCGCGGTTGCCGAGATAGATCTGGTTCAGGTAGATCTCGAAGATCTGGTCCTTCGTCAGCTGGTGCTCGAGCTTGAAGGTGAGCAGGATCTCGTAGATCTTGCGGGTGAGGGTCTTCTCGGAGCTCAGGTAGACGTTGCGCGCCACCTGCATCGAGATGGTCGACGCGCCCTGGCTCTTGATGCGGTTCAGGTTGGCCAGGCCGGCACGGATCACGCCCTTGTAGTCGACACCGCCGTGCGTATAGAAGCGCGCGTCCTCCGCGGCCAGCACGGCGTCCTTCATCACCTTGGGGATGGTCGAGATGGGGGTGAGGTTGCGACGCTCCTCGCCGAACTCACCCATCAACACGCCGTCGGAGGTGAACACCCGAAGCGGCAGCTTGGGCCGGTAGTCGGCCAGGTCCGACACGTCGGGAAGGTTGGGATAGGCCACGGCCAGCGCCACCGCGACCACGATGAGCACCGAAGCCAGCCCCGCCAGCAGGATCCCGGCCGTCCAGGCGAAAAAGCGCAGCAGCCAGGTCAGCCAGGTCGCACGCTTCGGGGGAGGAGGGGTCTTTGCAGGCCCGGAGGCGCGCGATGTGTCGGGCATGGAGAGAGCGGGGAGTGACCTGGCATTATAAAAAGCGCACCCCTGGAAACCGTCCTCGCTCCAGCCTGAAGCCCAATGGCTTCAAATTGTGACCAAAGTGGCAATCGGCGCAGAACGCCGTCAGGTTTTGACAACGATTGCCGTCGTCGCACTCCTGCAAGGCTTGGTTTTGCGCGTGCGCTGCTGATAGCATGCAACCACACGCAATTTTTGCCATTCGTTACAAACAGGCGGGATAGCTCTTGGTTGCCTTGGGTTCCTTGTTTCGTCGCCAGCCGGCGCCCCTGCTGGGCCTCGACGTCAGTTCCTCCAGTGTCAAGCTGGTCGAATTGGCGCAGGACGCCGGTGGGAAGCTCGTGCTCGAGCGCTGCGCGATCGAGCCGCTGGAGCGTGGCTGGATCACCGATGGCAATGTCGAGAAATTCGACGAGGTGGCCGAAGCCGTGCGGCGGGTCGTCCGCAAGAGCGGCACGCGCACCAAGAACGCCGCCCTGGCGCTGCCGCCGTCGGCCGTCATCACCAAGAAGATCATCCTGCCCGGTGGCATGAGCGAGCAGGAACTCGAACTGCAGGTCGAGTCGGAGGCCAATCAGTACATTCCTTTTTCGCTCGATGAAGTGAGCCTGGACTTCTGTGTCGTCGGCCCCAGCGCGGGCTCGTCGGACGACGTGGAGGTGCTGATCGCCGCTTCGCGCAAGGAAAAGGTGCAGGATCGCCAGGGCCTGGCCGAAGCCGCCGGCCTGAAGGCGTCGATCCTGGACGTCGAATCCTTCGCGTCGCGCCTCGCGACCTCGCGACTGATCGAGCAACTGCCCGGGCAAGGCCAGGACGCCGTGGTGGCGCTCTTCGAAGTGGGTGCCTTCACCACCAGCATGCAGGTGCTTCGCAACCAGGAAGTGCTCTACGACCGCGACCAGGCCTTCGGCGGCGCGCAACTGACCCAGCTCATCGTCCGCCAGTACGGTTTTTCGGCGGAAGAGGCGGAAGCGAAGAAGCGCAGCGGCGAACTGCCCGCGGACTACGCAGCGGGCGTGCTGAAGCCCTTCGTGGCCAGCATCGCCCAGGAAATCGCCCGTGCCCTGCAGTTCTTCTTTACCAGCACGCCGCACAACCGCGTGGACTACGTCCTCCTGGCCGGCGGCTCGGCGTCGCTGCCCGGCCTGACCAGCGCCGTGACGCGCCAGACCTCCTTCGCCTGTTCGCTGGTCAATCCCTTCGAAGGCATGGAATTCGGTGCCGGCGTGCGCGAGAAGAAGGTGCGTCGCGAAGCGCCGTCGTACCTCACCTCCTGCGGCCTCGCCATGCGGAGGTTCGTGCAGTGATCCTCATCAACCTGTTGCCGCACCGCGAAGCGGCACGCAAGCGCCGGCGCGAGAACTTCTACGCATCCCTCGGCGCGGCGGCCTTGATCGGCGGTTTGCTCGCCGGCGCAGGCTACGTGTGGCTGCAGACCCAGATCACCGAGCAGCAGTCGAAGAACGGCTTCCTGCAGGCCGAGATCAAGAAGCTGGACGACGAGATCAAGGAGATCTCCACGCTGCAAGCCGAGATCACCGCCTTGAGCGCACGCCAGCAGGCAGTCGAAGACCTGCAGGGTGACCGCAACCTGCCGGTGCATCTTCTCAACGAGCTGGTGCGCCAACTGCCCGATGGTGTCTACCTGACCAGCATGAAGCAGGACAACCGCATCGTCACGCTGCAAGGCATGGCGCAGTCGAACGAACGCGTGTCGGAACTGCTGCGCAACCTCGGCAACAGCAGCCCCTGGCTGGTCAAGCCGGAGCTGGTCGAGATCACTGCCGCGACTGTGGCGCTCTCGCAGCGCGATCAACGCCGCGTGGCGAACTTCACGGTGCGCGTTGGCGTGAAGCGTCCGACGGACGACAAGAAGCCCGCCGCAGCCGGTGGTGCCGCGCAGCCGGGCGCGAAGGGTTGAACATGGCCACGCGACGCACCTCCCCGAAAGTGGACATTGCCGCGACGCTCCAGCGTACGGCCAACCAGTTCCGCGGACTGAACACCAATGACCCGGCCGGTTGGCCGCCGGTGCCACGTTACGTGCTGTGCGCGGCCGTCACGGCCCTGGTCGTGGTCGCGCTCTGGTTCGTCTGGCTGAGCGGCGTCAACGATGAACTCGAAGCCGAACGCGGCAAGGAAACGGCACTGCGCGCCGACTACCAGAAGAAGGTCGCGCAGGCGGTGAACCTGGACCTGCTGAAGAAACAGCGCGAGCAGGTGCAGCAGTACGTCACCCTGCTCGAAAAGCAATTGCCCAGCAAGGCGGAGATGGATGCCTTGCTGTCCGACATCAACCAGGCGGGCTTGGGGCGCAGCCTGCAGTTCGAACTCTTCCGTCCGGGCCAGGTGGTGGTGCGTGACTATTACGCCGAACTGCCCATCGCCGTGAAGGTCACCGGCCGCTACCACGACATGGGGGCCTTCGTGGCCGACGTCGCCAACCTGTCGCGCATCGTGACCCTCAACAACCTGTCGATCGCGCCGCAGAAGGATGGCGGCCTGACGATGGATGCCACCGCGCGCACCTATCGCTACCTGGATGTCGAAGAGCAGGCTGCGCAGAAGCGCGCGGCAGCGGCCGAGGCGAAGAAGAAATGAAGGCCCGGTACTTTCCGCTGTGGGTCCTCGCGACCGTGACCCTGGCCGGCTGCTTCGGCTCGGAGCAGGACGATCTGCGCACCTGGATGCGCGAGCAGCGTGCCCAGGTCAAGCCGCGCGTGACGCCCATCGCCGAACCCACCAAGTTCACGCCGCAACCCTACACCGAAGGGGCCGCCGTGGACCCCTTCAACAGCGTCAAGCTGACGCAGGCCCTGCGCCGCGATTCGAATCAGCCCGGCAACTCCGACCTGATCGCCCCGGAACTGGCGCGGCGCAAGGAGGCGCTCGAGGCCTTCCCGCTCGACTCGATGGCCATGGTCGGGAGCCTGAACCGAAACGGGCAGCGCGTGGCGCTGGTGAGCGTGGACAAGCTGCTCTACCAGGTGCGCGTCGGCAACCACCTGGGCCTGAACTACGGGCGCGTCACCCACATCGACGAAACGGAACTCGGCTTGCGTGAAATCGTGCAGGACGCTGCCGGCGAATGGATCGAGCGTACGGCCACGCTGCAACTGCAAGAGAGGTCGAAATGAATCCCCAAGCGAAGAAGAATATGCGCACTGTCAACTGGTTGCGTGCGGCCGGCCTCTGTGTTCTGGCCCTGGGTGCCGCGGCCGTGGCCCATGCGCAGAACGCCATCGAGGCGGTCACCAGCTCGATGCAATCGGGCGCCGAGGTGGTGCGGATCGATCTCGCGCAGCCGCTGGCGGCCGTGCCCACGGGTTTCGTGGTCCAGAACCCGGCGCGCATCGCACTCGATTTCCCCGGCGTGACGAACGCCATCGGGCGCTCCGCGCTCGACATGAACCAGGGCAACCTGCGCTCGGTCAACGTGGTGCAGGCCGGCGAGCGCACCCGCCTCGTGCTCAACCTGAAGCAGGCCGCAGCCTACCGTGCAGAGATCCAGGGCAAGTCGCTGCTCGTCGTGCTCGATCCCGTGCCGGGCGCCGCGCTGGTCGCTTCGGCGCAGTCGAGCTTCGCCGAGACGCGCAACCGCGACAGCCTGCCGCTCAAGGACATCGATTTCCGCCTGGGGCCCGACAACACGGGCCGCGTGATCGTCGACCTGCCGAACAACCAGGTCGGCGTCGACGTGCGTCCGCAGGGCCGCAACCTGGTGGTCGAGTTCACCAAGTCGACGCTCTCCGAGGGGCTGCGCCGCCGCCTGGACGTGGCGGACTTCAACACCCCGGTGCAGTTCATCAGCACGCAGCAGGTCGGCGACCGTGTGCGCATGACCATCGAGCCCCGCGGCGACTGGGAGCACAGCGCCTACCAGAGCGACAACCAGTTTGTCGTCGAGGTCCGTCCGCGCAAGGTCGATCCGACCAAGCTGACGCAAGGCGTGGGCTACAACGGCGAGAAGCTGTCCCTCAACTTCCAGAACATCGAGATCCGCTCGCTGCTGCAGGTCATCGCCGATTTCACGAACTTCAACATCGTGACCTCTGACTCGGTGACCGGTTCGCTGACGTTGCGCCTGAAGGATGTGCCCTGGGACCAGGCGCTGGACATCATCATGCAGGCCAAGAACCTGGGCATGCGCAAGAACGGCACGGTGCTGTGGATCGCGCCCAAGGACGAGATCAACGCCAAGGAGAAGATGGAGTTCGAGGCCCGCGCCGCGATCGAGAACCTCGAGCCGCTGCGGACCCAGTCCTTCCAGCTGAACTACACCAAGGCGATCGCGATCGCGCAGGGCCTGACGGGCACCGGGCAGAGCGCCGGGGGCGGCGGGGGCGGCGGGTCCGGCACGGCCACCCGCATCCTGAGCCCGCGCGGCAGCGTGATCGCCGAATCGCGCACCAACCAGCTCTTCGTGTCGGACATCCCGTCCAAGCTGGCCCAGGTGGCCGAACTGATCCAGAAGCTGGACGTGCCGGTGCGCCAGGTCATGATCGAGGCACGCATCGTCGAGGCCTCCGACACCTTCGGCAAGTCGCTGGGTGCGCGCCTGGGCGGCGGCGCCATCAATCGCCGCAATTCCTTGGGCACCTTCCCGACCGTGACCGGCGGCGGCACGACGTCGACCACGACCAACGGTGTGACCACATCGACCACGACGAGCCCGACGATCAATTTCGCGACGCCGACGCTGAGCAACATCATCAACCTGCCGGCCGGTGATGCAGGCGGCACGGGCAACGTGGCCGGCGCCTTCACCCTGGCGCTGTTCAATTCGAGCTTCTCGCGCATGCTGAACCTGGAGATCTCCGCGCTGGAGGCCGACGGCAAGGGCAAGCTGATCTCCAGCCCGCGTGTCATCACGGCCGACCAGACCAAGGCGTTGATCGAGCAGGGCGAGGAAATTCCCTACCAGCAGGCGACGTCCAGCGGCGCGACCTCGATCTCCTTCCGCAAGGCCGTGCTGAAGCTGGAAGTCACGCCGCAGATCACGCCCGAGGGCAACATCATCCTGACGCTGGACGTGAGCAAGGATGCACGCGGCGTGAACACGACGGCCGGCCCGGCCATCAACACCAAGCACGTGCAGACCGAGGTGCTGGTCGAGAACGGCGGCACGGTGGTGATCGGTGGTATCTTCGAACTCACCGAAACCAACGACGAATCGCGGATTCCGGTGCTGGGTGAGGCGCCCATCATTGGCGCACTGTTCCGCAATCGCGAGCGCGTTGCCAACAAGACCGAAATGCTCGTCTTTATCACGCCGAAGATGATCACCGACCGCAACGCGGCGCGCTGAGCGCACTGCGTGCCCCCGCGCGTGTGACGGCGCTCGCTCTGGTGGGTCTGCCCGGGTCGGGCAAATCTGCGGTCGGTCGTCGGCTGGCACAGCGGCTCGACGTTCCCTTCGCCGACAGCGACCAGGTCATCGAGCAGCGCATCGGCTGCTCCATCCGCGAATTCTTCGAGCGCGAGGGCGAGGCACGGTTCCGCGACCTCGAAGCCCAGGTGATCGCCGACCTCGGCCGCGCTGCGGCTGGCGTGGTGGCCACGGGTGGCGGCGCGGTGCTGCGCCCGGCCAACCGCGACAGCCTGCGCGCGCATTTCCACGTGATCTACCTCGAATCCACGCCGGAGGACCTGTACCGGCGCCTGCGGCACGACGTCAAGCGGCCGCTGCTGCAGGTGGCCGATCCGCTCGGACGCCTGCGTGAGCTGCATGCCGCACGGGACCCGCTGTACCGCGAGACGGCGCACCGCATCGTCGAGACCGGCAAGCCGTCCGTGGGTGCGCTGGTGCAGGCCATCGTGACCGCGCTCGAAGGCTCGGGCCTGAGCGTGGCGCCCGCTTCCCCGGCCGCGCCCAGCTGAAGCCGCCCTCGCCAGGGTGTGCCGACTTGGCCCGCGCCGGTGAGGGTCGATGCGCCCGCCACTACACTTCCCGCCATGTCTTCCGTCTCCATCGCCGCGCCCGAGCGCGTCGGCATCGACCTGGGCGAGCGCAGCTACCCGATCGTGATCGGCCCCGGCCTGATCGCGGACCCTGCGAGCTACGCCGATCTGCCCGCCTCGGCGACGGCCCTGGTCGTCACCAACACGACGGTCGCACCGCTCTATGCGCAGGCCGTGCGCGGGGCACTCGCCGAACGCTTCCGCTCGGTCCAGGTGCTCGAACTGCCCGACGGCGAGGCCCACAAGAACTGGGAGACGCTCAACCTGATCTTCGACGCGCTGCTGCGTCATGGCGCCGACCGCAAGACGGTGCTGTTCGCCCTCGGTGGCGGCGTGGTAGGCGACATGACCGGCTTCGCCGCCGCCTGCTACATGCGCGGCGTGCCCTTCGTGCAGGTGCCCACGACGCTGCTGGCGCAGGTGGATTCCTCCGTCGGCGGCAAGACGGCGATCAACCATCCGCTGGGCAAGAACATGATCGGCGCCTTCTACCAGCCGCGACTGGTGCTGTGCGACCTCGACACGCTGCAGACCCTGCCGCAGCGCGAGATCGCGGCCGGCCTGGCCGAGATCATCAAGTACGGTCCCATCGCCGACATGGCCTTCCTCGACTGGATCGAGGCGAACATCGATGCCCTGGTGGCGCGCGATGCCGCGGCCCTGGCCTACGCAGTGCGACGCAGTTGCGAGATCAAGGCGGCGGTCGTGGGCCAGGACGAGCGCGAGGCCGGGCTGCGCGCCATCCTCAATTTCGGCCACACCTTCGGCCATGCGATCGAATCCGGCCTGGGCTATGGGGAGTGGCTGCACGGCGAGGCGGTGGGGTGCGGCATGGTCATGGCGGCCCACCTGTCCGAGAAACTCGGCGGCGTCGATGCCGCCTTCGTGCGCCGGCTCACGGCGCTGATCGAGCGCGCCGGCCTGCCGGTGCGCGCGCCGGACCTGGGTGCGCAGCGCTATCTGTCGCTCATGCGGCTCGACAAGAAGTCCGAGGCCGGCGAGATCCGCTTCGTCGTCATCGACCGTCCCGGCTCGGCCGTGATGCGGCCGGCGCCCGATGCCCTCGTGCGCGAGGTGTTGGCCGAATGCTGTGCGTGAACACCCCGTTGCTACCAAATCGATAGCTGCCGGCGCAAGCGGGGCGGGTGCTGGAGCCTGATTCGATGCTCGATCCCGCGCCGACCATCGACAGCGGCTCCCCACCGCCCTGGGCCAGCCAGCCGGCCCTTTCGCGCGGGCGCCGCCACGCCGAGCCGGCCGCGCCCACCCGCGACGACTTCCAGCGCGACCGCGACCGCATCGTCCATTCCACGGCCTTCCGGCGGCTGGTCTACAAGACCCAGGTCTTCCTCAACCACGAGGGCGACCTGTTCCGCACGCGGCTCACCCATTCGCTCGAGGTGGCGCAGCTCGCCCGCTCGATCGCCCGGCCACTGGGCCTGAACGAGGACCTGGTCGAGGCCATCGCGCTGGCGCACGATCTTGGCCACACGCCCTTCGGCCACGCCGGGCAGGACGCGCTGAACGACTGCATGGCCGCGCATGGCGGCTTCGAGCACAACCTGCAGAGCCTGCGCGTCGTCGATTCGCTGGAGCACCGCTACCCGCATTTCGACGGCCTGAACCTGTGCTTCGAGACGCGCGAGGGCATCCTCAAGCACTGTTCGCGCGCCAACGCCCAGCGCCTGGAGGCGCAGGAGCCGGGCGGCGTCGCCCACCGCTTCCTGCACGGCGGCCAGCCGAGCCTGGAGGCGCAGCTGTGCAACCTGGCCGACCAGATCGCCTACAACGCCCACGACATCGACGACGGCGTGCGCTCGGGCCTGCTGCGCATCGAAGATTTGGCCGAGGTGGAGCTCGTCGAGCGGCACCGCTGCGAGGCGGCCGCGCAACACCCGGGCCTGGCGGGTCGGCGGCTGCTCTACGAGACCATCCGCCGCATGCTGAGCGCGCAGGTGTACGACGTGATCGACGCCACCCGCGCCGCGCTGCGCGAGCACGCCCCGGCCGATGCGCAGGGCGTGCGGGCCGCGCCGCCGCTGGTGCAGTTCAGTGCAAGCATGCGCGCGCAGTCCACGGTGCTCAAGCAGTTCCTGTTCGCCAACCTGTACCGCCACCCGCAGGTGACGCAGACGACCGGGCAGGCCCAGCAGGCGGTTCGCGACCTCTTCGCTGCTTACGTCGATGGCGCGGCGGCAATGCCCGAGTCCTATGCCGTGCAGGCCGACCGTCCGCGCGCCGTGGCCGACTACATCGCCGGCATGACCGACCGCTTCGCCATGCGCGAGCACGAACGCCTGACCGGCGCCCGGTGGGTGGCATGAGCAGCAGCTCACGCGTTCCGCCGGCGGCGCTGGTGGTCGTGGCCGCCGGCGTCGCGGCCTCGCTGCACGTCGGCAAGCTGCCGCCTGCCCTGCCGGCGTTGCAGGCCCAGTTGCAGGTCAGCCTGCTCGAGGCGGGCTTCCTGCTGTCGCTGGTGCAGGTGGCGGGCATGCTGCTGGGCATGGTCGCGGGCCTGGCAGCCGATTCCATCGGGCTGCGCCGCAGCATGCTGGCCGGGCTGCTGCTGCTCAGTGCTGCCAGCGCCGCCGGCAGCCTGGCGGGCCACGTCGCAACGCCGGTGGCGTGGCTGCTGGGCTGGCGCGGCGTCGAGGGGCTGGGTTTCCTGCTGGCCGTGATGCCCGGACCCGGGCTGATCCGGCGCCTCGCGCCCGCGGGCGCCGACAAGGCGGCGATGGGGCTGTGGGGCGCCTACATGCCGGTCGGTGTGGCACTCGCGTTGCTGCTGGGCCCGACGGTGATCGCGCGCGGCGGCTGGGCGCTGTGGTGGCAGGGCCTGGCGGCGGCGTCCGCCGTGGCGGCGTTCGGCCTGTGGCACGCGGTGGCGCCCGACCCGCACCAACGGTCCACGGGCGCCGGGGCCACCGAGTCCTGGTCGCAACGGCTGGCGCTCACCCTGCGCACGCCGCGCGGCTGGGGCGCCGCGGCGGCCTTCGGCCTGTATGCGGCGCAGTGGATCGCCGTGATCGGCTTCCTGCCCACCATCTGTGTCGCGGCAGGCCTGGGCGCCGGCGCGACGTCCGGCCTCACGGCTTTGGCGGCGGCGCTCAACATGGTGGGCAATGTCGTCGGCGGGCGGCTGCTGCAGCGCGGCTGGGCGCCGGTCCACCTGCTGCGGCTCGGCTTCGCGGCGATGGGCATCGCTGCCGTCGCGGCCTTCGCCGGCTGGCACGGTGCCCCCGCGGATGCGCTGTCGCTGCTGCCGCGCTACATCGCCATCTGCCTTTTCTCGCTGTGTGGCGGCATGGTGCCCGCCACGCTCTTCACGCTGGCGGTGCGCGTGGCGCCCACGCCGTCGACGGTGTCGACCACGGTGGGCCTGATGCAGCAGGCCTCGTCGCTGGGCCAGTTCATCGCGCCGCCGGTGGTCGCCTGGGTGGCGCACCGGGCCGGCGGCTGGCAATGGACCTGGGCCTGCACCGTGGCCTGTTCGCTCGCCGGCATCGCCGTGGGCACGGCGCTGGCGTCGTCGAGGCGGGCTCCGGCATGAGCCCCCGCCCGGCTGCTCCGAAAGGGGCTCGCAACGCGGTGCGGAGCACGGAGGTTGCCCCATGACCGGATCCGCCATCGATCCGGGTCAGGCCGTCGCCGACACGCTGCGCTGGTTGGAGCGCGCGGTCATCGGTCTCAACCTGTGTCCCTTCGCCAAGGCCGTCCACGTGAAGGGGCAGATCCACCTCGGGGTGTTCGGCGGTGACGATCTCGACGCGCTGATGACGCGGCTGCTGGCCGAGGCGCAGGCGCTGGTCGACACCGACCCGGCCGAGCGGGACACCACGCTGCTGGTCGTTCCCGACGCGCTGCACGATTTCCTCGACTTCAACGACTGGGTGGGCCGGGCCGAGAAGCGCCTGCGCCGCGCCGGCCACGAGGGGGTGCTTCAGCTCGCGAGTTTCCACCCACAGTTCCAGTTCGCCGGCACCGAGGCGGGCGACATCGGCAACGCCACCAACCGGTCGCCATACCCGACGCTGCACCTGCTGCGCGAGGACAGCGTGGCCCGCGCGGTCGAGGCCTTTCCCGAGGCGGCCGACATTTTCGAGCGCAACATCGACACGCTGGAGGCGCTGGGCGCCGACGGCTGGCGAGCCCTGGATGTAGGCTCGCATGACGCCAAGGATTGATAGCCCCATGAGCCGACCGTCCAAGTCCACCGCCGCCGACGAGGCGCTCGCCCAGGAGCTGCGCCCCGGCCAGTCCGTCGAGCTGCTGAAGGAGCTGCACATCCTCACCCGGGAGGGCCGGCTCAACCAGGACTCGCGCCGCAAGCTCAAGCAGGTGCACCACCTGTACCAGTTCATCGAGAAGCTGCTCCTCGAGCTCCCCGAGGAAGGCGCCCACGCCACGCTGGCCGACCACGGTGCCGGCAAGTCCTACCTGGGCTTCATCCTCTACGACCTGTTCTTCAAGTCGCGCGGCGACGGCGTCATCTACGGCATCGAGACGCGCACCGAACTGGTCGAGCGCTCGCGTGCGCTGGCGGCGCGGCTGGGCTTCGGGCGCATGCGCTTCCTGCCGCTCTCCGTGGCCGAATCCGCGCAGTCGAGCGAGCTGCCGGCTCGCATCGACGTCGTCACCGCGCTGCACGCCTGCGACACGGCCACGGACGACGCCATCGCCTTCGGCCTCGCGAAGCAGGCGCGCGCCATGGTGCTGGTGCCCTGTTGCCAGGCCGAGGTGGCGGCCTGCCTGCGCCAGACCAAGGCGCTGGCGCTGTCGCGCACGCCGCTGGCCGAGCTGTGGCGCCATCCGCTGCACACGCGCGAGATCGGCAGCCAGCTCACCAACGTGCTGCGTTGCCTGTACCTGGAGGCCAGCGGCTACCAGGTCACCGTGACGGAGCTGGTGGGCTGGGAGCACAGCATGAAGAACGAGCTGATCCTGGCGCGCCACACCGGCCAGCGCAAGGCCAGCGCGGCCCAGCGCCTGCGCGCGCTGCTGGCGGAGTTCGGGCTCGAGAGCCTGGAGGCCACGCGCTTCAAGCTGGCCTGAAGCGATTGCGCCCATGGCCCGGCTCGCGCGCCTGTCCATCGCCCAGCAGCCGCACCATGTGGTGCAGCGCGGCAACAACCGACAGCCCATCTTCGTGGACGCGGCCGACCGCGAACGCTTCCTGGCGCTGGTGGGGGAGGGCGCGGCGCGCTTCGGCATCGCCCTGCACGCCTATGTGCTGATGGACAACCACTTCCATCTGCTGGCCACGCCGTCGACGGCCGACGCGCTGCCGCAGTGGATGCAGGCGGTGGGCCGTGCCTATGTGCGGTACTTCAACGACCGGCACGGCCGAAGTGGCACGCTGTGGGAGGGGCGTTACCGCTCCACCCTTGTTCAGGCCGACCGCTACCTGCTGGCCTGCATGGCCTACATCGACCTCAACCCCGTGCGTGCAGGCCTCGTGGCCGAGCCGCTGCAGCACCCCTGGTCGAGCCATGCGCACTACGTGGGCCGGCGCCACGATCGGCTGGTCACGCCGCATGCGCTGTACTGGGCGCTGGGAAACACCCCCTTCGAGCGCGAGGCGGCCTATGCCGAGTTGGTGCGCGCCGGCGTCAGCCCCGCCGACCAGGCCTTGCTCACCGACGCCGTGTTCAAGGGCTGGGTGGCCGGCGACGCCGACTTTGTCGCGAAGATGCAAAGCGATACGCCACGGCGTTTGAGCCCGTCCAAGCCAGGGCGACGCCCCGCTGCCCAGTCGGATTGAGGGTCGAATCGGGCTGTAAAGCCCGCGCAGCAAGCGTAACGCGCTATCAAATTTGATGTGTCCCCGATTTCACTTCGACCAAAACTGTCGAAAACTATTGGGAATCTGACCCCAATTAAAGCGTTTGGCATTGTTTGTGCAACGCACTATCCTCTGCTTCCCCCGCGAAAACCCTAGGAGCGCACCCATGACGACGGCTGCCGAGATCGAGCACCTCCAACAACACGGCCTGTATTCCGCCGCCGACGAACACGATGCCTGCGGCGTCGGTTTCGTGGCGCACATCAAGGGTGAGAAGAGCCACGCCATCGTCACCCAGGCGCTCAAGATCCTCGAGAACCTCGACCACCGTGGCGCCGTGGGCGCGGACAAGCTCATGGGCGACGGGGCCGGCATCCTGATCCAGGTGCCCGACCACCTCTACCGCGAGGAAATGGCCAAGCAGGGCATCACGCTGCCGCCCCCTGGCGAGTACGGCGTCGGCATGATCTTCCTGCCCAAGGAGCACGCCTCGCGCCTGGCCTGCGAGCAGGAGATGGAGCGCGCGATCAAGGCCGAGGGCCAGGTGCTGCTGGGCTGGCGCGACGTGCCGGTGAATCGCGAGATGCCGATGTCGCCCACCGTGCGCGAGAAGGAACCGATCCTGCGCCAGGTCTTCATCGGCCGCGGTCCCGACGTGATCGTGCAGGACGCACTGGAGCGCAAGCTGTACGTGATCCGCAAGACGGCAAGCGCCAGCATCCAGCGCCTGAAGCTCAAGCACAGCAAGGAATACTACGTCCCCAGCATGTCCAGCCGCACCGTGGTCTACAAGGGCCTGCTGCTGGCCGACCAGGTGGGCACCTACTACCTCGACCTGCAGGACAAGCGCTGCATCTCCGCGCTGGGCCTGGTGCACCAGCGCTTCTCCACCAACACCTTCCCCGAGTGGCCGCTGGCCCACCCGTACCGCTATGTCGCCCACAACGGCGAGATCAACACGGTCAAGGGCAACTACAACTGGATGAAGGCGCGCGAGGGCGTGATGAGCTCGCCCGTGCTCGGCCCGGACCTCGCCAAGCTGTACCCGATCAGCTTCGCCGGCCAGTCCGACACCGCCACCTTCGACAACTGCCTCGAACTGCTGACCATGGCCGGCTACCCGATCAGCCAGGCCGTGATGATGATGATTCCCGAGCCGTGGGAGCAGCACGCGACGATGGACCCGCGCCGCCGCGCCTTCTACGAGTACCACGCCGCCATGCTCGAGCCCTGGGACGGCCCGGCCTCGATCGTGTTCACCGACGGCCGCCAGATCGGCGCCACGCTGGACCGCAACGGCCTGCGCCCCTCGCGCTACTGCGTGACCGACGACGACTTCGTCATCATGGGCTCGGAAGCCGGCGTGCTGCCCATTCCCGAAGCGAAGATCGTGCGCAAGTGGCGCCTGCAGCCCGGCAAGATGTTCCTGATCGACCTGGAACAGGGCCGCATGATCGACGACGAGGAAGTCAAGTCGACGCTGGCCAACAGCAAGCCCTACAAGCAGTGGATCGAGAACCTGCGCATCAAGCTCGACGACGTCGAGGGGGCCGGTGAGGCGCCGGCCAGCGCCGTGTCGCTGCTGGACCGCCAGCAGGCCTTCGGCTA
The DNA here is from genome assembly GCA_031119395.1 of Pseudomonadota bacterium. Classification (GTDB taxonomy): domain Bacteria; phylum Pseudomonadota; class Gammaproteobacteria; order Burkholderiales; family Burkholderiaceae_C; genus Xenophilus. Next base: position 41,469 of record JAVHYA010000033.1, read on the forward strand.
CACGCAGGAAGACATCAAGTTCCTGATGAGCCCGATGGCCCAGGCGGGCGAGGAAGGCATCGGCTCCATGGGCAACGACAGCCCGCTGGCCGTGCTGTCCAACAAGAACAAGCCGCTGTACAACTACTTCAAGCAGCTGTTCGCGCAGGTGACCAATCCGCCGATCGACCCGATCCGCGAGGCCATCGTCATGTCGCTGGTGTCCTTCGTCGGCCCCAAGCCGAACCTGCTGGACATCAACCAGGTCAACCCGCCCATGCGCCTCGAGGTGAGCCAGCCGATCCTCGACTTCAACGACATGGCGAAGCTGCGCGACATCGGCACCTTCACGCAGGGCAAGTTCAAGAGCCACACGCTCGACATTACCTACCCGCTGTCGTGGGGCGAGGAGGGCGTCGAGGCCAAGCTCGCGTCGCTGTGCGCCGAGGCGGTGGACGCCATCAAGGGCGGCCACAACATCCTGATCGTGAGCGACCGCGCCGTGAGCGCCACGCAACTGGCCATCCCGGCGCTGCTGGCGCTGTCGGCCGTGCACCAGCACCTGGTGCGCGAAGGGCTGCGCACCACGGCCGGCCTGGTCGTCGAAACCGGCTCGGCGCGCGAAGTGCATCACTTCGGCGTGCTGGCCGGCTACGGCGCCGAGGCCGTGCACCCCTACCTGGCCATGGAAACGCTGGCGGCCATGCATGCCGACCTGCCGGGCGACCTGTCGGCCGAGAAGGCGATCTACAACTACGTCAAGGCGATCGGCAAGGGCCTGTCGAAGATCATGTCCAAGATGGGCGTGTCGACGTACATGAGCTACTGCGGCGCGCAGCTCTTCGAGGCCATCGGCCTGAACAGCGAGACCGTGGCCAAGTACTTCACCGGCACGGCCAGCCGCGTCGAGGGCATCGGCGTGTTCGAGATCGCGCAGGAAGCCATCCGCATGCACAAGGCGGCCTTCGGCGACGACCCGGTGCTGGCCTCCATGCTCGACGCCGGCGGCGAGTACGCCTGGCGCACCCGCGGCGAGGACCACATGTGGACGCCCGACGCGATCGCCAAGCTGCAGCATTCCACGCGTGCCAACAACTTCAGCACCTACAAGGAATACGCGCAGATCATCAACGACCAGAGCCGGCGCCACCTCACGCTGCGCGGCCTGTTCGAGTTCAAGTTCGACCCGAGCAAGGCCATTGCGGTCGACGAGGTCGAGCCGGCGTCCGAGATCGTCAAGCGCTTCGCCACCGGCGCCATGTCGCTGGGTTCGATCAGCACCGAGGCGCACTCGACGCTGGCCATCGCCATGAACCGCATCGGCGGCAAGAGCAACACCGGCGAGGGCGGCGAGGACCCGGCCCGCTACCGCAACGAGCTCAAGGGCATCCCGATCAAGCAGGGCGCGACGCTCAAGAGCGAGATCGGGGCCGAGAACGTCGAGGTCGACCTGCCTTTGAAGGAAGGCGACTCGCTGCGTTCGCGCATCAAGCAGGTGGCCTCGGGCCGCTTCGGCGTCACGGCCGAATACCTCGCCTCGGCCGACCAGGTGCAGATCAAGATGGCCCAGGGCGCCAAGCCCGGCGAGGGCGGCCAGCTGCCCGGCGGCAAGGTCACCGACTACATCGGCAAGCAGCGCTACTCGGTGCCCGGCGTGGGCCTGATCAGCCCGCCGCCGCACCACGACATCTACTCGATCGAGGACCTGGCGCAGCTGATCCACGACCTGAAGAACGTCGCCACGCACGCCTCCATCAGCGTCAAGCTGGTCAGCGAAGTGGGCGTGGGCACCATCGCCGCCGGCGTTGCCAAGTGCAAGGCCGACCACGTGGTGATCGCCGGCCACGACGGCGGCACGGGCGCCTCGCCCTGGTCGTCCATCAAGCACGCGGGCAGCCCGTGGGAGATCGGCCTGGCCGAGACGCAGCAGACGCTGGTGCTCAACCGCCTGCGCAGCCGCATCCGCGTGCAGGCCGACGGCCAGATGAAGACCGGCCGCGACGTCGTCATCGGCGCGCTGCTGGGCGCCGACGAGTTCGGCTTCGCCACCGCGCCGCTGGTGGTCGAGGGCTGCATCATGATGCGCAAGTGCCACCTCAACACCTGCCCGGTGGGCGTGGCCACGCAGGACCCCAAGCTGCGCAAGAAGTTCGCCGGCAAGCCCGAACACGTCGTCAACTACTTCTTCTTCATCGCCGAAGAGGTGCGCCAGCTCATGGCCCAGCTGGGCGTGCGCAAGTTCGACGACCTGATCGGCCGCGCCGACCTGCTCGACACCCGCAAGGGCATCGAGCACTGGAAGGCCCGCGGCCTGGACTTCACGCGCCTGTTCGCACAGCCCCAGGTGCCGGCCGACGTGCCGCGCTTCCATGTCGAGAGCCAGGACCACGGCCTCCAGAAGGCGCTGGACAACAAGCTCATCGAGAAGTCGCGCCCCGCCATCGACAAGGGCGAGAAGGTGCAGTTCATCGAGACGGTGCGCAACGTCAACCGCACGGTGGGCGCGATGCTGTCGGGCGCTCTGACCAAGGTGCACCCGGAGGGCCTGCCGGACGACTCCATCCGCATCCAGCTCGAGGGCACGGGCGGCCAGTCCTTCGGTGCCTTCCTGGCGCGCGGCATCACGCTGTACCTGATCGGCGAGGCCAACGACTACACCGGCAAGGGCCTGTCGGGCGGCCGCGTGGTGGTGCGCCCGAGCCTGGACTTCCGTGGCGAGGCCGTGCGCAACATCATCGTGGGCAACACCGCGCTGTACGGCGCCACCACCGGCGAGGCCTTCCTGGCCGGCGTGGCGGGCGAACGCTTCGCGGTGCGCCTGTCGGGCGCCACCGCGGTGGTCGAGGGCACCGGCGACCACGGCTGCGAGTACATGACCGGCGGCACCGTGGTCGTGCTGGGCAAGACGGGCCGCAACTTCGCGGCCGGCATGAGCGGCGGCGTGGCCTTCGTCTACGACGAGGACGGCCAGTTCGCCAGCCGCTGCAACCTGGCGATGGTCTCGCTGGACAAGGTGCTCACCAGCGCCGAGCAGACCGCCAGCATCCACCGCAAGGTGTGGCACGGCGGCGAGACCGACGAGGCGCAGCTCAAGAAGCTGCTCGAGGAACACCACCGCTGGACCGGCAGCAAGCGCGCGCGTGACCTGCTGGACACCTGGGCCGTGGCACGCACGAAGTTCGTGAAGGTGTTCCCGAACGAGTACAAGCGCGCCCTGGCCGAGATCCACGACCGCAAGGTCGAACTCACCAGCAGCGGCAACAACGCGCACGCCGGCCTCGAGCCGCATGCCGTGAAGTCCACCGCCGCCGTCTGAACGCAGCACGACCGACCAAGAACAGGATCACACGATGGGAAAGATCACCGGCTTCATGGAGTACGAGCGCCTCGAGGAGGGCTACAAGCCCGTCGACGAGCGCCTGAAGCACTACAAGGAATTCGTCGTCGGCCTCGACGAGAAGCAGGCCAAGGTGCAGGGTGCGCGCTGCATGGACTGCGGCACGCCCTTCTGCAACAGCGGCTGCCCGGTCAACAACATCATTCCGGACTTCAACGACCTGGTCTACCGCAACGACTGGGCCAACGCGATCGAGGTGCTGCACAGCACCAACAACTTCCCGGAGTTCACCGGCCGCATCTGCCCCGCGCCCTGCGAGGCGGCCTGCGTGCTGAACGTGAACGACGACCCGGTGGGCATCAAGTCGATCGAGCACGCCATCATCGACCGCGCCTGGAACGAGGGGTGGGTGAAGCCGCGGCCTGCGAAGCACAAGACCGGCAAGAAGGTCGCGGTGGTCGGTTCCGGCCCGGCCGGCATGGCGGCGGCCCAGCAACTGGCGCGCGCCGGCCATGACGTCACGCTCTTCGAGAAGAACGACCGCATCGGCGGACTGCTGCGCTACGGCATCCCGGACTTCAAGATGGAGAAGTCGCACATCGACCGCCGCGTCGAGCAGATGAAGGCCGAGGGCGTGGTCTTTCGCACCGGCGTCGTGGTCGGTGCCGCCAAGGACACGCTGGGCAAGGGCTCCAAGGTCACCAACCTGGCCAAGGAGACCGTCACGCCCGAGCAGCTGCAGAAGGAATTCGACGCCGTGCTGCTGACCGGCGGTGCCGAGCAGTCGCGTGACCTGCCGGTGCCCGGCCGCGACCTGGACGGCATCCACTTCGCGATGGAGTTCCTGCCGCAGCAAAATCGTGTGAACGCCGGCGACAAGCTGAAGGGCCAACTGCGCGCGGACGGCAAGCACGTCATCGTGATCGGTGGCGGCGACACCGGCTCCGACTGCGTGGGGACCAGCAACCGCCACGGTGCCGTGAGCGTCACCCAGTTCGAGCTGATGCCCCAGCCGCCCGAAGAGGAGAACCGGCCGCTCACCTGGCCGTACTGGCCCTACAAGCTTCGCACCAGTTCCAGCCATGAGGAAGGCTGCGAGCGCGAGTTCGCCATCTCGACCAAGGAGTTCATCGGCGAGAAGGGCAAGGTCACGGGCCTGAAGACCGTTCGCGTCGAGTGGAAGGACGGCAAGATGGTCGAGGTGCCCGGCAGCGAGCAGGTGCTCAAGGCCGACCTCGTGCTGCTGGCCATGGGCTTCGTGAGCCCGGTGGCCTCGGTGCTCGACGCCTTCGGCATCGAGAAGGACGCCCGTGGCAACGCCAAGGCGAGCATGGACTTCGTCGGCGGCTATGCCACCAACGTGCCCAAGGTCTTCGCGGCCGGCGACATGCGCCGCGGCCAGTCGCTGGTGGTCTGGGCGATCCGCGAGGGTCGCCAGGCGGCGCGCTCGGTGGACGAGTTCCTGATGGGTTTCAGCGACCTGCCCCGATGAGCGATGCGGATCGCCCTGCGGGCGTCCCCGGAGGCGCGGCCGGTGGGGCCGCGCAGCGCGAAGGCCACCAGGCGGCGCGCCCGGTGGACGCGTTCTTGACGGGTTTCAGCGACCTGCCCCGATGAGTGGAGAGGGCAATGCCTGCCTGGGCAGGCATCCCTTATCATCCACGCACCGCCAAGCCGGGATCGCCTGAAGGGTGCCCCGGCTTTTTCATTGGATGGACCACCCCCCTTGTCTTCGTCCCTGATCGAATTCCGAGACGTCCGCTTCGGCTACAGCGAGCGCGCCATCCTGGATGGCGTGTCCTTCGGCGTGCCCCGCGGCAAGGTGACGGCGCTCATGGGCGCGTCGGGCGGTGGCAAGACGACGGTGCTGCGCCTGATCGGTGGCCAGGCGCGCGCGCAACGCGGCGAAGTGCTGTTCGACGGGCAGGACGTCGGCACGCTGTCGAGGGACGCGCTCTACGCGGCGCGGCGCCGGATGGGCATGCTGTTCCAGTTCGGTGCACTGTTCACGGACATGAGCGTGTTCGAGAACGTGGTCTTCCCGCTGCGCGAGCACACGCGGCTGTCGGAGCCGCTGCTGCGCGACATCGTGCTGATGAAGCTCGAAGCCGTGGGCCTGCGCAATGCGCGCGACCTCATGCCCAGCGAAATCTCCGGCGGCATGGCGCGGCGCGTGGCGCTGGCGCGGGCCATCGCGCTGGACCCCGAACTCGTCATGTACGACGAGCCCTTCGCCGGGCTCGACCCGATCTCGCTGGGCACCGCGGCGCGGCTCATCCGCCAGCTCAACGACGCCCTCGGGCTGACCAGCCTCGTCGTCTCGCACGATCTCGAAGAGACCTTCCGGATCGCCGACCATGTGATCGTGCTGGCCAACGGCGGCGTGGCGGCACAGGGCACGCCCGACGAAGTACGGCACAGCACCGACCCACTGGTGCACCAGTTCGTCAACGCGCTGGCCGATGGGCCCGTGCGCTTCCACTATCCCGGCAGCAGCGTCGAAGCCGACTTCGCCGCCAATGGTGGAGGCCGCCGATGAAGTCCTCGCCAAGCCGACGCCCCCCATGCCGGGCCCCCCGGGGGGCAGCGACGTGCGCGCCTTTCGCTGCACGGTGGATGCCATGAGCTGGTACCGCCCCGCCGACGTCGGCTTCGCCGTGCGCCACAAACTGGCCGACCTGGGCCTGGGTGCACGTCTCTTCATGCGCCTCTTGGTGCAGGCCGGCGCCTGCCTGCGACGCTTCGGGCTGGTGCGTGACCAGATCCATTTCCTGGGCAACTATTCGCTCGCGATCATCGCGGTCTCGGGCCTGTTCGTCGGTTTCGTGCTCGGCCTGCAGGGCTACTACACGCTGCAGCGCTACGGCTCGTCCGAGGCGCTGGGCCTGCTCGTGGCGCTGTCGCTGGTGCGCGAACTCGGGCCGGTGGTGGCGGCGCTGCTCTTCGCGGGCCGGGCCGGCACCTCGCTCACCGCCGAGATCGGCCTCATGAAGGCCGGCGAGCAGCTCAGCGCGATGGAGATGATGGCGGTCGATCCGGTGCAGCGCGTGCTGGCACCGCGCTTCTGGGCCGGCGTCATCACGCTGCCGCTGCTGGCGGCGGTGTTCAGCGCCGTCGGCGTGATCGGCGGCTACGTGGTGGGCGTGCTGCTGCTCGGGATCGATCCCGGTGCCTTCTGGAGCCAGATGCAGGGCGGCGTCGACGTCTGGCGCGACGTCGGCAACGGGGTCGTCAAGAGCATCGTCTTCGGCTTCACCGTGACCTTCGTCGCGCTGCTGCAGGGCTACGAGGCGATGCCCACGCCCGAGGGCGTCTCGCGCGCCACCACCCGCACCGTCGTGGTCGCCTCGCTGGCCGTGCTCGGGCTCGATTTCCTGCTGACCGCGATGATGTTCAGCATCTAAGGAGCGGCTTATGTGCCCCCACGCCCATCACTTCGTGTATTCGCTGCCCCCCGTGGGGGTGCACGCCTCCCGTGAGGCGGCTCGACAGGAGGCTTAAACATGCAACGTTCCAACAACGACATCTGGGTCGGCCTGTTCGTGCTCATCGGCGCGGCTGCGCTGCTGTTCCTGGCCCTGCAATCGGCCAACCTGCTGAGCCTGAACTTCCAGCGCACCTACGACGTCACGGCACGCTTCGACAACATCGGCGGCCTGAAGCCCCAGACGGCCGTCCGCAGTGCCGGCGTGGTCGTGGGGCGCGTCCAGTCCATCACGTTCAACGACAAGACTTTCCAGGCCGACGTCACGCTCTCGTTGCAAAGCCGTTACAGTTTCCCCAAGGACAGCTCGCTCAAGATCCTGACCAGTGGTTTGCTGGGAGAGCAATACATTGGCATCGAAGCGGGCGCCGAGGAGAAGAACCTGCAACCCGGTGACACCATCACCGCCACGCAGTCGGCCGTGGTGCTGGAGAACCTGATCAGTCAGTTCCTCTACAGCAAGGCGGCCGACAGTGGAACGCCGCAACAAGGGACGGCGAACAAGAAATGAATCGACGAACTGATGCGATGAATGCCATGAATGCTATGAAAAAGATAGCTTCTTCCGCCCGCAGGGCGGGCGTTGTGGCCACCTTCGCCCTTGCAGGCGGCGTGGCCGCCGCGCAGGACGCCGCGCCGGCCGGCCCCGATCCCTTCGAGTCCTTCAATCGCGGCGTGTACCGATTCAACGACGGCGTGGACCGCGCCGTGCTGCGTCCGGTGGCGACCGCCTACCGCGACGCGGTGCCCTCGCTCGTGCGCCAGGGCGTCACCAACTTCTTCGGCAATCTCGGCGACGTCTGGAACCTCGCGAACAACGTGATGCAGCTCAAGCTGCAGAACAGCGCCGAGACCTTCATGCGCCTGAACGTCAACACCTTCTTCGGCCTGGGCGGGCTGCTCGACATCGCGTCCGAAGCGGGCATCGAGCGCCACGCCGAGGACTTCGGCCAGACCCTCGGGCGCTGGGGTGTGCCGCCGGGCCCGTACCTCGTGCTGCCCATCCTCGGCCCCTCCACCGTGCGCGATACGGCAGCGCTGCCGGTCGACTATTACGGTGATGCACTCGCGCACGTCAACGACGTCCCGGCGCGCAACTCGCTCGCGGTGCTGCGCGTCGTCGATACGCGGTCCAACCTGCTGAGGGCGAGCACGCTGATCCAGGATGCCGCGCTCGATCCGTACAGCTTCACCCGCGATGCGTTCCTGCAGAAGCGCCGCAGCGACATCCGCGACGGCAACGACGCCCACGACGGCAACGAACCGGACGAAAGCAAGTAATTTTTCGCATTCGGCCGCTTGCAGATGGTTGCACCCTGCCCTGGGGCGGGGGAACCCGGCGGCGGCCTGGTTCTCCAACGCGTTCCGGTCGCGGGACCGCTTCAAACAAGGATTGATCCCATGAACACCCTCCTGCAACGTCGCACGCTCGGCCGCTGGGCATTGGCCGGCGCCCTCGTGCTCGGGGCTGCAGCCGGCGCCATGAAGCCGGCCTTCGCTGCCGACGAGGCGCCCGACGTGCTGGTCAAGCGCCTGTCGACCGAGGTGCTCGACACCATCAAGGCCGACAGCTCGATCAAGGCCGGCGACGTCAACAAGATCATGGGCCTGGTCGATACCAAGATCATGCCCAACGTGAACTTCCAGCGCATGACCGCCTCGGCCGTCGGCCCGGCCTGGCGCCAGGCCACGCCCGAGCAGCAGAAGCGCCTGCAGGACGAGTTCAAGGCCCTGCTGGTGCGCACCTATGCCGGTGCGCTCGACCAGGTGAGCGACCAGACCGTGACGATCAAGCCCTTCCGCGGCTCGCCCAGCGACCAGGAGGTGCTGGTGCGCACCGAGATCCGCGGCCGGGGCGATCCGGTGCAGCTCGACTATCGCCTGGAGAAGACCCCCGGCCAGGGCTATGGCTGGAAGGTCTACAACTTCAATGTCATGGGCGTCTGGCTGGTCGACACCTACCGCACGCAATTCGCGCAGGAAATCAACAGCAAGGGCATCGACGGCCTGATCGCGGCCCTGGCGGCGCGCAACAAGGCCAACGCCAAGGGCTGAGCGGGAGAGCGCAGGGCCATGGCTGCATCCGATGCCCACATGCTGGTGCTGCCCACGCGGCTCACCCATGACGAAGCGCCCGACTGCATGCGCATGCTGCAGCAGGGCCTGGCGGGCCAGCAGGCGTCCGCGGCGGTGATCGATGCCAGCGCGCTGGCGCAGTTCGACTCCTCGGCCCTGGCCGTGCTGCTCGAATGCCGTCGCGAGGCCAGCGCACTGGGCCGCGGCTTCGCCGTCAAGGGGCTGCCGCAGCGCCTGCGCGAACTGGCCACGCTCTACGGCATTGCCGGCCTGCTGCCCGCAGCGCCCTGAGCACGCGCAAAGCCA
>JAVHYA010000034.1:0-10143 GCA_031119395.1 Pseudomonadota bacterium
CGCGGCAGCACCTCCAGCGCACGCAGCCCGTGGTCGGTGATGTCGTAGGCGCCGTCGACCTCGCGGATGAAGCCGTAGCGCAGCAGCGCGGTGATGGTCGGTGCGGGGTAGGTGCGGAAGTGCCGTGCGTCGTTGGCCGACAGGCCGCGCAGGCCGGTGCGCGCGATCAGGTGTCCCGCACGCAGTTCGACCAGCGCCTGCCACTGGGAGCGGACCAGGTTGGGCGGACCGAGCGGCCCCGTGTCGTTGCCGCTCCAACGCCGCACGGCCACGGGTGCCTCCGCCGGTGGCGTGCCGGCTGGCGCTGGAGGCTCCCCGTGACTCAACGGGGAGCCGGTGTGATGGGACACCACCGGAGGCATGTTGGCATGGCGCCGATCAAAAGCGGCGCGGCGCCCTGGCGGTGCAGGAGTGCGGCGTCGATGCGTGTGCGCCGATTCCCGACACGGCGGCCGGCGTGGCCGTCGCCACCTGCCGATCGCCGCAACGCCGACGTTGCTTTGGAACCACCTTTTTCGAGCCGCGACAAGCACTTGCAGAAAGGACCGGAACTAAATCACGCCGACTCCCTGCGTCGTCCATGTCCTACAGAAGACTTACTTCGTCTCAAATAGACTCAATTGGTTACAGTTGTTAATCAAATGTCCGTGAGCCCTCGATTCGCCGATTCCCACAAGCTGGATGCTGCCCTGGAGCAGCTGGACCGCTTTCTCGGCACTGCGGCGCAGCGCGGCGGTGTCCCTTTCTACGGCCCGACCCTCCTGTCGTCGATGACCGAGATGGACCAGGCGCGGGCCGCACAGGCCGAGCGCGCGGCCTACGAGGCGGCGCCGGAAGAAACCGCCATCCACTTCTGCATCACCGCGGCCATCGCGCTGGTCGAGGTCAGCCAGGCGCTGCTCGCCCGGCCGGCCCAGGCCACCCCGGCCGAGCGCGAGCTGCAGTGGAAGACGCTGCACACCTACGCCAAGACGGCCGGCCGCAGCGCCTACCGCGCGGCCTCGATCCTGGCCGACCGCAAGTCGGCACCCATGTGAGGCCGGCGCGCCGCACGGCTGCGATGCCCGCGGACGGCGGGCTGCACGGCGAACGCACCCTGCCGATGCCCGCCACGGCAACCACCGTGCTGGCCACCATCGCCTGCCCGCAATGCAGGACCGAGAACCGGGCTGCCGCGACCTTCTGCCGCCAGTGCGTGGCACCGCTGCCGCAGCGCTCGCCCGAAGCCTTCGCCGCCACGGTGCAAGACGTCGCGCGCAACACGCCCGCGGCGCTGCCGCTGGACCGGCTGGCGCTGCCGGTCGGGCATCACATCGCGGGCTTCGACATCGAGGAGGTGCTGGGGCAGGGCGGTTTCGGGATCGTCTACCGCGCATGGGACGTGGCGCTCGAGCGGCACGTGGCGATCAAGGAATACCTGCCGGCCGCGCTGGTGACGCGCGCCACCGGTTCGCTGCAGCTGACCGTGCGGCCGGGCGAGGCGACGCAGGCCTTCGGCGTGGGCCTGTCGAGCTTCGTCAACGAGGCGCGGCTGCTGGCGCGCTTCGACCACCGCGCGCTGGTCAAGGTGTTCCGCTTCTGGGAGGCGAACGGCACCGCCTACATGGCGATGCCTTTCTACCGGGGCCCGACGCTGAAGACCGCGCTGGACTACCTGCGCCGCCCGCCCTCGGAACGGCTGGTGCGCAAGTGGCTGGCGCCGCTGCTCGACGCGCTGGAGATCCTGCACGCGGCCGACTGCTACCACCGCGACATCTCGCCCGACAACATCCTGCTCACGTCCGACGGCCCGGTGCTGCTGGACTTCGGCGCCGCCCGGCGCGTGATCGCCGACCGCACGCAGGTGCTGACCACGCTGCTCAAGCCCAGCTTCGCGCCCATCGAGCAGTACGGATCGACCGGCGCCCAGGGACCGTGGACCGACCTCTATGCATTGGCCGGCGTGGTGCACTACGCGCTCACCGGCCGCGCGGCGCCGCCGGCCACCGTGCGCGTGCTCAACGACCCCTGGCTGCCGCTGAGCAGCCAGCCTGCCCTGCGGGCGGCGTACAGCGCGGAACTGCTCGGCACGGTGGATGCGGCGCTGGCGGTGCTGCCGGAAGGGCGGCCGGCGTCGGTCGCGGCGTTCCGGCAGAGGCTGGGCCTGCCGGGCACGGCAGCGAAGAAAGGGGCGGCGACGCACGGGGCCGCCGCGGTGGCTCCCGCGCCCGCGCCGGCCAGCGCCCCGGCGCCACTGGCCACGCCCGTGACGCCCGAGACGCCGGCGGCAGGGGCGGCCCGCGCGCTGCGCGCCATCGAAGGGGCAACGCCTGCGGCGAGTCCACTGCCATCCGCCACCCCGGCGGATCCCGTGGCGCCGGCCTCGCAGTTCTCGCCCCTGGACGCCGCCGCGCCCGTGGCATCGCGCGCGCGGCCCGCGCCGTCCCGCTGGCGGTGGCCGGCCGTCGCCGGCGGCGTGACCGCGGTGGCTGCCGCGCTGCTCTGGACGCTGGTGGACCGGCCTGCGCCGGTGGTGCCCGGGGCCGCCTTGACAGCAGCGCCTGCGGTGGCCGCACCCACGCCCACGCCCACGCCGACACCGGTCGCGGCACCGGCAGCGGCGGCGGCAGCCGTGGTGCCGGCGGCCGAGGCGCAGCCTGCACCCGCCCTCGTTCCCGCAAGCCTGGCGTCGAGCACGAGCGCGCCGGCCCCCATGACAGCGGCCGCCACCGCCGACGCGACGGCGACCCGCGGCGACGAGGCGCCGCGCCGCACCACGCCCGCGGCCACCGCGCGCCGCGGCGACGAGCGCTCCCGCACTTCGACGGACCGCAGCAGCGCCCGCGAACGCCCGCGCGCCACCCCCACGGCGCTCGCGCAGGCCGACGCCGCCGTGCCCGAGACGACCTCCGCCGCCCGGCCCGCGCCGCGCGGCGCCCGCTGCAGCGATCTGATGCTGCAGTCCTCCCTGCAACCCCTGGGCAAGCAGGACCTTGCCTACCTGCGCGAGCAATGCAAATGACGATGACGACGACCCGCGGCGCCCGCCGCTGCGGATGGCTCCTGGCCCTGGTGCTGGCCGTGCTGCCGCTGGCCGCCTGCGTGGCGCCGCAGCCGGTGGTGCAGGCGCAGGTGATGCCTTTCGAGCAGGCGGCGCAGGCCGCGGTCGACGGGCTGCTGCGCCAGGGCGACGAGAGCGCGGGCCTTCTGGGGGCCAAGCCCAGGGTGCTGGTGCTCGACCCCACCATCGACGGCCTCACCGGCCAGCAGACGGCCGCCACGCAGGTGCTGGACCGCATCGTCGGGCAGCGCGTGCGCGAGCGCGGCTCGGAGGCGCTGCGCTTCGACGCCCAGGGCGTGGGCAAGGCCACCCACCTGGTGGTCGGCACGATGACGCGCGCCGACAAGGCCTACCAGCTCAACCTGGCGCTGGTCGACCTGGGCAGCCGCACCGTGGTCGCGCAGTCCTCCGCCCGCGCCTCGGCGGCCGGCGTGGACATGACGCCGCTGGCCATGTTCCGCGACAGCCCGGTGCTGCCGCGCGACCGCGGCTTCGACGGCTACGTGAAGACGGCCTCGACCCCGCCCAAGCAGCCGGCGGATGCGGCCTACCTCGACCGCCTCGCCAGCTCCGCGCAGGCGCAGGACGCGATGGCCCTGTACGCCGCGGGACGCTTTCGCGAAGCCCTGGCGGCCTACCGGGCGGCCGCGGTGCGCGGCGGCGACCAGATCCGCGTGCTCACGGGCGTCTACCTGTCGGCCGTGAAGGCGGGCACGCCCGCCGAGGCCGAGGAAGCCTTCGGCCAGCTCGTGGCGCTGGGCCTGTCGACCAACAGCGTGAGCGTCAAGTTCCTCTTCGCGCCCGGCAGCACCGAGTTCTGGCCCGACCCGAAGGTCACCGCCGCCTACGCGATGTGGATGCGGCAGATCGCGGCGCAGCTGGCGCGTTCGTCGCTGTGCGTGCGCGTGCAGGGCCACACCAGCGCCACCGGCACCGAAGCCTTCAACGAGGCGCTGTCCACGCGCCGCGCAGCCACCATCCGCGGCCGGCTGGTGGCGCTGTCGCCGGCGCTGGAGCCGCGGCTGCGCGTGCTGGGCCTGGGCTCGAAGGAGAACATCGTCGGCACCGGCACCGACGACGTGGTCGACGCGGCCGACCGCCGGGTGGACTTCCGCGTGGTGGGCTGCGAGGGCGGCTGAGCGGCCGGCTTTCCAAGACAAAAGTGGCTGCAGCGCCCGTCGGACGGGCGCGGGCAGCTATGGAATCGATAGCGCCTGCGGCGCGTGCCCGGTCAGGCCTCGTCCATCTCGAAGCGCTCGGGCGGCGCCATCGCCAGGTCGGCCCAGTCCAGCTCGTGCTCGAGCGTGTGGAACACGTCGTCGTCGATCGCGCCCGCGGCGCGCAACTCGGCCAGCCGGGCGCGCTTGCCGATCAGGGTTTCGCGCTTCAGGGCGTCGATGGGCTGCGTGCTGCGCGGGCGGTGGCCCTGCAGCGCGGCGGCGCGCTCGGCGGCGTAGAGCTCGCGCAGGCGAACGGCGGCCTCGTCGCGGCGGTCGGCGATGCGGGCCAGCCCGGCATCGATGAGCTCGGCGCGGGCCTGGGCGACCTCGCGCGCCAGCGAGTCGTCGGGCGCAAAGCGCAGCAGGCGGATCAGCGGCCCGAGCGTGAGGCCCTGCAGCACCAGCGTGCCCAGCACCACGGCCAGCGCGCTCAGCACGATCAGGTCGCGCTGCGCAAAGCCCTCCGGCAGCGCCAGCGCCGTGGCCAGCGTCACCAGGCCGCGCATGCCGCACCAGCTCGCCAGCACGCCCTGCGCCACCGTGGGCACGCGCTTGCCGCGCCGCTTGTACAGCCAGCGCAGCACGACGTTGTGCAGCATCACCCACACGATGCGCGTGAGGATCACCGCCGCCAGCACCGCGCCGGCGAAGCGCAGCGCCTCGCCGAGCGCCTCGGGCGCCAGCCGCTGGACCACGGCGCGCGCCTGCAGGCCCAGCAGCAGGAAGGCCAGCACGTTGAGCAGGAAGACCGCCGTGTTCCACACCGAGTAGACGTGGATGCGGTCGCGCGCCGGCGTGTGCGCCGGGGCGTAGCGCGCCACGACCATGCCGCAGGCGACCATGGCCAGCACGGCCGAGAGTTCCAGCCGTTCGGCCACGATCCAGGTGCCGAAGGCGAGCACGAAGCTCGCGACCGCACCACTGAGCCGGCCGTACAGCAGGGGCATCACCCAGGTGCCGAGGCGGCCCATGACGCAGCCGACCAGCAGCCCGCCCGGCGCGGCCACCGCCAGCCGCGGCGCGAGCGAGCCCAGCGAGGCGGGGTGCAGCATCGCGCCCACCGCGGCGCTGAAGATCAGCAGCGCCACCGCGTCGTTGAGCAGGCTTTCGCCCTTGAGCACCGTCACCGTGCTGCGCGGCAGCTGCGAGAAGCGGCCCAGCACCGCGGTCGCGGCCGCGGCGTCGGGCGGCGCCACGATGGCCCCCAGCGCGATGGCGGCGGCCAGCGGCATGCCGGCCATGGCGACGCCCACCGCGGCCACCACCGCGGTCGTCACCACCACGGCGATGGCCGCCAGCGACAGCAGCGGCAGCCAGTAGCGCCGCACGTCGCGCGGCGGGAAGTCGAAGGCGGCGTCGAACACCGCCGGCGCGATGAAGAGCGCCAGGGCCAGCGACGGGTCGATGCCGATGGCCGGCGCGCCGGGCAGGGCGGCCACGGCCACGCCGGCCAGCGCCAGCACGGTGGGGTAGGGGATCGACAGCCGGCGCGTGAGGTGCAGCAGCACGATCGCCACCGTGATCAGGATCAGCGCACTTTCGAACAGGACCATGACGCCTCGCCCTCCTCGGCGACGATGGATGGAAATGGCGCGGTTCTACCCGATGGCAGCCCGCCCGTTGCAGTCGCTCCCCGGATCGTCGATGCGCGCGCCGCAGACCCGGACGCGCCACGCATGCGTTTACAGATAGGGGGTATTTGTCACAGACTATGAATTCCGGGGGCAACATTTGTGCCTACCGTCCTCCGTGGCCAGGACGCCGCATCACAATCCAGCCATCGAAAAAGCGCGGGCCCAGCGGCGCTCGTCACGGAAGGTGAGGGAATGGATCAAGGCAAGTCGGGACCGTCGGACAGCAGCGCAGCCACCGTGGAAGCGGCCGGGCAGGTCGCGGCTTCCAGCCTCCAGTTGCTCTCGATGCTCGACGTGGTCCATGACTGGGACCGTGGCGACGCCATCAGCGTCGGCGACGCGGCGCAGCAGACCGAGTCCCTCACGCGCTCCATCGGCGCGAGGCTGGTCGCCGGCCAGGGCGAGCTCGACCGCGCGCTGAGGACGCTCGAAGCGGTCGTGGTCCGTGCCGAACGGCTGGCCCGTGTGGCGCCGGCCCAGGCGCGCGACGATGCCTCGGGCGGCGCGATGGCGAGCGCGCTGCGGCGCCTCGCCGCCGCCAGCGACGAGCTGCGCGGCCACCTGGAAGCGGCCGAATCCCGGTTGCCGGCCGATACCGACCCCACCACGACGCCCCGCGCAGGCAGCGCCTGACGGCCAGCCGACACGCCGCCGACGGGGGCATCGCGCAGGCCCCGCACGCGGTGCGCGACGCCTGACGACAATCGTGCGATGCCCCTGCTTCCGCCTCTTTCCGTCGGCATCGCCGTGTCCAGTCCCGCGCCGGCGCGCCGCATCGGGTGGAGCGCATGAGCATCGTGCTGCGCGCGCCCTCGGCGACGACGTCCGGCGTGGTGGTGCACGACGGCCTGCCGCCGCCCCAGCGCCGGCGCGCCATGCTCGTCATCATCCTGGGCATCGCGGTGGCGGTGCTCGACGGCACGATCATGAACCTCGCGCTGCCCGGCATCGCACGCGAGCTCAACGCCACCGCCTCGCAGGCCATCTGGGTCATCAATGCCTACCAGATCGCCACGCTGGTGATGTTGCTGCCGCTGGCCACGCTGGGCGACCTGGTCGGCTACCGGCGCGTGTACCTGGTGGGCATGGCGCTTTTCGCCGTGGCATCGCTGGGGGCCATGGTGGCGCCCACGCTCGGCGCACTGATCGCGGCGCGCGCGGTGCAGGGCCTGGGCGCGGCCGGCATCATGGCCGTGAACGCGGCGCTGGTGCGGCTGATCTTCCCGCGGGCGCAGCTGGGGCGCGGCATGGCGACCAATTCGATGGTGGTGGCCACCGCCTCGGTGGCGGGGCCGTCGGTGGCGGCGGCGATCCTGTCGGTGGCGTCGTGGCCGTGGCTGTTCGCGCTCAACCTGCCGCTGGGCGCGGTGGTCCTGGTGCTCGGCTGGTACGCCTTGCCGCGCAACGCCACGGCCCCGACGGCCGGCGCGCGCATCTCGCCGCTGGACGTGCTGCTCAACATCCTGATGTTCGCGCTGGTGTTCGTCGGCGCCGATCGGCTGGGCGTGCGCGAGGGCGGCACCGGTGCGGTGCCGCTGGACGCCTTCGCCATGCTGGGCGCCGGCGTGCTCATCGGCGTGCTGTACGTGCGGCGCCAGCGCACGCGCGTGGCGCCCCTGTTCCCGGTCGACCTGTTGCGCATCCCGGTGTTCGCGCTGTCGATGGGCACCTCGGTCACGGCCTTCTGCGCGCAGATGCTGGCGTACATCGCGCTGCCATTCTTGCTGCTCGACACCTACGGGCGCAGCCACCTGCAGGCGGGCCTGCTCATCACCGCCTGGCCGCTGGCCATCGTGGCGATGGGGCCGATCGTCGGCCGGCTGATCGGGCGCGTGCCCGACGGGCTGCTCGGCGGCATCGGGCTGGGCCTGCTGGCGACCGGGCTGGCGCTGCTGGCCCTGCTGCCCGCACAGCCCTCGAACGCCGACATCGCCTGGCGCATGGCGGTGTGCGGGCTGGGCTTCGGGCTGTTCCAGTCACCCAACAACCACACCATCGTGACCTCTCCGCCGCCGCATCGCAGCGGCGCCGCCAGCGGCATGCTGGGCACGGCACGGCTCACGGGGCAGACGCTGGCGGCCGTCCTCCTGGCGGGGATCTTCAGCGTCTGGAGTCCGCACGACGGACGCGGCCCGGTCATCGCATTGACGCTGGCGGCGGCGTGCGCGGCGGTGGCCGGCGTGTGCAGCACGCTGCGCGTGCGCGCGGCAGGCGCGGCGCACTGAGCACGCGGCGTTCAAGAAAAAAAGGGGGGCAGCGCCCGTCGGACGGGCGCGAGGCGCTATCGATTCAATAGCGTCGCGAGGGCCGCATCAATCGGCCAGCCGGCGCACCACGTCGACGCCCAGCGCCAGCGCGTTCGAGTACGTGGGTTGTGCGCGGGCCGCGGATTCGATCCGGCGGTAGATCATGACGTCGCCCTCGTCGGGCTCCGAAGCCTCCAGCACCACCCAGTAGAACTGGCCTTCGCCTCGTTCCTCCACGGTGAGCGCCATGTCTCTCAAACTCAGCACATCCTTCTCCTCCAGACCGTAGGTCGAGGATAACGAACGAGCGCTGCAAATGTGAACAACGCGCCAGGGGCTTAGGCAACAAACTGTTCCAGGCTGCCGCCCGTTCGGCGGCGGTTCAGACGGGTCGCCCGAGGGCGGCGCCCCGCACGTCGGTTCCCCCCGCGCGCACGACCCGGTTGAACAGCGGCGTCGCCATCAGCGTGGTGACGATCGCCATCAGCACCAGGATCGCGAACAGGCCCGGCTCGATCACGCCGGCCTGCAGGCCGATGTTGATGATGATCAGCTCCATCAGGCCGCGCGCGTTCATCAGCGCGCCGATCGCCATCGCATCGCGGTGGGTCTCGCCCGTCAGGCGCGCCGCCGCCCAGCACGCGATGCCCTTGCCGGCGAAGGAGGCCGCGAGGATGGCCAGCGCCGCCAGCAGCAGGGCCGGCTGCATGACCATGTTCATCTGCGTGTTCAGCCCCGAGTAGGTGAAGAACATCGGAAGCAGGAAGATGACCACGAAGGGCTGCAACTGGGCGCGCAGCTTCGCGGTGAACTCGCCGCGCGGCAGGCAGGCGCCGAGGATGAAGCCGCCGAACACCGCATGGATGCCGATGGCGTCCATGGCCCAGGCGCTCAGGCAGAAGAGGGCGAGCACGATCGCCAGCAGCGTCGGGCTCAGCGGCTCCCCCGGCCTGGCATGGTCCGCCAGCCGCGCCAGCAGCCGCCGGCCGACCAGCAGCATGAACAGCGCATAGCCGATGCCGCCGCCGATCGCGAGCCAGGCGCCCGTCCAGCTGCCGCCGAAGCTGGCCAGCACCACGGCCAGGATGCACCAGGCGGCCGCGTCGTCCACCGCGCCCGCCGTGAGCGCGAGGGTGCCCAGCGAGGTGCCGGCGATGCCGCGCTCGTGGATGATGCGCGCCAGCATCGGGAAGGCCGTGATGGCGATGGCCGCGCCGAGGAAGAGCGAGGCTTCGAGCTCCTTGGCCTTGGCCGAGAACAGGCCCGGCACCTGATGCAGCCAGGGCACCAGCAGGAAAGCCAGCAGGAAAGGCACCACGATGCCCGCCGCGGACACCGACACGGCGCTTCGCGCGCGGCTCCTGAAGTGATCGGCATTGAACTCGGTGCCGACCAGGAACATGTACATGCCCACGCCCAGCTGGCCGCAGACGTACAGCATGCCCAGCGTGGGCTTGGGAAAGAGTGCCTGCTGCAGCTCGGGCAGGAAGAGCCCGAAGAGCGAGGGACCGAGCGCCACGCCCGCGATCATCTCGCCCACCACCTGGGGTTGGCCCACGCGCTGGGCCAGCTTGCCGACCCCCCGGCACACCAGCAGGATCACTGCCGCCTGGAGGAAGAAGTAGACCGAGAGCTGGCTGACGGGCATGGCGGCAGATTCGAAAGTGCGGAAGGCGGCGATTATGGGGAAACGGCGCGGCAGCGCCTGCAACGCGGCGTGACAGAGGCGCCGCAGCGCGCGCTCAGCCGGCGGGCGGAAAGTCCGCGCCGCGCTGCGGCGCCTGCCATCGCGCGTACTTGTGCATCACGCGTGGCCACAGCGCGCCCTGCAGCCAGCCGTCGAGCCAGGCCTGCAGCCGTGGCCAGGGCCGGGCCGCGAACCACGCCGCATCGACCTGCGCGAACTGGCGCACGAAGGGCATCCACGCGGCATCGGCGAGGCGCGGCCGGTCGTCGCACAGGAAGGCGTGCGTGCGCAGGCGCGCTTCGAGTTCATCGAGCAT
>JAVHYA010000034.1:10243-45352 GCA_031119395.1 Pseudomonadota bacterium
CGGGATGGCGCTCGGGGTACTTGTACGCGTCCAGCGCTTGCTTGAAGGGCCCGTCGCACTGCGCGACGAGCGCCTGCGTCACGTCGGCATCGCCGTCCAGCCAGGCGCCGGGGTCGTGGCGGTGCAGCGCCCAGCGCATGATGTCCAGGCTCTGTTCGATCACCTCGCCGCCGGGCAACACCAGGACCGGCACGGTGGCCTTGGGCGATGCGATGAGCAGTTCGGGCGGCTTGTCGCGCAGCACCACCTCGCGCAGCTCGCAGCGTTGACCGCTCGCGGCCAGCGCCAGGCGCGCGCGCATCGCGTACGGGCAGCGCCGGAAGGAATAGAGCACCGGCAGGGCGCTCACACCAGCCGCCGGATCGCCTTCTTGCGCCACACGAAGCGGTAGTACGCCGCCTGCAGCAGCAGCATGCTGCCGAAGGACGCGGGGTACGCGATCCACACGCCCGACAGGCCGATGCGGTGGCTCATGAACCAGCCCACCGGCACCGACACGAAGAGCACGCAGAAGATGGAGATGGCGGTGGGCACCAGCACCGTGCCGCTGGCGCGCATGATCCCCGACAGCGCCGAGGCCATGCCGAAGACCACCAGGCTCCACAGCATGATGTGCAGCAGCTGCTGCGCCACTTCGATCACCGCCGGGTCGGTGATGAACCAGCCCATCAGCGGCCGCGAGAACAGGTAGCCCAGCAGCACCAGCGCACCCGTGAGCACCAGGTTCATCATCAAGGCGGTGCGCGTGATGGCGCCCAGACGGTCGACCCGGCCGGCGCCGATGGCCTGCGCGCCGAGGATCGAGGCCGTGATCGCGATCGAGATGGCCGGGAACTGCACGTAGGCCACCACCTGGTTCACCGCGCCGTAGGCCGCCGTGGCGTGCGAACCGAAGTCGTTGACCAGCGCCAGCAGCACCAATTCGGCCAGCGCCACCACGATCATCTGCACGCCCGTGGGCACGCCCACCTTCAGGATGGCCTTGAGCAGGTGCGGCCGGATGCGCAGGTGCCGCATGAAGTCGGCGTCCGGCGCCAGCGGGCTCCTCTTGCGCCGCAGGTACCAGCCCAGCCACAGCGTGGCGACGACGAAGGCGACCACCGTCGCGCACGCGCCGCTGGCCACGCCCATCTGCGGCAGGCCGGCCCAGCCGCGGATGAGCGCGGGCGTGAGGACCAGGCCCACGGCCGTGGAGATGAGCAGCGTGAAGAGCGGCGTGACCGTGTCGCCCACGCCGCGCAGCATGGCCGTGGAGAGCAGGAACACGAACAGCCCGGGCATCGCGATCAGGATGATGCGGGCGTAGCGCGTGGCGTCGGGCAGGATGTCGGCCGGCGTGCCCAGCGCATGCAGCATCGGCTGCGTGAAGATGCCGCCGAAGAGCGCGACCAGCAGGCCGAACGCCACCACCACCGTGAGCGCGGTGCCGGCCACGGCGCGGGCCTTCTCGCGGTCCTGTGCGCCCCAGGCCTGGCCGATCAGCACCGACGCGCCGCCGCCCAGGCCGATGGTGAAGGCGATGAAGAAGAACATCACCGGGAAGAAGCCCGACACCGCCGCCAGTGCCTGCACGCCGATCATCTGCCCGATGTAGACGTTGTTGAGCGTGCCCGACAGCGACTGCAGGATGTTCGACAGCAGCATCGGCGCCAGGAAGAACAGGAAGGTCTGCCACAGCGGCGTGTTGCCGGCGATGGCCACCGGCCGACCGCGCGCCGGGGCGGGCGCGGTCGCGGGTGGCGGCACCGGGTCGGCGACGGACGCGGGCGGCGCGACCGTCTCGCCCGCCACACGGGCGGCTTCGGGCTGGGGCATGGGCCGTTGTCCGGCGCTCACGCGGGCACCGCCCGGGCGGTGGCCGCGCACGCGAATCGCAGCGTGGACTGCGCGGCCCCGTGCGGGCCGTCGTTGGGATGAAGGACGTGCATCGGAAGGAAAGGTTCTTCAGGCATCGGTGCCGGACGCCGGCGCATTCCATGCGGGCGCCGCCAGGCCGCGGACGAATTCGGCGACGTCCGCCGGCCAGTCGCTCACGTAGCTGTTGAAGCGCGCACGCTCGCCCGCGAAGAGCGAGCGGGCGGCCTCTTCGAAGCCCGGCAATTCGCTGCCCAGCACGCTCATCACCCGGTAGGCCGCCTCGCGGGCGGCGCGCACCTGGTCGCGCTCGGCATAGGTACGACGTGCCTCGTCGATCAGGCGACGCAGCGCGACCGACGCGCCGCCGGGCTGGCGGCTGAGCCAGTCCCAGTGGCGCGGCAGCAGCGTGACCTCCCGTGCGACCACGCCCAGCTTGGGACGGCCGACACCTCGCGCCGGGGTGTCCTCGACGGCGGCGGTGGGTGCAGCGTCGGGTCGCAGATCGAGCTCGACGCGCTCACCGGTCTCGGCATCGAACACCACGGCGCCCGCGCCGCCCTCGTGCGCGCGCAGCGCGGCGAGCACGTCATCGCGGCGACCGCGCGCGACGCGCCGGTGCGCGAGAAAGGCGATCAGGGTGGGGGCGGGAGGCTGGTCGGATGTCATGTTGAAAATTCTACCCGGGCTTAAATGATTTTTGCAATACACCCGGGTGAAAATTGCAATTTTCATGCGCCAAATCGGTGCCCAGCGCCCACGGAGCGGGCGCTGGCAGCTATGAATTCCATAGCGGCGATTCCGTCCGACAGCGCCGCGGGCGGCTTTGGGCAGAATCGCCCCAATGTTCGTCGCTTCCCCCGTTCCGCGCTTTCGGCCGCCTGCCGCCCTCCGGGGCGGCGTTTTTCATCCCGGCCACTGCGTTCGATGAAACAGCTTACCGGCCTGGTCGTGTGCGAGGGCTGCGACGCCGTCTATCGCCGGCCGGAACTGCGTTCGCGCGAAGTGGCGCGCTGCCTGCGCTGCGGGACGGAGCTGGCCCGCCATCGCGGCGCCCAGGAGAGACGGATGGTGCCGCTGACCGTGGCCTGCCTGATCCTCTTCGCCATCGCCAACCTCTTTCCCATCGTGGAAATCGAACTGCAGGGCCTGACCAGCCAGACGACGCTGGTGGGCGCCGTGATCGCGCTGAGCGGGGAGGGCATGTCGCTGGTGGCGATGCTGGTGCTGGCGACCACGCTGCTGTTTCCGCTGACGCAGCTGCTGATCCTGCTGTACCTGCTCGGCCCGCGGCGGCGAGGCGCTCGGCCGCGCGGCTTCCAGGGCCTGGTGCGGCTGCTGCAGTCGCTGCGTCCCTGGGGCATGGTGGAGGTGTTCCTGCTCGGCGTGCTGGTGGCGGTGATCAAGCTCTCCGGCATGGCCACCGTGGTCGCGGGGCCCGCGCTGTGGGCCTTCGTGGGCCTCACGGTGCTGCTGACCGTGGTCGTCTCCTTCGACCCCAGGGCGCTGTGGGAACTGAGCTTCGACGACGTGCCGGAGCCCGTCGCATGAGCGAGGGCCGGCCGCCAGCAGGTGATCGCAGCGAAGCCGCCGGCGAGGGTGCGCCGCCGGGCATGTCCGCGCGCAGGGCCCGTGCGCTGCGGGCACGCGCCGCCGCGCTGGCCGCGCGCGCCACGCCGCACACCTGCGTGCACGGCGGCGAGGGCGACATCGCCACCGCGCGCCAGCTCGGGCTGTGCGAATGCCACCGCTGCGGTGCCGTGTGGCAGGACGCGCAGGACGGCGAGCACTGCGAGCGCTGCGGCGCGCGCCTGCGTCACCGCAAGACCGACAGCATCCGCCGCACCTGGGCGCTGCTGATCTCGGCGGCCATCATGTACCTGCCGGCCAACCTGCTGCCGGTGATGATCACCAAGAGCCTGTTCGGCACGCAGCAGGACACCATCCTCAGCGGCGTCATCTATTTCTGGGTCTCGGGCTCGTACGGGCTGGCGGCGCTGATCTTCACGGCCAGCTTCCTGGTGCCGCTGTTCAAGCTCGCGGCACTGTTCGTGCTGGTGGTGCTGGCGCAGCGGCGCAGCACCTGGCGCCAGCGCGAGCGGGCGCGCCTGTACCACGGGCTGGAGTTCATCGGCCGCTGGTCCATGCTCGACGTGTTCGTGGTGTCGCTGCTGGCCGGGCTGGTGCAGATCAAGGGCTTCGCGGTCATCACCGCCGGGGTCGGCATCGGCGCCTTCGCAGCCGTCGTGGTCCTGACGATGCTGGCCTCGCTGAGCTTCGACCCGCGCCTGACCTGGGACACCGAGCCCGCCCCTTCACCCGAACCCGTGGCGCCGACGGCGCCGATCGCTGCACGAGAGTCCATCGCATGAATGAAGAAGTTCCCCCGCCCGCGGGACCCCAGCCGGCCGCGCCCCGCGTGGAGCGCCGGCGCGACTGGGTGCCCTCGCTGATCTGGCTGATCCCGATCGTGGCGGCGCTGGTGGGCATCACGCTGGTGGCCAAGATCCTGTGGAACCGCGGGCCGGAAATCGTGCTGAGCTTCAAGACCGCCGAGGGCCTGGAGGCCGGCAAGACGGCGGTGAAGTACAAGGACGTGCAGATCGGCACCGTGCAGGCGATCCGCCTGTCGCGCGACCGCTCGCACGTGCGCGTGCAGGTGCAGCTCAACAAGGAGGCCGCCGACGGCTTCACCGCCAGGGACGCGCGCTACTGGGTCGTCCGCCCGCGCCTGGACACCTCGGGCATCTCGGGCCTGACCACGCTGCTGTCGGGCGCCTACATCGGCGCCGACGCCGGCACCGTCGACGAGACCACCGACGAGTTCGAGGGCCTGGAGCTGCCGCCCATCGTGACGCGCGACCTCAGCGGCCGGCAGTACACGCTGCGGGCGCGGGACATCGGCTCGCTGGACATCGGCTCGCCCGTGTACTTCCGTCGCATCAAGGTCGGGCAGGTGTCGTCCTTCGACCTCGACGGCGACGGCCGCGGCGTGACGATGCGCATCTTCGTGAATGCGCCCTACGACAAGTTCGTCGGCGCGAACACGCGCTTCTGGCATGCCAGCGGCCTGAACGTGCAGCTGGGGGCCAGCGGGCTCACGGTGCGCACGCAGTCGCTGGCGACCATCCTGCTGGGCGGCGTCGCCTTCGCGGCGCCCGACGACGTGATGGGCCCGGTGGCGCAGGAGAACACCGCCTATGCGCTGGCCGACGACGAGACCACGGCCATGAAGGAGCCCGACGGCCCGTCGCAGACCATGCTGATGTACTTCAACCAGTCGCTGCGCGGCCTCGCGCCGGGCGCACCGGTCGACTTCCGCGGCATCGTGCTGGGCGAGGTGAAATCCATCGGCGTGCAGTTCGACCGCAGCGAGCGCGAGTTCCTGATGCCGGTGCTCATCACCGTGTATCCCGACCGCCTGCGTCGCGCCGCCGTGGCCAGCGGGCAGGCACCGGCCGAGTCGAAGTACACGCAGGAAGAGCGCCTTCGCTTCCTCATCGGCAAGGGCCTGCGCGCGCAATTGCGCACGGGCAACCTGCTGACCGGCCAGGTCTACGTGGCGCTGGACTTCTTCCCCAAGGAGAAGCCGGTGAAGTTCGACCCGGCCGCCAGCCCCATCCAGCTCCCCACGGTGCAGAACAGCCTCGACGAGATCCAGTCCCAGGTGCAGGAGATCGCGGCCAAGGTCAACAAGATTCCCTTCGAGGAAATCTCCAACGACCTGCGCAAGACCCTGCGCACGCTGGACAAGACGCTCACCGCGGCCGAGAGCACCGTCACCCGCATCAACAACGACGTGACGCCCGAGATCGCCGCGGCCATGAAGGACGCGCGCAAGACCATCAACACCGCCGATCGCACGCTGGCCGAGGACTCGCCGCTGCAGCAGGACCTGCGCCAGACGCTGCAGGAGCTGACGCGCACCGCCGGGTCGATCCGCGTGCTGACCGACTACCTCGAGCGCCACCCCGAGTCGCTGCTGCGCGGCAAGCCGGACGACAAACGATGAACTCCCCCCCAGTCTTCGCGCACTTCGTGTCGCTTCGCCAACCCCCTGCAGGGGGCACATCCAACGGCCCGGCGGAGCCGGTTCCGCGGATGTTCCCGCATGGCCTGCTCCGCGGCCTTCGGCATCGCGCCGGATCGGCTGTCAACCGGCGAATACATCGCTGCGCACTCGCCGCGGCCCTTGCCGGTCTGGTGCTGTCTGCGTGTTCGAGTCCCGTCACGCGCTACTACACGTTGGCCGAGCCCGCGGCCACGACGGCGCCGCGCAGCGCCACGCCGCTGTTCATCGAGCTCGCGCCGCTGGCCCTGCCCGAGCGGCTGGCGCGGCCGCAGATGGTGGTGCGCAAGGCGGATGCCGCCAGCACCGAGGTCGAGGTGCTGGAGCAGCACCGCTGGTCGTCCTCCTTCGAGAGCGAGCTGCGCGACGCGCTGGCCAGCGGCGTCGCCGCGCGCCTGGGCGCGGCCGACTCCACCCGCGGTGGCCGGCAGACCGGCCAGCCGGCATGGCGCATCGCGGTGCAGGTGCGCCAGTTCGATGCCATCGACGGCACGCGGGTCGATGCGGCCCTGAGCTGGACCCTGCGGCGCACCGACGCCGACCGCAGCGCGGCCTGCCAATGGTCGGCCAGCGAACCCGCCGGGGCCGGCATCGACGCGCTCGCCCAGGCGGCGCAGCGCCTCACGGCACGCGCTTCCGAGGCCATTGCCCGCCATGTGGCGGCGGCGAACTCCGGCCCGCTCGGCGATTGCAGGATCTGAAGCAAAAGCGGCTGCGGCGCCCGTCCGGCGGGCGCCAGCAGCTATCGATTTCGTAGCATCCGCTCAGCCTGCCCGCCGCCACCAGCGGCGCACGCCGAGGCGCCAGGCCCGCACGCGCCGCCATGGCGCGCTCTCGCGCACACGCGCCAGCACGGCGTCCTTCCACGCCTTCCAGCGCGGGTACCAGCGGGCGAACCAGGCCAGCCGCATGAGCGTGGGCTGCACCAGCTGGAAGAGCCGGGCGAGCACCGCCGTTCCCAGCAGCTTGGCGCCGCCGAGCAGAAGCAGTCCCGTGGCGTAGTGGCCGCGCCCGAACAGCGCCAGCGCCAGCAGCTTGACCGGCACCAGCGCCAGCATCGGCACGCCGAAGGCGAGCAGCGCGGCCCAGGGCGGCAGTCCGCGCACCCAGGCTTCCAGCCGCGCCCACAGCGGCAGGCGCGCGAGCCGCCCGACCAGCCTGGCGAGCGGTTCCCACCCCCATTCCTCGAACAGGAGCAGGGGCACCAGCAGGGCGGTGCCGATGGCGCGCAGCAGGCGTTTCATGATGCCGAGCCTAACCGCCGGCGGGCAGGGTGCCCTATGGCAAACTTCCGCGCTTTTCCCCAGGGCAGACCCGAAGAAAGCATGCAGAAGATCATTCGCCAGATTGCCACCGAACTGAAGGTGGGCGAGCACCAGGTGCAGGCCGCGACGGACCTGCTCGACGGGGGCGCCACGGTGCCCTTCATCGCGCGCTACCGCAAGGAGGCGACCGGTGGGCTGGACGATGCGCAGCTGCGCGAACTGGAAGTGCGCCTGACCTACCTGCGCGAGCTGGAAGACCGCCGCGGCGCCGTGCTCAAGGCCATCGACGAGCAGGGCAAGCTGACCGACGCGCTGCGCGTCGCGATCGCCACCGCGCCGACCAAGCAGGAGCTGGAGGACATCTACCTGCCTTTCAAGCAGAAGCGCCGCACCAAGGGCCAGATCGCCAGGGAGTTCGGCATCGAGCCGCTGGCCGACAGGCTGCTGGCCGACCCCACGCTGGACCCGGCCCTGGAGGCGCAGGCCTTCCTCAAGCCCGCGACGACGCTCGACGACGGCAAGCCGGGCCCGGATTTCTCGACCGTGCCGGCCGTGCTCGACGGCGTGCGCGACATCCTCTCCGAGCGTTGGGCCGAAGACCCGGTGCTGGTGCAGTCGCTGCGCGAGTGGCTGTGGGCCGAGGGCCTGCTCAAGTCCTCGCTGGTGGCCGGCAAGGACGAGAACAACCCCGACGTCGCCAAGTTCCGCGACTACTTCGACTACGACGAGCCGATCGGTCGGGTGCCTTCGCACCGTGCGCTGGCCGTGTTCCGCGGACGGCAACTGGAGATCCTCGATGCCAAGCTGGTGCTGCCGGTGGAAGCCGAACCGGGCAAGCCGACCGTCGCCGAGGGCCGCATCGCGCTGCACCTGGGCTGGAGCCACGCGGGCCGCAAGGCCGACGACCTGATCCGCAAGTGCATCGCCTGGACCTGGCGCGTGAAGCTCAGCCTCTCGAGCGAGCGCGACCTGTTCACGCGGCTGCGCGAGGAGGCCGAGAAGGTCGCCATCAAGGTCTTCGCCGACAACCTGCGCGACCTGCTGCTGGCCGCGCCGGCCGGCCCGCGGGTGGTGATGGGCCTGGACCCGGGCATCCGCACCGGCGTGAAGGTGGCGGTGGTCGATGCGACCGGCAAGCTGGTCGAGACGGCGACGGTGTTCCCGCACGAGCCGCGCAAGGACTGGGAAGGCTCGCTGCACACGCTGGGCAAGCTGTGCGCCAAGCACGGCGTGAACCTGATCGCCATCGGCAACGGCACCGCCAGCCGCGAGACCGACAAGCTGGCGGCCGACCTCATCAAGCTGCTGGCGAAGATGGCCGCCCAGGCGGGCGCGCCGGAGATGAAGGTCGAGAAGGTGGTGGTGAGCGAGGCCGGCGCGTCGGTGTATTCGGCCAGCGAGTTCGCCAGCCAGGAGATGCCCGACGTCGACGTCAGCCTGCGCGGCGCCGCCAGCATCGCGCGCCGCCTGCAGGACCCGCTGGCCGAACTGGTGAAGATCGACCCCAAGAGCATCGGCGTGGGCCAGTACCAGCACGACGTCAACCAGAGCGAGCTGGCCCGCACGCTGGGCGCCGTGGTGGAGGACTGCGTGAACTCCGTCGGCGTGGACCTCAACACCGCCAGCGTGCCGCTGCTGTCGCGCGTCTCGGGCCTCACGCCCAGCGTGGCCAAGGCCGTGGTGCGCTGGCGCGAGGCCAATGGCGCCTTCGCCACCCGCAAGCAGTTGCTGGAAGTGAGCGGATTCGGCCCCAAGGCCTTCGAGCAGAGCGCGGGCTTTCTTCGCATCCGCGGCGGCGCCGACCCGCTGGACATGACCGGCGTGCACCCCGAGACCTACCCGCTGGTCGAGAAGATCATCCAGACCACCGGCAAGCCGGTGGCCGAGCTCATGGGCCGCGCCGAGATGCTGAAGACGCTCAAGCCCGAGCTCTTCGCCAACGAGAAGTTCGGCGTCATCACCGTCAAGGACATCCTCGGCGAACTCGAGAAGCCGGGCCGCGATCCGCGCCCGGACTTCAAGGTCGCGCGCTTCAACGAGGGCGTGGAGGACATCGCCGACCTGCAGGAAGGCATGATCCTCGAGGGCACGGTGAGCAACGTCGCCCAGTTCGGCGCCTTCGTCGACCTCGGCGTGCACCAGGACGGTCTGGTGCACGTGAGCCAGCTGAGCCACAAGTTCGTCAACGACGCGCGCGAGGTCGTCAAGACCGGCGACATCGTCAAGGTGAAGGTGATGGAGGTGGACGTGGCGCGCAAGCGCATCGGCCTGTCGATGAAGCTGGACGCCGCACCGGCCCGGCGCGACGGCCCGCGCGAGAACCGCTTCGAGGGGGCAGGGCGCGGTCAGCAGGGCCACGGCTCGCGCCGCGACAACTCGCCCCAGCCGGCGGGGCAGATGGCGAGCGCCTTCGCGAAGCTGCAGGGGCTGCGCAAGTAGGGCGACGATCGAACCTTGGCTGCCAGATCGGCAGGGATGTCGGGCGGCAGGCTCGTTCAAGCCGGCAGCGGCCGCTTCGTGTGCGCCAGCGCAGCGGGCACTGCTCTTGCACAATCCCGACCGCCATGAAAGCCCTGCGCCTCTACGCCGGCCCCGCCGCCCGCGCCCACATCGCCGACCACGGCCTGTCGCCCGCCGACGTGCGGGTGATCCCCGGTGCGGCGGGCGGGCCCAAGGGGCTGATCCTCGGTCCGCTCGACCGCTTTCTCTTCGGCGAGTGGCTGCCGCAGTCGAGCCAGCCGGTGGACTTCGTCGGCGCGTCGATCGGGGCCTGGCGGCTCGCCACGGCCTGCCTGGACGACCCGGCCGAGGCCTTCGCGCGCTTCGAGCGCGACTACGTGCAGCAGCGCTTCGACACGCCCAGGGGCGGCCGACGGATGGGCGCGGCCGAGGTCAGCGCGAATTTCGCGCGCAGCCTCGAAGGCTTCTTCGGCGGCCGCATCGGCGAGGTGCTGGCGCACCCGCGCTACCGGCTGCACATCGTGACCGCCCGCGGGCGCCACATCCTGGGCCGCGAGGGCAGGGCGCGCACGGTGGCCGGCTACCTGGGCGCCTTCGCCAGCAACAGCCTGAGCCGCCGCAGCCTGGGCGCCTGGCTGGAGCGCTGCGTGTTCTCGACGCCGGGTTCGTCGCTGCCCTTCGACACCCTGGATTTCCGCACACGCCGCGTCGAGCTGGGGGAGGGCAACTTCCAGCCGGCGCTGCAGGCCTCGTGCTCGATTCCCTTCGTGCTGCAGGCCGTGCACGACATCCCCGGCGGTCCGCCCGGCGCCTACTGGGACGGCGGCATCACCGACTACCACCTGCACCTGAAGTACAGCAACCCCGACGGCATCGTGCTGTACCCGCACTTCCAGCAGGCGGTGGTGCCCGGCTGGCTCGACAAGGGCCTCAAGTGGCGGCACCGCGCCTCGCCCTTCCTCGACCGCATGGTGGTCGTCGCGCCCGACCCCGGCTGGGTGCGCACGCTGCCGCGCGGCAAGCTGCCCGACCGCACCGACTTCACCGGCTATGCCGGCGACAGCGACGCGCGCATCGCCGCCTGGACCACCGCGGTGGGCGAGGCAGGGCGGCTGGCCGACGAGTGGGCCGAATGGCTGCGCCGGCCCGATCCGGCGGCGGTGCTGCCCCTGTAGGGCGGCCGCCGTCCTAGGGCTTCAAGGCCAGCGGGACGGGAATGCGCAGGTCGCCGCCGGCATAGGGGTTGGTGTGGCGCGCCAGTTGCCAGAACACCAGGGTCAGCGCCAGGGCGAAGACGGCGAGGATCAGCCGTCCCGCAGGCGGCCGGTCCATGTGACAGACCGCCAGCGCCACGGCGGCGAAGAAGGCCAGCATCAGCACGAGCGTCCACTGGCTGTTGTCGGTCGTGTCGGTCCCGATCAGGAGCCGGCGATCGCGGGCCTCCTGCAGCTCGCCGGTGGCGCGCATCCACTCGGCGGCCAGGGCCGGCCTCATGCCGCCGTCCGCGACGCCCATCAGACGCATCGCCTTCAACGCGGCCGTCGCGCGCGGATCCGCGACCTGGTTGGCGTCCCGGCCCCATTCGGCGTCGGCGACGGCGGCGCGGTAGTCGTCCAGCAGCGCCGCGGCGGTGGGCTGCTGCGGCGCCGCCGATTCGGCGAGCACCGAGAGCCGGTTGAACGCGAGGGCCTCCTTGAACGCGGCGTCCACCGCCTGGCGCTGCTGTGCCCACAGGTCCGCGGCCAGAAAGCCGAGCAGCAGCGCGAACAGCACCGTGACGATCTGGAACGCCGGCCCCACGGGAAGCAGCCGGGCATTCAGCAGATGGCGGCGGTGCAGCAGTTGCAGCACCCCGGCCGAGGCGGCGAAGAGGGCGAGGCCATAGGCGGCGCAGACGAGCAACTGCGCCCAGGCCGGAAGAAGGAAGACGTGGTCGAGCATGGCGGTGAGCCGGTGCGCGACGGTGCACGCGGCGGGCCGGATCGTAGCCCGTCCGGTCTATGCGCTCGTGTGCCGACGCCGTGCCGCGGCGCCATACTGGCGACATTCACACCTGGAGGAACCCACGCATGAACGCCACCCGCATCGTCGGCCTTGTGCTCATCGTCGCCGGCATTGCCGCCCTGGGCCTGGGCGGCTTCAGCTTCACCAAGGAAACGCACCAGGCCAAGATCGGCCCGATCGAGCTCTCCGTGAAGGAGAAGGAAACCGTGAGCTTCCCGACCTGGGCCGGCGTGGCGGCGATCGTGGTGGGCGGCGCGCTGCTGGTGCTGGGCGGCAAGAAGGGCTGAGCACCCCGGTTGCTATCGAAACCATAGCTGCCGGCGCCCGAGGGACGGGCGCCGGCAGCCGTTTTCGATCGGCGAGACGGGCGGCGCTCAGTCCGCCAGTTCGTAGTGCGCCTGGCGCTCCTCGAACGCCTTCCACCCGATGACGTCCTTGAACTGCGGCATCGTGACCTGACCCGCGGGCAGACCGTCGACGTCGCCCGTGCGGCGCGCGGCGAGGGTCGCGAGGTTGGCCTGCAGCGCATGCACCGTGCTCATCAGCGTGACGATCGGGTAGGTGGCGAAGGCGGCCACCGATTCGATCTGCTCGCGGCTGAGCCTGGCCATCCACAGGCCCTGCATCAGTTGCAGCGACAGGCGCCGGCCCGACACCTCGCGCAGCTTGACCAGGTCGTCGTAGCCCTGGAAGGTGCGCGAGATCGGCTGGATCAGGTCGGCGCCCGCCTCGGCGTAGCGGGCCGCGCGGTCCAGCGCCTCCGACGGGTCGAGCACGTCCGTGCGCGCCACGATCAGGAAGTCCGGGTCCTGCCGCGCATCGACGGCGGCCTGGATGCGCGCCACCGCCTCCTTGATCGGCACCACCGGCATCACCGAGGCAGCGGCCGGGCAGCGCTTGGGGCTGATCTGGTCCTCGATCGAGATGGCGGCCACGCCGGTCTTCTCGAACTCGCGCACGGTGCGGGCCACGTTGATGACGTTGCCGTAGCCGGTGTCGGCGTCCGCGAAGATCGGCTTCTTCACGATGTTGGCGATGCGGTTCACCACGGCGACGTTCTCGGTCAGCGTGTAGACCTCCATGTCGGGCTGTCCGAGCAGCGAGGCCGAGATGCCGAAGCCGGTGGTGAAGATGCCGTCGAAATCCGACTGGTCGACCAGCAGGGCCGAGAGGGCGTCCTGCACGCCGGCCATCCAGAAAGTGGGGCCGTCGGTGATGCGTTGGCGAAGGGTCTGGCGCAAGGTGGGCATGGGGGTGGCTCCTGGTCGGTGGACGTGTTCAGCGCTTGACGGGGTCGATGTAACCGCCGAGCGCCACGAATTTCTGGCCCTGAAGTTCCATCAGCGCGATGCCGGTCTGGCCGCGGCGCGCGTAGGGCCCGGCATTGACGGGCTGGAAGGTGATCTTGGGGCCGATCTTCTGGTCGAAGTCCTTCATGCCGTCCAGTGCCGCCGCGACCTTCGCGCGCGATGGCTCGGCGCCGGCGCGCTGCAGCGCCTCGACGGTCACGGCCGCCGCCGAATAGCCCATCAGCGCCATCGACGACGGTGCCGACTTGGGGTACAGCTTGGTGTAGCGCTGGAAGAAGGACTGGATCGCGGGGTTGTCGCCTTCCACGGCGTCGTAGTACGAGGCCACGTACAGCTTGGACTGGGTCTTGCCGAGGAGTTCGACGAACTTCGGGTCGTTCAGCCCGCCGGCGCCGAACACGGTGGGCTTCCAGCCCAGCTTCTCGGCACCGCGGAAGAACTGCACCGCCTCCTGGCCGAGGGCATAGACGATCACCACGTCGGGCTCGGCCTGCTTGAGCTTGAAGACCTGCGAGGTGAGGTCGGTCGCGAAGCGCTCGAAGCTCTGCGCCTCGACCAGCTTCATGCCGTGCTTGTCCAGCTGCTTGACGGCCACGTCGTAGGCCGGCTTGCCCCAGCCGTCGTTCTGGTAGAGCATGGCCACCTTCTTGGCCTTGAGCGTGTTGACGGCGTAGTCGATGTACGAGGCCGTCTCGGTCGATTGCGGCGACGGCAGCACGTACAGCAGCTCGCGCGGTGGCGTGCTGGTGAGGTCCGAGATGCTCAGCGCGCCGATGGTGGGCACGTTCTTGGTCGAGCTGTACTCGTAGGCGCTGATGTTGGTCGCATGACCGATGTTGCCGACCATGGCCAGCACGTTGTCGCGTTCGACCAGCAGCTTGGCGTTGGCCACCGACTTCGCGGGCTTGAGCTCGTCGTCGTAGGTGATGAGCTTGAGCTTGCGGCCGTTCACGCCACCCTTTTCGTTGACCATGTCGAAGTAGGTGCGGATGCCTTCGTCGGCGGCCTTGCCCATGTAGGCCAGCGTGCCCGACATCGGCTGCGAGGAGCCGAGCACGATTTCCTTCTCGAGCACGCCCTCGGCCTTGTTCTCGAAGGCGGCGGCGGGCAGCGCGGCGGCAGCCAGTGCGAGTGCGGCACTGGCCAGGACGGTACGGCGATGGATCAGGCTCATGGGTGTCTCCGTTCGTGGTGGGGTTGGAAAGCGGGGAAGGGCGGCTCAGCCGCCCAGGTAGGCACGGCGCACGTCCTCGTTGCCGGCCAGTTCGGCGGCCGGGCCCTGCATCACGACGCGGCCGGTCTCGATGACGTAGCCCTCGTCGGAGATGTCCAGCGCGATGTCCGCGTCCTGTTCGACGACGAGGAGCGTGAGCCGCTCGCGGTCGCGGATGTCGCGCAGCGTGGAGAAGATCGCGTCCTTGAGGATCGGCGCGACGCCCATCGACGGTTCGTCGAGCATCAGCAGGCGCGGCTTGGCGAGCAGGCCGCGGGCGATGGCGAGCATCTGCTGCTCGCCGCCCGACAGCGTGCCGGCGCGCGAGCCGATGCGCTCCTTCAACCGCGGGAAGTAGCCCAGCACGTGGTCCATGTGCTCGCGCACCTCGCTGGCCGGGCGGGTGTAGCCGCCGAGCATCAGGTTCTCGCGCACCGACAGCTGGGCGAACACCATGCGGCCCTGCGGCACGTGCACGATGCCGCGCCGCACCAGCGCCTCGGCCGGCACGTTGGCGATCGACTGGCCGTCGAACACGGCGGTGCCCTCGCTCACCGCCAGCAGGCCCGAGAGCGCACGCATCAGCGTGGTCTTGCCCGCGCCGTTGGCGCCCAGCACGCACACGATGCTGGCCGCGCGCACCTCCAGGCTCACGCCGTGCAGGGCGCGGATCTTGCCGTAGCCGGCACCCAGCCGGTCGACGCGCAGCAGCGCGGGCGTGTCAGCGACGTTGGCCACTCTTGCCTCCTCCCAGGTATGCCTCGACGACGGCGGGGTGCGCCTCGATCTCGCGCGGCGTGCCCTGCGCGAGGAAGGCGCCGTTGTGCATCACGGTGATGGTGTCGGAGATCGACATCACCAGCGGCATGCTGTGCTCGATGAGCAGCAGCGTCGCGCCGGTGCTCGCCTGCAATTGCCGCAGCGTCTGGCCCAGCGCGTCGATCTCCCGGTTGTTCATGCCAGCGGCCGGCTCGTCCAGCAGCATCAGCACCGGCTCGAGCGCCATGGCGCGGGCCAGTTCGACCAATTTCTGCGTGCCGTAGGGCAGGTCGCGCACCAGCGTATGGGCGTGGGCACCCAGGCGCAGGCCCTCGAGGATGGCCGCGGTGCGTTCGCGCTCGGCGCGCTCTTCGCGCCGCTGCCGGGGCAGGCGCAGCAGCGCTTCGGCCAGCGTGGCGCGCATCGCCAGCGAGCGGGCGATGAGCACGTTGTCGAACACCGTGAGCTCCGAGAACAGCTCCAGGTTCTGGAAGGTGCGCGCGATGCCCAGGCGCGAGATCTGGTGCGCCTTCAGCCGCAGCAGGTCGTGCTCGCCGGCGGCATTTCGCAGCACCATGCGGCCCTGCTGCGGGGTGTAGAAGCGGCTGATGCAGTTGAGCATCGTCGTCTTCCCGGCGCCATTGGGGCCGATCAGCGCATGCACGGTGCCGGGCATGACGTCGAAGCCGACGTCCTGCACAGCGACGATGCCGCCGAAGCTCATGCGCACGTTGGCGACCGACAGCAGCGGCGCGGCGGCCGGGGCCGTGCGTGCCGTGGTGCCGGGGCTGGCCTGTTCGAGCACCCGCATCACAGGCCCTCCTGGCGCGGCGCGTCGGCACCCGGCACCGCCTTGCGCTTGAGCAGGCTGGCCAGGCCGTCGGGCAGGAACATCAGCGCCAGGATCATCGCCACGCCGTAGAGCGCGCGCTGGAACTGGTCGAAGCCGATGTAGGTGAGGAACTGCGGCGCGCCGATCACGAAGATCGCGCCCAGCACCGAGCCCATGATCGAGCCCAGGCCGCCCACGATCACCATGGACACGAAGCTGATCGACACCATGATGTTGAACAGGGACGGGTCGATGAAGCGCACCAGCGGTGCGTACAGCGCGCCCGACAGGCCGGTGTAGAAGGCGCAGACGCCGAAGGCGACGAGCTTCAGCCCGGTGGTGTTCAGGCCCAGCGCGCGGGCCGCCGTCTCGCTGCCCTTGACGGCCAGGAAGCCGCGGCCGAAGCGGCTTTGCGACAGGTTGCGCGCCAGCCACAGCGCGATGCCCAGCACCGCCGCCACGAAGAGGTGGTAGGCACGCTCGTCCAGCGCGATGCCGAACAGCGCCGGCCCCGGCGCGCCCATGCCGTTCTCGCCGCCGGACAGCTCGCCGCCCGACTTGGCGATCTCCACCGAGATCATCACGAAGCCCAGCGTCGCGATCGCCAGGAACACCTCTTCCAGCCGCAGCACCGGCAGCGCCAGCACCACGCCGACCACGGTGGCGATCGAGGCGGCGATGACCATGGCCAGCACCAGCGGCACGCCGAAATGGCTGGTCAGGATGGCGGTGCCATAGGCGCCGATGCCGAAGAACACGGCCCCCGCCATCGAGATGAGGTTGGTGTAGCCGGTGAGGATGTTGGTGCCGAAGGAGGCGAGGGTGTAGATCAGCACCAGCGTGACGATGTACAGCACGTAGCCGCCCGGCAGCAGCGGGGCCAGCACGAACAGCAGCACGAAGACCAGCGGCGCCAGCCAGGGGCGGGAATCGAGGATTCGGGTCATGCGGGGCCTTCAGACTTTCTTGACCTGCTTGCGGGCCAGCAGGCCGTGGGGCCGCAGGATCAGGATGGCCAGCATCACGATGAAGGGCACCGCGTCCTTCCAGGCCGAGGACAGGTAGGCGCCGGTGAGGTTGGAGCTCACGCCGATGATCACGCCGCCCAGCAGCGCACCGGGCATGCTGCCGATGCCGCCGAGCACCGCCGCCGCGAAGGCGAAGTGCAGGGCGTGCTGCATCATCGAGAAGTGCACGAAGGTCAGCGGCGCGATCAGCAGGCCCGCGGCGGCCGCGATGACGTGCGACAGCGCCCAGGCCAGCGCGTAGATGCGCTTGATCGGGATGCCCATGAGACGGGCGGCCACGGGGTTCTCCATCGTCGCCTGCATCGCGATGCCCAGGCGCGTGAAGCGGAAGAAGGCGAACAGCACCGCGGCCAGCGTGGCGCACACGCCGACGATGCCCAGGTCGATGCCCGACACCACGACGCCGCCGATGTCCAGGGGGGCGCTCGGGAAGATGCTCGGCAACTCCTGCGTGTCCTTGCCCCAGATCCAGATGGCCAGGTCGCCGAAGATCAGGAACAGGCCCAGCGTGCAGATGGCCGAGGACAGCAGCGCCTTGCCGATGAAGCGCCGGATGATGAAGCGCTCGATCAGCATGCCCAGCACCGCGCCGAACACCAGCACCAGCGGCACGACGGCCCACATGGGCAGGCCCACGCGCAGCAGGGTGCACGCCATGAAGGCGGAGAGCATGGCCGCCTCGCCGTGCGCGAAGTTGAGGATGCCCGTTGCCTTGAACACCATGACGATGCCCAGGGCGATGAGCCCGTAGATGGCGCCCAGGGCGACGCCGCTGACGATCATCTGCAGCATGCGCGCCTCAGCTCGCCGTCGGCGCCGGTTCGCGACCGAGCCGGGCCTTCAGATAGGGGATGAACCCGCCCGCCTCCAGCGTGCCGCGCTCCACCGACGACAACGGCTCGAAAGGCAGCGTGGTGCCGCGGGTGAGGTTGGAGACGGTGCTCGCCGCCCAGTCCACGCGCAACTCGTCCCAGCGCTCGGTGGCCTCGCGGATGCCGGGGCAGGTCACGAGCGGGAAGCCCATGCTGATCTCGCCGCGGAAGAAGCCCGGCGAGAACGATTCGGCGATGACGCCGGCCACGCCCAGGTGCCGCATGGCACGCATGGCGGGGTAGTGCGGGTGCCCGTAGCCGAAGTTGTGGCCGCCGACCAGCAGGTCGCCCTTCTTCACCGACCGGGCGAAGTCGGGGTCGTAGCTGGACATCGTGACGGCCGCCAGCTCGTGGATGTCGGTGATCTTGATGTTCTTGATGCCGACGATGAGATCGATGTCGAAGTCGTCCTCGGTGAAGATCCAGGCCGCGCGGCCATGCAGGTTGGGCAGGCTCATGCGGGGCTCCGTTCGGCCAGGTAGGGACGCGGGTCGGCGATGCGGCCCTCCAGGGCCGATGCGGCGACGACCGCGGCGTTGCAGATGAAGATCTCGGAATCGGCACTGCCCATGCGGCCGGGGGTGTTCAGCGTGCCGGTGGAGACGGCGCGCTGGCCGTCGGTCATGGTGGCGATGCGGCCGTAGCAGTAGTCGCAGCTGGACGAGCTGATGAACGCGCCGGCATCGACCAGCGTGGCGATCAGCCCCTCCTTGGCCGCCTGCGACATGATGGCCTGCGAGGTCGGCACCACGTGCAGCTGGAAGCCCGGCTTGATGCGCCTGCCCTGCAGCACCTGGGCGGCAGCGCGCAGGTCTTCCAGGCGCCCGCTGGCGCAGGAGCCCAGGTAGCCCGTGTGCACCTCGAGCCCGGCGTACTCGGTGAGGTCGCGGGTGTTCGACGGGCTCGGCGGTGCGACCACGATGGGGGTCAGTTCGCTCACGTCGATGCTCACTTCGCGGGCATAGACCGCATCCGCGTCCGGGTAGACCGGGTCGAGCTGGATCTTGGCGATGTCGCGGGTGTAGGCCAGCGTCTTCTCGTCCGGCGCGATCAGCATGGTCGTGGCACCGAGGAACATGGCCTGGCCGCAGATGGTCTGGCGGCCCTCGATGCTCATGGCGTCGATGACCGGACCGCACAGCTCCACCACCTTGAAGCGGCAGGATGCGGGCCCCAGCACCCGCACCATGTGGTGGAACACGTCGCGCGCCATCACGCCCGGCTGCAGCGTCCCGGTCAACTCGATCCGGACGGTGGCCGGAACCGTGAGGGCCATCTTCTCGGTCACGAAGGTCTCGAGCACCCCCTTGCGCGCGCCGAAGGCGAAGGTGCCGAAGGCGCCCAGCTGGCTCACGTGGCCGTCGAAGTGGACGGCGAAGGCGCCGGGCGTCGCATAGCCCAGTTCGGCCGACACCTGGTGGCCGATGCCCTCGCGCTCGTGCACCGGCACGCCCTGTGCGGCGCCCCAGGCGCGCGTGACCTTGTGCAGTTCCTCTTCCTTCGGCGCGGTGGCAGGGACCATGTGGTCGATGAAGAGCACGAAGCGCTCGGGACTCGTGACCTTGTCGACGCCGAACTCCTCGCGCGCTTCCTTGAAGAACACGTCGGTGTAGCCGGGGAAGTCGTAGGCGATCACGAAATCGGGCCGCGCCAGGATCTCGTCGCCGGCGTTCACGGCGGGGAGCCCGGCCGCTCGGGCCAGGATCTTTTCGGTCATCGTGTGGGGCATCGAAGCTCCTTGTCTCAATATCCACAATGCGGCGGTTGCTCAACCGCGGCCTGCCTGGATTACAAGGTGTGGCGCGATCGCCACCCGAGGTGGTAAACCCTATGTTGCCCACGATGTGGATGCAAATTACAAAGGGGCCATGAATGAACAACGAGAAGAAGTCGCCTCGGGGACAAATGAATCGCCACAAGGTGGAAATCCCAGGACCGGCACGCAGAGCATCGAGCGCGTCGTGAACATGCTCCGCGTGGTGGCGTCACGCGGCCGGCACGGCATGCGCATCGGCGAGGTGGCGGCCACCAGCGGGCTGCCGCAGTCCACCTGTTTCCGCATGCTGCAGCGGCTGGAAATCGAGGGCCTGGTGGATCGCGACGCGCGCACGCGCAAGTACTTCCTCGGCCCGCTGCTGCACGAGCTGGGGCTGCTCGCACGCCCGCGGTACCGCCTCAGCGAGCTGTGCGACGGTGCGCTGCACCGGCTGGCCGAGATCACCCAGGACACGATTTACCTCAGCGAGCGCAGCGGCCTCGAGGCCGTGTGCACCAACCGCGCGCTGGGCGACTACCCGATCAAGGCGCTGCCGCTGGACATCGGCATCCGCCGGCCGCTGGGCGTGGGCGCCGGCGGGCTGGCGATGCTGTGCGCCATGCCGGACGCCGAGGCCGAGGCGGTGATCCAGGCCAACGGACACCGCTACGAGAAGTTCGCCTCGTTCAGCGCCGACTTCCTGCGCGAGGCCGTGGCCGCGGGTCGGCGCCAGGGCTATTCCTTCCTCGACAGCGTGGTGACGCCGGGGACGGCGGCGATGGGGGTGGCCTTCCCCGTGGACAACCCCGTGGCGGCGATCAGCGTGGCGGCGATCTCGGGCCGGCTGGAGGCCGCGCGGCGCGAGGAGATCGCCCGCGAGATGCACCATCAGGTGCGGCGCATTTCCGCCGCCATCAGCAACGCGGCGCTGGTGCCTGCCGACGCGCGGGCCGAGCCGGCGGGCCTCGACGCGGACGAGGACTGAGCCGGCGCGCGCGGCGCCGGCTGCGCCTCACATCGAGCTTTCCAGCATCTCGCGGTAGTCGTCGCGGGTCGCCAGCCGCGGATTGGTCTTGTGGCAGTGGTCGGCCATCGCGCCGTCGATGATCCTGTCGAACATCGCGGGCGTCACGCCGACTTCGGCCAGGCCCTTGGGCAGGCCCAGGCGGGCGTTCATGTCGCGGATGGCTTCGCCGATGTCGCCCGGCTGGTCCAGGTGCATCGCGCGGGCCATGCGCTGCAGGCGCAGGTCCTTCTGCACCGACTCGGCGCCCGCGTTGAAGCGCACCACCGCCGGCAGGAAGAGGGCGTTGAGGGTGCCGTGGTGCAGGCGCGGATCGACGCCGCCCAGGCTGTGGCTCAGGCTGTGCACGCAGCCCAGGCCCTTCTGGAAGGCCATGGCGCCCTGCATGCTGGCGCTCATCAGGTTCAGCCTCGCCTCGCGGTCGCTGCCGTCCTTCGTCGCGCGTTCGATGTGGCCCCAGGCACGCTCCAGGCCGTCGAGCGCGATGCCGTCGGCCGGCGGGTTGAAGGCGGCTGCCATGAAGGTCTCCATGCAGTGCGCGATGGCGTCCATGCCGGTGGCGGCCGTGAGCTTGGGGGGCAGGCCCAGCGTGAGTTCCGGGTCGCAGATGGCCGCCTTGGGCATGAGGAACCAGCTGTGGAAGCCCAGCTTGCGGTGGTCGTCGACGATGACGATGGCGCCGCGGGCCACCTCGCTGCCGGTACCGGCCGTGGTGGGCACGGCGATGAGCGGGGCGACGGCGTCGGTGATCTTCGGCGAGCCGCCCTCGATGGTGGCGTAGGTCTTGAGCGGCCCGTCGTGCGTGGCCGCGATCGCCACGCCCTTGGCGCAGTCGATGGCCGAGCCGCCGCCGACGGCGATCAGCCCGTTGCAGTGACCGCTGCGGTAGAGCGCGACGGCGGCGCGCACGGCCGCCTCGGTGGGATTGGAGGGCGTGTCGTCGAACACGGTGCACTCGAGGTCGCCGAGCGCATCGAGCGCCTTC
Organism: Pseudomonadota bacterium; assembly: GCA_031119395.1. Classification (GTDB taxonomy): domain Bacteria; phylum Pseudomonadota; class Gammaproteobacteria; order Burkholderiales; family Burkholderiaceae_C; genus Xenophilus. The sequence goes on from JAVHYA010000034.1 coordinate 31,675, forward strand.
TGCAGGATGCCTGCGGCGCGCACGCCCTTGTCGGTCACGACCAGCGGCCGCGTGATGCCGATGCGCACGCATTCGTCGGCCAGAAGGCGGACGGCGCCGAAATCGAACTGGATCTGTGTGAGGTATTGGATCAGGGCCATGGGTCTCCTTCGTGTTCAGGGGTGGCAACACCCGTGCCGCACGTTAGCATCGCCCGCAAGGCCTTGCGGCACAACCCGGTCGAGCGAGAGACACAGGAGCATGAACAGACGACAACGCGCCGCCCGCCGGGCCACCCTCGCGCCGGCGACTGCACTGTGCGCGGGCACGGCAGGGGCCGAGTGCCCGAGCGACGACCAGGTGGCCGCGCTCGACCGGGCGATCCAGGCCCGCCCCCCCGCACCCACGCCCACCGGCCTGAGCGCCGCCGACGGCGCCGGCCTCACCGCGATCAACGCCGTCGTGTGGCTGGCGCAGGCGCTGGCCAAGGACGGCCTGGCCCTGCAGCCCGTGCAGCTCGTCAGCCTGGGCTCCTTCACGCCGCTGGCGCCGCCTTCCGACGGCCTCACCGTGCCGGCCACCTGCCATGGACGGCCCGGCGCGCAGCCGGTGATGGTGAGCTTCCACAGGCCGGATCGGCCCACCGGTTGCGCCATCGGGCCACAGACCGACGAGGCGCGGCAGGTCGCCTGCTACGGGCCGTTCATCCGTTGACGGCCTCCGCCCCGGCAGCCCACGGCCTCACGCCGCGCATGGCGGGCGTGGTGGAGCGCATGGCGCGCGCCGGCCAGCCACCGCTCGATGCCATGACGCCCGCGGCGGCGAAGGCGGCCTACGAGAAGGGCGCCGGCGTGCTGGAGGTGCCCAAGCCGGCGCTCGGGCGCGTCGACGACTTCGTCGTTCCCGCCCGAGACGGCGCCGCGCTGCCGGCGCGGCTCTACGCACCGTCGCACGCCGAACTGCCGGTGCTGATGTACTTCCACGGCGGCGGCTTCACGGTCGGCAGCATCGCCACGCACGACACGCTGTGCCGCGTGCTGGCGTCCGAAGCCGGTTGCGCGGTCGTCTCGCTCGACTACCGGCTGGCACCGGCCCACCGCTTTCCGACCGCCGTGAACGATGCGTGGGATGCCGTGCGGTTCCTGCAGCGCGAGGGTGCGCCGCGCTTGGGCCTGGACACCGGCCGCCTCGCCCTCGGCGGCGACAGCGCGGGCGGCACCCTGGCGGCCGTGTGCGCCATCCTGGCGCGCGACGCGGGCGTGCCGGTCGCGCTGCAGATGCTGTTCTACCCCGGCACCGGTGCGCGGCAGGACACCGATTCGTACCGCCGCTTTGCCGACGGCCCGGTGCTCACCGCCTCGCTGGTGCGCTGGTTCTTCTCGCACTACATCGACGACGCAGAGCGCGAGGACTGGCGCTTCGCGCCGCTCAACGCCGAGGACGTGGAGGGTGTCGCTCCGGCCTGGATCGGCCTGGCGGAGTGCGACCCGGCCGTCGACGACGGGGTGGCCTACGCCGACAAGCTGCGCCTGGCCGGCGTGCCGGTCGATCTGGAGATCTACCGCGGCGTGGTGCACGAGTTCCTCAAGATGGGCCGCGCCATTCCCGAGGCGCGCACGGCGCAGGCCGACGCGGCACGGGCGCTGCGCGAGGCCTTCGGCCGCTGAACGGCGGCTGGCTGCTCTCGATGGCATGGCAGCCCGCGCCCGGCCGGCGGGCGTTGCGGGCCGGTCCGATCCGGAAATTCCAGGGAAGGCCGTGCCGCCGCGCGGGCTGACGCGCACGCGCCAACCGCCGTGCTGCACGCGGGCTATCCTCGCCCGGCTTCCCACCGAACCCGAGACAAGACGCCAGAAAGGTCCCGCCATGCAACGCTCCGACTTCCGCTTCTTCCACCGCCTGCGCGTGCGCTGGGCCGAGGTGGACATGCAGAAGATCGTCTTCAACGCCCACTACCTCATGTACTTCGACACCGCGATCGCCGACTACTGGCGCGCGCTGGCGCTGCCCTACGAGGAAGCGATGCATGCCCTCGAGGGCGACCTGTACGTGCGCAAGGCCACGGTCGATTTCCAGGCCTCGGCGCGGGTGGACGACCTGCTCGACGTGGGCATGAAATGCACGCGCATCGGCAACTCGTCGATGGCATTCACCGGCGGGCTGTTCCGTCAGAACGAGTTCCTGGTGGGCTGCGAGCTGGTCTACGTGTTCGCCGACCCGGCCACCCAGACTTCGCGCCCCGTGCCGCAGGCGCTGCGCGACATCCTGCTCGGCTACGAGGCCGGCGAGACCATGACCGAGGTCGTCACCGGCCACTGGGACACCCTGGGCGAAGGCGCCAGCGCGCTGCGTCGGCAGGTCTTCATCGAGGAGCAGCAGATCCCGAAGGAGCTGGAGTGGGACGAGCACGATGCCGTCGTGACGCACGCCGTCGCGCGCAACCGGCTCGGCCAGGTCGTCGCCACCGGCCGGCTGCTGCCGGGCCAGGACGGCGTGGCCCGCATCGGCCGCATGGCCGTGCACCGTGTGCTGCGGGGCGAAGGCCATGGCGAGGCGGTGCTGCGCGCGCTGGAGGAGGTGGCCCGTGCCCGTGGCGACCGCGCGGTGGGCCTGCATGCCCAGCGCAGCGCCGAGCGCTTCTACGCCCGGCTGGGCTATGTGCCGGTGGGCGAGCCCTTTGAGGAAGCGGGCATCGCGCACATCGAGATGGAGCGCGCGCTCGGCTGACGGCGCTCCGGTTTTGATAGCTGCCAGCGCCCGCCGGGCGGGCGTTGCAGGCCGATTTGGCCTGCAATCGCGTGTTCGTGTTCAGTAGCGGGCCGGTGGATCCGGCACGTAGCCCAGGCTGGAGCCGGGGAAAGGCGAGGGCGTGCCCGAGGGCCAGCGCGGCGGCGGCGACGGGATGACGCCCGCCGCCACCAGGTTCTCGCGGCTGTCGTAGCGGATGCGGATGAGCTCCTGCGGTGAGCGGCTGGCGCGCTCGAAGCGGGTGTGGCCCACATGGGAGGTCTCGCGCCGGCCGTGCCCGGTGCCGAGGCTCGGCGCCGGCGCAGCGGGTGCCATCGACTTGGCCGCCGCGTCGGCCGATCCCATCGGCGCCGACGACTGCGCGGCCGGTGGCGCTGCCTCGGCACGGCGTTCGCGCTCGGCGCCCGGGTTGTTGGCGGGCTCGGACCCACGTGACACCGGCGGTGCCCACTGCGGCACCGGCGCCGCACGCTCGCGGAACACCGCGACGCCGATCACGCCCACGTCGTCGGGCCGGCCGGTGCGGCTGGCATAGGCGTTCGCCTGCGCGGTGAACTCGAAGGCCGCGACCTGCGCGTCGCTCTTGCGCCAGCCCGCGATGTCGGCGCGCTCGCCCGCATCGAGCACGTAGCCGTTCTGGTCGAGCGCGGCGGTCTCGCCGCTCACCACGTTCACGCCATCGACCGACATCACGGCCATCAGGCGCTCGCCCTGCGTGTTGCGCACGCGGATGGCGTAGCGCGCGCCCGGCGTGCCGGCCACCCAGTACTCGCCGCGGTGGCGGTACACGGGCAGTTCGCGGCCGGTGCTCCGGTCGACGATGCTGACCTGCATCAGCGCGCCGAGCCGGCTGTCGGGTGGTGGCACGGTGCGCGCACCGGCGGGTGTGGTGGCCAGGGCCGCCAGGCCGAGGCATGCGGCCGCGGCAGCGGCGAGGGTTCTGCGATTCATGGTCCTGTCCTCTTGCATCGAGTGGTCGATGCGCGTTCTACGGCGCGGCCGCGAGAACGGGGTCAGGCGCGTCGAAAAAATCTGGACGCTATGAAATCGATAGCTGCTCGCGCAGGCCGGACGGGCGCTGCAGCCCTTTTTGGCATGCAAGCAGCGGCCCGCCCCGTGGACTCAGATGTCGTCGCGCAGCGGGTAGGGCAGGGGTTGGACCGCCAGTGCCGGCCCGTCGGCCGCGCCGGCGTGCAGGCTGCCGGCGTCGAGTGCGGCGATCTGCATCGACACCATCGCCGCCCAGCCGCCGCCGGGCGCGGGCGCCGCCTGTGCCACGGTGCCCACGGGCTGCTCGGCATCGCCGGCCGCGAACACGTCCTGCCCCGCGGCCAGCGGCGCATCGGCCTGCACCAGGTAGGCCCGGCGCTTGAGCGTGCCGCGGAACTGGCTGCGCGCCACCACCTCCTGGCCGGGGTAGCAGCCCTTCTTGAAGTTCACGCCGTCGACCGATTCGTAGTTCAGCATCTGCGGCACGAAGGCCTCGACCACGGGCGTGCCGAGGGTGACGACGCCGCTTCGCACCTCGCTCCAGGCCCAGGTGGCGGCATCCAGCGGCTCGCCCTGCGGTGCCGGCGCGGCCGACGGGCCGATCCACAGCGCGCGCGGCACGCCGTCGGCAGGCAAGAGCGTGACGGCATGGGCGTCGCCCAGCCCCGTGCAGTGCCAGGGCGGGGCGCCGGCGTCGATGCCGTTGGCAGCCAAGGCCGCCGCACCGGCCAGCCCGCGCACGGCGAGGTCGGCGCTGGCGTCGCTCAGCTTGACCTTGGCACGCAGCACGTACATCGACAGGCGCTTGAGCGTGGCGGCCAGCAGGTCGCGGCTGCACACGAGCAGGATGACCTCGGGCGCGGCCCGCAGCCCGATGAAGCTGGCGATCATGCGGCCCTTGGGCGTGCACAACGCGGCCAGTCGAGCCTCCTGGGCGCCCATCAGCACGAAATCCTGGGTCAGTTGGCCGTGCAGGAAGGCCGCGGCATCGGGGCCTTCGGCGCGGATCACGCCAAGGGTGTCGAGCACGGGCGTCACGCCCTGCAACAGGGGGCTTGGAAGAGGCGCGGTCATCGCTGAATTATCATGGGCCGCTCCGGTCCCCAGGCCCCGCAGGGCTTCCCGTCCCGCCGCCGGAAACCCCGCTCCTTGCCCGCCCGACATCTACCGCCGTGCGCCGTTTCTTCCTCACGATCTTCCTGCTCGCCGCGCTGTGCGTGCTCGGCGCCGGCGCCGCGGCCCTCTGGTGGCTGCATCAGCCGCTGAAGCTGCCGGCGCCCAGCGTCGACCTCTCGGTCGAGCCCGGCACCACGCCCCGCGGGGTGGCGCAGGCGGTGGCCGACACCGGCACGGCCGTCGACCCGCAACTGCTGTACTGGTGGTTCCGCTTCTCGGGGCAGGACCGGCAGATCCGCGCCGGCAGCTACGAGCTGGACCGGGGCCTGACTCCGCGCACCCTGCTGGCCGTGCTGGTGCGCGGCGAGGAAGCCACCCGCAGCGTGGTGCTGGTCGAGGGCTGGAACATCCGCCAGGTGCGCGCCGCCCTGGCCAAGGCCGACATGCTCAAGCCCGACACCGCCGGCCTCAGCGACGAGCAGCTCATGGAGCGCATCGGTCGGCCCGGCGTGCACCCGGAAGGGCGCTTCTTCCCCGACACCTACACCTATTCGAAGAACTCCAGCGACGTCGCGCTGCTGCAGCGGGCCATGCGCGCCATGGACAAGAAGCTCGAGGCCGCCTGGGCCGCGCGCGCCAGCGACCTGCCACTGAAGTCGGCCGACGAGGCGCTCATCCTGGCCAGCATCGTCGAGAAGGAAACCGGCAAGGCCAACGACCGGGCCGAGGTCGCGGCCGTGTTCGTCAACCGCCTGCGCATCGGCATGCCGCTGCAGACCGATCCGACCGTGATCTACGGCCTGGGCGCGACCTTCGACGGCAACCTGCGCAAGCGGGACCTGCAGGCCGACACGCCCTGGAACACCTACACGCGCGCCGGGCTGCCGCCCACGCCGATCGCCATGCCCGGCAAGGCCGCGCTGCTGGCCGCCGTGCAGCCGGCGCGCAGCCGTTCGCTCTACTTCGTGGCGCGCGGCGACGGCACCAGCCAGTTCAGCGAATCGCTCGACGCGCACAACCGTGCCGTCAACAAGTACCAGCGGGGCCAGTGAGCCACACGCCATGACGCAGCGCCAGGGTCTTTTCATCACGCTCGAGGGCATCGACGGCGCCGGCAAGTCCAGCCACATCGACGCGCTGGAGGCGCTGTTCCGCGCCACCGGGCGCGAGGTGGTGCGCACGCGCGAGCCCGGCGGCACGCCGCTGGCCGAAACCTTGCGCGGCCTGGTGCTGGGCGAGGCCATGGATGCGCTGACCGAATCGCTGCTCGTCTTCGCGGCGCGGCGCGACCATGTCGTGAACGTCATCGCCCCGGCGCTGGCACGCGGCGCCGTGGTGCTGTGCGACCGCTTCACCGACGCCACCTTCGCCTACCAGGGCGCGGGACGCGGCTTCGACCTGGGCGTGCTCGGCACGCTCGAGGCCTGGGTCCAGGGCGGGCAGGGCGGGGCGCCCGACGTGCTGCAGCCCGCGCTCACCCTGTGGTTCGACCTGGCGCCGGAGACTGCGGCCGAGCGCCTGGCGGGGGCCCGGCTGCCCGATCGCTTCGAGGCGCAGCCGGTCGACTTCTTCCGCCGCGTGGCCGAGGGCTACGCCCGGCGCGCCGGCGCCGACCCCGCGCGCTTCGAGCGCATCGACGCCGACACCACGCGCGAGAACGTGTGGGCCCAGGTCGAGGCGGCCGTGCGGCGCAGGGGCCTGCCATGACCGGTCCCGGCGACCAGACAGCGCCGCTGGCGCCCTGGCTCGCGCGGGCGCGCGATGCGCTGCTGCGCCAGCGCGGCCATGCCTGGCTGCTGCAGGGACCGTCGGGCTTGGGCCAGTACGAGCTGGCGCTCGCGCTGGCCAGTGCCTGGCTGTGCGAGCAGCCCGGCCCGCAGGGGGCCTGCGGGCACTGCGCCAGCTGCCACGCGATCAAGGTGCGCACCCATGCCGACCTGTGCGTGCTGATGCCCGAGGTGGCCATGCACGAACTGGGCTGGCCGCTGGACGAGAAGGCCCAGTCCGAGATCGACGACAAGAAGCGCAAGCCCAGCCGCGAAATCCGCGTCGAGGCGATGCGCGACGCCGTGGGCTTTGCCCAGCGCACCAGCGCGCGCGGCCGCGGCAAGGTGGTGCTGGTCTACCCGGCGGAGCGCATGAACGCGATCTCGGCCAACGCGCTGCTCAAGACGCTGGAGGAACCCGCCGGCGACGTGCGCTTCGTCCTTGCCAGCGAGGCCGCCTGGCAACTGCTGCCCACCATCCGCAGCCGCTGCCTGGGCCATGCACTGCCCTGGCCGCCGATCGAGGAAGCGCAGGACTGGCTCGTGGCGCAGGGCATCGCCGCGCCCGAGGCCGCCGTGCTGCTGCGCGCGGCGGGCGGACGCCCCGATGCCGCCTTGCGCCTGGCCCGCAACGGCCCGTCGCCCAAGGCCTGGGGCCTGCTGCCCAAGGCCATGCAGCGCGGCGACGTGAGCGCACTGGCCGACCAGGCGCCGCCGGCCGCCATCGAGGCGCTGCAGAAGCTGTGCCACGACCTGATGGCCGTGCGCAGTGGCGCCGCGCCGCGCTTCTTCGACGCCCAGGACCTGCCGCCCGCCCCGCCGGCCATGCCGCTGGCGCGCTGGGCACAGTCGCTGATGAAGGCGGCGCGCACGGCCGAGCACCCCTTCAACGCCGGCCTCATGCTGGAGGCGCTTGTGAGCGAGGCGCAAAGCACCCTAAACTCGGCCGCTTCCCGCCGCCCATGAACACACCCGCCGCCCCCGCCACGCCCCGGCCCAGCGTCATCCAGCTGGCGATCAAGGAAAAGGGCGCGCTCTACGCGGCCTACATCCCGCTCTTTGCCGAGGGCGGCGTGTTCATCCCCACCACGCGCGAATACCGGCTCGGCGACGACGTGTACGTGCTGCTGACCCTGCCCGACGACCCGCAACGCTACCCCGTGGCCGGCAAGGTCGCCTGGATCACGCCGCAGCGTGCCGCCGGCACGCGCTCCCCGGGCGTCGGCGTGCGTTTTCCGTCCGACGAGAAGTCGCGGCAGCTCAAGGCGCGCATCGAGGAGGCGCTGGGGGGCACCATGGCGTCCGACCGGCCGACGCAAACGATCTGAATCTTTTTCTTCGGCGCGCGCAGCCGCGCGGCCTGCTTCCACGGCGGTGTGCTCCACCGCCGTTTGCTTTTTTCCGATGTTCACCGACTCCCATTGCCACCTGACCGATCCGGAGCTGCTCCCACGCATGCCGGACATCCGCGCCGCCATGGCCGCTGCACGCGTCGACCGGGCACTGTGCATCTGCACCACGCTCGAGGAATTCGACGCCGTGCAGAGCCTCGCGTCCGATTACGACAACTTTTGGGCCTCAGTAGGCGTCCATCCGGACAACGAGGACGTGCAGGAGCCCACGGTGGACGAGTTGGTGCGGCTCTCGGCGCGACCCAAGGTGGTCGCTATCGGCGAAACCGGGCTCGATTACTACCAGATGGACGAGCGCAAGGGCGGCCGGACGGTGGCCGACCTCGACTGGCAGCGCGAGCGCTTCCGCGTCCACATCCGGGCGGCGCAGCAGGTGCGCAAGCCGCTGGTCATCCACACCCGGGAGGCGTCCGCCGACACGCTGGCCATCCTGCGGGAGGAGGGCGAGGACGGGACGGGCAGGGCGGCGGGCGGCGTGTTCCACTGCTTCACCGAGACCGCCGAGGTGGCCCGCGCGGCGCTCGACCTGGGCTTCTACATCTCCTTCTCGGGCATCCTGACCTTCAAGAAGGCCGAAGAGCTGCGCCAGGTCGCCAGCTTGGTGCCGCTGGACCGCATGCTGATCGAGACCGACAGCCCCTACCTGGCCCCGGTGCCCTACCGGGGCAAGACCAACACCCCGGCCTACGTGCCCTATGTGGCGCAGCAGATCGCGACGCTGCGCAATCTGCCGGTGGAAGCCGTGGCGCAGGCCACGAGCCGCAATTTCGAAGCGCTCTTCCAGGGCGTGAACGCTTGAGAAATCACATGAAAAAACTACTGTATCTCTTTGCCTTGTTTGCGATTTCCTGTGCAACGACCGCGGGTTCGTACGACGACTTCTTCCGCGCCGTGATCAGCGACAACCCGGGCACCGTGCGCTCCCTGATCGAGCGGGGTTTCGACCCCAACACGGTGAACGAGAAGAAGCAGACCGGACTCATCCTGGCGCTGCGCGAGCCGTCGCCCAAGGTGGCCAAGGTGCTGATCGAATCGCCCAGGACGGACGTCAGCGCCGTCAACGGCAGCGACGAATCGCCGCTGATGATGGCCGCGCTCAAGGGCCAGCAGGAGTTCGTGACCATGCTCCTGGCGCGCGACGCGGCCGTGAACAAGACGGGCTGGGCGCCGCTGCACTACGCCGCCACGTCCGGGCAGATCACCATCATGAAGCAGCTGCTCGAGGCCAGCGCCTTCATCGACGCGCAGTCGCCCAACGGCACCACGCCGCTGATGATGGCGGCCATGTACGGCAGTCCCGAGGCGGTGAAGCTGCTGCTGGACGAAGGCGCCGACATCACGATGAAGAACGAGCAAGGCATGACCGCGCTGGATTTCGCCAAGCGTGGCAACAGGCCCGATGCCATCCAGATGCTCACGGCGGCGGCGGCGAAAGCGCCGCGCCCGGCGAGCGATGGCAAGTGGTGACGCCATGAGATCGGGCGCTCGGCGCCCCTGGCGGCTGCGCCTTTGAGAAATACAATGTGTATTATGTCAAATCACTGAGGCGTGAGCCGGCGTGTGGATTGAAGCATAGGCGCGGCTCCTCCAGCCGGGCCCCTGCTTCCAGTTCCGATCAGGTCGAAGGACGGCGTGCCGCCAGCAACAGGCTGCCGCCGACGGTATTGAACGAGATCGTGGGGGCGCTGAAATCGCTCAGCGGCGCACCCAGGCCGATCTCGCCGCTGCCGTGAAGCACGCATTCCTCGCGGCGCAGCGCAATCTCGCTGCTCGCACCGATGCGACCGTGGAAGCGCACCCAGGTGCCGTAGGTGCTGATGTCGGTCAGCACGCAGCTGCCGTTGCGCGATTCGAGCCGCGCGTGCAGGCGTGACACCCGCGGATCGTTGACCACGAACTCCGCCTCGTCGACGCGGCCCAGGTGGATCGGAAGCTGGTCCACGGAGAACATGGAGCGCACGTCGAGCCAGGTCAGCTCGATCTGCCCGAACGTCGAATCCGCCCCCTTGGACGGCTGCACCAGCGGCGAAGGCATGGTCAGCAGTTCCGTGACCTCCTCCTGCCAGTCGATGCGGTAGACGACGGGCATTTCATTGCGCCCGCGGATGTGGATCGGGCCCAGATTGCGATGGCGCACGTCGGCGTTCCCCAGCTGCACGACCACCGACTCGGTGGCCCACACCTGGCCCGGGCCTGCCAGGTCGCTCAGGCGCGAGGCGACGTTCACCGCGTCGCCGTAGCTGTCGCCATCGACTTCGACCACCTCGCCGCTGGCCACGCCGATCTGCAGCTCCATGCGCAGCGCGGCTGGCCAGTTCTGCAACCGCTTCTGGTGCCCCCGCTGCAATTCGAGGACGGCCGTGGTCGCTGTCACCCCGTCGGCAAAGATGGCCAGCAGGCCGTCGCCGAGCTTCTTGACCACCCTGCCCTCGTGCACCTCGCAGACATTGCCGATCCACTGGGTGAGCCGCGTGACCGTTTCCGTGGCCCGCACGTTGCCCATGACCTCGAACGCCCGCGTGCTTCCGGTCAGGTCCGCAAAGACAACGGTGGTGGCCATGGTGTGGGTCTGGTGTGTTGTCGTTGATTATGGCGATGCGTCCCGGTGCGCGGAGCGTCACCTCTCCCGGGCGTCCGTGCGAACGATGCCAACCGAAAATAGCATTTCGACACCGATCTTGCCGGACACGCATTTCAAGCGAATGGAAGTATCACTTTGCCGTAGAACTTTGGTTCCATTTCTTGCGACTCCACTGCATCAAAGCGCGCAATATTGTTGTTTTTAAACATGAATGTGTGTTTCCCGCTTGATCGGCCGGTCGGGCGTGCGTACTGTGATGTCAATTGCCCACTCGCATACGGCTCAGCGTCCATGGTGTCCCCCAGCAGCCTGCTTCGTCTTCTGTCCTTTTCGGCGCGCCCGCCGGGGCGGCCGAGCGAGCGCAAGATCCAGCAGGTGCGCGACGCGATGTTGCAGCTGCTGCAGCGCCACGAGGGCCAGAGCTTCCACCGCGTGGCTCAGCGCATCCAGTACGCCGACGAGATGGAGTGCCTCTGGTACCTGCGTCAGGACATGCTGGCGGCCCTGAGCGAAGTGCACGGCGAGGCACGGGCGCGCCGCGAAATGAGGCAGATCAACGACCTGTTCAAGGGCCTGCTGCCCCAGGCGATGGTGGCGCGGCCACATCACCGCTTCGCGAACTGAGCTGTTTTCGCTTCTCCTGGAAAAAACGCCGCTGATGCGGCGTTTTTCTTGGCTCAATGAACGTGGCCCGGGGCGCCGTGGTCGTGCCCGGCGGGCAAGCGCGCCCCGCCCTGCGCATGGCCCCAGACCAGGAACACGTCGCGCTCGGCCATCGCCATCTCGACGCGCGCGCCCACGGGAAGAAGCACCTTCGTCGGCACATGCCCGAAGGGCAGGCCCGTCAGCACGGGTACCTTCAACAGGCTGCGCAAGCGGTCGACCACCGTCTGCAGCTTGAAGCCCCGATCGTGCGCCACGGCGCGGTAGTTGGTGAACTGGCCCAGCACGATGGCTTTCTGCCGCCCCAGGACGCCGGCATGGCGCAGCTGGTCGAGCATGCGCTCGATGCGGTAGGGATGCTCGCTCACGTCCTCGAGGAAGAGCACGCCCTTGTCGACCGAGGGGAAGTACGGCGTGCCCAGCAGGCTGGTGAGCACGCACAGGTTGCCGCCCCACAGGGTGGCGCCGTGCAGCGGCCGCAGCGACACGGCCTGCGCATCGCGCGCGGGCAGGCGCCACCCCGTGCCCTCGCCCTGGCCGTTGAGCAGGTCGTCGAAGCAGGCCTCCATGATCTCGTCCGGCGTGCCCTCGGTGCCGAAGTCCTCGCCCAAGGCGGGCCCCTGCCAGCTCACGGCGCCGGTCTTGGCCAGCAGCGCCAGCTGGAAGGCGGTGAAATCGCTCAGGCCCACGAAGGCCGTTCCGCGTTCGATGGCCCTGGCCACGGCCTTGTAGGGCAGCTTGTCGAGGATGCGGGTGAGCCCATAGCCGCCGCGCGAGATGAGTGCCACGTCGGCGCCACTGGCCGCCGCACGGGAGATGGCCGCCAGCCGCGTCGCGTCGTCGCCGGCGAAGCGCTGCGAACTCGCCAGCGCCGCCTCGTCGACTTCGACCGTCAGGCCGAGGGCCTTGAGCCGGGCGACGCCGCGGCGGAAGGCCGCCTTGTCGCGCACCGCGCTCGAGGGAGAGTAGATGTAGATGCTTCGGGTCACGCGCGGAAGTATCCCATCGGGCCCGAGCTCGCCGGGGCGAGCCGTCTGGCCAGGCGCGCCGCGGCGTCGGCGCCGAGGTCGTCCTTCGACACACCCCGAGCACCCAGCGCACGCCGCGCCGCTTCGTGGCCGCGGTCGGGAAAGGGCGCCTGCCATGCGCGCTGCGTGTCGGCCTCGGCGCGACCGAGCTCGATGGGCCACGCCGCCGTCACCACCGGCGTGCCGTGCTGCCGCAACGCCTCGGCCAGCAGGCCGCTGTCGGGGTGATGCACGACGCGCAGTTCGCGGACCTCCAGACGCTCCAGCCACTCGCGCAACACCTGCGCGTGCCACGCCGGGGTGTGGACCGCCCCCCGCTTGGGCTTGTCGCTGCGCCCGAACCCGACCAGGTCGGGCACCAGCACGCGCCAGTCCGGCAGCAAGGGCAGCAGATGCCGGAACAGCAGGCTCCACTGCCCCCAGCCGTGGAGCGCCAGCAGGACGGGCGCGTCAGGCGCATCCGGTCGTGTGTCGACAAAAGCCATGCGCCAGCCGGCGAGGCTGGGCAGATCGGCGACCGTGGTCATCGGCGGCAAGGCATCGCGCCACGCATCGAAGCGCGCCTCGGGCGTGCGCAAGGCATCGTCGCGCAGGGGCTGCGCCCCCTCGCGGGCTGCCTGGCGGCGCCCACGGAAGAAGTCCTGCAGCAGCGCTGCGCAGGCCTCGGCGGCCACGCCCGTGCTCACGCGCGTGTGGTGGTTCAGCAGCGGCTGGGCGAACAGGTCGACCACCGAGCCGGCGGCCCCGGTGCGTGGGTCCGCGGCGCCGTACACCACCCGCGCCAGCCGGGCATGCAGCATCGCGCCGCTGCACATCGCACACGGTTCGAGCGTCACGTACAGCGTGCAGCCGTCCAGGCGGTAGTTGCCCAGCGCCGCTGCGGCGGCGCGCAGCGCGTTGACTTCGGCGTGCGCGCTGGGATCGTGCGTGGCGACCGGGCTGTTGCGGCCGGTGGCGAGCAGCGCGCCGTCCTTGACCACCACGGCGCCCACCGGCACTTCCCCTGCCGCCGCGGCCTCGCGCGCCTGGGCGAGCGCCAGGCCCATCCAGTGCGCGTCGTCCGCCTCGGGCGGCGCCGGCGCCATGGTTTCGATAGCTGCTTGCGAAGAATGCACGGGCGCCGCAGCTCGATCAGGCTGGTGATCCGTCAATTGTCGTCCGGCATCGGCCGCGGCTGGCTCATGGTGGCGTCGAGCTGCTGCTTGATCTGTTGCTGGATCTGCTGGCTCTGTGCGCGCACGTTCGGCGCCGCGCCATCGCCCGCGGCTGGGGCGATGGCCGCAGCCGGCGCGACGGCAGCGAGTTGCCGCTTCATCGTGAAGCCGACGATGGCCAGGGCCAGGACCAGGCCGATGAGACCGAGGGTTCGCATGCGATCAGGCCTCGGCACGCGGG
>JAVHYA010000034.1:45452-50206 GCA_031119395.1 Pseudomonadota bacterium
CGCGGGGGCGAAGTGAACGGCAATGGCATCTGCATGGCGGCGCGTCGGCGGCGATGGGGCGGGCCGCCATTGTCCTCCAGCGCGAGCCCGGTGTTTGCTCTGAAATCGATAGCTGATCGCGCCCGGCCCACGGGCGCTGCAGCCCTGTTTCGCCCATGAATGAGAATGCGGCTCCCATGCCCGGCCTCCAGGATTCCCTCTTCGACGACGCGCCGACGCCCTCACCCCGCGCGGATCCCGAGGCAGCGCCGGTCGGGGCGCGCCCACGCCCCGCATCCACGGCCGAGCGCGTGCAGGCCGTCGCCGTGCCCGAGTCGGTGCACGCGCTGGCCGCCGCCCTGCCCCGCGCCCTGCACCTGGGCACCTCGTCCTGGCACTTTCCGGGCTGGGCCGGGCTCGTCTGGGAGCGCGAGTACGCGCAGCCCGTGCTGTCGCGCCACGGGCTGGCCGCCTACGCGCGCCACCCCCTGCTGCGCGGCGTGAGCCTGGACCGCAGCTTCTACCGCCCGCTCAGCGCCAGCCAGTACGCCGGGTACGCGGCCCAGGTGCCCGACGACTTCCGCTTCGTGGTCAAGGCGCCGAGCCTGGTCGCCGACGCGCTGGTGCGCGGCGAGGATGGCCGCGGCATGCAGCCGAATCCCGCATTCCTGGACCCCACGCTGGCCGTGGAGCAGTTCGTCGCCCCGGCCATCGAAGGGCTGGGTGCACGCATCGGCGCGCTGGTGTTCCAGCTGAGCCCCCTGCCCGCCGCCTTTCTCGCCCGCATGCCGGAACTGCTGGATCGCCTGTCGGTCATGCTGCGCGCCCTGCCCCCGCTCAGGCCTGCGGCACCCGATGCCGTGGTGGCGGTGGAAGTGCGCAATCCCGAATGGCTGACGCCCGAGCTGGTCGCCGTGCTGCGCGACGCCGGCGCCACCTACTGCCTGGGCCTGCATCCCAAGCTGCCGCCCATCGGCGAGCAGATCCCGCTGCTGCGCGCGCTGTGGCCCGGCCCGCTGGTCTGCCGGTGGAACCTGAATCGCAAGCACGGCGCCTTCGGCTACGAGGAGGCCAAGGGCCTGTACGAGCCCTTCGACCGCCTGGTCGATCCGGACCTCGGCACGCGCGAGGCGCTGGCGCGCGTGATCGCCGGGACGGTCGGCGCCGGCCAGCCGGCCTATGTGACGATCAACAACAAGGCCGAAGGCTCCGCGCCCTTGAGCGTCGCCGCACTGGCCGAGGCGGTGCGCACGCGGCTGCCCTGAGCTGCGCGCGCCCAGCTCAGTCGCGGGCTTCGAGCGCCTTGTTCAGCCGCAGCGCACCCAGCGTGCAGGCCGCGCCGGACAGCAGGTACAGGCTGAGGTAGCCCAGGCCGAAGTGGGCCGACAGGCCCAGCGCCACCAGCGGCGCGAAGGCGGCGCCGATGAGCCAGGCGAAGTCGGCCGTGAGGGCAGCGCCGGTGTAGCGGTAGCGCGAGCCGAAGTTCGACGTCACGGCGCCCGCGGCCTGGCCGTAGGACAGGCCCAGCACGACGGAGCCCAGCAGGATGAACACGTCCTGCCCCAGCGTGCCGCCGTTGAGCAGCGTGGGAGCGAAGCCGCTGAACACCGCGATCAGTGCCGCCAGCGAGCCCAGCGTGTAGCGGCGGCCGTACTTGTCGGCGATCCAGCCCGAGGCCACGATGCCGCCCGCCACCAGGAAGCCGCCGATGATCTGGATGCCCAGGAAGGCGGTGATGGACTGTTCCGAATACAGGCGGATCCACGACAGCGGGAACACCGTGATCAGGTGGAACAGCGCATAGCTGGCCAGGGCGGCGAAGGCGCCGATGAGCAGGCTGGGACCGCGCGAGCGCACGAGCTCGCCCACCCCCACGGGCACCAGTTCGCGCTCGGTCAGCAGTTCCTGGTACTCCGGCGTCACGACCAGGCGCAGGCGCGCGAACAGCGCCACCACGTTGATCGCGAAGGCGCAGAAGAAGGGGTAGCGCCAGCCCCAGGAGAGGAAGTCCTCCAGCGACAGGCTGCCGTACAGGAAGGTGAACAGCGCGCTGGCCAGGATGAAGCCCACGGGCGCACCGAGCTGGCCCAGCATCGCGTACCAGCCGCGGCGGCCCTCGGGGGCGCTCAGTGCCAGCAGCGACGGCAGCCCGTCCCAGGAGCCGCCGAGCGCCAGGCCCTGGCCGATGCGGAAGATCGACAGCAGCACGATGGCCGTGACACCGATCGACTCGTAGCTGGGCAGGAAGGCGATGCCCACCGTCGAGGTGCCGAGCAGGAACAGCGCGATGGTCAGCTTGGTGGCCATGCCCCAGCGGCGCTGCACGGCCATGGAGATGACGGTGCCGAAGGGCCGCGCAATGAAGGCCAGCGCGAAGATCGCGAAGGCGTAGAGCGTGCCGTCGAGCCGCTGCTCGAAGGGAAAGAACAGGGCCGGGAACACCAGCACCGAGGCGATGCCGTAGACGAAGAAGTCGAAATACTCGGACGCACGCCCGATGACGACGCCGACGGCGATCTCCCCGGGAGCGACATGGTGGTCGCCATGCTGGTTCGAGGGCTTCGCCGGAGAATCGGTGATGGCGTGGCTGATGCTGGACATCTTGCGTGGGTCGGGTCTAGATTGCGGGCATTCGAACGTCGAAGAGTCGCACCTTCGGGCCTCCGGCGCCATAGGACAAAACGTCCAATCGCCGGAACTCGGCATTCGGCATACATTTTGCGCCTTCCGGCAACCCGCGCTTTCCCTTGGCGGGGCCACACCCTGATCGCTCCGCATGCCTTTTCCGAAGAGCCTCCGCGCCGCGCCCCTCCTCGCGCTCGCCACCTTGCTGGCGGGCTGCAACGCCGTGGTGCTGAACCCCGCCGGCGACGTCGCGGCCCAGCAGGGCCGCCTCGTGGTCGCGTCCACCGTGCTGATGCTGCTGATCATCGTCCCGGTGATCGTGCTCATCCTGCTGTTCGCCTGGCGCTACCGTGCGTCCAACAAGGACGCCGACTACCAGCCTGACTGGGACCATTCCACCCAGCTCGAGCTCGTGATCTGGGCCGCGCCGCTGGTCATCATCATTGCCCTGGGCGCCCTTACCTGGATCGGCACCCACCTGCTCGACCCGTACCGGCCCCTGGACCGCATCGCCGCCGGCAAGCCCGTGCCCGAAGGCGTCAAGCCGCTGGAAGTGGAAGTCGTGTCGCTCGACTGGAAGTGGCTTTTCTTCTATCCCGAGCAGGGCATCGCCACCGTCAACGAGCTGGCCGCCCCGGTCGATCGCCCGATCCGCTTCAAGCTGACCTCGAGCACGACGATGAACGCGTTCTACGTGCCCGACCTGGCCGGCATGATCTACACCATGCCCGGCATGCAGACCGAGCTCAATGCCGTCATCAACAAGCCTGGCGTCTACCACGGCATGTCGTCGCACTACAGCGGCTCGGGTTTCTCGGGCATGACCTTCAAGTTCCATGGCCTGAGCCAGGACGACTTCACCAAGTGGGTGGCCCAGAGCAAGTCCGAGGGCAAGGCCCTCACGCGCGCCAGCTACCTCGAACTGGCCAAGCCCAGCGAACGCAACCCGGTCGCCCGCTTCGCATCGGTCGAGCCCGGCCTGTACGAGCGCGTGCTGAACATGTGCGTCGAGGAAGGCAAGCCCTGCATGCACGCCACGATGGCACAGGATGCCGCGCGCCAGGGCAACCGGGGCGCCCTGGCCGGACGCACGCCCGAGCAGGTGCGCGAGGCCCAGCCCGACAAGGCCCACGGCGGACATTCGATGCCCGCCGGCGCCACCGCCAAGTAGTCCGTCTTTGTCGTCGGAAGAGACCGGTGCCCCTGGCGCCCGCATCGCCGAAAGAGTGAACCGTCATGTCTGAACAATCGTCTGGGCCCGCCGCGCCCGCCCACTGGCTCCTGGGGCGCATCACCTGGGAATCGATTCCCATGGCGCACGAGCCCATCCTGCTGTGGACCTTCATCGCCGTGGTGCTCGGCGGCATCGCCGTGCTTGCGCTGATCACCAAGTTCCGCCTCTGGGGCCCGCTGTGGCGCGACTGGTTCTGCAGCATCGACCACAAGAAGATCGGCATCATGTACATGGTGCTGGGCATCGTGATGCTGCTGCGCGGCTTCTCCGACGCCATCATGATGCGGCTGCAGCAGGCCATGGCCTTCGGCGACAACATGGGCTACCTGCCGCCGCACCACTACGACCAGATCTTCACCGCCCACGGCGTGATCATGATCTTCTTCGTCGCCATGCCGCTGGTGACGGGCCTGATGAACTACCTCG
This sequence comes from Pseudomonadota bacterium, assembly GCA_031119395.1. Classification (GTDB taxonomy): domain Bacteria; phylum Pseudomonadota; class Gammaproteobacteria; order Burkholderiales; family Burkholderiaceae_C; genus Xenophilus. The sequence goes on from JAVHYA010000034.1 coordinate 49,717, forward strand.
TGCCGTTGCAGATCGGCGCGCGCGACGTGGCCTTCCCCTTCCTGAACAACTTCAGCTTCTGGATGACCACCGCCGGCGCCGTGCTGGTGATGATGTCGCTCTTCCTGGGCGAGTTCTCCACGGCCGGCTGGCTGGCGCTGTCGATGCTGGGCAACCAGAACCCGGGGGTCGGGCTCGACTACTACATCTGGGCGCTGCAGATCGCGGGGGTGGGCACCACGCTCTCGGGCATCAACCTGCTGGTGACCATCGTGAAGATGCGCGCACCGGGCATGGACCTGATGAAGATGCCCATCTTCACCTGGACGGCGCTGTGCACCAACGCCCTGATCGTCGCCTCGTTCCCGATCCTGACGGCCGCGCTGGTCTTCATGTCGCTGGACCGCTACCTGGGCACCAACTTCTTCACGAACCACCTGGGTGGCAACCCGATGCTGTACGTGAACCTGATCTGGATCTGGGGCCACCCCGAGGTCTACATCCTGGTGCT
>JAVHYA010000157.1 GCA_031119395.1 Pseudomonadota bacterium
TTGCGGTTCCAGATCGGCTCGAACAGCCCGTTGGCGAAGCGGAAGGCCAGGATGTTCTGCGCCGGCTCCTTGCCCAGGAAGTGGTCGATGCGGAAGATCTGCGACTCGTCGAAGACCTCGTGCAGCTTGGCGTTGAGCACGCGCGCGCTGGCCAGGTCGGTGCCGAAGGGCTTCTCCATCACGATGCGCGAGCGCTCGACGAGTTCGGCCTCGCCCAGCATGCGCACCACCGGCAGTGCGGCCGAGGGCGGCACGCTGAGGTAGTGCAGGCGCCGGCATTCCACGCCCAGCGAGGCTTCGGCGCGCGCCACCGCGTCTTTCAGCGCCGGCGCTCCGGCGGCCAGCGGCACGTAGTCGAGCTGCGCGGCGAAGCGTTCCCACGCGGCGGGGCTGGTCTTGCGGCTGCCGAATTCGTCCAGCGCGCTGCGGGCGATGGCCTTGAAGCCGTCGACGTCGATGTCGTCCAGCGAGACGCCCACGATGCGCCAGTCGGGAATGAAGCCCGCGCTGCACAGGTGGAAGAGGCCGGGCAGCAGCTTGCGTCGCGACAGGTCGCCCGTGGCGCCCACGAGCACCACCACCTGCGGGAAGCGCGGCCCGACGCCGGCGGGGATCTTGGCCATGTCTGGCATCTCCGGAGTTGTTGTACCGGCCGGGCAAGCGAATTCGGTGCCACGGACCGGCCGCCGGCCGGCCGATGCGGCGCGCGGTGGCGGGCGCTATGAAATCAGGAGCAACTCGCGCAGGCGGGGCGGGCGCCGGAGGTTGATTCGGTGGTCAAGCCGTCGGGTCAGCGTGCACGGGTGCCCATCACCGCCGCCGTGATGATCATGGCCGCCGCCACCGCCATGCTCCAGCTCGGCGGCCGGCCCATGACCAGCAGGAGCAGGGCCGTCGAGGCCAGCGGCGTGAGGTAGCTCAGGATGCCGATCTGCCGCGCGTCGCCGCCCTTGAGCGCACGGTCCCACAGGAAGAAGGCCGCGCCCAGCGGGCCGAGGCCGCACAGCGTGACCAGGCCCCAGTCGCGGGCCGAGAGCGCCACGGCCGGTTCCAGCAGGGCATGGCACAGGAGCGACAGCGCGCCCGACACCAGCCCGAACAGGCCGATCGCTGCCGTCGGGAAGGGTGCCACCCGCCGTGTCCACAGCGAATAGCTCGACCAGACGAAGGCGGAGCCCAGCGCCGGCACGAAGCCCCAGTACCCGGTCCCGGCCGCCGCCGCGCCGGCGCTGCCGCGCGCCCCCAGGATCGCCACCGCAGCGCCCGCGAAGCCCAGCAGCGCCGCCGCCAGATGCACCGGCCGCAGCGCCATGCCCGGCAGGAACAGCGGTGCCATCACGACCATCCCGAGCGGCCAGAGGTAGTTGACCAGGTTCGCCTCCACCGGCGGCGCATGGCGCAGCGCGATGAAGAGCAGGAAGTGGAAACCGAAGAGGCCGTAGATGCCCAGCATCAGCGTGCGCGGCGGCACGCGCCACGCGGCCCGGTCGCGCAGCGCCAGCGGCCAGCTCGGCAGGCTGCCCACGATCAGTGCGGCGCCGGTCAGCAGAAACGGCGGAACGTGCGCCAACGCGGTGCCCAGGCTGGCCAGGGTGGCCCACAGGGCGATCGCGGCGAGTGCACAGACGGTCGAGGACATGCCGCGAGCCTAGGTGGGGGCATCGTCGCGATATGCCGGCGTGTCGTCGCGCAGCCACGTTTGCACCGAATTGGGCATCGTCCGACATACGACGAAAGCATGAACGATTGCCAACATGTAATAAAAATAGCTACATTTCACCTGCTCACATTTGTTTCCCTCGTAACCAATTCTGTTGCGTTCGGGGCCTTCTTTCTTCCACCTTTTGCCGGATTCCAGCCGATGAACCGTATCCACCGCGTCGTCTTCAACCAGTCCCTCAACAGCTGGCAGGCCGTCAGCGAGACGGCGCGCGGTCGCACGCGCAGCGCCAGCACGGCGAAGGCCGATCTGCCGCTGTTGCGCATGGCGGCTCCGCTCCTCGTGGCGGCGGCGCTCGGACTCGCGGCCGCGCCCGGTATGGCCGGCCAGGGTGGCCTGGGCGGTGACCCCGACACCGCCACCCAGCTCAACGGCGGCGCCGGCGGCAACGACAACCAGGGTGGCGGGGGCGCCCTCAACGATGTGACGACCAACGGCATCGGAGGCACTGGCGGCAGCGCCACCCCGACCGGCGCGTCGGCAGGCGCCAGCGGCGATCGCGGGAACTACTTGGCCGGCAACAACGGGGCCGGTGGAGCGGCGGGCAGCGCCGGCTCGCTCAATGGCGGCGCGGCACCCGATTTCCCGATCGACAGCGATGCCACCCAAAGCTATGGCGGCGGCGGCGGCGCGGGTTACTTCGGCGCTTCCGGCATTGCCGCCAACGGCGCCGCGATCGCTGGCGGCAACGGCGGCAAGGGCGCCGATGCCGTGTGGGCGGCGGGCGGTGGCGGCGCGGGTGCCTATGGGGTCGTCCTCGACGGCGTGGGCACTGGTTTCAACAACAGCGGCAGCGTGACCGGTGGCGCCGGCGGGGCCGGCGGCAACTCCTATTCGCAGAGCGGCGGCGGCGGCGGCGGCGGTTCGGGCGTGTATGCCAACACCACCGGCACGGTGATCAACACGGGAAGCATCACCGGCGGCGCCGGCGGTGCAGGAGGCAGTGCCGGTACGGGGGGCGCGGCCTCCCCCAACGGTCCCAGCGGCGGCGGCGGGGGCGGCGGCGGCAACGGCGTCGTGCTCCTGAACGGCGGGCTGCGCAACGAGGCCGGCGGCTCCATCGTCGGCGGTGCCGGCGGCGCCGGCGGCGTCAACGCCTCGGGCGGCACGGCCAACGGCCGGCCCGGCAACGGCGGCGGCGGCGGCGACGGCGTGGCCGCCACTGTGAGCAACCAGACGATCTACAACGCCGGCACGATCGCCGGCGGTGCTGGCGGCGCGGGCGCGACCAGTGTCAACGCCGAGGCCAATGGCGTGGCAGGCGTCGGCGGCGTGGGTGTTCGCCTGACCGGCGACGGCAACACGCTGGTCAACGCGAGCAGCATCGCCGGTGGTACCGGCCTGGGCGGGCAGGCCAATGCCGTGACCATCACAGGCAACAACAATGCCCTCGAACTCAACGCAGGCTACGGCTTCAGCGGCGGTGTCGTTGCAACCGGCACCAACAACGCACTGCGGCTGGGGGGCACTGCCCCCGGCACCTTCGATGTTTCGGGCATCGGCGCGCAGTACCAGGGCTTCACCAGCTACGGCAAGGTGAATACCGGCACCTGGACGCTCACGGGCACCAACGCGTTGAGCACGCCGTGGACCGTGTCCGGCGGCACGCTGTCGATCTCCAGCGATGGTGCGCTGGGCGCCGTGGCCGGCGGTCTGACGCTCGACGGCGGCACGCTGCAGACGACGGCTGCCATCACGACCACGCGCGCTGTCCTGCTGGGCGCTGCAGGTGGGGCCTTGGCACCGACTGCCGGCACTACGCTGACGCTGGGCGGCGTCGTCTCCGGCACCGGCGCGCTGACCCAGTCGGGCGCCGGCACGCTGATCCTGACTGCCGACAACACCTACAGCGGCACGACGACCATCAGCGCCGGCACGCTGCAGGTGGGCAA
>JAVHYA010000035.1 GCA_031119395.1 Pseudomonadota bacterium
ATCATCCTGGGCTTCTTCGCCTTCTTCCAGTGGGAGTTCTCGCTCGCGGTGCTGGCGGCGGTGCTGGCGGTGCTGGGCTACTCGGTGAACGAGTCGGTGGTGATCTTCGACCGGATCCGCGAGAACTTCCGGCGCTACCGCAAGATGACGACGGTCGAGATCATCGACAGCGCCATCACGGGCACGATCAGCCGCACCATCATCACGCACGGGTCCACGCAGCTGGTGGTGCTGTCGATGTTCTTCTTCGGCGGGCCGACGCTGCACTACTTCGCGCTGGCGCTGACGATCGGCATCTGCTTCGGCATCTACTCGTCGTGCTTCGTGGCGGCGGCCATCGCGATGTGGCTCGGCGTCAAGCGGGAGGACCTGGTCAAGGGCCCCGTCCACAAGAAGGATGACCCCAACGACCCGAATGCCGGGGCGGTGGTCTGAGGACCGATACGATCCAGCGGGCCCGGCACATGCCGGGCCTTTTCGCGTCCGGCCTCCGGGTTGAGGCGCTTGTGCCCCGGCGCCGCGCGCGGCACGCTGTGGTGCTGTAACATTTTCTCCCACACCGACACATCCTCATGAGCACCGCGTCCGCGCCCGAATTCGGCCTGCAGCTCGCTCGCGAGACGCGAGAGCGCTTCGTGCAGGCGACCGACGCCGCCATCGGCAGCGCCGCGCAGGCCGTCCGGGAGCGTCTGGTGTCGCTGGCCAACGAAACGGGCACGGCGCGCACGATGCAGGAGAGCCGCGACAACCTCGTGGCCTACCGCGGTGCGGAATCCGGGTGGGTGTCGCTGTCGCGCGCGCAGTGGCGCAAGGCGCTGGGCAACACGGCCGGTGTGCCGGTGGAGGGCGCTTCCAGCGGCGGCGGCTCGCTGCGCCTCGAACTCGTCGGGGACGAGGTGGTGGAGAACAACATCCTGTCCTCGCGCCTGGCGCTCGCGATCCAGGACAAGGCGAACTTCGAACTCAACGACCTGCGCCTGCGCATCCAGTACCTCGAGGGCACCGAGGAGCTGCGCGCGGGCGACGTGCTCAAGCCCGAGTTCCTGGCGAAACTGCTGGTCGACCAGTGGCTGGCCGCGGGCATGAGCCGCCAGCTCTGGACCCAGGTGCAGGGCCTGCTGCATGCGCAGCTGGGTGAGGCGGCCGTCAAGGCGTACAAGGAGGCGAACGCCTTCCTGATTGGCAAGGGCGTGATGCCCGAGATCGATCTCAAGCGCCTGGTGCGCAAGCCGGCCGGCGGGGTGGGGTCGTCGGGACCCGCGCCGCTGGGTGCGGGATATCCCACGGCGATGGCGTCGCAGCCGCAGTCCGCGTCCTGGCAGGGCGCGGGCGGCAGCGCCGCCGGCATTCCGCCGGGCATGGCGGGCTTTGCCCCGGCCGCGATCGGCGTGCGGCCGTCCGGGCCGCTCGGCGCGCCAGGAAGCCTGGGCCAGGACACGCTGGTCGCCACCGGCATGTCGCCCTTCATGGCCGCGCGCCAGCGCGCGCAGGGCGTGCTCGTGAGCCTGCGCCGCTTCGTCGGCGCCGTCACCGGGGGCGTGCCGGCAGGCGCGCCGCTGGGCGGCCCTCCCGGATCGGGCGGCGTCGCCGTGCCGGGCGGCTCTCCTGCGTTCATGGCGGCCATTGCCGATGCGGGCGCCGCCTACCAGGTCGGCAGTTCCGCCTACGTGGTGGGGGCGGATGTGGGCGGCGACGGCGCGTTGGCGGTGCAGCGCAGCGCGGCAGAGCTGCGGCGCCGGTCCAACGAACTCAAGCGCCAGGCGCCGACCACCGCCGACAAGGCCACCGTCGAGATCGTGGCGCTGATGTTCCAGGCCATCCTGGCCGAGGAGCGCATTCCCTTCTCGGCGCGCGTGTGGTTCGCCCGCCTGCAGATGCCGGTGCTGCGCGTGGCCATCGCCGAGCCCGAGTTCTTCGGCACCCTGCAGCACCCGGCGCGCATGCTGATCGACCGCATGGGCTCGGTGGTGATGGGCTTCGACGCCGCCGCCATCTCGGGCAGTGCGCTCGAGAACGAGATCCGGCGTGTGGTCCAGGTCATCGAGCAGTACCCCGAGACCGGACAGCGCGTGTTCAAGCTGGTCTACGACGAGTTCGTGGCCTTCCTGAACAAGTACCTGACGCAGGGCGACGCGACCAAGAAGCTCATGAGCGTGGCGCAGCAGGTCGAGCAGAAGGAGACGATGGCGATCCAGTACACCATCGAGCTGCGCAAGATGCTCAACGACATGCCGGTGCGCGAGGAGATCCGCGAGTTCCTGTTCAAGGTCTGGGCCGAGGTGCTGGCCTTGGCCGCGCTCAAGTACGGCGGGCAGGACGAGCAGACCGTCATGCTCAAGCGCGTCGCCTCCGAACTGGTGTGGGCCGCGAGCGCCAAGCCCAACCGGACCGACCGGGCGCGTGTGATCCAGGAGCTGCCCAAGCTGCTGCAGCGGCTGCGCCAGGGCATGGAACTGCTCGGGGTGACCGGCGCGCCGCAGGAAGAGCACATCAAGACGATCGGCAAGACGCTGTCCGATGCCTTCATGTCCAAGACGGCGACCATTTCGCCGGCGCAGATCGAGGCGATGGCCTCGCGCCTGACGAACCTCGAGGACTTCGTGGGCGACGAGGAGGGTGGCGCCGAGATGCCGATGGACGCTGCCAGCATCGAGCTACTGCTGGGCGTGGACGCTGCCTCGATCGAGGTGGTGCCCAACACCGGCACCAAGGTCACCGAGGACATGCTGACCTGGGCCCACGAGCTGCAGGTGGGCAACTGGTTCATGCTCGACCACAACGGTCGGGCCAGCCAGGTCCAGTTCGTCTGGCGCAGCGAGCGCAAGCACCTGCACCTGTTCGCGGCGGCCGACGGCCGCAAGTTCCTCATCCAGGCGGGGCGCCTGGCCTCCTACCTGCAGGCCGGCCTGCTGGTGCCTGCCGAGGAAGAGACGCTGACCGCGCGCGCCACGCGCGAGGCCCTGGCCAAGCTCGACGCCAATCCGGAGCGCCTGCTCAACTGAGGGGGGCGCGGTGCTCAGTGCGCCACGCGGTCACGCGTGTCGTCGCAGAGCTCGTCGAGCATCAGCGCATCGGGCTCGATGCCGGTGCTCCAGTGCACCATCAGCACGATGATCTTGAGTTCGTCGAGCGCCACCGGGTCGCCCGGCGCCGCCATGGCGCGGTCGATGACGATTTCGCGCAGCCGCGCCGGCAGCAGCCCGGCGGATTCGAGAAAGCTGATGAAGCCCAGGCATTCGGCGCCCAGGTGCGCCTGCTCGGCCGCGGAGTAGACGCGCATCGTGCCCGGCGAGGCGACGAAGTCGCTGTCCTCGGCCATCTGCAGCGTGACCGTGGCGCTGCGATCGTCCTCGTGGCGTGTCCACTGCAGGCCCTGTGTCGCGAAACTCAAGCCGTCGAGCCACTGCAGCGCCTCGCGGATCTCGTCGGCATCGAATCCGTTCGCGCTGAGCTTGCGGCCCAGCAGTTGCGGTTCGGGGCATGCGTCACCACGCCAGTAGTTTTCGTAGACGAAGACGAGCACTTCGAACATGGCCCAATATAGCCCAGCACGGTGAGGGCGGGCGCGAACGTGGCGCATGCGCCACGAATGGCCCTTCAGCCGCGCGCCATTCGCTGGAAGAGGCCGCCGGGCAGGCGTGCGACCTGGCCGTCGAGTTCGAGTTCGAGCAAGGCGACCTGCAGGTCGGCGGCGCTCTGGCCCGTGCGGGCGCCGAGCGCGTCGAGGCTCACAGGGTCGTGACCCATCTGCGCGAGCAGGCCATGCGCTTCGGCGTCTTCGTCGTCGGTGGCGGCCGAGGCACCGTCGTGCAGCGCCGCGCTGGGCTGCAGTTCCTCGAAGATGTCCTGCACCGACTCGACGAGCTTCGCGCCCTGCCGGATCAGCGCATGGCAGCCCCGCGATTGCGGCGAGTGGATCGAGCCCGGGATGGCGAACACCTCCTTGCCCTGTTCCACCGCCAGGCGCGCGGTGATGAGCGAGCCCGAGGCCAGGGCCGCCTCGACCACCAGCGTGCCTCGGGACATCGCCGCGATCAACCGGTTGCGCTTGGGGAAGTTCTGGTTCAGCGGCGGTGTGCCGAGCGGGAACTCGCTGACGATCAGCCCACGCTGGGCGATGCGGTGCGCCAGTTCGCGGTGGCGCGCCGGGTACACGCGGTCCAGCCCGGTGCCCACCACCGCCACGGTCGCAAGTTCCAGTGCCGGCGCTGCGCCGTCGAGGGCGCCGTCGTGCGCGGCACCGTCGATGCCCAGCGCCAGGCCGGACACCACCGTGAACCCGCTGCCTGCGAGGCTGCGGGCGAACAGGCGCGCGTCGACCGCGCCCTGGGGCGTGGGGTTGCGGCTGCCGACGATCGCCATGGCGTGCGGCGCCAGACCGGACAGGGCGCCAGGCGAGCTGCCCATGACGTACAGCATGAGCGGCGGGTCGGCCGTCTGCAGCAGGTCGGCTGGGTAGGCAGCATCGCCCAGCGTCACGATGGCACGCCCCACGGGTGCGCCGTCGGCTTCTCGCAGCCAGTGCCAGGTGCGGGCGAGCGCACCGTCGAAGTCGGGTGGGGGAGCGGTCAGGGCCTTCGCCTGCGTGGCGCTGCAGACCTGCTCCAGCGCAGCCTGCGATTGGGCGAAGACGGCATCGGGCAGGCCGAAGGCCGCCAGCAGCCGTCGCGCCGTGCCATCGCCGACACCCGGTGTCAGGGCGAGCCGCAGCCAGCCGGCGAGCTCGTCCCGTTCCACGGCCGCGTGGCCTCGGGCCTCAGGGGTTGGCCAGCAGGTCGCCGGCGCGCGGCGTGTCGGTGATCTCGAGCACCAGCGCGTACGAGACCTTGGTGAAGGTGCGGAACACCATCAGCAGGCCGATGCGCTCGTTCGGCAGCTTCAGCGTTTCCTTGCCGCCGCCGGTGCGGTCGACGATGGTCTCGCCGTTCTTCAGGATGGCGAGCACATGGCCGCTCTCGATGCCGTCGCGCTCGCCCTTGTTGATCGACACCACCTGGTTCTGGCCCGCGAAGCTCACGGCGTTGCCGTAGATCGACACGATGCGTCCATCGGTGATGACCTGCTGCGGCGCGCGCGGCACGTAGCTCACGAGCTTGCGCGGCGGCTCGGGCAGCAGGCGGTCGCCGGCCCGGATCTCCTCACGCGCGGCGACCACGTCGAGCGTGGCGGGCACGGCCGTCATGCCCGCCGGCACTGGCGTGCCCGAGGTCGTTTCGACGACGGGTGCCGGTGCCGTGCATTCGCCGCAGACGCTCAGTTGCGGCCCGGCGGCAGCGGGTGCGGCCGCGGTCGCGGCCTGCGGGCTGGTGACTTCGGTGCTTTCGCCGCGCTGCAGTTGCACCTTGCCCAGGTACTGCGCCTCGTAGCCGAGGATCTCGCTGGTGACCGGGTCCTTGAGCGCCACGGCGCCGCGGAACACGCGGTACGTCTTCAGCGGCCCGGGCGTCTCGACCAGCGGCGCGTTGGGGCCGCCGCGGGCATAGAGGCGGTCGCCGCGCGTCATCATGACGCGGCTGTCGTTGCCGGCCACGATGCGCGGAGCCTGGGTGATCGTGCTTTCCTCGTCGACCACCTCCGGCTCGGTGAGGAAGGGCTCGATCAGGCTGGGGTTCAGCGTGGGCAGCGCGAGGTCCGAGGCCGATTCGAAACGCGTGCGCGGCGACAGCTTGATCGTGCCGCCGTCACCGGAGAAGCCGCCGCCGCGGCGCAGCGACAGGCGGGCACGGCCGCCGCTCTTGTCGAGGAACAGCACCTGCCCCGGGTAGATGCGGTGCGGGTTGGCGATCTCGCCCATGTTCATGCCCCACAGCTCGGGCCAGCGCCACGGGCTCTTCAGGTACATGCGGGAGATGGCCCACAGCGTGTCGCCGCGGCGCACGGTGTATTCGTCGGGCGCGTTGGGCGCCAGCTCGGACAGCGGCACGCCCTGCGCCGCCGCCTGTTGGGCCGTCGCTCTCTGTTGGGGCGTGACCGGGTAGGTCTGCGCCTGCGCCATGTCGACGGCACCGATCAGGGTCAGGGCGGCGGCCAGCGCGCCGGCGAGGGCGGCAGGTTGCGGGCGCGGACGAAGGCGGAGGCTGGACTGCTTCATGGACGGATGGTCGCCCACCCCCGCAGCAACGATGCGCCCCGGCAGGTGAACAAATACTCACAATTTGCAACGAATTTTGCGCCGAAGCCCCCGGCACGGCAACGTCAATCGCACCGTGCGGGGGCGTGGGGTTGCGGAAATGGCGAAAATAGCCACAACTTCCCCTCGATTCATGGCCCTGCGAACCATTTTGAGCTACCCCGATCCCCGCCTGCACACGGTTGCCAAGCCGGTGCAGGGCGTGGATGCGCGCATCAAGGCCCTGGTGGCCGACATGATCGAAACGATGTACGAGGCCAACGGCATCGGCCTGGCCGCGACCCAGATCGACGTGCACGAGCGGGTGGTCGTCATCGACATTTCCGAAGAGCGCAACCAGCCGCTGGTGCTCATCAACCCCGAGATCGTCTGGGCCAGCGACGACAAGGTGATCAACGAGGAAGGCTGCCTGTCGGTGCCCGGTATCTACGACGGCGTGGAGCGCTCCACCGCCGTGAAGGTGACGGCCCTGGACGTGCACGGCGATGCCCGCACGATCGAGGCCGAAGGCCTGCTGGCCGTGTGCATCCAGCACGAACTGGATCACCTGCGCGGCAAGGTGTTCGTCGAATACCTCTCGCCGCTCAAGCGCAACCGCATCAAGACCAAGCTCGTGAAGCAGCAACGCGAGGAACAGCGCGACGGGCGCCGCGGCGCGTGACCATGCGCTGTCTTGCCGCGATCCTCTGTGCCACCCTTCTCGGGCTGGTGGGCTGCGCCAGCGACCCGGCCCGGCTGCCGCTGGGCACCTCGCGCGCGGATGCGCTCCAGCAGCTGGGCACGCCCACGGCCGTCTACCCCCGGCCCGGCGGCGGCGAGCGGCTCCAGTACTCGCGCCAGCCGGCCGGCTTCGAGGTCAACGACGTCGACCTGGACGCCTCCGGCCGCGTGGTCGCCGTGACCCAGGTCATGAACGAGGGCCAGTTCGCCCGCGACATCCTTGTCGACGCCTGGCGCGTGCCCGACGTGCTCTACACCTACGGCCGGCCCGAGCAGGTCACCCGCGTGAGCTCCTTCGACGGCGATGTCTGGCAGTGGCGCTACCTGCAGGCCAACAACCCGCGCCTGCTCTACATCTACATCGATCCGCAGGGGGTGGTGCGCCGCTGGCACATGGGCGACGACCTGCGCTTCGTGCCCGGCAACCTCAACGGCGACCGGAACTGAGCGTGCGCCTCGTCTTTGCGGGCACGCCCGAATTCGCACGCGTCGCGCTCCAGGCCCTGAAGGAAGCGGGCTTCGACATCGCCCTGGTACTGACGCAGCCCGACCGCCCGGCCGGTCGCGGCATGAAGCTGCAGGCGTCGCCCGTGAAGGCCTACGCGCTGGAGCAGGGCTGGCCCGTGGCCCAGCCGCGCAGCCTGCGGCTGGACGGCAAGTACCCCGAGGATGCCGCCGCGGCGAAGGCGGCCCTCGAAGCCGCCAACGCCGACGCGATGGTGGTCGCGGCCTACGGGCTCATCCTGCCGCAGTGGGTGCTGGATCTGATGGGGTCGCCCGAGCCGCCGCCGGGCCGCTTCAAGGCGGCAGGCGCCCGCTCGGGGGGCAGCGAACCTCGCGCAGCGGGGAGCGTGGGGGCACAAGGTTGGGGCTGCATCAACATCCACGCCAGCCTGCTGCCGCGCTGGCGCGGCGCGGCGCCCATCCACCGTGCGATCGAAGCGGGTGATGCCGTGACCGGCGTCACCATCATGCAGATGGACGCCGGCCTGGACACCGGCGACATGCTCCTCGCCGAATCGCTGGAGATCGGCGACGACAGCACGGCCCGCCTGCACGACCGCCTGGCGGCCTTGGGCGGCCGCCTCGTCGTCCAGGCATTGCGCCAGGCCGAGGCCGGCACGCTGGTCCGCACGCCGCAGCCTGCCGAGGGTGTGACCTACGCCCACAAGGTCGAGAAGGCCGAAGCCCGCATCGACTGGGCGCAGCCGGCCGAGGCCATCGTGCGGCGCATCCGCGCCTTCGACCCCTTTCCCGGCGCCAGCAGCGACCTCGACGGCGAGACCATCAAGCTGTGGGCGGCCCACGTCGAGGGCGGTGCGCCGGGCGCACACCCCGGCACGATTTTGGCCGCAACGCCCGCCGGTATTGCGGTGGCCGCTATCAATTCCGTAGTGACTCTCACCGAGCTCCAGCGCCCTGGCGGCAAGCGCCTGCCGGCGGCGGACTTCCTGCGCGGCTTCGACATCAAGCCCGGCCAGGTCTTCGGCCTGCCCGACGCCTGATGTTCCTGTCGCCTGCGATCCGGCGGCACCCGGCCTTCCGCGAGGGCTGGCGCGACATGGCCCCCATCGCCCTGGGCATCGGCGCCTGGGGCCTGATGACGGGCGTGGCCATGCTCAAGGCCGGCATGAGCGTGACCGAATCCGTGGCGATGACGCTGCTCGTGTTCGCCGGCAGCTCGCAGCTGGCGGCCATCCCGCTGCTGATCGCCGGCGCGCCGGCCTGGGTGGTGCTGGCCACCGGCTTCTGCGTCAACCTGCGCTTCGTGGTCTTCAGCCTGCACCTGCGTCCGTACCTGATGCACATGCCGCGCTGGCGCCGCATCCTGCATGGCTACCTCACGGCCGACATGAGCTATGCGCTGTTCACGCGGCGCTTCCCCCAGCCGAGCGACGATCCCGCGCAGCGTGCCGCCGAGGAGGCGTACCTGGTGGGCGGCTACGCCATCAACTGGTGCGTGTGGATGGGCATGAGCCTGCTGGGCATCGCGCTGGCCAACTTCATCCCGACGCAGTGGGGCCTGGGCTTCGCCGGCGTGCTGAGCCTGGTGGCCGTCACCTGCTCGATGGCAACGACCCCGCTGCGCGTGCTGGCCGTGCTGATCGCCGCCGCGACCGCCGTCGCCGCCTTCGCATTGCCCTTCAAGCTGAACATCGTGGCCGCCATCGGCGCCGCCGTCCTGCTGTGCTTCTGGCTCGAGAAGCAATTCGGCCTGAGTGCCGACGCGCAGGACGAACGATGAAGGGCCAGACCGATCTGTGGACGCTGGCCGTCATCGTCGGCCTCGCCGCCGTCACGGTGCTCACGCGATGCTTCTTCTTCATCCTCGACCGGCCCTGGGGCCTGCCGGAGTGGGCGCACCGCGCGCTGCACTACGCGCCGGCCGCCGCGCTGGCCGCGGTGATCGCCCCTGAGATCGTGATGACGAACGGCCAGTTCATCCACACCTGGCAGGACGCGCGCCTCTACGGCGCCCTGGCCGGCGTGCTCTGGTACTTCTGGCGCGGCGGCGTGCTGGGGACCATGCTGGCCGGCATGGCGGTGTACCTCCCCCTGCACCTCATGCTGCGCTGGTAGCGCTGCCGGGCGACCGGATCTCGGTGCCCATCTGCGTCTCGACCCAGCGCACCAGCTCGCTCACGCTCACGCCCGGCCCGCGCGCCAGATGGGCGGCCTGCCACATCTGCTGGCCGGCGCCCGACAGCATCGCCGGCAGGCCTTCGGCGCGCGCCAGGTCGAGGGCGATGCCCATGTCCTTGAGCATCAGCTCCAGCTTGAAGGGGTCGTCGAAGCTGCGGCTGAGCACGCGCTGGTGGATGTGGGTGCGCGTGATCCAGCTGCCGCCCGTCGATTCGTTCAGCACCTCGGTCATCACCGCCGGGTCCAGCCCGCAGTGCGTGCCGATCGCGAGCCCTTCGGCCGTGGCCGTGAGCGTCAGGGCGGTGATCAGGTTGTTCAGGCACTTCATGGTGTGGCCGGCCCCGAGTCCGCCCAGGTGGAAGGTGGCGCGGCCCATCACGTCCAGCAGCGGCGCGACGCGCGCCACGTCGGCCTTCTCGCCGCCGACCATGAACACCAGTTCCGCCGCCTGCGCGCCCCACTGGGCGCCCGACACCGGCGCATGTTCCTGTCGCCTGCGATCCGGCGGCACCCGGCCTTCCGCGAGGGCTGGCGCGACATGGCCCCCATCGCCCTGGGCATCGGCGCCTGGGGCCTGATGACGGGCGTGGCCATGCTCAAGGCCGGCATGAGCGTGACCGAATCCGTGGCGATGACGCTGCTCGTGTTCGCCGGCAGCTCGCAGCTGGCGGCCATCCCGCTGCTGATCGCCGGCGCGCCGGCCTGGGTGGTGCTGGCCACCGGCTTCTGCGTCAACCTGCGCTTCGTGGTCTTCAGCCTGCACCTGCGTCCGTACCTGATGCACATGCCGCGCTGGCGCCGCATCCTGCATGGCTACCTCACGGCCGACATGAGCTATGCGCTGTTCACGCGGCGCTTCCCCCAGCCGAGCGACGATCCCGCGCAGCGTGCCGCCGAGGAGGCGTACCTGGTGGGCGGCTACGCCATCAACTGGTGCGTGTGGATGGGCATGAGCCTGCTGGGCATCGCGCTGGCCAACTTCATCCCGACGCAGTGGGGCCTGGGCTTCGCCGGCGTGCTGAGCCTGGTGGCCGTCACCTGCTCGATGGCAACGACCCCGCTGCGCGTGCTGGCCGTGCTGATCGCCGCCGCGACCGCCGTCGCCGCCTTCGCATTGCCCTTCAAGCTGAACATCGTGGCCGCCATCGGCGCCGCCGTCCTGCTGTGCTTCTGGCTCGAGAAGCAATTCGGCCTGAGTGCCGACGCGCAGGACGAACGATGAAGGGCCAGACCGATCTGTGGACGCTGGCCGTCATCGTCGGCCTCGCCGCCGTCACGGTGCTCACGCGATGCTTCTTCTTCATCCTCGACCGGCCCTGGGGCCTGCCGGAGTGGGCGCACCGCGCGCTGCACTACGCGCCGGCCGCCGCGCTGGCCGCGGTGATCGCCCCTGAGATCGTGATGACGAACGGCCAGTTCATCCACACCTGGCAGGACGCGCGCCTCTACGGCGCCCTGGCCGGCGTGCTCTGGTACTTCTGGCGCGGCGGCGTGCTGGGGACCATGCTGGCCGGCATGGCGGTGTACCTCCCCCTGCACCTCATGCTGCGCTGGTAGCGCTGCCGGGCGACCGGATCTCGGTGCCCATCTGCGTCTCGACCCAGCGCACCAGCTCGCTCACGCTCACGCCCGGCCCGCGCGCCAGATGGGCGGCCTGCCACATCTGCTGGCCGGCGCCCGACAGCATCGCCGGCAGGCCTTCGGCGCGCGCCAGGTCGAGGGCGATGCCCATGTCCTTGAGCATCAGCTCCAGCTTGAAGGGGTCGTCGAAGCTGCGGCTGAGCACGCGCTGGTGGATGTGGGTGCGCGTGATCCAGCTGCCGCCCGTCGATTCGTTCAGCACCTCGGTCATCACCGCCGGGTCCAGCCCGCAGTGCGTGCCGATCGCGAGCCCTTCGGCCGTGGCCGTGAGCGTCAGGGCGGTGATCAGGTTGTTCAGGCACTTCATGGTGTGGCCGGCCCCGAGTCCGCCCAGGTGGAAGGTGGCGCGGCCCATCACGTCCAGCAGCGGCGCGACGCGCGCCACGTCGGCCTTCTCGCCGCCGACCATGAACACCAGTTCCGCCGCCTGCGCGCCCCACTGGGCGCCCGACACCGGCGCATCGACCATGGCCACGCCGCGTTCGCCCAGGCGGGCGGCGGTCTCGCGCGTCACCCACGGCTCGGCCGACGAGGTGTCCAGCAGCAGGGAGCCGCTGGCCAGTCCGGCGGCCAGCCCGTCCTCGGCAAACACCACGTCGCGCACCACGCGGCCGTTGGGCAGCATGGTCACGACGATGTCGCTCGATGCCCCGACCTCGCGCGGCGTGGCACAGGCCTGGGCCTGCGGCAGCGTCAGCGCGAGCTGCTGGGCCAGTTGCGGCGCCACGTCGTAGAGGGCGACGGGGTAGCCCGCGTTGGCCAGGTGCGAGGCCATGGGGGCGCCCATCACGCCGAGGCCGACGAAACCCAGGCGCGGGCGCGAAGAAGATGAAGCAGCAGTCATGGTGAAGACGAGTCGGAAGATGAAGGGAAGGAACAGGCGTGGAGGGTCGCTCACCCCAGCCAGCGCAGCAGCACCGTCGTGATCGAGGGGAAGAGCATGAGGATCACCAGGCTGAGGATGAGCGCGCCCAGGAAGGGCATGACGCCGGCGAACACCGTGCGCACCGGCACGTGCGGCAGCAGCGAGTTGAGCACGAACAGGTTCATGCCCACGGGCGGGCTGATCATGCCGATCATCACCACCATCACGATCAGGATGCCGAACCAGTGCGGATCGAAGCCCAGCTGCACGATCAGCGGAAAGAACACCGGCACCGTCAGCAGGATCATCGACAGTTCCTCCATCACGCTGCCCAGCAGGATGTAGATCACGCAGATGGCCGCCACCACCGCCAGCGGGTGGATGCTGAACTGCTGCACGAAGTCCTTGAGCTGGTCGGGCGCCCCGGTGAAGTTCATGAAGTTGCCGAAGATCAGGGCGCCGATCAGGATGGTGAACAGCATCGCGGTGGTCCGCGTCGACTCGTTCATCACCTGCTTGAAAAGTGCCCAGCTCAGCGTACGCCGGCCCAGCGCGAAGAGGAAGGCCCCGAAGGCCCCGAAGCCCGCCCCCTCGGCCGCGGTGAACAGCCCGCCGTAGATGCCGCCCATCACCACCGCGAACAGCAGCACCACGCCCCAGATGCCGCGCAGCGCGCGCAGCCGCCCGGGCCAGTCGATGCGCTCGCTCGCAGGCGCCGCCTGCGGGTCGCGGCGCGCCACCCAGGCCACGGCCAGGCACAGCATCACCGTCACCAGCAGGCCGGGCAGGATGCCGGCGGCGAACAGCTTGCCGATGCTCGTCTCGGTCATGATCCCGTAGATCACCAGCACCGTGGACGGCGGGATCAGGATGCCCAGCGTGCCGCCCGACGCGATGGTGCCCGCCGCCAGCCGGTCCGAATAGCCCAGCTGGCGCATCGACGGATAGGCCACCTTCGCCATGGTGGCGGTGGTGGCGATCGACGAGCCGCAGATGGCGCCGAAACCCGCACAGGCGCCGATGGTCGCCATGGCGATGCCGCCGCGGCGGTGGCCCAGGAAGGTGCGCGCCAGCGAGAACAGCTCGTTGGCCATGCCCGCGCGTGCCGTGAAGTTGCCCATCAGGATGAACAGCGGGATCACCGACAGGGTGTAGGAGAAGCCGGTGCTCTTGATGACCGAGAGCACGCTGACGAGCGAGGCGTCCCAGGAGCGCAGGAGCGCCAGGCCGACGAAGCCGACGATCGCCATGGCGATCGCGATGGGCACGCGCAGCACCATCAGCGCCATGATGGCGGCGAAGCCCAGGAGGGAGGATTGCATGGGAGCGGTCTCTTCCGGTTGTCGTTGCCGATGTCACTCGTAGGCTTCGGTGGCCGCCGGTGCGGGCGGCGCCACGAAGCAGCGCATCAGGTGCATGGCGGCGGCCAGCAGCAGCATCGCGGCCATCAGGTAGACGAACAGGCCCACCGGCACGCCCAGGTTGGCGCTGACGTCGCCGTCCTCCAGCGTCCGGCGCGCGTAGCCCCAGCAGGCCCAGCCCACGCCGCCGAAGGCCGCGGCGCAGATCAGGTCCATGACGACCTTCGACACGCGCTCGGCACGGCCCTTGTAGATCGCGTCGGCCAGCTCGAAGCACACATGCTCGGCCCGCCACGAGACCATCGGCAGGGCGCAGAACAGCACCACCACCATCAGCATCTCGCTGAGCTCCAGGGCGCCCGGCACGGAGCGGTAGAACTCGCGGCCCATCACGTCCACGAAGGTCAGCAGCATCAGCGCGAAGAGGGCGCACCCGGCCAGCACGGCCAGCAGCGCGTCCACCGCAGCCACGGCGCGGGGCAGCCAGTGCCGCCCGGACTGCGCGCCGTTCACGGCTTGCGCGCCTGGGCGCGGTAGTCCTGCACGATCTGCTCGGCGTTGGACACGCCCTTGCTGCGCGCCAGGTCGGCCCAGCGCTTGTTCAGCGAGGCGGTGCGGCTCTCGACTTCCTGGACCAGTGCGGCGGGCGCTCGGCTGGTCTTGATGCCGCTGGCCTGCGCCAGGGCCTTGCCCTCGGCGTCGCGCTTGTCGAAGGCGCGGCCGAGTTCCCGTGCATAGGGCACGCCCGAGAGCTTGTCGATCTCGGCCTTGTCTGCCGCGTTCAGGCCCTCGTAGGCGCGCTTGTTCATCATCACGATGAAGGTCGAGTTGTACAGGCCGCCCGGGAACACCGTGGCATGGCGCACCAGCTTGTCGAGCTTGTAGGTGACCAGCGCTTCCCACGGCAGCCAGACGCCATCCATCACGCCCGTGGACAGCAACTCGTACGACTCGGTCGCCGGCTTCAGCGTGGTGTTGGCGCCCAGCAGCTTGCCCACCTCGTTGACCACGCCGCCACCGACGCGGAACTTCAGCCCCTGCAGGTCGGCCAGCGTCTGGATGTCCTTCTTCGTGTTGAACACGGTGCCGGGGCCGTGCGAGAAGAGCGCCAGCACCTTCACGTCCTTGTACTCGGCCATCACCGGCGGCACCTTCTCGGCCAGCTGCTGGAAGGCGACCGAGTTGGCCTCGGCGGATTCGCCCATGAGCGGCAGCTCCGCGATCTCCGACAGCGGGAAACGGCCCGGCGTGTAGCCGATGACGGTCATTGCCACCTCGGCCAGCCCGTCGCGCACGGCGTTGTAGTGGCCCGGCGGATTCGTCACCGGCTGGGGCAGCGTCTTGAACCTGACGCGGCCCTGGGTGGCCTGCTCCACCTTCTGCGCCCAGTCCTGCATCACCCCATGGACCGGGTGGCCCGCGGGCAGCCACTGCGAGACCGTGAGCGTGGTCTGTGCCTGCGCGGCGGAAGCGACGAGCCACGCCATGGCGACGAGGCCGACCGTGCGGCGAGTGAAACTCCGAAATCCGTTCATGTCCTGTCTCCTTCGTTGTTGAAATGCGCGCCCCTTCGCCGGGGCATCGATGCGGTCGACTCAGTCCTGCGGCTGCGCCGCGCGCCAGGCCAGCAGCGCGCGCGACTGGTCGACGCCGTCGCCCAGGGCCGCACGTGCCTGCTGCCAGCGCTGCTGCACCAGCCGGCTCACCGGCGCGTCCACGCCCAGGTGCTCGCCCAGGCCGGCCGCGATGCCCACGTCCTTGGCCAGCAGGCCCAGCGCGAAGCCGGTGGCAAAGCGCTGCGTCACCACGTGCGGCGCGAACACGACTTCGCTGTTGAAGCTGCGGCCGGTGGAGACGTTGAGGATGTCCACCATCAGCGCTTCGTCGAGGCCGAAGCGCGCACCGATCTGCAGCGCCTCGGCCGTGGCCGTGTAGGCGGCCGCGGCGACGAAGTTGTTCAGCGCCTTCATCGCATGGCCCGAACCCGGTCCGCCGGTGCGGAACACGCGCTTGCCCATCGCTTCGAAGACCGGCATCACGGCGTCGATCTCGGCCGGGCTGGCGGCGCCGGCCATGATGGTCAGGGTGCCGGCCACGGCGCCGGGCACGCCGCCCGACACCGGTGCGTCGATGAAGTGCAGGCCCTGCTGCGCCAGCGATTCGGCCAGCGCCCGCGACCCGGTGGGCTCGGACGAGCTCATGTCGATCACCGTGGTGCCCCGCGCCAGCACGGCTGCGAGGCCGCCCTGTGCCTGAAGCAGCACGTCGCGCACGATGGCGCCCGTGGGCAGCATCGTCACCACCACCTGCGTGCCGTCGGCCAGCGTGCGCCAGTCGGCGCAGGCCTGCGCCCCGTGCGCCTGCGCCACGCGCTGCGCACGTTCGGTGTCGACGTCGAACACCTTCAGCTGGAATCCTGCCTTCGCGAGGTTGGCCAGCATGGGCTCGCCCATGTTGCCCAGGCCGATGAGGGCGACGTGGCGCACCCCGCTCATGCCTGGGTCTCCGCGCCGAATTCGCGCAGCGCGGCATCGGTGGTGTAGGTGGCGTCGACCGCGGCCGGCACGCCGCAGTACACGGCCGCGTGGCGCATCAGCTCGCGCAGCTCCTGCACCGTCACGCCGTTGGCGAGCGCGCCCTTGACGTGCCAGCGCAGCTCGTGCGAGCGGCCCATGCCGATCAGCAGCGCGATGGTCAGCAGGCTGCGCAGGCGGCGGTCCAGGCCGGGGCGGCTCCAGACCTCGCCGAAGCACTGCTGCGTGACCACGTCCTGGATCGGCCGCACGAAGTCGCTGGCATCGGCGATCTGTTGGTCGGTGAACTCGGCGCCGAACATGGCGTGGCGGATGGCCAGGCCGGCGTCGTACACGGGGTTGCTGTCGCTCACTGGATGTCTCCTCGTCTCGTCGGGTGTCGTTGGAATCAGTAGGCGATGCACACCGACTTGAGCTCGGTGTAGGCCTCGATGGCGCTGCGGCCGTGCTCGCGGCCGACGCCGGAGGACTTGAAGCCGCCGAAGGGCATGGCCGGATCGACCATGTTGTGCGTGTTGACCCACACCGTGCCGGCCTGCAGCGCGTCGATGGCGCGCTGCGCGCGCCGCAGGTCGTTGGTCCAGACGCTGGCCCCGAGGCCGTAGGCCGAGTCGTTGGCCTGCTGCAGCACGCTGTCCATGTCCTCGTAGGGCATCGCCACCAGCACCGGGCCGAAGACCTCCTCGCGCACCAGCGTGAGCGGCTTGTTCGCCGTGTTGGCGACGACGGTCGGGCGCACGAAGTAGCCCGGCCCCTCGCCGGCCCGCCCGCCGGCGACCACTTCGCCGCCCTCGGCCGCGCCGGTGGCCATCAGCGTCATCACGCGGTCGCGGTGACGGGCCGACACCATCGGGCCCATCTGCGCCTGCGCGTCGAAGCCCGAGCCCAGCACCGTGCCGTCGGCCACCTGCGCGAGGCCGTCCACCACCTTGTCGTAGAGCTTCTTGGCCACATACAGGCGCGAGCCGGCGGTGCACACCTGCCCGTGGTTGAAGAAGATGGCGCCGGCCGCGCCGGCGACGGCGGTCTCCACGTCCACGTCGTCCAGCACGATCACCGGGCTCTTGCCGCCGAGCTCCAGCGCCACGCGCCGGATGTCGCGGCCGCACTGCGCACCGATGAGGCGGCCGACCTCGGTCGAGCCGGTGAACGAGATCTTGTCGACGCCAGGGTGGCGCACGAGTGCCGCGCCGGCGGTCTCGCCGTCGCCCGTCACCACGTTGAGCACGCCCGGCGGCAGGCCCGCCTCCAGCGCCAGCTCGGCCAGGCGCAGGGCGGTGAGCGGCGTCTCCTCGGCCGGCTTGAGCACCACGGTGCAGCCCGTGGCCAGCGCGGGCGCGATCTTCCACATCGCCATGGCGAGCGGGAAGTTCCACGGCACGATGGCCCCCACCACGCCCACCGGCACGCGCTGGGTGCTGGTGCGGTACTTGGTGCCGGGCGGGAAGGGAATCGACACCTCGAAGCTGCTGCCCTCGACCTTGGTGGCCCAGCCGGCCATGTAGCGCAGCCACTGCGCGCTGCCGCCCACCTCGATGGCATGCGACCAGGGCAGCAGCTTGCCCTGGTTGAGGGTTTCCAGATGCGCCAGCTCGTCGGCGTGGGCCTCGATCAGGTCCGCCAGGCGGCTCATGATGCGCTCGCGTGCGTAGGGCGTCAGGCCCGCCCAGGCGGGCGCGACGAGCGCGGCGCGTGCGGCGGCCACGGCCGCGTCGACGTCCTCGGCCGTGGCCTGCGGCACCTGGGCGATCTCCTCGCCGGTCGCGGGGTTGTAGACGGCGAACGTGCGGCCGTCGGCGGCATCGCGCCAGTCGCCGCCGATGAACATGCGGCTGCGCAGCGCCGCGGCGGCGGGGGCGGGAATCGGCATGGGTGGTGTCTCCTTCGGGGGCGACGGGTTGTCGCCGGAGACGCGATCTTCGAAGCCGGCCGCGCGGTGCGGCTTGGCGATTCGTGCAGCGTGCTTGTCTGGTTGCGCAGGCCTCGGGAAAGTACCGAGGGTGCGCGCGCATCAGCCGCGCGCGCCGCGCTCGCGCCAGGCCGACGGCGCCATGCCGAAGCGCGCATGGAAGGCGCGGCTGAAGTGCGCCGGATCGGCGAAGCCGCTGCGCTGCGCGATGACGCCGAGCGCCAGCTCGCGGCCGGCGTCCTGCGCCATCAGTTGCTGCGCGCGGGCCAGGCGCGCATCCTGGATGAAGGCGCGCGGCGTGCGCTGGCTGCCCAGAAAGAGGTTGTAGAGGCTGCGGCGCGACATGCCGAAGGCCTCGGCCACGCGCTCGGGCGTGAGGCCCGGCTCGGCGAGATGCTCCAGGATCCAGCGCTCGATGCGCTGCAGCCGCGCGCCGCCTTCCGCGTCGGCCGGCACCGTGTGCGCTCGCGCATGGGTGTCGATCGCGCATTCCACCAGCGCCGTGACCGAGGCCTGCAGGGTGCGCTGCTCGTCCTCGGGCAGGCGCGCGTCGTCGCGCAGCATGCCCGCGAGCGCCGACATCACGATCCGCGGCGCGCCGCGCCCGTCCAGCGCGCGCCCGGCCAGCGCGTGCACCGCCGGCGCCCAGCCCGGGCAGGCGGTCTGCGGCAGCAGCAGGACCATGAAGCGGGCGCGCTCGCTCGACTCGATCTGGTATTCGCGCGTCGTGTCGTACACCGACCATTGGCCCGGCTGCAGGTGCCCCGTGCGCCCGCCCTGCGCCACGCGGCTGTGGCCCTGCAATTGCCAGAACAGCTTGAAGTAGCGCGCGTCGCAATGCTCGGCCGCCACGCGCCGCCGGATGACCCGCGTGGCCGGCACCGAGAGCTCGGCGGCCAGGCTGTCGCCGAAGCGGGCCACCAGCGCCGTTGCTCGGAAGTGCGCGGGATCGTCGGCACGGCAGTCGAGCTGCAGGAAGTGGCTGTTGGTGTTCTCCTGCCAGGCCGCCACGCTGCCCAGTTGCAGTTCGGTGGGCGCGCCGGCGGCCGCCTGCAATCCGGATGCGTTCACCGCGCGCTCCTCGTCCCCTGATTCCTCAAGGAAAAAATGGCTGTATCGCCCGTCCCGCTTGCTCGAGCAGCTATCGATTCGATAGCAACTGCGGCGTCGGTCAGTCCAGCCGCACGCCCGAGGTCTTGATGACCTGGCCCCAGTGGGCGCTCTCGGCGCGTGCCAGGTCGTGGAAGTCCTTCGGCGATCCCGGCAGCGCCTCGAAGCCGAACTCGCTGAACACCTGCTGGATGCGCGGCGTCTGCAGCGCCTTGCGCAGTTCGGCGTTCAGGCGGTTGACGACCTCGGGGTTCATGCCCGCCGGGCCGATCAGGCCGTGGAAGGCGAAGGCATTGACCTCGGCATAGCCCAGCTCGGCGAAGGTCGGCACGTCGGGCAGCGCCTTGGCGCGCTGCGGCAGCGCCACCGCCAGCGCGCGCAGCTTGCCGGTCTTGATGTAGGGCAGCGCGGCGGTGAGGTCCAGCATCATCATCGGCACCTGGCCGCCCATGATGTCCTGCAGGGCCGGCGCACCGCCCTTGTAGGCCACGTGCGTGATCGTCAGCCCCGCCTTCTGCTTGAACAGCTCCATCGCCATGTGGTGCGGCGTGCCGATGCCCGGCGACGCGTAGCTGGCCTTGTCGCCGCTGGCCTTCACGAAGGCGACGAACTGCGCCAGGTTCTGGGCCTGGAAGTCCGGCCGCACGACCAGCGCCAGCGGAATGCGGCCGATGGCGCCGATGTAGGTGAAGTCGGTGGCGGGCTTGTAGGGCAGCTTGGCGAACATGTGCTCGTTGAAGAGCAGCGCCGCGTTCTCCGCCTGCATGATGGTGTAGCCGTCGGGCTTGGCCTGCATCAGCGCGCCGACGGCGATGTTGGTCGAGGCGCCCGGGCGGTTGTCGATGACCAGCGGCTGGCCGAGCGAGGGCTGCATCGCGTCGGCGAGCTGGCGCGCGATGTTGTCGGTGCCACCGCCTGCCGCGTAGGGCACCAGCCACTTGATGGGCTGGCTGGGGTAGCTGCCCTGGGCCGAGGCGGCAGCGCCACCGAGGGCCAGGGCGCAGGCGATGGCGGCGCCGAAGGCGCGGGCGAGGTGTCGGATCATGGGTTCGTCTCCTGGGGTCGTTGTCGTTGCGCTTGAAGGAATCGGTCAGCCGCGCAGCACCTGCCAGAGCTCGCGGTCGCGCTCGGCGGTCCACACGACGGGGTGCTCGGTGCCGGTGAGTTCGTCGTAGGCGCGCGAGACGTCGAAGGGCAGCACGTGCTGGAACACCGGCCACTGGCCGAAGCGCGGCGTCATGGCGGCCTCGGCGCGCGCGAAGCAGCCCTTGAGCGTGTCGCCGGCGTCGATGCCGGCACGCACGGCGCCCAGCAGCGTGGACAGGAAGTCCTTCGTGAGGTCGATGGCCTCGGCGCAGGCGGCTTCATCCTGGAGCACCGCGCCGCGGCCCGGCACCAGCACGCGCGGGCGCAGCGCCTTCACGGCATCGAGCGTGCCGGCCCAGTCCTGGATGTAGGCGTCGCCGGCGTACACGCCGCAGTGGTTCTCCACCACGTCGCCCGAGAAGCACACGCCGCAGTCGGGCAGCCAGGCGACGGTGTCGCCGCTCGAATGGCCGCGCCCGAGCGCCAGCAGGCGCAGCTCGCGGTCCGCGCCGAGCCACAGGCTCATCCCGCGCTCGAAGCTCATCGTCGGCATGGTCAGGCCGGGGATCTCCTCCACGCCCTGGAACAGGCGCGGGAAGCGGCCGACCTCGGAGTCGAAATCCGCCTGGCCGCGGGTGCGGATCCAGTCCAGCGTGCCCTGGCTCGCCACGATGGCAGCGACCTCGGGGAAGGCGCTCGCGCCCATCACGCGCACCGCGTGGTAGTGCGTGAGCACGATGAACTTGATGGGCTTGTCGGTCACCGTGCGGATGGCGGCGAGGAAGTCGCGCGCCATGCGCGGCGTGGGCCGGGTGTCGATCAGCACCACGTGCTCGTCGCCGACCACGAAGCCGCAGTTGGGGTCGAAGTCGCTGATGTAGCCGTAGACGCCGGGCGCGAGTTCGCGCACCTGGGGCTTCTGCTCGCGGGTGTCGGAGGCGGAGGCGAAGGAGACGGTGGTGTTCATCGTGGATCGTGGGAGTCGGGTTCAGGCGGCTTCGCGCGCCGCCGCGATGCAGGCCAGCAGCGTGGCCTGGTCGCCGCACTGGTTGGCCAGCAGCAGCACCAGGCGCGCGTTGAGGTCCGCGCTCGCGCCGTCGCTCAGGCCCTCGTGCGCCTGCAGCCATGCGGCGTAGAAGCCGTCGGGGTCGGGGATGTGGGGCTCGGTGATCAGGGGCATGGCGCAGTCAGTTCAGTGCGAAGGCGGTGCGGACGGCGTCGGCCGCGGCCGCGGGTGTGGGCGCCGGCAGGCGCGTCGCGCGGTAGCCGTCGGGCCGCACCAGCAGCAGGCTGCCGGGCGCCGCGAGGTCCAGGTGCGCGAGCTCGGCCTCGCCGACCTCGAAGGCCGGCAGGCCGCTGCTGCCGCCGAGCGCGACCAGCCGCACGGGCAAGCCGGCCAGGGCCGTGGACATCGCCTCGGCGTCGGCCGCGGAAGGTGCGCGCCACAGCACGATGCCGTGCGTGCCTTCGCGCAGCAGCTGCGCCAGCGTCGTCGTCGCCCCGCCCGGGGTGCGCAGCGCCACGTTCTGCACCGTGCGGCTGCCCTCGGGCAGGTGCGGGGCAGGCGGGTAGTCGTTGGCCACCGACATGCGGCCCGTGTTGACCAGGCCGCGGGCGAAGGCGTGGCGCTTGGCCAGCGCGACCACGGCGTTGCGCATGATGTGCTCGGCCTTCGAGCGCGGCGCGAGGAAGCGGGCCGAGCGGCTCGTCACCTCCAGGTTCTTCTCGGCCGCGGGGCGGCGCTCGGCGTCGTAGCTGTCCAGCAGCGATGCGTCCGCCTGGCCCTGCAGCACCAGCGCGAACTTCCACGCCAGGTTGGCCGCGTCCTGGATGCCCGTGTTGCCGCCCCGCGCGCCGAAGGGGCTGACCACGTGGGCCGCGTCGCCGACGAAGAAGATGCGGCCGTGGCGGAAGCGCTCCAGCAGGTGGTCGCGGTAGCCGTAGGGGCCGATCCAGACGAACTCGAACTCCACCTCGGGCCCGAGCTGCTCTCGCAGCCGCGCACCGGCCACCTCGGGCTTGCTGATCTCGGCCACGTCGCAGTCCTCGGGCATCTGGTAGTCCATGCGCCAGACGCCGTCGCCCATCAGGTGCTGCCACACGCCGCGGCCTTCGTTGAAGGGCGCGTCCACCCAGGTCCAGCGCTCGATGGGCAGCGGCTTCTTGAAGCGCACGTCGCTGATGCACCAGCGGTCGGTGCTGCGCGAGGCGTGCGCAGGCAGCGCGAGCTGCGTGCGGATGGGGCTGTTGGCGCCGGTGGCGTCGACGACGTAGCCGGCCTCCAGCGCGTAGCTGCCGGCAGGCGTCTGCACCTGCAGCGTCGCGCCGTCCTCGCGCGGCGCGATGTGGGTGAGGCGGCTCTTCCAGCGCAGGTCCGTCAGGCCCAGCTCGAGGATGCGCTCGACCAGGAACCACTCGATGTAGAACTGCTGCAGGTTGATGAAGGGCGGCTGCACCGAGCAGCTGTCGGTCTTCAGGTTGAAGCTGTAGACCTCCTCCTCGCCGGAGAAGGTCTTGCCGAAGGACCAGGTGATGCCCTTGGCGGCGATGCGCTCGTAGATGCCCAGGCGCTCGAAGATCTCCAGGCTCTTCTGCGCGTAGCAGATGCCGCGCGAGGAGGCACCGCGCACGCCGACGGTGTCGTCCTCGTCCAGCAGCACCGAGCGGATGCCGCGCACCGCCAGGTCGCAGGCCAGGGTGAGGCCCGACAAGCCGCCGCCCACGATGACGATGGGATGGTGCGTGGCCTCGCCGCCCAACTCGGGCGGCGGCACGAAGGGCCAGCTCGGCAGGGCGTAGGGCTCGGCGAATCGGAAGCTTTCCATGGCGGGGCGTGTCTCGGGTCTTTGTTCTTGGGGCGCAGGGCGCCCTTGCATCACAGCGCGTGGGCGAATTCGGCGATCGCGTCGGCCGCCTTGGGCACCAGCTGCGGCTGGCCGGCCAGGTAGTGGTTGCCGCCCACGATGTCGACGTTGCGGATCGTGGCGCCGCCGGCCTGCAGCCAGGCATCGCGCGTGCTCGGGAAGGTCGACTGGTCGGCCGTGTAGGTCAGCAGCAGCTTCGGGCAGCGCGTGCGGGCGAGGTTGGTCGGCCCGTCGGCCTGCGAGCGCGAGGACCACTGCGACAGGAAGGCCGTCAGCGAGGTCGTGCGGCCCATGGCGTTGGCCGAGTAGTTGACCTGCCGCGCATCGCCCCAGACGCTGCCGGGTGCGCGGTCGTTCGGGTCCAGCGACAGGTCCACGCAGCGCGGGTCGGCGTGCGTGCGGTAGACGATGAAGGCCTGGTCGCGCGGCGCGCCGGGCGTGGCGCGCAGCTGCTCGAGGCGCCCGAGCGCCCATTGCTCGATGCGGTCCAGGCGCGCCTTCTGCGCGCCCTGGAAGCGCGCCAGGAACTCGGCGCTGTACGGCACGCGGTGGCGCGCGTCGTACATGTCGAGGTCGGGGTCGACCGAGAGCACGTCGTGCTCGTCGGTCACCGACGGGTCGATCCAGTCGCGCAGCAGCCGCGAGCGGCCCAGGTGCGCCGCGCACAGCGCGATGCCGTCCACCGGCGGCAGGTCGTCGGCATGCAGGTGCGTCGGGTCGCCGTCGGGGAAATGCGTGGCGGTGAGCCGCTCGGCCTGCGCCTGGTAGAAGCTCGACAGCGCCGCGCCGCCCGAGTTGCCGATGAGCAGCACCTTCTCGTAGCCCATCGCGCGCAGGTGCTTGACGCCCGCGCCCAGGTCCTGGATGGCACGCTCCATGAGCAGCAGGGTGTCGTTGCCCATGTAGCGCGAATTCAGGCCCATGCAGCAGATGCCGCGCTCGGCCAGCGGGCCGATCAGGTAGTGGCCCATGAAGTTGCTGGTCGGGTGCATCACGATGGCCGCGACCTTCCTCGGCCCGGTGGGCGCCATGAAGGCCCCGAAGATGCGCGGGCGCAGCATCTGCAGGCCCGACTGGCTTTCCAGCGACGCGCCGGGCTTGACGTCGATGACCGCCAGCTGGAGCTCAGGCATGCGTGGCCCCTTCGCGCGCCGTGCGCAGCTGGGCCTTGCGCTCGGTCCACGCATCCAGGTCGGCATGGGCCTTGAGCGCATGCGCATCCATCTGCGCCTTCGTCGCGGTGGGGGTCGTCAGCTCCACGCGGATGCCGTTGGGGTCGAAGAAATAGATCGACTCGATGATGTGGTGGTCCGTGATGCCCAGCACCTGCACGCCGGCAGCCTCCAGGCGGGCCTTGGCCGCGAGCAGGTCGTCCACGCCGTCCACGCGCAGGGCGATGTGGTTCACCCACGCGGGCGTGTTCGGCGAGGGATCGGCCTTCACGTCGTCGCCGAGGTCGAAGAAGGCGATGAAGGAGCCGTCGCGCATCTGGAAGAAGATGTGGACGTAGGGGCAGTACTCGCCCGTGCTCGGCACGTGGTCGCTCTTGATCACGTGCACCAGCGGCAGGCCCAGCAGGTCTTCCCAGAAGCGGCGGGTTTCCTCGCTGTCGCGGCAGCGCCAGGCGAAGTGGTGCAGCCCGCGGATCGGCGGGTTCGTGGGCGCCGCCGTGGCGGGGGTCTCGGGCATCGGCTTGGTCTCCTTGGGGAAGCGCGATTGGACGGGCACCGGTTCCATGATGCAATCGAAATAAATTCATCCATTGATGAAGGATTGCCATGAATCTCTCGTTGCGCCAGCTGCGCGCATTTGCCGCCGTCGCCCAGGCGGGCAGCTTCACCGCGGCCGCGCGCGAGCTGCATCTCACCCAGTCGGCGCTGAGCGTGCTGGTGCGCGAGCTCGAACGCGAGCTGGGCGTGCAGCTGCTGGACCGCCACACGCGCCGCGTGCAGCTGTCGGAGGCGGGCCGCGAGTTCCTGCCCTCGGTGCACCGGCTGCTGGCCGGGCTGCAGGCGGCGGTGGCCGGCGTGACCGACCTGCGCGACAAGAAGAAGGGCGTGCTGCGCCTGGCCGCGCCGCAGCTCATGGCCTGCACGCTGATGCCGCAGGCGATCGCGGCCTTCCGCGCGCGCTACCCGGAGGTGGAGGTGCGGCTGGCCGACACGCTGCCCGAGCAGCTGCTCAACGGCGTGATGGCGGGCGAGGTCGAGCTGGCGGTGGGGCAGGACGTCGCGGTCCATGACACGATCGCGCGCCGCACGCTGTTCCGCGACCGGCACTGGCTGATCTGCCCGCCCGACCACCCCTTCGCCCGGCGCCGCTCGGTGCGCTGGGCGGAGCTCGGGCCGTGGACCTTCATTGCACCCACGCGCGACTTCCGCGGCCGCATCGCGCCCGAGCTCGCGGCCGATGCGCGCGCCCTGCTGGAGCGGCCGGGCACGCAGGAAGTCTCGTACATGACCACGGCGCTGGGCATGGTGGCGGCCGGCCAGGGCCTCACCGTGTGCCCGACCTACTCCTCGCCGCTGGTGCGGGCCTGGGGGCTCGCGATGGTCCGCCTGGCCGCGCCGGACTTCCACCGCGAGGTGTGCGTGTACGCGGACGCGCGGCGCTCGCTGTCTCCGGCGGCCGCGGCCTTCGTCGAGCTGCTGGTGGCGCAGCGGCCCCGGCCCGGCCCCTCGCGATAGCGCCGGGCCGCCCCGGGGGTTCTTGCGGCCCCCGCGTTGCCGAGGCCTGGGGGGCCATGGAGGATGCATCAACGGATGCGCGGCGGGGCCTTGCCGTACAGGGCCGCGGCGAGGGCCTCCCTACAATCGATTCGATCGGCGCAGCCCCGCCCGACGGCCCCAGCAGGCCCGCGCGCTGCGCCCACCGATTGTCCAATCCGAGCCGCTCTCCGAGCCTTTCCACCATGAACGTTCTCCGCTTTTCCGATCTGTGCGCGCAAGGCAAGGCCTCCGGCCAGCGCGTGTTCATCCGGGCCGACCTCAACGTGCCGCAGGACGACAGCGGCGCCATCACCGAGGACACCCGCATCCGCGCCTCGGTGCCCTGCGTGCAGATGGCGCTCGACGCCGGCGCCGCCGTGATGGTCACGTCGCACCTGGGCCGCCCCAAGGAAGGCGAGTTCAAGCCCGAGGATTCGCTGGCGCCGGTCGCCAAGCGCCTGGGCGAGTTGCTGGGCCGCGAGGTGCCGCTGGTGTCCGACTGGGTCGACGGCGTCGACGTCGAGCCCGGCCAGGTCGTGCTGCTGGAGAACTGCCGCCTCAACAAGGGCGAGAAGAAGAACGACGAGGCGCTGGCGAAGAAGCTCGCTGCATTGACCGACATCTACGTCAACGACGCCTTCGGCACCGCGCACCGCGCCGAGGCCACGACCTACGGCATCGCGCAGTTCGCCAAGGTGGCCTGCGCCGGCCCGCTGCTGGCGGCCGAGATCGACGCCATCACCAAGGCGCTCGCCTCGCCGAAGCGCCCGCTGGTGGCCATCGTCGCGGGCTCCAAGGTCAGCACCAAGCTCACCATCCTGCAGAGCCTGGCGAAGAACGTCGACCAGCTGATCGTCGGCGGCGGCATCGCCAACACCTTCATGCTGGCGGCCGGGCTGAAGATCGGCAAGTCGCTGGCCGAGCCCGACCTGGTGGGCGAGGCCACGGCGGTGATCGAGGCCATGCGCGAGCGCGGCGCGGCGGTGCCGATCCCGGTCGACGTGGTCACGGCCAAGACCTTCGCGGCCGACGCGCCGGCCACCACCAAGGCCGCCGACGCCGTGGAAGACGATGACCTGATCCTGGACATCGGCCCCAAGACCGCCGCGCTGCTGGCCGCGCAGCTGCGCGAGGCCGGCACCATCGTCTGGAACGGCCCGGTGGGCGTGTTCGAGTTCGATGCCTTCGCGCACGGCACCGAGACCATCGCCCGCGCCATCGCCGACAGCAGCGCCTTCAGCATCGCCGGCGGCGGCGACACGCTGGCGGCCATCGCCAAGTACGGGATCGAGAAGCAGGTCGGCTACATCTCGACCGGGGGCGGCGCCTTCCTCGAGGTGCTGGAAGGCAAGCAGCTCCCGGCCTTCGAGATCCTCGCCAAGCGCGCCGCAGGCTGATCTGCTACCGAATTGATAGCTGGACGCGCAGGCGGAACGGGCGTCGCGGCCCTGTTTGGCAATCAAACCGCTCGGGGCTGTCGCCGCGGCGACAAAGTGTATACAGTTGGGAATACAACAAGGAGATGCCCATGAGTTCGATCCGCCTCCCCCGCCACGCCACCAAGATCGTCGCCACGCTGGGGCCGGCGTCCAACACGCCGGAGATCCTCGAGCAGATGATCACGCACAAGGTGAGCGTGGTGCGTCTGAACTTCAGCCACGGCACGGCGCAGGACCACATCGCCCGCGCTGCCATGGTGCGGGAAGCGGCGCGCAAGGCCGGCCGCGAGGTGGCGATCATGGCCGACCTGCAGGGGCCGAAGATCCGCGTCGGCAAGTTCGCGGAGGGCAAGATCTGGCTGGAGCCGGGTGCCAAGTTCGTGCTCGACGCCTCGCGCACCGAGCTGGGCGACGTCGACGCCGTGGGCCTGGACTACAAGGACCTGCCGCGCGACGTGAAGCCCGGTGACCGGCTGCTGCTCAACGACGGCTTGATCGTGCTCACCGTGGACGCCGTGCGCGGCGAGGCGGTGTACACCACGGTGAAGCTCGGCGGCGAGCTGTCGAACAACAAGGGCATCAACAAGCAGGGCGGCGGCCTCACGGCACCGGCGCTCACGGCCAAGGACATGGAGGACATCAAGACCGCGATGAGCTTCCAGGCCGACTACGTGGCGGTGAGCTTCCCCAAGAACGCCACCGACATGGAGATGGCGCGCCAGCTGTGCAACGTGGCGGCGGCCGAGTTCGGCCACAAGCCCGGCATGATCGCCAAGATCGAGCGCGCCGAGGCGATCCCCAAGCTGGAAGAGATCCTCAAGGCCAGCGACGGCATCATGGTCGCGCGCGGCGACCTGGCCGTGGAAGTGGGCAATGCCGCCGTGCCTGCGCTGCAGAAGAAGATGATCCGCATGGCGCGCGAGATGGACAAGGTCGTCATCACCGCCACGCAGATGATGGAGTCGATGATCACCAACCCGGTGCCCACCCGCGCCGAGGTGAGCGACGTGGCCAACGCCGTGCTCGACGGCACCGACGCCGTGATGCTCAGCGCCGAGACCGCCTCGGGCCGCTACCCGCTGGAGACGGTGCAGGAGATGAGCCGCATCTGCGAGGCCGCCGAGCAGGCCGAGGACACCACGCGCGACCTGGACTTCAGCGGCCACTACGCACGCATCGACCAGTCGATCGCCATGGGCGCGCTCTTCACCGCCCACCACCTGGGCGCCAAGGCCATCGTGGCGCTGACCGAGTCGGGCTCCACGCCGCTGTGGATGAGCCGGCATGCGGCGCACATCCCGGTCTATGCGCTCACCTCGCGCCTGGCGACCCAGCGCAGGATGGCCCTGTACCGCAACGTGCGCCCGCTGCTCATGGATTCGGAAACCGACCGCGACGCCGCGCTCGACCAGGCCGAGCGCCACCTGAAGAAGCGCGGCATCGTGCAGAGCGGCGACGTCTACGCCATCACCTGCGGCGAGCCGATGGGTGCCCCGGGCGGCACCAACATGCTCAAGATCTGCCGGGCGAGCTGAGGCCCGCAGCAAGGGCGCACCGCCGTCAGCGGCGCGCTGGCGCGTCCTACGCGCGCGGCGGCGCGGGGCAAGCGATGCTCCCGGCGCGCCGGTTCGACGCCCCCCGCGTGCAGGTCATGATGACCGAATCCGGGGGCGGCCGGCGCGCGTACATCGCCCATGCCGCTCTCCTCTTCTTCCTTCCTGCGCCGGCCTCGCCTGGCCTGGCTGCTGGCCCTGGCCGGCCTTCTCGGCCTGGCCGCCTGCTCGCCGGTGCGCATCGTCAACGGCCTCACGCCCGACGACAGCTTCTCGCTCGACGCCGGCCGGGCCTATGGGCCCGAGGCGCGGCAGCGCCTGGACATCTACACGCCGAAGACGAGCGCCTCGCCGCCGGCCGGCCAGCGGCCGCTGGTGGTGTTCTTCTACGGCGGCACCTGGTCGAGCGGCGAACGGGCCGACTACAAGTTCGTCGGCGAGGCGCTGGCCTCGCGCGGTGCGGTCGTGGTCATTCCCGACTACCGCCTGTCCCCCCAGGTGCGCTACCCGGTCTTCGTCCAGGACAGCGCGCTGGCGGTGAAGTGGGCCATCGACCATGCGGCAGCCCTGGGCGCCGACCCGGCCCGGGTGTACGTCATGGGCCACAGCTCCGGCGGCTACAACGCGGCGATGGTGGCGCTGGACGGGCGATGGCTGGGCGCGCTGGGCGCCAGCCCGCGCCAGCTGGCCGGCTGGATCGGCCTGGCCGGCCCCTACGATTTCCTGCCCATCGAGAATCCGCAGGCGCAGGTGGCCTTCAGCTGGCCCGGCACGCCCACCGACTCGCAGCCGCTGGTGCATGCGCGCGCCGGTTCGCCGCCGGCGCTGCTGCTGGCGGCATCCAAGGACAAGCTGGTCGACCCCGACCGCAACACCGGCCAGATGGTGCAGCGGCTGCAGGCGGCGGGCGTCCCGGTGCGTACCGAGCGCTTCGACGACCTCAGCCACATCACGCTCATCGGCGCCGTCGCCCGGCCCCTGCGCTGGCTCGGCGGACCGGTGCTGCCGCCGGTGCTCGACTTCATCGGCCTGCCTCGCGCGCCCCGCTGAGCGTGCCCCATCCCCGCAAGTGGGCTTGCAGCAGTGGCCAAAAGGCCGGTCGATACAATCTTGCGATTCATCCATACGCCGCCCGCGCGGCGAACCAGAGAGCGAAAAAGCTGTGAACAAGGAACAACTGGACAAGGTGGCAAGCGGCAAGGGTTTCATCGCCGCGCTCGATCAAAGCGGTGGCAGCACCCCCAAGGCGCTCAAGCTCTACGGCGTCGAGGAATCGGCATACAAGAACGAGGCCGAGATGTTCGACCTGGTGCACGCCATGCGCGCGCGCATCGTGGGCAGCCCGGCCTTCACCGGCGAGCGCGTGCTCGGCGCCATCCTGTTCGAGATGACCATGGACCGCCAGTTCGACGGCCAGGACGCCGCTGCCTACCTGTGGGACAAGAAGCAGGTCGTGCCCTTCCTCAAGGTCGACAAGGGCCTGGCCGACGAGGCCGACGGCGTGCAGCTCATGAAGCCGATGCCCGGCCTCGACAGCCTGCTGGCCCGCGCCGTGGCCAAGGGCGTGTTCGGCACCAAGATGCGCTCGGTGGTCAACGCCGCGAATGCCAAGGGCATCGACGCCGTGGTCGCGCAGCAGTTCGAAGTGGGCAAGCAGATCCTGGCCGCCGGCCTGATGCCGATCATCGAGCCCGAGGTCAACATCAAGGCGACCGACAAGAAGGAAGCCGAGGCCCTGCTCAAGGCCGCGATCCTCAAGCAGCTGGACGCCCTGGGCGCCGACCAGACGGTGATGCTCAAGCTCAGCATTCCCACCGTGGACGGCTTCTACAGCGAACTGGTGCAGCACCCGAAGGTGGTGCGCGTGGTCGCGCTGTCGGGCGGCTACAGCCGCGACGAGTCGAACGCCATGCTGGCCAAGAACCCCGGCGTGATCGCCAGCTTCAGCCGCGCGCTGACCGAAGGCCTGTCGGCACAGCAGTCCGACGCCGAGTTCGACGCCGCCCTGGACAAGGCCGTGGAGTCGATCTACCGCGCCTCGATCACCTGAAGCCGCGCAGGCGGGGCCGTCGCCGCCCCGCCGACCCGACCGGCCACCGCTCGCGGTGGCTTTTTTCTGCGCGCACAATCCCCGTCGCTGCTTCCCTGACCATTTCCCCGGCTCCGACCCCATGACCACCACCGTCCACACCTCCTCCATCCAGAGCCTGCCGCTGCTCGCACGCGGCAAGGTGCGCGACAACTACGCGGTGGGCGAGGACCGCATCCTGATGGTGGCGAGCGACCGGCTCAGCGCCTTCGACGTGATCATGGGCGAGCCGATCCCCGGCAAGGGCGAGATCCTCACGAAGATGGCGCTGTGGTGGTTCGACCGCCTGGGCAGCCTGTGCCCCAACCACCTGACCGGCGAGGCGCCCGAGTCGGTGGTGCAGCCGGGCGAGGTGGCGCAGGTGCAGGGCCGCTCCATGCTGGTCAAGCGGCTCAAGCCGATCCCGGTCGAGGCGGTGGTGCGCGGCTACCTGGCCGGCAGCGGGTGGAAGGAGTACCAGGCCAACCGCCAGGTCTGTGGCGTGCCGCTGCCCGAGGGGCTGACCAACTCCGCCAAGCTGCCGCGTGCCATCTTCACCCCGGCGGCCAAGGCCGCCGCGGGCGAGCACGACGAGAACATCAGCTACGACCGCGTGGTCGAGATCGTGGGCCCCAAGCTGGCCCAGCAGATCCGCGAGACCAGCATCGCCATCTACGAGACGGCGGCGGCCATCGCCCTCACCAAGGGCATGATCATTGCCGACACCAAGTTCGAATTCGGCCTCGACGAGCAGGGCACGCTGGTGCTGATGGACGAGGTGCTCACGCCCGACAGTTCGCGCTACTGGCCGGTCGAGGGCTACGAACAGGCGCTGGCCGACGGCAGCAACCCGCCCAGCTACGACAAGCAGTTCGTGCGCGACTGGCTCGAGGCGGTTCGCATCAACGGCAAGCCCTGGGACAAGACACCGCCTGCCCCGCGCCTGCCCAAGGACGTGATCGACAAGACCGCGGCGAAGTACCGCGAGGCGCTGGAACGGCTCACGGACTGAGGGCCGCGCCCGGGCTGCCGCCGGCCCCTGGAGCCCGGCGCAAGGTGAATGGATCACAGACGCACGGGTAATACTCACCGTCTGGGAGGCGTGCGTTTTTTCACACTCTGACCTCATCACTTATGAGGAAGGAGCGCCCGATGACCATTCCCCAGACCGACGCCGCCGGTGTAGAGGCGGCGCCCGCCGCCCTCCCCCCGCTCGAGGCCGCCTGGCCCGCCCTGTTCGCCGCCGCGCTCGACGAGATCGAGCACGGGCTGCTGCTGCTGGACCTGAGCGGGCGGATCCTGCATGCCAACCACCCGGCCCGGCGCGAGCTGGCCAGCCAGCGGGTGCTGCGCGAAGGCCACGGCGGCGCCCTGTGCGCCAGCAACGGCACGGCGCACGCGCGCATCCGGCTGGCGCTGCACGATGCCGAGCGCGACTGCCGCAGCATCGTCGAGCTGGAGCATCCCGACGAGTCGCTGTCGCTGGCCTTCGTCCCGCTGGCCACCGGCCGCTGCGGCGCGGCCACCGATGCCGTGCTGGTCATCTGCAGCCGCCGGCCGGGCGTGCAGCCTCTCACCCTGCAGATGTACGCGCGCGCGCGCGGCCTGACGCCGACCGAGCAGTCGGTGCTGGGCCAGCTGTGCGCCGGCAAGGCGGCCGAGGAAATCGCCGAGAGCCAGGGCATCCGCATGTCCACGGTGCGCACCCACATCAAGAACATGCGGGTGAAGACCGGGGCCGCCAGCATCCGGGCCATCGTCCACCGCGTCATGCGCATGCCGCAGATCGTCTCCACCCTGCGCATCGTGGCCGCGAACGAGTAAACGGCGCACGGGGAGGCGCGCCGCGGCCGCCGCCGCGTCGCCCAGGCGTCGCCCCGCGGGCGGGCGGCGCGGCGGTCCGGCGGGTGCGGACCTATAGTCCGCGCATGCCGCCGCGGTCTGCTGCTCCTGCCGAATCCACCGACTCCCTGCCGGCCGACGTGGCACGGCTGGCGGCGCGCGGCGTGCAGCGGCGCTTTCGCACTCGCGCCCTGCTCATCCAGGAGGGCGAGCGCGGCGACACCCTCTACATCGTGCTGTCGGGCCGGCTGCGCGCCTTCGTGTCCGATTCGCGCGGCCGGGAGGTGACGCTGAGCCACCACGGCCCCGGCGAGTACGTGGGCGAGATGTCGCTGGACGGCGGCAGCCGGTCGGCCAGCGTGGAGGCCCTGGAGCCCACCGTGTGCGTGGTGGTCACGCGCGAGAGCGCGCTGCGCCACATCGCCGAAGACCCGGAGTTCACCCGCGGCCTGATCGAGCGCCTGATCCGGCGCGCACGCCTGGCCACCGAAAGCGCCCGCAGCATGGCCCTGCTCGACGTCTACAGCCGCCTGCGCCGGGTGCTGGAGGAACGGGCGGGGCCGGCCGGGCCGGACGGCGCCCAGTCCATCGCCGAGCGGCTCACGCACCAGGCGCTGGCCTCGGAGATCGGCTGCTCGCGCGAGATGGTCAGCCGCCTGCTCAAGGACCTCGAGACCGGCGGCTACCTGGCCGTGCGCGAGCGCCGCCTGACGATCCTGCGCCCCCTGCCCGCCCGCTGGTGAGGCCGCGCTCGGGCTTTCGGGCGCGCGTTGCGGGGCGTTCCCGGCACAGGACACAATGGTCTCCCTAATCGGTGGGAGATCCATGGCAAGAGATGTCGAGGGCATGGTGCAGGGGGTGCCGGGCGAGGTGCGCCGGCACATGACGGTGCTGTTCACCGACCTGTCGGATTCCACGCGGCTGTCGGGCCTGCTGGAGGCGGAGGTGTTCGCGGCCCTGCAGGACGACGTGCGCCGCGCGTTCGACGAGGTGGTGCAGCGCATGGGCGGCACCATCAACCAGTACCAGGGCGACGGGCTCCAGGCGCTGTTCGGCCACCCCGAGGCGGGCGAGGACCACGGCCTGCGCGCCACCCAGGCGGCGCTGGAGGTGCACGAGCGCGTGCGCGCGCTGCGGGCACGCCATGCCTACCGCGAAGACATCGTGCTCGACGTGCACAGCGGCATCCACGCCGGCCTGGTGCTGGTGCGGGAGGGCACCCACGGCATCGCCGGGCGCTTCGAGCTCTTCGGCGCCGCCCCGGGCATCGCCAAGCACCTGAGCGACGTCGCCGAGCGCGACGAGATCCTCGTCAGCGAGGAGACGCTGGGCCCGGCGCGCTACCTGTTCCAGACCGAGGCGCGCCGGCTCGCGCTCAAGGGCCGCGACGAGCCGCTGTCGGTCCACCGCATCCTCGCGCGCACGGCGCTGCGCACGCGCTTCGAGGCCCAGACGCGCCGCGGCCTGGTCGACTTCGTCGGGCGCGAGGCCGAACTCGCGGCCCTGCAGGAGGCGCTCGGGGCCGCGCGCGCCGGGCGCACCCGGCTGATGGTCGTCTCCGCCCCCGCGGGGGTCGGCAAGACGCGCCTGGCCGAGGAATTCCTGCGCCGTGCCTCGGCCAGCGGCTTCGCGCTGTGGCGCGGCTACTGCGAGGCCGAACTCAGCGCCGAGCCCCTGCAGCCCTTCCTGCAGATGCTGCGCGCCCGCCTGGGCACGGCCGCCGCCGGCCTGGCCGCGCCGGCGCTGCTGGGCGGCGTGATCGCCGCACTGCCGGCCGAGCTGCGCGAGCGCCATCCCGAGCTGGCGCTGCCGGCCCAGGCGGCCGACACGTCGGCCGCCGCCGCCGCGCAGGCGCAGCAGCTGCTGCAGGTGCTGGGCCGGCTGGTGGCCGTGCTGGCGGGGCAGGCGCCGCAACTGCTCTTCATCGACGACTGGCAGTGGGCCGACGACGCGACGCGCCAGATCGTCTATGCACTGGCCGCCCAGCCCGACCTGCCGCTGCTGGTGCTGCTGGCCACGCGTCCGCTGGAGCTGGGCGATGCGCAGCTGGCGGCGGCCGAGGTGCTGGCGCTCGGCCCGCTGTCGCAGGCCGAGGCCGACACCACGATCCGCACCCTGCTGCCCGACGCCGACCCCTTCGTGGTGAACAGCATCCGCGAGCATTCCGGCGGCAACGCGCTCTTCCTCGAGGAGCTGTGCCACCTCGCCGCCGACACGGGCGCGGGCCTGGATGCGCTGCGCGGCGGGCCGGCCTGGCTGGAATCGCTGATCGAATCCCGCGTGGCGCGCCTGGCGCCGCAGCAGGGCGCGGTGCTCGGGGCGGCGGCCGTCATCGGCAACGTGGTCCCGGCCTGGCTGCTGCAGGAGCTCACGGGCTGCGATGCCCAGCACCCGCTGGTCACCGCCATGGCGGCGCAGGACCTGCTGTTCGCCGGCGAGCAGCCCGGCACGCTGCGCTTCAAGCACGGCATCACGCGCGACGTGGTGTACGGCACCCTCGGCCTGCAGCAGCGCCGCGACATGCACGGCCGCGTGGCGCAGTTGCTGCGCGCGCGCGATGGCGCCACCGAGCTCGAGCAGTGCGAGCCGCTGGCCTACCACCACGCGGGCGCGGCGGATTTCGCGGCCGCGGCGCGCTATGCCGAGATGGCCGGCGACAAGGCGATGTCGGCCTCGTCCATCGACCGCGCGAAGACGCAGTACCGCGCCGCCCTCGAGATGCTCGACCGCCTGCCCTCGACGCCCGAGCGCTATCAGCTCTGGCGTTCGGTGGTGCGGCGGCTGGGGCTGGCCACCGTGTTCGACCCTTCGCGCGACGAGAAGGCCCTGCTGCGCCGCGCGGTGGACAAGGCGCGCGCGCACGGCGACGCGACCGGCCAGGCCTACGCCCAGTACTGGCTGGCCTACCTGCACTACGCCCTGGGCGAGTCCAAGGACGCCCTGCTGCACTGCGAGGAGGCGCTGGACCACGCCACCCGCGTGCAGGACATGGCGCTCATCGTCCAGGCCCGCACCACGCTGGGCCAGGCGGCGGCCGCGGCGGCCGACTACGGCCGCGCCGTCGAGCTGCTGGACGAGATGGCACGCGCCGTGCGCCAGCGCCGTCCGGGCAGCCGCGCGCCGCTGCCGGCCATCGCCTATGCCATGGCCTGCCGCGCCAGTGTGCTGGGCGACCTGGGCCGCTTCGAGGACGCGCATGCCAGTTTCGACGAGGCGCTGGCGGCGCTGCCGGGCCGCGGCCACGAGGTCGAAGGCTCGGTGCTGTGCTGGCGCGCGGGCGTCAACCTCTGGCAGGGGCGCTGGCAGGCCGCGCTGGACGACGCGCAGGCCGCCCACCGGGTGGGTGAGCGGGTCAAGAGCCTGTACCTGTTCGCGATGAGCCACGGCCTGGCCGCCTATGCGCGCTGGATGCTCGATCCGCAGCCCGCCGCGCTGGAGGCGCTGCAGGAATCGGCCACCTGGCTCGATTCGCACGACAAGGGCCTGTTCGCCTCGCTCAACCACGGCTGGGTGTGCGAGGCGATGGCCGCGGGCGGCCGCACGGCCGAAGCGCGGGCGGCCGCCGCCCGCGTGCTGCGCCGAGCCCGCCAGCGCGACTGGCTGGGCGCCGCGATGGCCGGGCGCGCGCTGGCCAGGCTGGCCGCCGAGGCGGGCGACGCCGACGCGCTGGCGCGCCACCTGCACCTGGCCGACCGGGTGGCGGCGCTGCGCCAGTCGCCGCACGAGGCGGCGTCCAACCACCTGCTGCGGGCACGGCTGGCGCTGCGCCGCGACGACTGCGGCGAGGCGCAGCGCCACCTCGATGCGGCGACGGAAGCCTTCGAGCGCCTGCGCATGGACTGGCACCTTGCCCAGGCGGCCGCGCTGCGCGCGAGCGCCTGACGCCGCCATTCACTTTGCTATGAATTCGGGAGCGGCTCGCGCCCGGCGGATGGGCGACACCGCCTCGTTTCGTCCGAAGAATCGCTAAGACGAATCTTGCTGTTCCGGGCGGGCGTCAGGGCATCAGCCGAAGCACCGTCGGCGACAGCGACGGCCGCAACTCGGCGCCCAGCAGCCCGGCCAGCACGCCGAGCATCACGCCCATGGCCATCTCGTAGCCGGGGCAGGCATGCGTGGGGTGCTGCTCGCCGGCCCTGCGGCCGCCGAACACCGGCCACAGGTCGGGGCTGCCCTCCTGCAGGTTCTGCTGCATGGCCGAGACGATGCCCACCACGATGCGTTCGCCCGGCGCGACCTCCACGCCGCCGAGCGTCCGGCGCGCCGTCGCGGTGCGCCAGACCAGCTCCGGCACCGGGCGCAGCTGCATCGTGCGCCGCAGGGCGGGCTCGATCGCCGCCGCTGCCGCCTCGAACGCCGCCGAAGGCCCTGCGCCGTCGTGCGCCGCCCACGCCAGCTGCAGGGACCACAGCGAGCTGTCGGCCACCCACTCGTAGAGCGCGCTGCGCAGGGTGCCGTCCACCGTGGGCAGGAAGCCCATCATGATGCCGATGAGGGTGCTGGCGTAGTGCGCCTTGTCGATGCCGCGCAACTTGGCGCCGATGACGCTGTCGTTGGTCGACTGCAGATCGGGGCCGCCCGGGCGCAGGCGTGCCTCCACGTAGTCCTTCAGTGCCCGGCCGTGGTCCTGGCCCTGCTGGACGGCTTCCTCTCCCGGATTGGGCTGGAACATGTAGCGCGAGGGCGCCCCGAAATGCCCCGGGCAGCTCGGCTGTCCGGCGTTGGCCTGGCCGCTGCGCGCCTGCCAGCCGCCGATGCGCATGGAGCTGCCGGGCCCTTCCGGCAGGCCGAAGAACTGCGTGCAGATGGCGGCCAGCACCGCATCGACCAGGTCCTTCACGTCGAACGTGTAACCGGCCGCACCGGCGCCTGCCCGCCAGCCGTCGAGCACGGTCCTCGTGTGGGCGACGGCCGCATCGAAGGCGTCGCGCCGGGTCACCGCCATGATCGCGTCGTTGGGCACGCTCGACAGCGCACGGTACTCGGGCCCCTGGTCCATCCCGAGGTAGATGGTCCCGAAGGACGAGGCCATGCGCGGGCAGTAGCCGGTGGCCGAGAAGCTGCGGTCGTCGCCGAACACCTCCATCACCCGGTCGCGGCTGCCCACCAGCACGCCATAGGGTGTGCGCAGCACCCCGCCGTGCAGTTCGCGCACGGCCGTCCACAGCCACTGGCTGGTGCCGTTCTGCCGCGCGCCCAGGTCTTCGAGCACGAGCTTCCACTGCTCGCGCGCCGCGGCCAGGCCAAGCACCGACTCCGCCGCCTTCAGCTTCGCGATGACGACGGCGCCCTTCTTGGCCTCGGCGGCGCGCTGGGCCGCCGCCGGGTCGGGCGCGGTCGACGCGGCCACCGGGCAGCCGGCCTCGGCGGCAAAGCGCGCGATGTCCTCCAGCGCCGGCACCGAAGGCACGAAGAGGTACAGGCCCCATTGCAGCGCCACCGGCCGCGGGCCGGCGGCGGGCAGCGGCAGCGGGCCCGGTTGCGGGTGCGGCCCGAACACGAAGCTGTCGCGATCGCCCTGGCGCGGGCGGGCGAAGATCGGGTCGCGCTGGCCCGAGTAGCTGCCTTCGCCCCCACTGTTGCCGCCCGACAGCCAGGACTGGATCAGCTCGAACTGCTCGGCGATGGACGCGTTGTAGGCCATGAAGACGACGCCGCGCTCCTCCTGCGCCGTCTGGGCCGTGTGGGGCGGACCGTAGGACATGCCGCGCCGCAGGATGCGCGGCAGCACCTGCAGGTCCGGCCGAAGGCCGCGTGGATTGGCGCGGCGCACATGCGCATGCAGCGGGCATTGCGCGCCGGCTGGGTCGTTCGCGTAGTCGAAGGCGTTGTCCGGCGTGCCGTCGACCAGGTTGCGGCCGTCCTGGCGCCTTCCCACCATCAGGGCCGCCAGTTCCGAGTGCGCGGGCGGCTCACCGACCATCGCCTGCAGCGCGTCCACGTCCTGCCGCAGCTTGCGCACGACGAGGAAGGTGCTGTCGGTCCAGAAGCGGCCCTGCAGCGGCGGGTCGTCATGGCTGTTGCCGTAGCCGAGCAGGTAGTCGCCGAGCGCCCAGCGGTCCCAGGCACCGGCCGCGGGACTGCCCGCCGGCCGGTCGTCCGGATGCACGGGATTGCTCAGGCCGTCGGCGAAGCCGAAGTGTTCGCGCGCCCGGCCGTGCGCATCGATGTTCCGGTGCAGCGGCTGCACCGACAGGATGCGCGCACCCGGCGGCAACTGCTCCTCGAAGGCCTTGATCGGCGCGTAGGCCGGGTGCCCGGCGTCCAGTGCCTGCCAGCCCGGCGCGGCCGCATCGGCCACCAGGATCTGGACCACCACGTGCACGCTCGCCAGCGCCACACGGGCCGGTGTCGCGCCCGGGCCGTCCAGTGGCCAGTTGCGTTCGGGCAGCGTCCAGTGCTGCGGGTGGTCCGCCTCCAGGTCGCCCAGCACCGCCGCGCGCGCCTCCATGCCTTCGAGGAATTCCGCCGGCAGGCAGGCGAGCAGGCCGTCGGGCACGTGGGCCTTCTTCAGGCCGGCCAGCGTGAAGAACAGGTTGCGCCAGGGCCCCGCGTGCGCCTGCGCGGCGCGCGCCCCGAGCGTGGCCGGGTCGAGTTGCCGCAACAGTCGGGCGATGGCGTTCGCGTCGTCGCATTCGATCAGCAGCAGCGCCCCGTGCGTCGGCGTGGCCGGCAGGGCCTTGACGATGCCGGCCTGCGCATCCGGCGGCGGCCAGTGGCGGTGCGCGGGGCACGTGGCGACCGGCGCCGCCGGCGATGGCTTCACCCGCGTCGTGAACCAGGCGACGGCCGCCTCCTCGGTGGGCGTGCGGCACGCGATGGCCGAGGGCGGCAGCGGCGATGCCGCGGCGCTCATCCGTTCCCACAGCGGCAGCAGCAGGTGGTGCGCGGCGTGCAGCAGGCAGTCGCCATCGGGCGTGCCGGGCGGGTAGAACTCCGTGAGGCGGTACAGGGCCGTGAGGCCGGGCAGTGCCTGCGTGGCCAGCGTGGCGTCGCTCGCCGGCGGCTGCGGCGGTACCGGGGTGCGCTGCTGCTCGCGCAGCCAGTGCAGGTCGTTCACGGTGACCGGGCTGGCGGTGTAGAAGAACTCGGTGTTGCGCTGTGCGCTGCGCACCCAGCGCGCGTAGTCCGCGTAGGCATGCGTGCGCGCCAGCAGGTAGCCCTCGCAATTGCAGAAGATCACGTCCAGCAGCGGCCCCAGGTCGCGCCACACGCGCCGCATGTAGGGCTCCCAGCCGCCGTCGAAGCTCACGGCCAGCAGCAGCTGGCGGCTGCCGTCGGGGCCGTCCGTCAGCGCCAGGCGGAAGGACTGCAGCGCGCGCACGCGGTCGATCATGTCGGGGATCGCCGGTGCCGGGTCGATCTCCAGCGAGGCGTAGCGCAGCGTGTTCAGGCTGCGCAGCAGGGTCAGGAGGCGCGTCTCGTGGCCGCGCGCGTCGGGGGCGGCGACCAGGCCGCGTTTCAGCGGTGCGGCCAGCGTCAGGTCGGTGATGCCGCGCAGCGTGCGCGAGGTGGCCGGGGGAAGGGGGGGCATCGGGGGCCTCGTCGGGATGTCAGAGGGGAGGGCGCAGGCGCAGCACGGGGCGCGGCCCCAGGGGCCGGGGCAGGGGCTCCGCCGGGCCGGTCAGCGCGGCCTCGGCCTGCAGCAGCGCGTCGAGCGCGCCCTGCAGCACCGCGGCCTGCGAGGCGCCGAGCCGCTCGTCCGGCGCCTCGTCCATCGGCGCGCGCACCGTGGCGTCGGCGATCTGCGTGTGCAGCGCGCCGCCATAGCGGTTGGCGGCGGCCGCCGCATGGGCGCCGGCCAGCAGCTCGGCCAGGCCGTCGCGCAGCAGCTGCAGGCGCGTCCACCGGTGCTCGGCCCAGCCGGCGGAGGTGCCGTCGGGCCGGCCCGGCGGCGCAAAGCGCGTGAGCAGGCGCCGGCCGGCCTCTTCGCCGAGGTCCGACAGGGCCTGGATCTGCCGCGGCGTCATCTCGATGTTGAGGCCGCCGATGCCCGGCGGCAGCTCGATGCGCACGATGCGGTCGCGCACGCCCGGCATCTGTGCCAACAGCGCGTCGTTCCAGTCCTTGGTGGTGCCCAGCAGCGCGCCCAGGAAGCCCATCGTGCGCTGCAGCAGCGAGGGCTCCTCGATGAAGCGGTTCCAGTCGCTGCGCGCGCGGGCCTGCCCTTCGGGCAGCGAGACCGCGTCGCGGATCTGCGCCGGCGTCAGCGTGTCGGCCACCCGGAGCGGCGCGCCGGGCACGCGCGGCGCGTCCCGCAGCGCCACGCCGAAGGTGGGCCACGAGGGGACGGCGCAGTCGAACATGTGGATCGGGAAGTTGGAGCACAGGCCGCCGTCGGACAGCAGGCAGCGGCGAGGCGTGTCGCCGTGCTCGCGATCGAGCATCCACACCGGCACCGGCGCGAAGAG
This sequence comes from Pseudomonadota bacterium, assembly GCA_031119395.1. GTDB lineage: Bacteria > Pseudomonadota > Gammaproteobacteria > Burkholderiales > Burkholderiaceae_C > Xenophilus. The sequence continues at coordinate 40,885 of JAVHYA010000035.1, forward strand.
CAGCGGCGCGCTCACGCTCATGCGGGCCGCGACGACGATCGGGAGTTCCGTGCGCGGGAGCACCCACAGCTCGTCTTCCGCCTCCCGGCCCGCCGGCGCGTCGCGGTCCGTGGCCCGGGGCAGCGCGGCGAGCGCGTCCCGCGGCAGCGGGCCGAAGTGCTGCGTCTTCATCGCGTCGACCACCGTGCCCGGGAACAGGCGCCGCATCTCGCGCGGCACGAAGTACACCGGCTCGTCGTCCTTGCGCAGCGGCAGCACCAGCGGCTGGCCCCGCGTGAGGTTGGCCGCATACACCTGCAGCCGGATCGAGACGGCATCCATCTCCTGCGCGCCCTGGCCCAGCGCGCGCGGCGAGGCCGGTGCCTGGCGCAGGTCGCTGAAGCTCAGCGGCGCCGCGTCCGCGCCGCGGCCGGCGATCTCCTGGATCAGGCCGTGCAGCCAGTCGGTGAGCGGGGCCGGTGCGCCGGCCGGCGCAGCGGGCGCCGCGGTGCCGCTGCACAGGCCGAAGTCATGGGCGATCAGCTCCCGCAGGTCCGTGCGCAGTGCCCAGGCGCCCGCGGCCAGGCCCGCCAGGCCGAGCACCGCCGAGGCCAACGCCAGGCCCCCGGCCAGCGCGCTGGCGCGCCACAGGGGTGCGTGGCCGCCTTCGCCGGGCGACAGCCAGGGTGCCGCATGGCCGAAGGCCGCTGCCAGCGCACCGGCGGTCCCGAAGGCCACGGCCAGGACCGCCGCGGCGGCCGCCACCCCCAGGGCGACGGCCACCCAGCGCCGGGTCGTGACATAGGCGCGCCAGAGTGCGCCGACCAGGGCCGCGAGGCCGATGTCCGGCCGCGCCAGCACCGGCACCAGCGCGTCGAACAGGCGCCGGCTGTGCGCCCAGGGCTGGAACAGCTGGCGCAGCCGCGTGATGCCCCGGCCCTCGTCGGCCCAGTCGCGCACTTCCGACGTGCGGGCGAGCAGCACCCGGAAGCCCTCCGCCGAGCCGTGGCGACGCCGGTACTCGGCCGCCGCCGCCAGCGCGGCCGCGCCCGCACCCGAGGACGAGCCACCGATGCTGTGGAAACGGAAGCGGCTGGCCAGCGTGAGCAGCAGCGCCGGATAGGCGATCGAACTCGTCACCCCGCCGGTGAGCACGAGGTCACAGAAGCGGTCGGCGGGCGCCTGGTCGTCGAAAACGGGGGGGGCGGGGGCCTCGGCGCCAGGCGTCGGGCACGAGGCCGGGCCGTCAGGGCATGGGGCCGCATCGAGCGCGCACCCGGGTGCTGGGTCGGCTCCCATGCAAGCTCCTTCCTCACGAATGGAGCATCATGCCCAGCGGGGTCACATTTATCAACAAATTGTCTCCCCGCTCGGGGGGAGGCGGGCACGCGCCGCTCAGGTCATGGCTCACGGCGCGCGCCACCCCGGGCCGCTCGGCGGCCCTTTTTCAGCGCCCCGCCTCGAACACCGCCACCGTGCGCCCGGTGGCGTCCAGCAGCGCCATCCGGCCCGGCCCCTGCAACCGGTAGCTGGCCGTGTTCTGCAGGGCCTGGAAGAACTGCGTCTCCAGCGTGTTCCGGGCGGGGTCGGCGCAGGCCATCTTGGTGGCGCCGATCTGGGCGATCTTGAGCTGGCTGGCAGCGCGGGTGTAGCTGCCGAACAGGCGGTTGCAGCCGCCCGAGCCGCTCAGGCGCCCGCTGCTGCGGTCGAACTGCAGCTGCGGGTTGCGCATCGGGTCGTCGCCGGGCGCGACGGGCTGGTCACCCAGCAGCACCAGCCGCCAGGTCGGGCCCTCGATGGGCTCGTCCAGGCTGATGCCGCTGCCGCAGGCGGTGAGGGACATCGCCGCGAGCGGCAGCGCGAGGGTCAGGGCAAGGCGGCGGGCGAGTCGCATGGCAGGATCCACTTTCTCCGGTGCAACCGGATGTGACCGGTCGCGCGATCCTACCGCCGCCGCCTGCCGCCGACGGGGAGCGATCAGCTCAGGATCACGCTCGACAGGCGCCGGCGGTAGGTGGCGACGGTCGGGTCGTCCGGCGGGATCTGGCCCTCGGCCACCTTGACCTTGGGCGGCTCGATCAGGTCCAGGATGGCGACGTAGGTCTTGCGCGCCAGCTCGTCGTTCCAGGCCTTGTCGCGCATGAGGATCTCGAGCAGCTCGTCCATCGCGTCGGTCCAGCGCTGCTGGGCCATCAGCACCTGCGCGCGGTGGAAGCGGGCCTCGAAGTCGCGCTTGTTGGCTGCGATCTTCGCGTCGAACGCGGCCACGTCGCCCGGCGCGATGGCGCTGGCGGCGACGAAGTCGATCGCATCCATCCAGCGCTGCAGCGCGTCGAAGCGGCGCACCAGCGCGCGGCGGTCGATCACCGGCGCGAAGGCGACCTTGGCGTCGTCGTCGCGGCCCAACTGCAGCAGCAGCTTGACGTAGTCGAAGCGGGCGTCGTCGTTGGACGGGTCGGTGGCGACGGCGTGCTGCAATTTCTCCAGCGCGCCCTCGGTGTCGCCCTCGGCGAGGGCTTCCTGGGCGGCTTCCTCCTCCTGCGCGGCTTCGAGCTCGTCGGCGCCGGGCACGTGCTTGTCGAGGAACTCGCGCACCTGCGCGGCCGGCAGCGCGCCGACGAAGCCGTCGACCGGCTGGCCGTCCTTGAACATCACGCAGAAGGGGATGCTGCGCACGCCGAACATCTGCGACAGCTGGCTGGAGATCTGCGGCACCTTGTCGGCGTCGAGCTTGGCCAGGATGAAGCGCCCGCCGTACTCGACCTCGAGCTTCTCCAGCACCGGGCCGAGCTGCTTGCACGGGCCGCACCATTCGGCCCAGATGTCCAGCAGCACGGGCGTCTGCAGCGAGGCGTCGATCAGGTCGGCCTGGAAGTTGTCGAGGGTGATGTCAATCATGGCAGGTCAGCTGAGGCCGAAACGTAAAATTGAAACCCATGAGCCAAACCCCGCAAGAAAGCATCCAGGTCGGCGTCGTCATGGGCTCGAACTCCGATTGGGAGACGATGCGCAGCGCGGTCGAGATTCTTACGCAATTCGGCATCGCCCACGAGGCACGGGTGGTGTCGGCCCACCGCATGCCCGATGCCCTCTTCGCCTACGCCGAGAGCGCCGCGCCGCGCGGCCTGGCGGCCATCATCGCGGGCGCCGGCGGCGCCGCCCACCTGCCGGGCATGCTGGCGAGCAAGACCACCGTGCCCGTGCTGGGCGTGCCGGTGGCCAGCCGCCACCTGCAGGGCGTCGATTCGCTCTACAGCATCGTGCAGATGCCCAAGGGCGTGCCGGTCGCCACCTTCGCCATCGGCACCGCGGGGGCGGCCAACGCGGCGCTTTTCGCCGTCGCCATGCTGGCCGTCGGCAACCCCGCCCTGCGCGCCCGGCTCGACGCCTTCCGTGCGAAACAGACCGCCGCCGCCGAGGCCATGACGCTGCCGCCCGTGGAGGCCGCCCCCGGGGTGTCGCCCTTCTCGCCGCAGGGCGGAGGCGCCTTGTGAGCCCCCGACCGGCCGTTCCGACGAGCCCGGCCTCCACCGCCTCGCCCCTGCTGCCCGGCAGCACGCTCGGCGTGATGGGTGGCGGCCAGCTGGGCCGCATGTTCGTGCATGCCGCGCAGGCCATGGGCTATTTCACCGTGGTGCTCGATCCCGACCCGGACAGTCCCGCCGGGCGCGTCAGCCACCACCATGTGCATGCCGACTACGAGGACGGCGACGGGCTGGCTCGCCTGTCCCGCCTGGCCGATGCGGTGACCACCGAGTTCGAGAACGTGCCCGCCGGTGCGCTGGCCTCGCTGGCCGGCGACGTCCCCGTGGCGCCTGCGGCCGACGCGGTGGCCATCGCGCAGGACCGCATCCGCGAGAAGGCGCATTTCGTGCGCTGCAGTGCCGAAGGCGGCGTGGGGCCTGCGCCCTATGCCGTGATCGAGACCGAGGACCAGCTCGCCGCCGTCGGCGACGAACTGCTGCCCGGCATCCTCAAGACCGCCCGCCTGGGCTACGACGGCAAGGGCCAGCAGACCGTGCACACGCGCGCCGAGCTGGCCGCCGCCTGGGCAGCCTCGGGCCGCGTGGCCTGCGTGCTCGAGAAGCGCCTGCCGCTGGCCATGGAATGCTCGGTGATCGTGGCGCGGGGGCGCGACGGGCAGACCGTGCACTTCCCGCCGCAGCGCAACCTGCACCGCGGCGGCATCCTGGCCGTGACCGAGGTCCATGAACAAAACATGCCTGCAGCCCAGGCGCAGCGGGCGGTGTCAGCTACGAAATCGATAGCAGAAGGCCTGGACTACGTGGGCGTGCTGTGCGTCGAGTTCTTCGTGCTGGAGGACGGCAGCCTGGTCGTCAACGAGATGGCGCCGCGCCCGCACAACAGCGGCCACTACACGCTCGACGCCTGCGAGCAGTCGCAGTTCGAGCTGCAGGTGCGCACGCTGGCCGGCCTGCCGCTGGTGGTGCCGCGCCAGCACAGCCCGGCCATCATGCTCAACATCCTGGGCGACCTGTGGTTCGTGCAGGGCGACGGCGCGCAGGTCGAGCCGCCCTGGGACCGGGTGCTCGCGCTGCCGGGCACCCACCTGCACCTGTACGGCAAGGTCGAGGCGCGCCGGGGCCGCAAGATGGGCCACCTCAACATCACCGGCGCCACGGTCGACCAGGTGCGCGAGGTCGCTGCGCAGGCCGCTTCGCTGCTCGGCCTGGCCGATTCGAGCGCCTGCTGAGCTCCACGCGGCACACGCCATGATCCTCGACGGCCACGACCCCGCCGCCATCCACCGCGCCGCACTGGCGCTGCGGGCGGGCGAGCTGGTCGCCTTCCCGACCGAGACGGTCTACGGCCTGGGCGCCGACGCGGCGCAGGACGAGGCGGTCCACGGCATCTTCAAGGCCAAGGGCCGGCCCTCGGACCATCCGCTCATCGTGCACGTGGCCGCCGGCATGAAGGGCACCGAATCGGTGTCGCGCTTCGCCCAGCCGCTGCCGCCCTTCGCCCAGGCCCTGGCACGCGCCTTCTGGCCCGGGCCGCTGACACTGATCGTCACGCGCCAGCCCGGGGTGGGCGCCGCCGCCGCGGGCGGGCAGGACACCATCGGCCTGCGCTGCCCGGCGCATCCGGTGGCGCAGGCGCTGCTCGCCGCCTGTGCCGAGCTGGGCGTGCCCGGCCTGGCCGGCCCCAGCGCCAACCGCTTCGGCCGCGTGAGCCCCACCACCGCGGCGCACGTCGCCGGCGAGTTCGGCGAGGGCCTGCTGATCGTCGATGGCGGCCCGTGCGAGGTCGGCATCGAATCCACCATCGTCGACTGCAGCCGCGGCGCGCCGGTGCTGCTGCGGCCCGGCGCCATCACCCGCGAGCAGGTCGAGCGCGCCTGCGGCGAGCGGCTGCACACGCGCGAGGAACTGGGCCTGCCCGACCCGCGCGCCTCCGGCACCCTGGAGTCGCACTACGCGCCGGCCGCCAAGGTGCGACTCATGGAGGCCAAGGCGCTGCAGACCGCGCTGGACGTGCTGGGCGCGCAGGCGGCGCACATCGCCGTCTGGGCCCGCGCGCCGATCCGCAGCCGCTCGCAGCGCGTGCACCTGCGCCGCATGCCCGACGATGCGGCCGCCACCGCGCAGCAGCTCTTCGCGGTGCTGCGCCGCTTCGACGACGAGGGCGCCAAGCTCATCTGGATCGAAACCCCGCCCGACACGCCCGAGTGGGAAGGCGTGCGTGATCGCCTGCAGCGCGCCGCTGCCGCTTGATCCCGGCGGGAAGCCTGATGGGGCGAACCCTTTGGATGTGAACTTTTGTATTGATATGTGAGGAATTTCTGTAGTCTAAAGTTCTCTCTGCTGGCACCATTTCGGGTTTTTCTCACACCAGGGTCCAGGGGAGATCTGCAATGGCTCCAAGGCGTCAGGACGCAGCATTGATCGAGAACGCGCTGCAGGCCATCGAACAGGCGATGGCGCGCAGCGACATGGCGTCCGTTTCCTTCCATGGTCCGACCACGCTGGGTGCATTGCTGCCCGACGAGCGCGATGCCCTCGAGAGGATCGAGACCCAGGTCTGCCGTGAGAAGCCCGAGGAGACGGCCATTCATTTCTGCCTCACCTCCGCGCGCTCGCTGCTCGACGTGGCGCAGACCCTGATGATGACCGAGGGCCAGCCGTCGCCCCGGGAGCGGGAGCGGCGCTGGGACTCGCTCGTGACGCACACCAAGAAGGCCGGCCGCGCCGCCTACCGCGCCGCCCTGGTGCTGACCGACACCAAGCGTGCGGCCTGAAGGCCCGGGCCTCTCCAGGCCCTGGCCGTGGCGCCGCAGCGGGCCGGCCGGATCAGCCTCCCGCGCCCAGCAGCCCCGCGAAATACCCGCGCGCCGACACCAGGCAGAAGGGCGGCACCAGCGTGCCGTGGTAGGCCACGGTGACGGCCTGCGCCTTGGCGGCGGCGTCGCCTTCGGCCGCTGCATAGACCTGCGCCTTGGCCTGCGCCAGGCCGGCGCGGGCGGCGGCATAGGGGTCGCCCGTGCCGCCGGCCTGCTCCAGGTCGAGCACCGTCAGGCGCTCGGGGGGCACGCCCTTGGCGCGGAAGTAGCCGGCCGTGGCCAGGGTGCTGGTGAAGTTCACCGTCGGGTCCTGGTCGCCGCCGCACAGGAGCACCGGGCGGGCGGGCGTCCAGTTGCGCAGGTCGTTGGCCACGGCCGCGCGGCGCAGGCCGGTGGAGGGGCTGCAGCCGAGCGGTGTCGGCGTCGACAGCGATGCGGCGGTCGCCGGCAGCGCGTTGCCGGGGCAGGGCGAGGCCGCGATGTCGTTGGCGGCCTGCGTGAGGTAGCTCTGCCGCACCAGGTTGTTGGGGCCGTAGAACACCGACAGCGCCGGGCTGATCGGCCCGGGCGTGCCGTTGGCCGGGAAGAGGGCCGTCTGCGGCAGCTGGCCGGCGCCGATGAGGGTCGACAGCGGCGTGAGGCTGGGCAGCAGCGTCTCGATCGTGGGCGCGTACTGCGCCTCGTAGATGTCCGAGGTGCTGTTGTAGACGTTGCCGAACTGCTTCTGCCAGCTGGTGGTGATCATCGGCACGAAGACGGTGCTGCCCAGCGCCGGCCAGCCGCTGAAGGCATAGTCGATCAGCAGGCTGATGGCCGAGGGCGCCGACAGCGGTGCCGAGGCGGTCACGTTCTGGCCGGCGGCCTGCATCGCGCGGTGCGTGGCCAGCGCGACGAAGCCGCCCTGCGAGTAGCCCGTGACCAGCAGCGAGCCGGCGTCGCGCACGCCGTCCAGCGGCAGCGCGGTGCGCGCGGCCTTGAGCGCGTCGATCATGTCCTTGGACTGCTGGTCGGCGTTGAGGTACGGGTGGTAGGGCAGGGGCGAGGCGTCGTAGCCCGCGTAGTTGGGCGCCACCACGGTGTAGCCCTGGGCCGCGAACATGGCGGCCACGATCACACCCTCGGCCGCGGCAGGCTGGTTGGGGTCGATCCAGCGGGCGATGTTGTAGTCGCGTGCGGTGGTGGTGCCGTGCGCGTAGAGCACGATGGGCCGGCTGCCGTTGCACACGGCGTCGGTGCCCGTGGGCACCATCACGGCCGCGGTGGCGGTGGTTTCTTCGCCGGCGCCGCCGACGGTGCGGTAGGTGATGCTGCGCAGCACCACGCCGCAGGTCGGTGCGCCGCTGACCTGCAGCAGCGCCCTGCCCTTGTTGTCGGCCTGGAGCAGCGAGCGGAACTCGTTGACCGACAGCCGGCCGATGGTGCTGGGGCTGCCGACGAGCGAGCCGCGGCCGGTGTCCGGCGCCGTGCCGCCCCCTGCGCCGCCGGGCGGAAAAAAGAAGCCTCCGCCGCTGTCGCCCCCGCCGCCGCAGCCGGCGAGGAGCAGGCCCGCCAGTGCGGCCACGCCGGCCAGTCGAACAGGGGTGGACAGGCGGGCGCTGAGGGCCATGATCGGTGTCTCCGGGTGTTGGGGGCGCGGTCATTCTGGCGAGCGACCCATCGGGTGCGCAATCGGCGGCGGACTACACGGCGCGTTGCCGGGCTCGCGGGAACGCGGCTTCTGGCGCAGCGGATCGCGCGCTGTCTGGCGGAAGTGCAATCGGGCTGTGGCGCTTGCTGCGTCTGCGTTGTGGCAGAAATCGTCACGTTCGTTACTTTTTTGTGTTGGCCTGGCTTGTGGCGGTGAACGGGGGGTTTGTTCGGTGGTCGCTGTGGATCGGCCGGCACGACCGACTGGGGCGCTGGCGGCGGCCGCGGGCCTGCGT
>JAVHYA010000094.1 GCA_031119395.1 Pseudomonadota bacterium
ACTACGTCGAAGCCTTCACCAAGGGCGAAGTCAAGGGCAAGACCGGTTCGCTGACGGCACTGCCGATCATCGAGACGCAGGCCGGCGACGTGTCCGCCTTCGTGCCGACCAACGTGATCTCGATCACCGACGGCCAGATCTTCCTGGAGACCAACCTGTTCAACGCCGGCATCCGCCCCGCCATCAACGCCGGTATCTCGGTGTCGCGCGTGGGTTCGTCGGCACAGACCAAGGTCATCAAGGGCCTGTCGGGCGGTATCCGTACCGACCTCGCGCAGTACCGTGAACTGGCCGCTTTCGCGCAGTTCGCCTCCGACCTGGACGAAGCCACCCGCAAGCAGCTCGACCGCGGTGCCCGCGTGACCGAACTGCTGAAGCAGGCCCAGTACAGCCCGCTGCCCATCTCGCTGATGGGTGCCTCGCTGTTCGCGGTGAACAAGGGCTTCATGGACGACCTGGACGTCAAGAAGGTGCTCGCCTTCGAACACGGCCTGCATCAGTTCCTGAAGACCAGCCACGGCGCCCTGCTCGACAAGATCGAACAGGCCAAGGCCTTGGACAAGGATTCGGAAGCCGAACTGACGGCGGCGATCACCTCGTTCAAGAAGTCCTTCGCCTGATGGCGCGCGGACGGAACAAGCCCTAAGGAGCATCGATGGCAGCCGGCAAGGAAATCCGCGGCAAGATCAAATCGGTGGAGAACACCAAGAAGATCACCAAGGCCATGGAAATGGTGGCCGCGTCGAAGATGCGCAAGGCGCAGGACCGGATGCGCGCCGCGCGTCCGTACAGCGAGAAGATCCGTTCCATCGCGGCCAACCTGAGCCAGGCCAACCCGGAGTACACCCACGCCTTCATGAAGACCAACGACGCCAAGTCGGCGGGCTTCATCGTGGTGACGACCGACAAGGGCCTGTGCGGTGGCATGAACACCAACGTGCTGCGTGCCGTGACGACCAAGCTGCGCGAGCTGCAGTCGGCCGGCGTGTCGGCCGAGGCGGTGGCGATCGGCAACAAGGGCCTGGGCTTCCTCACGCGCATCGGCGCGCGGGTGGTGTCGCACGTCACCCAGCTGGGTGACACGCCGCACCTCGACAAGCTGATCGGCCCCGTCAAGGTGCTGTTCGACGCGTACGCCGAGGGCAAGATCAACGCGGTGTACCTGAGCTACACCAAGTTCATCAACACCATGCGCCAGGAGTCGGTCGTCGAGCAGCTGCTGCCGCTCAAGGCCGAGTCGCTGCAGGCCGAGAAGGGCCAGCACAGCTGGGACTACATCTACGAGCCCGACGCGCAGACCGTCATCGACGAGCTGCTGGTGCGCTACGTGGAGTCGCTGGTGTACCAGGCCGTGGCCGAGAACATGGCGTCGGAGCAGTCGGCCCGCATGGTGGCGATGAAAGCCGCCACGGACAACGCCGGCAACGTGATCAACGAGCTCAAGCTGGTCTACAACAAGACCCGCCAGGCCGGCATCACGAAGGAGCTGTCGGAGATCGTGGCCGGTGCGGCCGCGGCGACCGGCAACTGATCCGCGGCCACCGCGCAGAGATTCAAGACAAATTTACTGGAGCACACAATGGCTCAAGCACAAGGCAAGATCGTTCAATGTATCGGCGCCGTGGTCGACGTGGAATTCCCGCGCGACCAGATGCCCAAGGTGTATGACGCCCTCAAGTTCGAAGGCGGCGCCCTGACCCTGGAAGTGCAGCAGCAGCTGGGCGACGGCGTGGTGCGCACCATTGCGCTGGGCTCGTCCGACGGCCTGCGCCGCGGCCTCATCGTCACCAACACCGGCGCGCCGATCACGGTGCCGGTGGGCAAGGCCACCCTGGGCCGCATCATGGACGTGCTGGGCGCGCCCATCGACGAGCGCGGCCCGGTCGGCCAGGAGCTGACCGCCTCCATCCACCGCAAGGCCCCCGCCTACGACGAGCTGAGCCCCTCGCAGGAACTGCTCGAGACCGGCATCAAGGTGATCGACCTGGTGTGCCCGTTCGCCAAGGGCGGCAAGGTGGGCCTGTTCGGCGGCGCCGGCGTCGGCAAGACCGTGAACATGATGGAGCTCATCAACAACATCGCCAAGGCGCACTCCGGCCTGTCCGTGTTCGCCGGCGTGGGTGAGCGCACCCGCGAGGGCAACGACTTCTATCACGAGATGTCGGACTCCGGCGTCGTGAACCAGGAGAACCTGTCCGAGTCGAAGGTGGCCATGGTCTACGGCCAGATGAACGAGCCCCCGGGCAACCGTCTGCGCGTGGCGCTGACCGGCCTGACCATCGCCGAGTCCTTCCGCGACGAAGGCCGCGACGTGCTCTTCTTCGTCGACAACATCTACCGCTACACCCTGGCCGGTACCGAAGTGTCGGCACTGCTGGGCCGCATGCCTTCCGCCGTGGGCTACCAGCCGACGCTGGCCGAGGAAATGGGTCGCCTGCAGGAGCGCATCACCTCGACCAAGGTCGGCTCGATCACCTCGATCCAGGCCGTGTACGTCCCTGCCGACGACTTGACCGACCCCTCGCCCGCCACGACCTTCGCCCACCTGGACTCCACCGTGGTGCTGAGCCGTGACATCGCCTCGCTGGGCATCTACCCCGCCGTGGACCCGCTGGACTCGACCTCGCGCCAGCTCGACCCCAACGTCGTGGGCGAAGAGCACTACAGCGTGGCCCGCGCCGTCCAGGGCACGCTGCAGCGCTACAAGGAACTGCGCGACATCATCGCCATCCTGGGCATGGACGAACTGGCACCCGAAGACAAGCTGGCCGTGGCCCGCGCCCGGAAGATCCAGCGCTTCCTGTCGCAGCCCTTCCACGTCGCCGAAGTGTTCACCGGCTCGCCCGGCAAGTACGTGCCGCTGTCGGAAACCATCCGCGGCTTCAAGATGATCGTGAACGGCGAGTGCGATCACCTGCCGGAACAGGCCTTCTACATGGTCGGCACCATCGACGAAGCCATGGAAAAAGGGAAAAAGGTCGCCTGAGCGGCGCATACGGGCAGCCCGCGTCGTTGCCGTGCTCGCCGTACATCAGTACGGCTGTGCGCGGCGCCTAGCGGGCCCTCCCGTCTGCTTGCTCATCCGACCTTTTTCATCTGAAAGGAACGCATATGGCCAACACCATTCAAGTCGATGTGGTCAGCGCCGAGGAGTCGATCTTCTCGGGCCAGGCGCGCTTCGTGGCGCTGCCGGGTGAAGCCGGCGAACTGGGGATCTACCCGCGCCACACGCCGCTGATCACCCGCATCCGCCCTGGGGCCGTGCGTATCGAGACGGCCGACGGCGGCGAGGAGTTCGTGTTCGTGGCCGGCGGCATCCTCGAGGTGCAGCCCGATACGGTGACCGTGCTGTCCGACACCGCCATCCGCGGCAAGGACCTGGACGACGAGAAGGCGAACAAGGCCAAGGCCGCCGCCGAGGAAGCCCTGAAGAACGCCAAGAGCGACATCGACATCGCCATGGCGCAGTCGGAACTGGCCGTGATGGCGGCGCAGATCGCCGCCCTGCGCAAGTACCGCCAGAAGAAGTGATCGCCGGCCGGGCGCGCCATGCGCCCGCCGTTCGAGAAGAAGCCGCCTCCGGGCGGCTTTTTTTGTGCCCGCATCTTTCATGGCTTCGAACTTCGGCCAATATCAGGCCGAAGTTCGGCCTTGTCTGGCCGAAGACTCGCTCCTAGGATGCGCTCCACGCCGTGACGTGCGCGCCAGCGGGTGCGCCGATCGCGGAAAGAACATGCACGGAGACACACGCTTGGCACCCTGGAACGGCCTGTCCGCGCCCGAGATGCAGCTGCTGCAGACCACCTTCTGGTCGGCCGGCGGCTCGCGCCACGGCATGGCCGAGCGCCTGGGCTTCTCGCGCAGCAAGGCCAACGCCCTGATCGCCGGGCTGCTCGACCAGGGGCTCCTGGCCGAGGCCGGGCCGCGCGCTTCATCCGGCGGGCGTCGCGCCGAGCACCTGCGGCTGCACGACGGGCTCGGCGTGCTGGTGGGCATCGACGTCGGCGCCACCAGCGTGGACGTGGCCGTCCTTCAGCCCGACCTCACCGTGCTCAGCCACCATCAGGAGGCGGCCGATGTGCGGCAGGGCCCCGGTGTGGTGCTGGCCCGCGTGCGCGCCATCATGCGCGAGCTGCTGCAGGGCCAGGGCATCGCGGCCTCCGAGGTGCTGGGCATCGGCATGGGCGTGCCCGGCCCGGTGAACTTCGAGTCCGGCCAGCTGGTGAACCCGCCGCTCATGCCGGGCTGGGACGGCTTCTCGATCCGCGACTACCTGCGCGAGGATTACGCCGCGCCGGTCTTCGTCGACAACGACGTGAATCTCATGGCGCTGGGCGAACTGTGGCGCCTGCAGCGGCAGCTGTCCAACTTCCTCGTCATCAAGGTCGGCACGGGCATCGGCTGCGGCATCGTGTGCCACGGCGAGGTGTACCGCGGCGCGGCCGGCTCGGCGGGCGACGTGGGCCACATCTGCGTCGACCAGGACGGCCCGCGCTGCCATTGCGGCAACCTGGGCTGCGTCGAGGCCATGGCCGCCGGCCCGGCGATCGTGCGCATGGCCGTCGCCGCGGCCGAGGCGGGCGAGAGCCCGATGCTCGCCGAACACCTGCGCCTGCACGGCCGCATCGAGGCGGTCGACGTCGGTCAGGCCAGCCGTGCCGGCGACGCCGCGGCCAACGGCATCATCCAGCGCGCCGGCACCCTGATCGGCCAGATGCTCGCGTCGGTGGTGAATTTCTTCAATCCGTCGCACGTGTTCATCGGCGGCGGCATCACGCACATCGGCCCGCTGTTCCTGGCGGCCGTGCGCCAGAGCGTCTACCAGCGCTCGCTGGCGCTGTCGACGCGGCACCTGGAGATCCAGTACGCGCCCCTGGGCGCGCAGGGCGGTGTGGTCGGTGCGGGGGTGCTGGCGATGCACGAATCGCTCAAGGTGCGCGGGGTGGCGCCATGAACGCGACGCCCGCGGGCACGGCGGCGGCCGGCGTGGCCGTGGAGTTCGACCACATCCGCAAGTCCTTCGGCCCGGTCGAGGTGCTGCACGGCGTGAGCTTCGCGCTGGCGCCGGGCCGCGTGGTCGGCCTGCTCGGCGAGAACGGCGCGGGCAAGTCCACCTTGATGAAGATCCTCGCCGGCTACGAAAGCCCGAGCGCGGGCGAGCTGCGCATCAACGGCCAGGTGCAGCAGTTGCGCAGCTCGCGCGACGCCGAGGCCCTGGGCATCGTGCTGATCCACCAGGAGTTCAACCTCGCCGAGGACCTGAGCGTGGCCGACAACATCTTCCTCGGCCACGAGAAAAAATTCTGGCCCCTGGGGCGCCGCGCCGCGGCGCCCTCCCCCCAAGGGGAGCGAGGCCGCTCGGGGCGGCCCGGCGGGTCCTCGGGTCTCTTCCTCGACGACCGCGCCATGCACGCCGAGGCGGCCGCGGCCCTGGCCCAGGTCGGTCTGCACGTCGATCCCGCCACCAAGGTCCGCCGCCTCATCGTGGCCGAGAAGCAACTGGTCGAGATCGCCAAGGCCATGGCCCGCCGGGCGCGGCTGCTCATCATGGACGAGCCCACCGCCACCCTCACGCCGGGCGAGACGGAACGCCTCTTCAAGCTCATCGCGCAGCTGCGTGCCGAGGGCGTCACCATCGTCTACATCTCGCACAAGCTCGACGAGGTGGAACGCGTGACCGACGAGGTGGTCGTCATGCGTGACGGCCGCTTCGTCACGCGCACTGCGACGGCCGACGTGACGCGGCACCAGATGGCCAACCTCATGGTCGGCCGGGAGCTGTCCGACCTCTACCCGCCGCGCGACCGCGTGAACACCGAGGGGGAGCCCGCGCTGCGCGTGCAGGACTTCAGCGTGCCCGGCTGGGCGCAGCAGGCGAGCTTCGAGGTGCGGCCGGGCGAGATCCTCGGCTTCGCCGGCCTCGTGGGCGCGGGCCGCACCGAACTCTTCGAAGGCCTGCTGGGCCTGCGCCCGGGCAGCGGTCAGGTCGAACTCGCGGGACGCGCGGTGCACCTGCGTTCGCCGCGCGACGCGGCGCGCCACGGCCTCACCTACCTCAGCGAAGACCGCAAGGGCAAGGGCCTGCACGTGGCCTTCGGCCTGCGCGAGAACCTCACGCTGATGGCGCTCGAGCAGTACGCCAGGCCCTGGCTGCGCCCGGACGCCGAGCGCGCTGCGCTCGACACGGCCGTCAAGGACTACGGCATCCGGACCGGCTCGCTCGACGTGCGCGCATCGTCGCTCTCGGGCGGCAACCAGCAGAAGCTCGCGCTGGCCAAGGTGCTGCAGCCGCGCCCCAAGGTGGTGGTGCTCGACGAGCCCACGCGCGGCGTCGACGTCGGTGCCAAGCGCGACATCTACTTCCTCGTCCAGCGCCTCGCGCGCGAAGGCCTGGCGGTGATCGTCATCTCGTCGGAACTGATGGAGCTCATCGGCCTGGCGCACCGCGTGGCCGTCATGCGCGCGGGCCGCATCGTTGCCACGCTGCCGGCCGACGGCCTCACCGAAGAACAACTCATCGCCCACGCCACGGGGACCGCACATGCCGACGCCTGAGACCTCCACCAGCGCCGCCGCCGAAGGCGCGCAGCACCGCGCAGAAAGCACGCCGCGCTGGGCCGAGCGCCTGCACGGCTTCGGGCCCGTCATCGGCCTGGTGCTGCTGTGCATCGCCGGCGCGCTGCTCAACAGCGACTTCGCCACCCTCGACAACGCGATGAACGTGCTCACGCGCACGGCCTTCATCGGCATCATCGCGGTGGGCATGTGCTTCGTCATCATCTCGGGCGGCATCGACCTGTCGGTGGGCTCGATGGCGGCGCTCATCGCCGGCAGCGTGATCATGTTCATCAACTGGGCCGGTCCGGCGACGGGCTCGCCGCTGCTGGCGGTGGTGCTCGGCGCGGGGCTCGCGGTGGTGCTGGGGGCGATGTTCGGGCTGGCGCACGGGCTGCTCATCACCAAGGGGCGCATCGAGCCCTTCATCGTCACGCTCGGCACGCTGGGCATCTTCCGCGCCTACCTCACCTACTTCGCCGACGGCGGCGCGCTCACGCTCGACAACGAGCTGTCGGACCTCTACGCGCCCGTGTACTACGCCAGCCTGGCGGGCATCCCCGTGCCGGTGTGGATCTTCCTGCTGGTGGCCATCGTCGGCGGCGTGATCCTCAACCGCACCGCCTACGGCCGCTACGTGCAGGCCATCGGCTCGAACGAGCAGGTGGCACGCTACGCGGCCGTGGACGTGGACCGCGTGAAGATCCTCACCTACGTGCTGCTGGGCGTGTGCGTGGGCATCGCCACCTTGCTCTACGTGCCGCGGCTGGGCTCGGCCTCGCCCACCACGGGCCTGCTGTGGGAGCTGGAGGCGATCGCCGCCGTGATCGTCGGCGGCACGGCGCTCAAGGGCGGCGCCGGCAGCATCACCGGCACGGTGGTGGGCGCGATCCTGCTCTCGGTCATCAGCAACATCCTCAACCTCACCAGCATCATCAGCGTGTACCTCAACGCGGCGGTGCAGGGCTTCGTGATCATCGTGGTGGCGTTTCTGCAGCGAGGCCGCCGTTGAGCACCATGCATTCGATTCCTTCCCAACCGTTCGGGCCGAGCCTGTCGAAGCCCTGCGCCGGCGCTTCGACAGGCTCGGCGCGAACGGGTGTTCTGTGCCAGTGACTTCCATCCAACCAAGGAGACTCCCAGCATGACCTTCATCACCCGCCGCCTCGCGCTCACCGCCGTGGCCGCCGCAGCCGCCTTCGCCGGCGTGCCGGCGCTGGCCGCCGAGAAAGTGAACCTCGGCGTGTCCATCCCGGCCGCCACGCACAGCTTCATGGGCGGCATCAACTACTGGGCCAACCAGGCGAAGAAGGACCTGGAGAAGCAGCACAAGGACCTGAAGATCACCATCAAGACGGCCGCCAACGCGCCCGAGCAGGCCAACCAGCTGCAGGACTTCAGCACCGTCACCAAGATCAACGCGCTGGTGGTGTTCCCCTTCGAATCCGCCGCGCTGACCAAGCCGGTCGCGCAGGTGAAGGCCAAGGGCGCCTACGTCACCGTGGTCGACCGCGGCCTGACCGACACCAGCGCGCAGGACGCCTACGTCGCCGGCGACAACACCGCCTTCGGCAAGATCCCGGCCGAGTACATCGCCAAGAAGCTGGGCGGCAAGGGCAACGTGGTGGCGTTGCGCGGCATCGCGACGACGCTGGACAACGAACGCATGGACGCCTTCAACGCCGTGCTCAAGAACTACCCCGACATCAAGCTGCTGGACGCCAAGTACGCCAACTGGAACCGCGACGATGCCTTCAAGGTGACGCAGGACTACCTGACGCGCTTCAAGGAGATCGACGCCATCTGGGCGGCCGACGACGACATGGCCGTGGGCGTGCTCAAGGCCATCGAGCAGGCCAAGCGCAACGACATCAAGATCGTGTTCGGCGGTGCCGGTGCCAAGGGCATGGTCAAGACCATCCTCGACGGCAAGGACCCGCGCATCGCGGCCGACGTGAGCTACTCGCCCAAGTTCATCTACGACGCGATCAAGCTCACGGCCGAGGCGCGGCTGAAGGGCGAGAAGCTGCCGGCGACGACCATCATCCCGTCGGTGCTGATCACCAAGGACAACGCCAAGGACTTCTACCACCCCGACTCGCCGTTCTGAGCGAAATCGGCCTCCAGCGCCCGCGGGACGGGCGCTGGCAGCTATCGAATTTGTAGCAATCGTCGCTGTCGGCCCGTTGCGGCACCCACGCGCCGCCGTGCGAGCGCGACGGCGCATGCGAGACGAAAAAGGACCCTGGCCATGCCACGCCCCGTCACCCTCTTCACCGGCCAGTGGGCCGACCTGCCGCTGGCCGAACTGGCGCCGCTGGCGCGGCGCATGGGCTACGACGGCCTGGAACTCGCCTGCTGGGGCGACCACTTCGACGTGCAGCAGGCGCTCTCGTCCGACACCTACGCGAAGGACAAGTGGGCGCTGCTGCGCGAGCACGGCCTCACCTGCCTGGCCATCGGCAACCACCTGGTCGGCCAGGCGGTGTGCGACCGCATCGACGAGCGCCACCGCGCCATCCTGCCGGCCCATGTGTGGGGCGACGGCGATCCCGAAGGCGTGCGCCAGCGCGCGGCACGCGAGCTGGCCGACACCGCGCGCGCTGCGGCGAAGTTCGGCGTGAAGACCGTCACCGGCTTCACCGGCTCGTCGATCTGGCATGCCACCTACGCCTTCCCGCCCACCACCCAGGCCTACTGGGACGCCGGCTTCGCCGACTTCGGCCGCCGCTTCGGCCCGATCCTCGACACCTTCGAGCAGCACGATGTGAACTTCGCGCTCGAGGTGCACCCGACGGAGATCGCCTTCGACATCGCCTCGGCCGAGCGGGCCATCGAGGCCGTGGGCGGGCATCGCCGCTTCGGCTTCAACTACGACCCCAGCCACCTGGCCTACCAGGGGGTGGACTACGTGCGCTTCATCCGCCGCTTCGCCGACCGCATCTACAACGCCCACATGAAGGACGTGTGGTGGGGCAGGGGCGACGGCAGCGTCGGCGTGTTCGGCGGCCACACCAGCTTCGGCGACGCACGTCGTTTCTGGGACTTCCGCAGCGTCGGCCGCGGCATGGTGGATTTCGAATCCATCATCGTCGCGCTCAACGACATCGGCTATGCCGGCCCGCTGTCGGTCGAATGGGAGGACAGCCGCATGGACCGCGTGCACGGCGCCACCGAGAGCGCCGCCTTCTGCCGCCGGCTGGACTTCCCGGCCGCGGCCGGTGCCTTCGACGCCGCCTTCGACAAGGCGGCCCAGGGCGGGATGGCCGGCACATGAGCCCGCGCCCGAGGATCCGCCGGGGCGCGGCATCTCCCTGCGGGGCGGCTGCGCGATGACGAGAAGACTTCGCTATGCCATGGTCGGCGGCGGGCAGGGCGCCTTCATCGGCGCCGTGCACCGCAAGGCCCTCGCGCTCGACGGCCAGGCCGAACTGGTGGCCGGCGCGCTGGCCTCCACGCCCGAGCGCGCGCGGGCGTCGGGGCGCGAACTGGGCCTGGCCGACGACCGCAACCACGCCGACTGGCAGTCGCTGCTCGACGACGAGCTCCGGCGCGCCGCCGACGAACGCATCGACTTCGTCTCCATCGTCACACCCAACCACCTGCACCATCCCGTGGCGAAGGCCTTCGCCGGGGCGGGCATCCACGTCGTGTGCGACAAGCCCCTGGTCCACACCAGCGAGCAGGCCGAGGACCTGCTGCGCACGGTCGAGCGCAGCGGCACCGTGTTCGGCGTGACCTACAACTACAGCGGCTACCCGATGGTGCGCGAGGCCCGTGCGCTGGTGGCTGCCGGCGCGATCGGCGAGGTGCGCAAGGTGGTGGTCGAATACCACCAGGGCTGGCTCGCCACCCGGCTGGAGGGCAGCGACAACAAGCAGGCCGGCTGGCGCACCGACCCCGCACGCAGCGGCGCGGCCGGTGCGCTGGGCGACATCGGCTCGCATGCCGAGAACCTCGTCGCCACCGTCACCGGGCTCGAACTGGAAAGCCTGTGCGCCGACCTCGGCACCTTCGTGCCCGGCCGCCGGCTGGACGACGACGCCAGCGTGCTGCTGCGCTTCCAGGGTGGCGCGCGCGGCGTGCTCATGGCCACGCAGATCGCGGTGGGCTGCGAGAACGACCTGCGCCTGCGCGTCTTCGGCACCACCGGCACGCTCGACTGGCGCCAGGAGCAGCCCGACACCCTGGTGCACGCGCCCATCGACGGCCCGCGCCGCCTGCTCACGCGCGGATCGCCCTGGCTCGGCGAATCGGCCCGGCTGGCCACGCGCCTGCCCGCGGGCCATCCCGAGGCCTTCATCGAGGCCTTCGCCAACGTCTACCTCGGCGTCATCGCGCGCATCCGTGCGCAGCAGCAGGGCGTCGCGCCGGACCCGTTGCATGCGGACCACCCCACGCTGGCCGACGGCGCGCGCGGCGTGCGCTTCATCGAGAAGACGCTGGAGAGCGCTGCCAGCGAGCGCAAGTGGACGGCCTTCTGAGCCTGGCGGCGGCCTAGCCCGAACGTCCTATGGGCGGCCGTCCACGGCGGCGGTAGAAACGGCGGTCGTCGTTTTCCGCCCGCCCCGCCATGCCGCTGCCGACCTCCTGCCGCCGACTGCCGATGCTCCTGCTGCCGCTGGCGGCGCTCGCCACCCATGCGCTCGCCGGCCCCACCTTCCCCGAGCGCAAGGCCGGGTGGTGGGAGATGCGCTCGACGCCCAAGACGGGCGCCAGGGACAGCATCGTCGTGCAGCAGTGCGCCGATCCCGCCACCGACAAGGCGCTGCAGGAATACGGCCTGTCGCAGCCGAAGATGAACCGCAAGTTCTGCAAGGAAGAGATGCGCAACGAGGCCGGCAAGATGCTGGTGCACACCGAGGTGTGCAGGCAGAGCGAGACCACCATGACGCGGCGCATCGTCATGTCGGGCGACTTCAATGCGGCGTACCGCGTCGAGTCGCACACCGTCTACGACCCGGCCCCCAAGGTGGCGCCGCGCGACGACGACATGGTGGCCGAGATGCGCTGGCTGGGCGCCTGCCCGGCCGGCATGAAGGCCGGCGACATGATGCTGCCCGGCGGCATGAAGACCAACATCGCCGACCTGACGGCCATGGGCGCCATGGCCGGCAAGATCATGCGCACCGGCCCCGACGCCCGACCCGGCGAGATGACCCTGCCCGACGGCACCAAGGTCGACATGGAGGCCATGAAGCGCATGGCCGAGCAGATGAACAGGCAGATGGCGCAGCAGCCGCGCGCCGCAGGCAAGTAGCGCGGCCGCGCCGGCGGCCGCGGCGCTGCGCACGGCTTGTCTTCCGACACCACAGGCCTGTCGGCCTGTCGGATGATCGGCGCAACGCCCGAACGCGCTGCGCTCCCATGGACCTCGTCATCGCCCGCCCCGAGGGCCTGTACTGCCCGCCCGGCGACTTCTACATCGACCCCTGGAAGCCGGTCGAGCGCGCCGTCATCACGCACGGCCATTCCGACCATGCGCGCTGGGGCCACGGCCACTACCTGGCCCACACCGACAGCGAAGGCACGCTGCGCCAGCGGTTGGGCGCGGACATCGCGCTGCAGACCTTGCCCTACGGCGAAGCGATCGAGCACCACGGCGTGCGCATCTCGCTCCACCCGGCCGGCCACGTGCTCGGTTCGGCGCAGGTGCGCCTCGAACACGGCGGACGCGTGTGGGTCGCCTCGGGCGACTACAAGACCGAGCCCGACGGCACCTGCACGCCCTTCGAGCCGGTGCCCTGCGACACCTTCATCACCGAATCCACCTTCGGCCTGCCCATCTACCGCTGGCCCACGCAGCCGGTCCTCTTCGCCGAGATCGATGCCTGGTGGCGCCGCAATGCCCAGGAGGGCCGCGCGTCGGTGCTCTTCTGCTACGCCTTCGGCAAGGCGCAGCGCATCCTGCACGGCGTCGACGCCAGCATCGGGCCGATCGTCGTGCACGGCGCCGTGGAGCCGCTCAATGCCGTCTACCGCGCGGCCGGGGTGGCCCTGCCGCCGACCCTGCGCGTGACCGACCCGGGCGTCGACGCGGCGATGCTCAGGCGCGCGCTGGTGCTCGCGCCGCCCTCGGCCCAGGGCACACCGTGGATGAAGCGATTCGGCAATTACGCCGACGCCTTCGCCTCGGGCTGGATGCAACTGCGCGGCACGCGCCGCCGGCGCGGTGTGGACCGCGGCTTCGTCATGAGCGACCACGCCGACTGGCCCGGCCTGCAGCAGGCCATTGCGGGCACCGGCGCCGAGCGCGTGTTCGTCACGCATGGCAGCGTGGCGGTGCTGGTGCGCTGGCTCAACGAGAACGGGCTGGATGCGCAGGGCTTCAAGACCGAGTACGGGGACGAGGACGATGCGGCGCCTCCGGAGGGCGGACAGCCGGACGCGAAGGACGCGAAGGACACGCGAAACACGCAAAAAGAACAGCCATGAGATGTCCTTTCATGCCCAGCTCCCTTTCGCGTTCTTCGCGAAACCTTCGCGCCTTTCGCGTCCGGCTGTCCGCTTCCGCATCCGAATGAAAGCCTTCGCCGCCCTCTACCGCGAGCTGGACGCGAGCACCTCCAACCTGGCCAAGCAGGCCGCGCTGCAGCGGTACCTGCGCGAGGCGCCCTCACAGGATGCGGCCTGGGCGGTGTACTTCCTCGCAGGCGGCAAGCCGCGCCAGCTGGTGCCGGTGAAGCTGCTGCGCCTGCTGGCGCAGGAAGCGGCGGGCCTGCCGGAGTGGCTGTTCGACGAAAGCTACGAAGCGGTGGGCGACCTGGCCGAGACCATCGCGCTGCTGCTGCCCCCACCGACCGATGCGCACGACCTCGGCCTGGCGCAGTGGGTCGAGCAGCACCTGCTGCCCCTGCGCGGCGCGCCGGCCGACGAGCTGCCCGACCGCCTGCGGGCGCAGTGGCGACAGCTCGCACCCGACGAGCGGCTGGTGTATTTCAAGCTCATCACTGGCGCGTTCCGCGTCGGGGTGTCGAAGCTGCAGGTCACGCAGGCGCTGGCGGCCGTGGGCGCCGTGGACGCCAAGCGCGTCGCGCAGCGGCTCATGGGCTACACGCACATCGGTGCGCGGCCCGATGCGGCCGCCTACGGCGCGCTCATCGCCCCCGAGACCGAGGGCGAGCAGAACACCGTCACCAGCGGCCAGCCGTACCCCTTCTTCCTCGCCCACCCGTTCAACGTCGGCGTCGAGCAGTTCGACGCGCTGCTCGGCCCGCCTGGCGACTGGCTCGTGGAATGGAAGTGGGACGGCATCCGTGCCCAGCTGGTCAAGCGGGCCGGCCAGGTGTGGCTGTGGTCGCGCGGCGAGGAACTCGTGACCGAGCGCTTTCCGGAGCTCGCCACGATGGGCGAGGCCCTGCCCGACGGCACCGTGCTCGACGGCGAGATCGTCGTCTGGCGCAGGGACGAGACTTCACCGGGAGGTGAAGGCCGCGTCCAGCCCTTCGCCGAGCTGCAAAGGCGCCTCGGCCGCAAGACCCTGGGCCCGAAGCTCTTGCGCGAGCTGCCGGTGGTGCTGCTGGTGTACGACATCGTCGAGTCGCAGGGCCGCGACCTGCGCGTGCTGCCGCAGGCCGATCGCCGCGTGCTGCTCGACGACCTCGTCGCGCAGGTGCAGCACCCGCAGCTCATCGCGAGCCCCATGCTCACCGGCGCCGACTGGACGGACCTGGCACGGCAGCGCGAGGCCGCGCGCAGCCTGGGCGTCGAGGGCATGATGCTCAAGCGGCGCGACGCGCAGTACGGCGTGGGCCGCACCAAGGACGTGGGGGTGTGGTGGAAGTGGAAGATCGATCCGCTGTCGGTCGATGCGGTGCTCATCTATGCACAGCGCGGGCACGGCCGGCGCGCGAGCCTGTACAGCGACTACACCTTCGCGGTGTGGGACGGCCCGCCCGGGCAGCCCGAGCGCAGGCTGGTGCCCTTCGCGAAGGCCTATTCGGGGCTGACCGATGCGGAGATGGCGCGCGTGGATGCGGTGATCCGCAAGACCACCATCGAGAGCTTCGGGCCGGTGCGTTCGGTCAAGCCCACGCTGGTGTTCGAGCTGGGCTTCGAGGGGATCGCGCGCAGTCCGCGGCACAAGAGCGGGATCGCGGTGAGGTTTCCGCGGATGCTCAGGTGGCGGGAGGACAAGGAGGTGGAGGAGGCGGATACGTTGGCGACGTTGGAGGCGTTGTTGCCCTCATGAAGGGTTGTTGCTTTTCGCAGGCGGGGGCCGGGAT